>JAAZNF010000009.1 GCA_012798435.1 Myxococcales bacterium | reverse complement strand
GGGTCTGATTGTTTTTGGGCGGCAAGAAGCAAAAAACTGCCGGGAAGTCGCTCTTTAACAATGCGAGAGTCTTCACCTGGCATCAATTCAAGAAATAACAGTCTCGTTTTCAGCATGGGCGAACCGGGGTGGGTGGAACCGCTCTCGGGGGCTCTCGGGATCTCGGATCTCGCATATCACATCTCCATCGTTGAGCCGTTGAGCACGGCGAGGGGATCGTCTACAGTGGTATCGGCTATGCCATTGATGTTCTCAGCTGCCGTCCCGGACCGCCTCAAACCAATCCTGCGAAGGTTTCGCAAGGCATATCGCGGCCTGATCTTTCGCCTGTCGCAGATCTGGGACCCAACGGAGGTCTCCGCCACGCAGATCACCGAGGCATTCCGGCGCCTGGGCCTGACGCGAGGGGACTGGATTTTCCTGCAGTCTTCCATGAGCGCCTTCGGCCGCATCCAGGGAGGCGCCGAAACCGTGATCGAATCCCTGAAGGCCCTGGTGGGACCCGAGGGCCTGGTCGTAATGCCGGCTTTCCCCATCGATGGTACGGGCCGGGAACACTTGTCGAGAGATCCTCTGTTCGACGTCCGCAACACCCCTTCGACCATGGGCGCCATCACCGAGGCCTTCCGAAAGCGCAAGGACGTCTTTCGCAGCCTGCACCCGACGCACTCCGTTTGCGCCTGGGGTTCCCGCGCCGAGGAATTCGTGGCGGGACACGAACAGGCGGCGACGCCTTTCGGAGAGGGTACTCCCTTCGCCCGGCTGGTCGAGCAGAACGCCCTGCAGGTTTGGTTCGGCTGCCGGTTGTGGGCCATCACGCTCTATCACGCCTTCGAATGCCTACAACCTTCGTTCCCCATCCGGGTGTTCAGCGACTCGACGTTCGCCGCTCGCTGCCGGAACGCTTCGGGCGAGCCGGTGATCGTCCACACGCCGGTCCACGACCCCCGGCTGGCGCCGTACCGCATCGATCGCCGGCCCGACCTGGAGGCTCGGTTCAAGCTCCGCCTTATACAAGAGGGTGCCCTCCAGTCTCTCCGCCTGGGCAAGGGTGAAATCATGGCGGCGCGCGCGCGCCCCCTGTTCGCCGCGTTCGAGCGCCTCCTCGCGGAAGGACTCACCATCTACGCGCTGCCCACCGGGAGGGGAGAGTGACCGACGAGGCCATACGCGAGCTGGTCCGCCTGGCAGCGAACGGACTAGGCCGGATGCGTTCGGTCGAGGATCCCCTTCTCTTCGCCCACGAAATCGCCGGCAAGGACGCCCGCCCGCGAGGGACTTCCCTGCGCTACAGCTTGATGGTGCTTCTCGGAACCAGCCGCGCCGAAGAGCATGGCATCGACTGCCGCACCGACCGAAAGAAACTGTGGCGACGACTCCTGGAACGCGTGGATTCGCCGCAGCTCACCCGCGGAGATGTGGGATTGTACCTCTGGAACGCAGCCCGGCTCGGCGCGAGCGAAGGCCCGCAACTCCTGCAACGGGTAAAAACCGCCACCGAGAACGTCGCCCTGCTCCGCAGCCTCGAGGGTATGGAGGTCGCCTGGCTGATGATCGGCCTTGTGGAATACGCCCGCGTGTTCCAGGACGACGCCGCCCGGCGTCTTGCGGAGAATATCGGCCGCTTCTTGTTTGACGAAATGGTGTCTTTGAGCGGGCTCCTCTACCAACACGGAAAACGGGATCTGCGCCGGCCGTTGCCGAATTTCGCCACCCAGATCTATGGACTGCTGGCGCTGTCGATGGCCGCTCGGGCGGGACTGGAAGACGCGCCGGAGCGCTACCGGCAGGCGGCCGTGAGATTGGCCGAAGCTATGCTCAGGAGCCAGCTCTCGGATGGCGGCTGGCCCTGGATATTCTCGGCCGATGAGGGCGTGGTGGTGGAGCCGTACGAAATCTACTCCGTGCACCAGGACGCCATGGCCCCCATGGCGCTTCTCGCCCTCTACCGATTGACGCAGGATGCGCGTTACCTGGAGATATCCAGAAAGAGCGTGGACTGGATCTTTGGCCAGAATGAACTCGGGCAGAACATGCTCCAGGACGGTCACGGGTTCATTTTTCGTTCCATCCGCAGGAGGAAACCCTGGGATCGCCTGACGCTCTGGTCGCAGTCGGGCCTGGCCATCGTGAGGTCGAAGCTTCCCAGGGGCCTGCCACGAGTGCCCAACATCCCCGTCAAGACCCCCGTCGAGATCAACCGCACTTGCAGGCCCTATCACTTGGGGTGGATCTTGGAGGCCTGGTCTGGCGTGGTCTCCAAGTAGCGTTCGAAGAACTCCGAAAGCCGCCCGCGCACCTCGTCGAGCGTCCCCCGACACACGGGCGCCGGGGGCAGGCTCTCCAAAAACAACCGGCCGTACGGGCGCGAGAGCAGGCGGTGGTCGAGCACCACCACCGTGCCGAAGTCGCGCCCGTTGCGAATGAGGCGCCCGAACCCCTGCTTGAGCCGCAACACCGCTCGCGGCAGGGAGAGCTCTTCGAAGGAGCTCCGGCCGCTCCGTTCGATGGCCTCGGCCCGCGCCTCCTGCAACGGTTCGTCCGGCACGTCGAAGGGCAGCCGGGTGACGATCACGTTGCACAGCGCCGGGCCCGGCACGTCCACCCCCTGCCAGAAGGAGTCCGCCCCGAACAACACCGAGGTCTCGTCGCGACGAAAGTCCTCGAGCAGCCTGTCGCGCGGCGCCTCTCCCTGCACCAGCAGGCGAATGCCCAACGCCGCAAGCTCGGCGCGCAGCGCCTCGGCCGTACGCCGCAGCAGCGCGTGCGAGGTGAACAGCACCAGCGCCCGCCCGGAGCTGGCCTGGATGACGGGCAGGAGCGCGCCCGGAAGATCGCTCTCGAACGAGCGTTCCCTGGGGTTCGGCAGATCGAGCGGGACCGCCAGCAACGCTTGCTGGCCGAAGTCGAAGGGGCTTTCCGCCTTGAGGTTTCGCACCCGCTCCGCTTCGATCCGATCGGCGCCGCACTGGCGCGCAAAGTACGAGAAGTCGCCGCCCACCGAGAGCGTGGCCGAGGTGAAGATCACCGTTCGCAGGGGGCGGAGCAGCGCCCGCTCCAGGAGCGGCCCGACATCCAGCGGCGCGGAACGGAGCGCGATGCGGCGCGACCGATCGGGCTCGAACTCCACCCAGCGCACGTTGGTCTCGTCTTCCGGGTCCAGCAGCCGGCGCAGCGCGGAGGCGTGCTGGCGCAGGCGCTCCGAGGCGCCCCGCGCCTCGAGCATGGCCCCGCTCTCCTCGCGCAGCAGGCGCACCCTCGCGAGACGCGCCGCCACGTCCTCGGCCGCTCGCTGGAGCCGCCCGGCGAGTTCCAGCAGCTCCTCGCGCGCCGGGAGGAATTCCACCGACTCCAGGATCTCGCGGGTGAGGCGCAACCTGCGCTCAGACGGCCCGCCGCCGGAGAAGCGCTGGGAACAGAACGCCTCCAGCCCGTCGAAGGCCCGGCCGCAACGCCGGCGGCAATCCTGCACCCGCGAGAGCGCCTCCAGCGGCGCGCGATCCTCGAGCTCCTTCGACACCTCTTCCAGGATGCCCGCGCGCCCCTTGCGGCGCGAGCCCGTCATCCTTCCGAGCAGCCACATGAGGCCCCGTCGGGTCAGCCGTTCGCCGAAGAAACTCGAGGCCGCGTCCTCGACCTCGTGGGCCTCGTCCAGCACCACCCGCGAGAAGGCCGGCAGCACCGCCCGCTCCTCCCAGTCCTCCCGCTCCAGGCGCACCGCCAGGTCGGCGAACAGCAGGTGGTGGTTGACCACCAGGAGGTCGGCGTCATGGACCTGGCGGCGGGCCGCGCGAAAAAAGCACTCCTTGCGAAAGGGGCAGCGGCGGCCCGGGCAGGCGTCCGCGTCCGACGACACCTCCTCCCAGACGTCCGGCGGCACGGGTTCTTCCAGGTCCGAGCGGCTGCCGTCGCGGGTGCGCTCGACGAACCGCGAAAGCGCTGACAGGGCGCCCTCGTCGTCGGCGAAAAGGTTCCCCTGCCGCAAGCGCTCGGAGAGGCGGCGTCGGCACAGGTAGTTGGCGCGCCCCTTGACCAACACCACCTTGAGATCGCCCCCCATCACCCGCGCGATGAGCGGCAGGTCCTTGCGGTAGAGTTGCTCCTGGAGGTTGATGGTGGCGGTGGAGATCACCACCGCCTGGTGGTGTTCCAGCGCGAAATCCGCCGCCGGGACGCCGTAGGCCAGGCTCTTGCCTATCCCCGTCCCGGCCTCGGCCAGCAACACCCCGTCCTCGCGAAAGGCCCGGGCGGCGGCGCGCAGCACCTCCATCTGCCCCGGACGCCGCTCGAAGCCGGGGAGCTCGCGAGAAAGCCGCCCGCGCGGCGAGAACAACCGCTCGAGCTTTCCCGCGCCGACCGCCCCGGCTCGCTTGCCCCGCCCGGTCATGCGTCGCATCCCCGGGCGGCAGGCACAGGCAACAGGCTTCCTCCGTCGGGGAACACCGCGGTGGCGTGGTTCGGGGGCAGGCCGGGGATGACCTCAGAAAGCGCCTGCTCCAGGGATGCCGCCGGGTGCATCCCCAGCGCGCGCACCTGTTCCGGCGGGAGCCGCGACACCAGGTGGATGCGGTGCGCGGCCGCCTTCTCCCGCAGCGCGTACAGGGTCTGGCCGTAGATGACGTAGTCGCGCCGCAGCTCGCGCTCCATCTCGGATAGTGTCTCCATGGCGAGCCAGCGCTCCAGGTCATCTCCCCCCAGGCCGTCGGAGCACTCGGCGCAGTGGACGATGACCCCGCCCGGCGCGGCCAGCCGCACCGCGCCCACCAACCCCTTGTGCGCCTGGACCAGGTTGCGATCGGTGGGGAAGCCCCCGCTCCCCGAGAGCACCAGCGGGTACGGCGCAAGGAAAGGATAGGCCCGCCAGCCCAGGTAGGCGTCGCAGGCCAGCCGGTGCGCCTTGAACAGGTCCCCCGCCCAGAAACCGGCGAACCGGCCGGCGCGGCTGCCGCGCACGCTGTCGATGAGGAACACCGGCCGGTCGAGCCGCCGGCTCGCCTCGGCGAAGTCCTCGTGCACCGCGTTGCCCGTGAGCCGGCCCGGCTCCACGCCCGGCCGCCGTCCCCCGCCCTGCGACTCGTCCTGGAACACCAGCGCGTGCGAGCGGCGGATGGTCGAACGGCCTGCCACGCCGGGGACGATCATCTTGCAGCCGCCGCCGAACCCAGCGAAGTAATGGTGCACCACCCCGGTCACCACCACCAGAAGGTCGTAGTCCCACAGGCGCCGGTTGAGCAGCACCGGCGTGCCGCGCGAGGTGACGCCCAGATCGCGCAGATCCCGATCGCAATCGTGTTGATATACGGCGTGGCGCCGCACCGTCTCGGCGCCCAGGGCCTCCGAAAGTTCCGCGTCGCTGGCCGCGCGGTGGGTGCCGCGGGCCAGCATCACATCCACCCGCTCCGGCCCCACCCCGGCCCGCGACAGGTAGGCCTGGAGCCACGGCAGCAGCTCGGCCTTGCCATCCTTGCGGGTGATGTCCGAGACCACGAGCAGGATGCGGCCGGCGGCCGCCGCGCGAGCCGAGAGCGGCGGGCAACCGATGGGCCGCTCCAACGCGTCGAGCAGCGCCGTCTCGGGATCGGGGAGGTCCCCCGGGCCGCTGGATTCGACGAGATCCATGACCCAACCGTCGGGCAGCCCGGCCGTCTCGAACCCCTTGCCACAGGGCAGGCTCACCGAAGCGCGCATGCCTCACCTCGTCCCCTGGTCACGAGTGCGACTAGAACCTTTGCCACAGAGCCTCGGCGCGCGCGCGGGCGCGCAAGGCCAGCGCCTCGGGATCGAAGCCGGGGATCTCGCCGCCCCGCAGCCGGCGGCGCCCCCCCACCAGCACCTCGCGCGCCGGGGCGCGGTAGGCGCCGAACAAGAAGTGCCCGAGGAAGTTCTGCGCCACAAGCGGCGTGGGCGGGCGATAGTCGTAAACCACCACGTCCGCCGCCGCCCCCGGGGCGAGTTCGCCGAGCGCAAGGCCGAAGATTCCGCTCGCCAGGCGTTGGTTGGCGAGCAGCAAGCGTGAAAGCTCCGCCCACATCCCGCGCGGGTCGGCCCGCCGGTGGTGATCGAGCAGGAAGGCGGCCCGCAGCTCTTCGCGCACGTCGGCCTCCATTCCGTCGCTGCCGATGCCAACCATGAGGCCGGCCGCCACCATCTCGGCCACGCGCGCCGCGCCCACCGCGTTGTTCATGTTGGACTGGGGGTTGTGCACGCAAAACACGCCGGCCTCCCGCAGCAGCGCCCACTCCTCCTCGGAGGTGTGAACACAGTGAGCGGCGATGCTGCCGCGCGGGAGAACACCCAGACGGTGCAGGCGGGCCACCGCGCCTGCGGCGCCCCTCCTCCGGGCGTCGGCCACGTCCGAGGCCGCCTCGGCCGCGTGCACGTGGAAGGCCATGCCCGCGCCCGCCTCGGCCGCGCGGCGCAGCGTCTCGTCCTCGAGCGTGAACGAGGCGTGCAGCCCGAACAGGCCCCGCAGCGTCGGCTCCGCCCGCACCGCGGCGGCGAAGCGCACGTTTTCCGCGATGCCGGCGCGCGCCTTGTCGGGCCCGTCGCGATCGGAAACCTCGTAGCAGGTGCACAGGCGCACCCCCAGCCGCTGCGCGGCCGCGGCCAGCTCATCGAGCGACCCGGCGATGCAGGAGGGGCTGGCGTGGTGGTCGATCAGGGTGGTCACGCCGGCGTGCAGGGCATCCGCCAGCGCGAGCTCCGCCGAAACCCCCAGGTCCGCGAGGGTGAGCGCCTTGTCCAGCCGCCACCACAGGCGCTCCAGGATCTCGCGGAAGTTCTCGGCCGGCGGGTCTTTCAACGCCATGCCGCGGGCCAGGGTGGAGTACAGGTGCATGTGGGCGTTGATGAACCCCGGGGTCACCAGCCGGCCCGCGGCCGGGATGACCTCGGCCCCGCGGGCGAGCGGCTCGAGCTCGCTGTCCGAGCCCACCGCCTCGATGCGATCTCCCCGGCACAGTACGCCACCCGAGAGCACGCGCGCCGTTTCTCCACCGGTCCACACCGTGCCGCCGCGAATCCACACCTGGTTCATGCTTCCTCCTGGCGCTCGAGCCAACTCTCAATATGGCCCTCGGCCGCACCGCATCGGCTTGCGCGAACGCGCTGGCTCTTTTCACCCCGCGTTCGCGCGAAAAGGCTCCGCTCCTTGGCCGCCCGTACGGTAGCGCCGCGCTCCTACTTGCCATCCGCGGCCGCGGCGGGCAGCTTGGAGACGAAGGTCTGCATCTCCTTGCGCCACGGCTCGGCGCACAGGCCCCAAGCGCCGTTCGCGAGCAGGCGCGCGACCTCGGCGAGCTCCCGGTCCACCTGGGCGCGGGCGTCGTCCTCCTCCGCCTGCCACAACGCCTGGGCGTAGAAGAGGTGGTTCAGCGGGTGCTCGGGATGCGCCTGGACGAGCTGGGCCAGGACATCCAGGGCCTTGTCCACGTCGCCGATGCCCTTGGGCCAGGGCGGAGCCTTGAGGTACAGCACGCCCAGGATCCGCCCCGGACCGCCCTGGTCCTCCGCCGGCGCGAGCGCCTGCGCCTTCTGCATGACCTCGTGCAACCGGGACAGGTTCTGGAAGGCCAGCATGGAGTGGTCGCGCACCGCGATGCCCAGGTTCGCGCCCAGGTAGTAATACACCGCGCCGTCATCGGTGGCGCCGAGGGCCAGCGCCTCCTCGGCCAGGCGCACCCCCTCGGCGGCGAGCTTCTCGCGGCGCCCGGGGTCGGTCTCACGCTCGGCGAGCAGCTTGCACAGGCGCGCGCCGAACGCGGTGCGACGGAGAGCAGGCCGGTCGTCCTCGCGCAACGCGCCCAGGGCGCAGGCGAGGAGCGGGCCGTCGCTCTCGCAGCCGAACGAGCGTTGCAGGAGCTCGGCGCCTTCCGGGCAGTCGCCGAGCTCGAGCGGGGCCAGATCGGTGACCAGGTGCCCGCACCCGCCGGCGAGGATCCCCCCAAGGAGCGCGAGCGAAAGAACACGCGTCATTTCGAGCCCGCCTCCCATAAGGTGCGGGCGGTGTCGAAGGTCCCGGCCTTCACCGGCTCGAACGACTCCACCCCGAAGAGCTCGCACAGCTTCTTGCCCTCGGCGTCCTGGCACATGCCCTGCAAGGCGCGCGTCAGGCGCTCGCGTTCGCTGGCGTTGGTGGCCTTCTCGTCGGCCACCAGCCCCATGAGCGGGATGGCCTCGGAGGTGAACACCGCCTCCAGGTCCTTGGCGAAGGGCAACCCACCCAGGGCGTCGAACTGCTGCTGGTTCACCAGCACCGCGTCGAGCTCGCCCTTGGCCAGGGCCCGCAGCGAGCGCAGCGCCTGGCGCGAGGGCTTGAGCGAGAAGTGCTTGGCCGGATCGAGGCTCCCCGCGAACACGATGCGGCGCAGGAACTCCGTCTCCTCCAGCACGCTGCCCCCCAGGCTCTTTCCCTTGAGGGCGGCCAGGTCGGCGAAGGCGCCCTTCTTCACCATGACCCGGTAGCGCTCCGCGGTCTGGCCCTTGATGCGCGGCTGGACCACCGGCACCAGGTGATGCCGGGCGGCCAGCTCCAGGTACAGCCCTAGCGAGGTGATGGCAAAGGCCGGCTTGCGTTCTGCCAGCAGCTTGCGGCACTCGTCGGCGCGGGAGGTGAAGGCGCTCTCGAAGGTGCCGCTCTTCCACTGCCCCACCCGCTCCACCACCCGCAGCATGGAGCCCAGGGCGTTGCCGGCCTCGGTGGCGTCCACCGGGCCACCGGGGTAGCACACCAGGATGGGTTGGGCGGGCAAGGCACGAGACGGAGCGGCGAGCAGCGCAAGGAACACAAGCCACGGCGCGACGACGTTTTTCATGATTTCCTCCGGAACAGCAGCCGGGCCGCCGCCGGGGCCAGTCCCAGCGCGGCCACAAGACAGCACAGCAAGCCTGCGGTGAGAGCGAAACCCATGCCGGACACGCCGCGGTAGCGGGCCAGGGCGATGGCGCCCAGCCCCGACAGCACCGTGCCCGCGGCCATCACGATGGTGGCCGCCGAGCGGCGCATCACCTGCCAGGCGTCGAGGCCGGGGAACTCGCTCAGGCGATGGGCGTACCACACGCCATAGTCCACCGCCAGGCCCATCACCAGCGGCAAGGCGATGATGTTGGCGTAGGTGTACTTGAAGCCGCCCGCGACCATCAGCCCCAGCAGCCAGCCGCCACCGAGCAGCATGGGCAGGGCGGCCACCAGGAAGAGCTTCAGCGAGCGCAGCACCAGCAGGATCCACACCAGGCAGGCCACGAGCGCCAGGTAGGTGCCGTGGGTGAAGCTCTCCACCACCGCGCGGGAGAACACCTGGTGCGTGGTAGGGAAGCCGGTGGCCTCGGGGGAGACGCGGTACACATCCTTCATCAAGCGATCCAACGCGTTCGGGTCGTAGACCGACTCGGAGGGGAAGGCATACACCACGACCTGCTTGCCGTCCTGGGTGAAGAAGCGGTCCCGCAGCGAGGCGGGCAGGGCCTGCGGCGTGAGCGGCTCGGCCTGCTGCCACTTCTCGATGACGCGAAATCCTTCCTGGGTCATGAAAAGCAGGGTCTGGAAGAACAGCTCGCTGCGCTGCCGCGCCTTCTCGGGGTCGCGCCTGACGCTCTCCAGCACGCCCTGGATGCGGGCACGCACCCGGTCGATGACCTGCACCAGCTCCCCGTGCCCGGCAGAGAAGGCCTGCTCCTCGGCCTCGTCGATGAGCGTCTGGCCGCGGGCGATGAGCCCGACCAGCTTCGAGAAGGCCTCCGGCGCCAGGTTCACCCGCTGCATGGCCATGGTCTTCCGGGCGTAGGCGGCGCGAGCGATTGAGGCACCGATGGGGCGGGCCTTCTCGGCCAGCGCGGAGGCGTTCTGGGGAAAGAGGTTGGTGAGCGCCTGCACCCGGGCGATGCTCGGCAGGCGCGCGGCGTCGTTGGCGATGCGACGCGCCTCTTCCATGGAGGGCGCCAGGAAGATAACCACCTCTCCCTGGTAGTCGCTCTCGGCCACCATGCGCCGCTGGAACTCGGCGGCCTCGGAGTCGCGGGGCAGCAACGACAACACGTCGTAGTCGAAGACGATGCCACGAGCGGCCAGGGTTCCGAGCACCGCGGCGCCGATCCCCAAGCCAACGGCGGCGGCGGCCGGCCAGCGCGGTGCGGCTCGCCGCGCCTCGGGCGGCGCCGTCACAGCGGCCGGCTCCGCCTCGGTTGTCCCCCCGCCCCGGAGCCGGGGCGGCAACAGGGCGTACAGCGCGGGCCCGACGGTGTAGGTGGAAACGAGCACCATGAGTACGCCGACCGCCGCCACCCGGCCCAGCTCGGCGAAGCCGGTGAAGCTCACCGTGCCCAGGGCGCCGAAGATCACCACCGCCGCGCCACCGGCGGTGAGCACGGCCCGGAAGGCGGCGGCCATGCCGGCGGCGATGGCGTCGAGCAGCGGCGCGCCTCGGCGACGTTCCTCGGAGATGCGCGAGGTGGTGAAGATGCCGTAGTCCGCGCCGAGCCCGAACAGGATGGCGGTGAAGGCAAAGGTGATGATGGTGAGGTGACCTTCGAGGAACAGCGTGAGCCCCGTGCTCCACAGCACCCCCAGCAGCATGGGGAGAAAGATACAGATCCCCCAGCGCAGCGATCGATAGGCCAGCATCACAAGCAGCACGATGAGCGCGGCCGCCGTGAACACCACCATCAAGATGTCGCCGCGCAGGGAGATGTACTCCTCGAAGACGATGGCGGGGAGCCCGGTAAGCGCGACCCGGGGCGGGGTGCGTCCCGACCGGCGCGTCTCTTCGTCCAGCGCGGCCGCGGCCCGACGCACGCCCTCGATGAAGGGGCGCAGCGACTCGAATTCCTCCGACGGATCGCGGGGGTGGACGAAGACAAAGAGCATCCGGCCGTCGCGCGAGGCGAAGAAGCCCTTGGCCATCCCCTCGGCGCCATAGCGGACCAAGAGCTTTTCCCAGGCCAGGGCGGCGGGCACCTCGGGCGCGTCCAACCAGCGCCGCCACTCGTCCAGCAGGAAATGCAGGATTTCCAAGCCCCCCTGGGCGGTGGGGATGTCGATGGCGATCTTGCTGAGGGGCGGGTGGTTCTCCACCCAGTCGAGGGCCGCGCGCAGGCTCTCGTCGAGGCTGGTTTCCTCGGCCACCTGCATGCCCTCCAGAAGGTCCATCACCGAGGCGAATTGCGCCAGACGCTCCTCCGGGATGAGCAGGTAGGCGTGCTCGAGGAAGAAGCGGATGTCGAGGTGCTCGGTCACGGATCCGACCTCGGGCAGCTCGCGCATGCGTTCGGCGAGGGCCAGCGCGTACCGCTCGTTCTCCGCCGGCGTCCCCCCCTCCAGGACCACGATGAGATCGGACGCGGCACCGAAGGTCTTGAGGAAACGTTCGAACCGCTTGGAGACGTCCTCGTCCTTGGGGAGCAACGCCTGGCGTGCCGTGAGGATGGGGAGGTGCGCCACCGCGATGCCGGCCAGCACGGACATGACAGCGGCGATCAGCAGCACTTTGACCGGGTTTCTTCCGCAAAACCGGCTTTGAGCCTCGACGATGGCTTTTAGGGACACTTTGTTCTCCGGCCGGGGCCCGTCGCTGGCGGGCCGGCGCTCGAGTCGGCCCCCGGTAAGGTCAGACGCGGCATTATTTTCGGAGGCTCGCATGGTGTCAAGGATTCCTTGCAATTTCGACGGGTTTTCGTTCGAGCTCTTCAAGCCCCCTGGGGACAGGCCCCGTGATTATCATTGCAACATATTGATTATATTGGCATTATTTAATTCCATCCCATCCGGGCACGCGAACAGCGTAGTTCCGCTGTAACACCATGATATATAATAAAAAACAAGGGGACAGGCCCCAGCCGCCCCAGCCGCCTCCGCAAGCCGGCCGACCGGCGTGCGCCATCACGGCGCCAGGGAGAAGATGAACTTGTAAACGGTGTACGTCTCGATCGGCCGCCCGTTGATGGTGGTCGGAGAGAAACGCCAGGCCTTGATCGCCTCGCGGACGGTGTCCTCAAACAAAGGGTCGGTCCGAAGAAAACGGATCTCGGCCACCTCGCCCTGTGCCGAGATCCGGATCTTGACCATGAGCGTCGCCTCGCGCCGGGTCTGCCGCGCTATCGGCGGGTACTCCGGCTCGGCACCGGCGATCCTCCGCTTGCGCACGACTTCTGGTGGCTGGTACGTCGGCGCGGCCGTCGGCGTGGGTGCGGGTACCGGTGCTGCGCTGGCCGGAGCCGGCTCCGGGGGCGAGGGGGTGGGGGCGATAGGAGGGGGTGGAGGTGGCACCGGCGGAGGCACGACCTCTGTAGCCGTAGGCGCGCTATCCATGGGATCTCGTGGAGACTCCACGAGCACGTCGTCTTCCTTGGTGGGTTGCCCTGTCTTCGCAGGCGACGGCACGGGCGCCGGAATCTCCCGCGGCACGGCCGGTCTCTTCGCCGGAGGCCGTCCCGCGGCCGCCAACGCCGGTGGGGGCGGTGCCGGTTTCACGGCCGGCGCGGGCGGGACCGCCTCGGCGCTCGCCGCGGCGTCGGGCGTCTCCACCGCTCCCGCGTCCGGCGAAGGCGCCAGTTCCTCATAGACCGCCATCCTGGGTTCAGCAGCGGCCGGTGCCGCATCCGAGGTCGCCGGCGGCTCGGGCGAGACGGACCGGGAAGACCCGCCCGAGCGGATCCCGAAATACACCACCGCGCTCGCCCCACCGAGCACGAAAAGGATCACCACGATGAGCAAAGGCGAAAACCGCCGCGCTCTAAGTTTTTCATCCTCTCCAGGCATGGTGCCCAACCCGAAGGCCACCGGCCGCGGCGGCTCGGGCGCGGCGGCCGGGGCCGCGGGAGCGGCAGCCGAGGCGAAGACTCCCCCCGGCTCTGCCGGAGACCCAGTCGGAGCGTTCGTCACCGGCGGAGATTTCACCGGCGGAGCGGGCGTCACGGCAGCCGGGGTCGGGGACCTGGCTGGCGCTGGTGCCACCACAGGCGCGACCGGCACCCCCGACGCCGGGGTCTTCGCCGCCGCGGGTGCGACCGGGACGGCCGACGGGGTCGGGATCGGCCCGGCCGAGGGCGCGGGAATCGACCCAGTGGTCCGGGTGCGCGCCAGCTCGCGCAGGAAACCGGCCAGCGTCACCTGATCCACCAGCATGCGCCGGTTGAACAAGAACGTTTCCAGATCGGCCCGCATCTCTCGCGCGGAGCCGTAGCGCTCCTCGCGCTTCTTGGCCAGGGCGCGATGGAGGATGTCCGAAAGCTCACGCGGCACCTCGGGATCGACGGCGGTCGCGTCGGGCGCGGGCTTCTGGGTGATACTCATCATGATCTGGAGCTCGGTGGCACCCTCGAAGGGCCGCTTGCCGGTCACGAACTCAAAGAGCGACACCCCCAGCGAGAACACGTCCACTCGCCGGTCCAAGTCCTCGGCCTGCGAGATCTGCTCCGGGGCCATATAGGCGGCCTTGCCCTTGAGGAACGACGGCCGCGTCTTGGTGAGGTTGCCGGCGGCCTTGGCCACCCCGAAGTCCAGGATCTTCACCACCCCGTCGAAGCTGATCATGATGTTGCCCGGGCTGAGGTCGCGGTGCACCAGGCCGAGCGAGCGGCCGTCGGGCGCGGAGAAGTTGTGGGCGTACTCCAGGCCCTCGCACACGTAGCTCACGATCTTTACCGCGTACTCGATGGGCAGCTTGCGGCCCTGGCGGGCGCACACCCGGAGCAATTTTTCCATGCTGGCGCCGTGGACGAACTCCATCACCAGCGCGTAGCCGCCCTCGGTCTTCCCCATTTCGTAGATCTGCACGATGTTGGGATGGTTGAGGCGCGCCAGCAAGCGCGCCTCGTCGAAGAACATGCTCAGGAACTCCCGGTCCTCGGCCAGGTGGGGCAGGATGCGCTTGATGGCCACCGGGCGGGTGATGCCGCCCGGACCGGCGGCGGTGGCCAGCCACACCTCGGCCATCCCGCCGACGCCAATGCGTTTCGCCAGGCGGTATTTTCCGAAAAGTTTCGTCTCGCCTGCCACGGCCGGTCCATCATATATCGAGCCCAGACCCGGTCAAGGGGGGGGGCAAGAATCAGTTGGTCGAACGCCGTCGGACGTGTATCATCGAGATCAGCCATTCCCGCAACCAGTGAGGAACGCTGATGAAAGCCAGGAACCCCAAGGAAAATCTCTCGCGCCGCTACCGCGCGCTCGACGCCAAGGTCAAAATCGATCGCAAGAGCGAGCGCGAGATCCGCGCCGACGTGCTGCTGGCCATCCCCTACTGGTACCGCGGCCAACCCGCCGAGGTGAGCATCGACAGCGAGGAGTTCTCCGCCTTGTGCCCGTGGACGGGGCTGCCAGACCAGGGTTCGCTCGCCGTACGCTACGTGCCGCGCGAAAAGCTCCTCGAGCTCAAGTCGCTCAAGTTCTACCTGCTCAGCTTTCGCCAGGTGGGCATCGTGCAGGAACACGCCGCGGCGCGCATCCTCAAGGACCTCGTCGCCGCGGTGCGCCCCCGGCGCATGCAGGTGCGCCTCGACTACCGCCCGCGCGGCGGCCTGCACACCGTGGTGACCGTCGAGTACCCCGTTCGGAGAAAATGAAGCCGTCTTCACCCACCGCCTCAGGATTTTCGGACTGCGGCGGGCCGCGTTCGCGCTAGCGGCTCGGCGGCCCGATGCTCCGCTCGGTCGCTCGCACCGTGGGGCTCCCGGGGGACGCCGTCCCCTGGAGGTAATCCTCCTGTTCTAGTTGCACAATGCCGAAGCCTCTGCTACCTTCGCGCCGTTTTCCCATCTTCGGAGGAGGAACGCATGCGCGAAGCGGTCATCGTCGCGGCCTGTCGTACGGCCATCGGGGACTTCGGTGGCGCCCTCAAGAGCGTGCCGGCCAAGGAGCTCGGGGCCATCGTCATCCGCGAGGCCATCCGGCGCTCGAAGTTCGCCGAGGAGCAGGTGGACGAGGTCATCATGGGCTGCGTGCTGCCGCACGGCATGGGGCAGAACCCCGCCCGTCAGGCGGTGCTATGGGGGAAGCTCCCCCTGAAGATCGAGTGCCTCACCATCAACAAGGTGTGCGGTTCGGGGTTGAAGGCGGTCATGCTGGCCGCCCACGCGGTGCAGTGCGGCGACGCCGAGGTGGTGGTGGCCGGCGGCATGGAGAACATGAACCTGGCGCCCTTCCTGGTCCCCAAGATGCGCGCTGGCGCCCGCATGGGCAACACCGAGATCCTCGACGGCATGGTGTACGACGGGCTGTGGGACGTGAACAACAACTTCCACATGGGCAACACCGCCGAGCTGATCGCGAAGAAGTTCTCGGTGAGCCGCCAGGAGATGGACCGTTTCGCCAAGCAGAGCTACGACCGGGCGCTCCTCGCCCAGCGCGAGGGACGTTTCGCCGACGAGATCGTGCCGGTGCCGGTGCAGGCCGGCAAGGGCAAGGTCGAATCTTTCGCCAAGGACGAGGTGCCGCGCGAGACCAGCCTGGAGGCGCTCGCGAGCCTGCGGCCGGCGTTCAAGAAGGACGGGGTGGTGACCGCCGGCAACAGCTCCAAGATCTCGGACGGCGCGGCGGCAGTGGTGGTGACCACCCCCGAGCGGGCGCGCGCCGCCGGCGCCACGGTGCTGGCCCGCGTGGTGGCCCAGGGTGCCGCGGCCCAGGAGCCGCTGGACGTGCTGGTCACTCCCATCCTGTCCATCCCCAAGGTTCTCGCCAAGGCCGGTCTCAAGGTCGAGGACATCGATCTGCACGAGGTGAACGAGGCCTTCTCGGTGTCCACCGTGGCGGTCATGCGCACCCTGCACATCCCCGAAGAAAGGCTCAACGTCCACGGCGGCGCGGTGTCGCTGGGCCACCCCATCGGGGCCAGCGGCTGCCGGGTGCTGGTCACGCTGCTCCACGCGCTGGCCCAGCGCAAGCTGCGGCGCGGCATGGCTTCGCTGTGCCTCGGCGGTGGCGAGGCGGTGAGCCTGATCGTCGAGCGTCCCTGAAAGGAACCGACCATGAAGAACGACATCGTCATCCTGTCGGCGGTGCGCACCGCGGTGGGGAGCTTCGGGGGGATGTTCAAGGACGTCCCGGCGGTGAAGCTCGGCGAGATCGCCGTGCGCGAGGCCATGGCCCGCGCCCATGTCGACCCGGCCCGCATCGACGAGGTGATCCTGGGCTGCGTGCTCCAGGCCGGCGTGGGCCAGAACATCGCCCGCCAGGTCCAGATCCACGCCGGCATCCCCAAGGAGAAGACCGGCGTCACCGTGAACATGGTGTGCGGCTCGGGTCTACGGGCCGTCATGCTGGCGGCCCAGGCGCTCAAGTCCGGCGACGCCCGCCTGGTGGTGGCCGGCGGCACCGAGAACATGAGCCAGGCACCGTACGGCCTCATGAACGCCCGCTGGGGCGCGCGCATGGGCGCCACCGAGGCGCTCGATCTCATGATCCACGACGGGCTGTGGGACCACTTCTACGGCTACCACATGGGCATCACCGCCGAGAACGTGGCCGAGAAGTACAAGCTCTCTCGCGAGCAGCAGGACGCTTTCGGCCTGGAGAGCCAGAAGCGCGCCCGCGCCGCCATCCACGCGGGGAGGTTCCAGGACGAGATCGTGGCCGTCCCGGTCCCGCAGAAGAAGGGCGAGCCCAAGCTGTGCGACACCGACGAGCACCCGCGCGACACCACCATGGAGAAGCTGGCCGCGCTCAAGCCCGCCTTCAAGAAGGACGGCGGCACGGTGACCGCCGGCAACGCCTCGGGCATCAACGATGCGGCGGCGGCCTTCGTGCTGGCGCGCGAGGACACCGCCCGCGAGCTGGGAGTCGCCCCGTTGGCGCGGATCGTAAGCTATGCCTGCGCCGGGGTCGATCCGGCCTTCATGGGCACCGGGCCCATCCCCGCCTCGCGCCTGGCGCTGGAGCGCGCCGGCTGGCGGGTGGCCGACCTCGACCTGGTGGAGGCCAACGAGGCCTTCGCCGCGCAGTGCCTGGCGGTCATGCGCGAGCTCGAGCTCGATCCGCAAAAAACCAACGTCAACGGCGGCGCCATCGCGCTCGGCCACCCCATCGGCGCCTCCGGGGCGCGCATCCTGGTCACCTTGCTCCACGAGATGCAGAAGCGCTCCGCCAAGAAGGGTCTGGCCACCCTGTGCATCGGCGGCGGCCAGGGCGCGGCGCTCGCCGTCGAGCGCTGAGACGCCGGACAGCCGCATCAGAGCGGCACGATCCCCTCGACGCCGAGCTTCTCGGCCGGCAGCAGCCGCTCCACCGCCTCGCGGTCGGCCCACTGGATGCGCAGGCAGAAGCCGCAGTTCGAGCTGATGTGGCGCGGCACCGCGATCAGCTTGTGCGCGATCTTTTCGCCGGCCAGGATCTTCTCCGCCGCCAGGGCGGCCTGCACCGAGCGGAACAGCACCACGCCGTACGGGGTCTCGGCATCACAGCTCGACAATCTTGCCCGCCTTGAGAAGGATGCTGGCGATGTCGAACATGTTCGACACCCGGCCCACCGAAAGCTTCTCCATCAGCTTGAAATACCCCAGGCAGGTGCCGCAGGCCAGCACCTCGATGCCCGAATCGGCCAGGGCGCGGATGTCCTCGAGCGCGCGCGAGCCCTCCACCACCAGCTTGACGCCCGTGTTCATGAAGACGATGGTGGCCGGCTTCGGCTCGACGTCCCGCAGGGTATGGAAGAACGCGCCCATGAGCCGCTCGCCGAGTTCCTCGGGCCCGCGGCCGAAGCAATCCGACGGAACGAACAGCACCAGCGGCCCCGCGGCCGGTTCGCCGCTCGGGCAGGTCACCGCGGCATCCGCCTGCGTCATCTCCACGGGCGCGTCTCCCTTGTGGATGGTGAGGTAGATGCCGTCCGCCTTCTTGTCGATAGCGATGGCGCACCCCTTCGAGCGGGCCAGGCGCGTCACGTTCTCGACGGCGGTCTGGTTGTCGACGATGGTGACCACCTCGTCGGCCGAGACGAGCGCCTTGAGCGTCAACACCACCGGTTGCGGGCACAGCAGCCCGCGCGCGTCCACGGTCTGTTTCATGTTCATGCTCCTTTCGCTGACACCGAAAGCTCGCGTACCACCTCGAGCGCGGCGTCGATCTGCGACGCGGTATTGAAGGCTCCCAGGCTGAAGCGCACCGCCCCCTCGGGAAAGGTGCCGAGCTGCCGGTGCGCCAGCGGGGCGCAGTGCAACCCGGCGCGGCAGTAGATCCCGGCGCGCTCCTCGAGCGCGGTGGCCACCTCGGAGCAGCTCTGGCCTTCGAGGTTGAACGACACCACCGCGACCCGCCGGGCAGCGGCGCCCGGACCCAGGATGCGCGCCCCGGGGATCGAGCGCAACCCCTCGAGCAGCCGCTCGGTGAGCGCCAGCTCGTGCCGCCGGATGGCCTCCACCGTCCGCTCCTCGACGAAGGCGAGCCCCGCCGCCAGCCCGGCGATGCCCACCGCGTTCAGCGTCCCGGCCTCGAGGGCGTCGGGCAGAAAGTCCGGCTGCGTGTCGGAGTCCGAGGCGCTCCCCGTGCCACCGCGTAGCAACGGCCGCAGCTTTCCTCGCGCGCGCTCGCCGAGGCACAACCCGCCGGTCCCCTGCGGCCCATAGAGCGCCTTGTGGCCGGTGAAGGCCACGAGGTCGATGTTCATCGCCCCCATGTCGATGGGGAGGCAGCCCGCGCTCTGGGCCGCGTCGACGCAGAAGAGGATTCCTCGCGCGCGGGCAAGCTCGCCGACCTCCCCGATGGGCGCCAGCGCGCCGGTGACGTTGGAGGCGTGGCCCAGCACCACCAGCCGGGTGCCGGGCGTGATGGCGCGGGCCACCGCGGCGGGGTCGAGCGCGCCCTCGGGGCAAGGCAGCCGGGTGACCCCCACGCCCCTTTCTTCCAGGTGACGCAGGGGGCGCAGCACCGAGTTGTGCTCCATGACGCTGGTGATGACGTGGTCACCGGGCGCGAGCAACCCCAGGAGCGCGACGTTGAGCGCCTCGGTGGCGTTCTTGGTGAAGGCCACCGAAAGCGGGTCGTCAAGCCCGAGAAGGCGCGCCACCCGTTCCCGCGCCTCGTACACGACCCGCCCCGCCTGGATGGAGAGCGCGTGACCCGAGCGGCCCGGGTTGGCGCCGCACTCGCGCAAGAAGCGCGCCATGGCTTCAGGCACGGCGTCCGGCTTGGGCCACGAGGTGGCGGCGTTGTCGAAGTAGATCACGACGCGCTCGCCTCCTCTAGGGAGAAGGCCCGCCGCCGCACCCGCAAGCGCGGGCCGCCGGAGGCCGCCACCACCCGGCCTACCACCCCGCACGGTGTTGCCAGCTCCTCGCGGGCCCACGAAACCAGCTCGCGCAGCCGGCCGGGTGGGCAACAGATGAGCAGCCCGCCCGAGGTCTGCGGATCGCACAGGATGTCCTTCTGCGGCTGCGGCACCTCCTCGTCGTACACGACCTCGGGCGCCACGTAGTCCTGGTTGGTGTAGGCGGCGGCGGAGAGCAAGCCTTCCTCGGCGAACGTCAGCGCGCCGTCGAGGAGCGGCACGCCCTCGGCGCCGATCTCCAGCGCCACGTCGCTCGCTCGCGCGAGCTGCATGGCGTGCCCCAGCAGGCCGAAGCCGGTGACGTCGGTGACGCAGCGGACGCCGCAGCGGCGGGCCAGCGCCGCGGCCTTGGCGTTGAGGGTGGCCATGCAGCGGTTCATGGCCGCCTCCTGTTCGGCGGAAGCGAGCTGCGCCCGCACGGCCATGATGGTGACGCCGGTACCGACCGGCTTGGTGAGGACCAGCACGTCGCCGGGCCGGGCGGCGGCATTGCTGAGGACATCCTTGGGGTGGATGAGCCCGGTCACGCTCAGGCCGAACTTGGCCTGCGGATCGAGCACCGAGTGCCCGCCCAGGAGCGTGCAGCCCGCCTCGCGCAGTTTCTCGGCGGCGCCGCGAGTGATGTCGCGCAGCACGCCGTCCTTCACCAGCCGCGAGGGCATGCACACGATGGCCAGGGCGGTGAGCGGCCGGCCGCCCATGGCGTAGACGTCGGAGAGGGCGTTCGCCGCAGCGATGCGGCCGTAGTCCTCCGGCCGGCGCGCCACCGGCGGAAAGAAGTCCACCGTCTGCACCAGGCATTGTTCTTCCGAGAGCTTGTAGATCCCCGCGTCGTCGAGCGTGTCGGGGCCGACCAGCACCGCCGGGTCCGCCGGCAGCTCGACCCCGCGCAGCAGGCCCGAAAGTTCTTGCGCCGGCACCTTGGCGGCGCAACCACACTCGGTTACGGATTCGAAGAGATCGACGATGGCCATGCGGCTACCTCCTTGCCACCGCAGCGTGCAGCGCGCAACCCAGCGCGGCCACGGTCTGCGGCGAATCGGGCACCTGCAGGGGAAGACGAAGCGCCTCGCCGAGCAGCGCGGCCAGGCACTCGTTGTGCGCGCAGCCGCCGGTGAAGGCCAGCGGCGCCTCCAGCGGCACCGCGCCGGCCAGCGCGGCCACGCGGCTTGCGATCGACTGGTGGATCCCCAGCGCCACCTCCTCCCGGGGCGCGCCGCGCGCGATGAGCGACACCACCTCGCTCTGGGCGAACACCGAGCACAGGCTGGTGAGCTTCTGCGCCCGCGCCGCCCTGCGCGCCGCGGCCACGAACTCCTCGCGAGTGTACGAGAGCGCGGTGGCCATCATCTCCAGGAACTGCCCCGTGCCGGCGGCGCAGCGGTCGTTCATGGCGAACTTCTGCACCCGCCCGGCCGCGTCCAGCGCGACGGCCTTGCTGTCCTGGCCACCGATGTCGATGATGGCGCGACAGTACGGGATCAAGGCGGCCGCCCCCAGCGCGACCGCCTTGATCTCGGTGATGACCTCGGCCTGTTGCCAGTGCTCGCGAAAGAGGTGCCGACCGTAGCCGGTGGCCACCAGGACATCGCAGCGCACGCCGTCGAGCAAGCGTCGGCACACCGCCAGCGGGTCCGAGCCGGTGTCCGCCACGGCGCGCTCAGCGACCTGGCCGTCCTCGACCAGCACCAGCTTCACCGCCCGCGAGCCGATGTCGATGCCTGCGCTGCGCATGCGCTACCCACGCAGGCGCTCGACGAAGGCCTCGACCCGGGTGCGGATCTGGCCCACGTCCTCCTGCCCGTAGTCGGTGTCGATGCGCAGCGTCGGCAGGCCCTCCTTCTCCAGCCGCTTCTCCACCGGCCCGGCCTCGATCTGGTAGGGCGAGCAGAATTGCAACCCGTAGTGGATCACCCCGTCGGCCCTCAGCGAGCGCGCCATGGAGAGGATGTGCTCGAGGCGCGACTCGTTGGGGGTGAAGATGGCGCAGTCGATCTTGAGGTAGCGCTCCACGATGGCGTCGAGGAGCTGGTCCTTGGTGGGCCCGCTATCCGCGGTGAGCGCCTGGGTGCCGCGCTCGCCCACGCACGACTCCTCGCCCACGATGACGGCGCCGGCGCGCTCCACGATGGCGGGAAGCTTCCAGTTCGGCACCGCCATGGGACAGCCCGAGACCAGGATGCGCGGCGTGCCCAGGGGGGCCACCCCGGCCTTGCGCTCGATGCGCGCCTCGAGTTCGTCGCAGATCTTGGCCACCGAGGCGGTGAAGCGGGCGGGATCGTCGTAGAAGTACACCTGGTTGACGAGCAGCCCGTCCAGGCCCGAGATCGGCGCCGGGTCGGCGGCGCGCAGTTTCGCCAGCCGGTGCATGACCGCGCGCTTGGCGTTCACGGCGGCGATGCCCTTCTTCAGCGCGGCGGCGGTGAGCTTCTTGCCGGTCAGTTTCTCGAGAAACGAGGCGAAGCGCGAGAATTCTGCGCGCAGCAGGGCCCGGCCCTCGGCGCTCTTCGTCTGGGGAAGGTCCATGGTGTACAAGCGCGCCACGAGGTCCTTGAAGATCTCGTAGCTCTTCTTCTTGCCGTCACAGGTGTTCTCGCCCACGATGACGTCGCTGGCCAGAAGGTAGGGGCACACCCGCGCCAGCGCGAAGCCGAAGGCCCCCTTGATCAGCGCGCACATGTTGCGCGGCAAGAGCTTCTCGGCCTCGGCGGTGGCGAACTCCGCCCCGGCGCACAAGCCGACCAGGATGCCATCCAGGGCCAGCACGATCTCCTCGGGCACGAAGGTGCAGAACGCCCCCACCACCTTGCGGCCGGCCTTCTTGGCCTCCACCAGCTCCTGGATGCGCAGCCCATGGACCTCGCTCATCACGAAGTCGAAGTACTTCATGCCCTCGGGCCGGTCCGGCTGGGACATGAACGTCTGCTGGTACAGCGGTCCCAAGACGCCGAGCAGCGCGTCGTGCGCCTCGAGATCGAGGCCCAGCTCCTTCCACATCGGTCGGTAATCGGTCGCCATCGTGCGCCTCCTGTCCGCGAACGGATCGCCTCCGCCCGCGGCGCGAGGCGCTCAGGCGGGCGGGCGCTCAGGGTGGGGGCGCGCCTTCCTCGGAGGCAGACCTGCCTCCCGGAAAGCGCGTCAGTTGCACTTCTTCCACAATTCCTTCACAGCGTCCTCCAATACATACGTTTTCACCTTTAACGCACGACGGCCTTCCACTGCAACAAAAACCTGCGGCCACAGGCAACAGCCGGCTCCAGGGGGACGAAGCCGGAGCGGCAAGAGCCAGCGCGACCAGGCGAATGTACGTTCTGTGAGCGACTTTCCGCCATGCCGATAGAGCTGGCGCGGGAAGTTGCGTTTGGTGCAACCGTTCGCGCGGCCGCTTTCCCTCAGCCGAAGCACCGCCCGTGCGGGGCGGGCTGCGCCAGAGCGGCCAGCAATATCTCGTGCAACAGGCCGTTCGTAGCCAGGGTGGAGGCGCCGCTGTAATCGTACGGCCGCCCCGCCACGTCCGTGACACGCCCGCCCGCCTCTTCCACGATCAAGGCGCCGGCGGTGACGTCCCAGGGCCGCAGGCGGATCTCCCAGTAGCCGTCGAGCCGCCCGCAGGCCGTCAGACACAAGTCCATGGCCGCCGAGCCGCCCCGCCGCACCCCGCGCGTGAGCAGGGTGAGCGCGCAGAAGCGGTCCAGGTTGGTTTCGGGCTGCTGGTGCCGATCGTATGGAAACCCGGTGGCCAGGAGCGCATTGGAAAGCTCGGCGGTGCGGCTCACCCGGATGGGCGCGCCGTTGAGGGTGGCACCGCCCCCGCGCCGCGCGCTGAACATCTCGTCGCGCAGCGGCTCGTACACCGCGCCGGCGAGCGGCCGGCCGCCTTCCACGAGCGCGATGGCGCAACAGAACATGGGATAGCCGTGGGCATAGTTGGTGGTGCCGTCGAGCGGATCGACGACCCACAACGGGCCTTCCGCGCGCGTGTCCGGCCGGCTCTCCTCGGCCAGCACCGGCACTCCGGGAAACTCGGCGCGCAGGATCTCCAGGATGGCCTCCTCGCACAACCGGTCCACCTCGGTGACCAGGTTGAAGGTGCCCTTGTGCTCGACCCGGTGGCCCTGGCGCAGACGCTGCCGCTGGATCTCTCCCGCGCGCCGGGCGGCCTCCCGGGCGACGCGCAGGGCTTTCTCGACCTTCGCCTCATCCATGCGTGTCACTCCCCTGCCCCTTCCAGCTCGGCCCGCAAGCGCCGCTCGCGTTCGAGCGCGAAACGGACGAGCCCCGGGACGAAGGTGCGCGGGTCCTTCGCCTGCCAGCAATCCGGGTCGGCCCCGTCGGACCAGCCGTCCTGGTCGTTGTCGAGGCCGTCCCGGCACGAACGGGCGCCGGAGTGCTCGGTCGGGTCGGAGGCGCTGTCGCAGCCGGGATCCTCGCCGTCCCAGTCCCGGTCCCGGTCGTTGTCGAGGCCGTCGTTGCAAGCGGTCGCGCCCGTGCCGGACTCTTCCCGTCCAGCGATGCAGTCCGGATCGGCTCCGTCGCGCCAGCCATCACGATCGTTGTCAGCGCCGTCGCTGCAACCGGTCGGTTGCGAACCCGACTCGTCGCCGTCGAGTGCGCTTTCGCAGCCGGGGTCGGCCGCATCGACGAGCCCGTCGCCGTCGTCGTCGAGGCCGTTCTGGCAACGGGGCGAATCGTCCTTGCGCTGGCTCACGTCCTCCGCAGGAGGCGATAGCGGAATGTCCTCGTCCAGGGCGGCTCGCCACTGGTCGAGGGCGTACTCCAGAGAAGGATCGAGCACGACGAACGGCTCGAGCATCCGGTACAGCCGACGCGCCTCCTCCTCGACATGCGTGCCCGAAAAAGGCCCGGTCATCAGCTCGGAAAGATGGACGAGATACCGCGCGCGCACGGCAGGCAGCTCGAGCAGCCGATCGACGAGCGGCCGGAACTTTCCGCAGGTGGGCGAGCCGGCAGGCCAGGCGAGGAGATCGTCGGCGGTGACGTCCCGGCAGGCGCGGTGCCCGGCGAGATCGAGACAGTCCCCGTCCGACGGATCGCAATCGAGCGGCTCGAACAACCCGAACGCCGCGCGCAGGTCCCAGGGGACGAACGCGACACGCCGGCCCGGGCGTTCGGCGCCGGTGCCCGGCCAGCGATATAAAAAGAGGTTCCCGCCGAGTCCGGGATAGGAATCCAGGTCGGAAAGCCAGGTCAGGGCCGCGAGCAGCCGCAGCCACCCGTCGAGGTCGAGCTGATCCGACAGCCAGGCCGCAAGTTCCTCCTGCGGTGTCCGGGAGAATTCGCGAATGAAATCGACAAGGTCGGCGAGCTCCCGCCCGCGCAGGTCTTCTTCGTTGGTGCGCAGCTCGTAGATGGGCGGCGTGGTGAGGTAGGCGGCCGGGTCGTCTCCCAGGTCTTCCAGCGTGGGTTGCGGGTCGCGCTCGTCCTCGAACACCCGCTCGAGCCGATAGAGGTTTCCGCTGCTGTCCCCGAAGCGGTCTTCCAGGAAGGCGCCGTTCACCGCCTCGACGAGAGTGAAGATGCCCCAGGGCAGGCCGTTCTTCACCACCCACACCAGGCTGGCGCGGGGCGCCGGGATCCCCGCCTCGCGCATCAGTAAAAGCGCGAGCACCTCTCGGATGAGCGATGGGTCGTCACCGGGCCGGTGCAGGTACACCCGGCGAACGCCAAAAAATCCCTGGCCGCGGACCTCTTCGCCCAAGCGCAGCACGAGCGAGGTCTTGGCGTTGGACACGGAACCGGAGAGCCTCGCGGCCGCGCCTTCCACCGGCTGGCCGTCCACCGCCAGCGCAACCGGGACAGGCTCTTCAGAAAACGTCCACAGCCGCCGCCAGTCATCCATGGAAAAGTCGATCTCCCAGGTCGCGATCCGGTTCGAATCGAATACCCGGTCAAATTCCGGGGGCATGTCACCCGCCGGCGCGCAACCGATAAAAATCGCGCAACATGCAGAAATAAAACAATAAAATCCACAAAGGCACCCGCCAAGGCCGCCGAATTTCATGCGTCTTTCTTTATTAATCAATGGCTTATCCTGGGGCCTGTCCCCGTGGAATCCGGTGAATCCGGGGTGCCTGGCACCTGTGGAATTTAATATATTGTTTTTTGTTTTCATGGTGTTATATGCAAATCCATTAGTTGGCGGTCTCGAAGATCTTCGAAGCCAGGTGGCCCCTCACCGCCTCTCCCGAGATCATGGAAGCCGAGTCGAGGTGCAGCGTGCCGTTCATCAATATCCCGAGCATACTGACTTCGGATCCCGGCGGCTGGGAGGGGTCGTATTTGTAAAGAATTCCAACCGCGCTCCAAAACCCAAGATCCAGGTCGATCCCGGGCACGAACGCCCACGGCGGGATCGATATGAGCGCGACCAGCGCCGTGTTGTCGCGCTGCCAGGCCGCGATCTCGACCAGCACCGCCCTCCGCTCGGGCGGGAGGTCCGGGTTCGGATCCAGGCCCGCCATCGAGCCTGTGAGCACTGTATCGAAGAGCTGCCCGCGGTAGCGGCCGGTGAGGCTCCCGGTCCCTGTCTGGAACGGATCCGGCGCCCCCAACGTCCCGTAGGTGGTCTCGAAAGAACCCGAAAGCTCGCCAAGCTCGTTGAAGCACGGCGGGCCGCTCAGCGGAAAATCCCACCGGGCCGGCCCCTGCGAGAGCTCGGCCTCGAGCACGCCGCGCCGGGCCTGGACCCAGGAGCGCACCTCGTTCACCCGGGCCGAGAACTCCCCCGTCCCCGCCGGATCGGCCACCGGCCTCAGCATCGCTTCAAAGCGATCGATGACCGAGACGACCGCGGGCTCCACGAACACCGAATCGAGCAGCGCGCGCAACCGCTCGAGGTAGGCCCGCTGGCCCTCGGGGTGCAGGTAGAGCCTCCGGCCCAGCAGGCTCTCTGCCAGGACCGTCTCGGGTTTGCCTTGCTCCCTCCGCGTTGGCTCGTCCACGAGGATGGCGTCGATCCCCCAGGGGATGAAGTGGAAACGCCCGTCGAACGGGTCGTGGTACAGGTAGAAGTTGTTGCGGTTGCTGTTGTAGCCGTCCCAGTGGCCGAGTAGCACCTCCATGGCCCAGAAGCTCACAAACTCGTCCAGCGCGATCAGCGGCTCGAGCGCGGGCAGCAGCTCCGAGTCGGGCTTCTCCAGCGCCTCCACCACCCGGTCGAGATCCGAGCGGTCGGCGCGGCGCCGGTTGGTCTTCTGCACGAAGGTCTCGACGAACGCCGGGCGAAAGTCCGACACCGCGCCCTCGTAGAGATTTCCGTGCGTGTGCAAGAACCGCTGCGCCAAAAACTCCTTCTGCACCGCCTGCACGTGCGCGTACACGCCGAGGTCGGCCTCGCGCCCGTCGACGGACACCGTCACGTGGGCGAAGGCGCAACGCGGGCTCGGCACCCCGGCGCGCTCGAAAAGCAAGTACCCCAGGCACTGCCGGATGTACGAGGGATCCTGGCGACAGTTGTTCAGGGTGAGGTGGCGCATCCCCAACAGGCGCTGGCCGGAGACGTAGTGGTCGGCCTTGATCTTGAGCGCGGGTTTTTCCAGCGGATTTTCGAAGTCGAACCCCTGGTTGCAGGACCCGAAGAAGCACTTCTTGCGAATGCCGACCTTCGTGAGGCGGAGGGACGGACGGCCGTCGCCGGGGTCGACCTCGATGTTCGCCGGAAAGTAGGTGAACGGGCTCTGCCGCGGGTTGAGGCAGTCCTGGCCGAGGAGGTCCCAGATGTCGCGGTTCTGCCCGTTGAGGAGCACCCAGTCCGCGCCATCCATCTCGATGCGAATTTCGAGGAAACGCTCTTGCGGAAACAACACCTCGAAAGGCGAGATTTCGCTCTCGGCCGGCGGCAGGTTGCCCCGACAGGCGGCGAGGAAACACGCAGCGACGAGCGCCGTGCACCAAAGCCGCTTCCACCCAACCGCACCGTGCCCCATTCACAGGCTCCTGAGCGATCTCGACCGCACGATCTGTAGCACCTGGCCGGTGCCGTGGCAATCCGCCGGATGGGAGGCTATATTCGCCCCATGCCCGGTGACGCTCCTTTCGCGCGGGTCGAGGCCTGGCTCGCCGCCCGCCGCCACCTCGTGATCGCCAGCCTGTTCGCGCTCGCTCTGCTGGTGCGTCTTGTGTACTTTCTCCAGCTCGCCGGCGGGCCGGGGCTCCACTGGCACCGCTTCGAACAGGCGGACACGCGCTTCTTCCACCAGTGGGCACAGCGCATCGCCGCCGGGGATCTTCTGCAACGCGAGCCGCTCCACCCGTTCTTCGACTGGCACCTCGATGTCGCGCGCGAGCTCTTTCGGCAGCGCCCCGAGGCCCTGCGCACGCTCGCCGGACCGGACGATACGCCGCCCGCCTCCGAGGAGGACGCCGCCCGGCGGCTGTGGGACCGCTGGTACGGCGGCGCGACCTTCCACCAGGAGCCGCTATACCCCTACCTGGTCGGGCTCACCTACCGGCTGTTCGGCCCCGACCCGCGCTTCGTGTTCGCATGGCAGATGGTACTGGGCGTTCTGGCGGTGCTGCTCGTGTTCGGGATCGCGCGCCGCATGTTCGGGGAGCTGTGCGGCGCCGTGGCGGGCGTGCTGGCGGCGCTGTGCGGCCCCGTCTTCTACTACGAGTGCCTGCTGCTTCGCGACAGCGTCATCGTCTTCTGGGGGCTCCTTCTGGTGTGGTTGTGGCTGCTGGCCCTCGAGCGGGAGCGGCCCTGGCTGTGGGCCCTGGGCGGTGTCGCCGGCGGAATGGCCGTCTTGCTCAAGAGCACCTTCGCCCTGCTGCTTGCCGCTATGCTGGCCTGGCTGCTCGTCCGGCGCCGCAGAGAGCCGCGCGCGCTGCTCCGTGCGCTCCTCCCCGCCGTCCTGGGTTTCGTCCTGGCGCTCGCGCCGGCCGTCTCGCGCAACGTGGCGGTGGGGGCACCGCCCTTCGCTTTCGCCAGCGTGGGTACGGTGACCTTCGTGGCGGCGAACACCGCCGACGCGCCGGCGGGAGAGGGGTTCTTCGTCAGCCCGGCCCACCTGGCGCGCATCCTGTGGGAGAGCGAGGGCCGCTTCCTCCCCGCCCTGGGCCTCACCGTCGGCACCCACTCGAACGTCCTGCGCTGGCTCGGCCTGCTCGTCGCCAAGCTCGCCTACAGTTTCCACTGGTACGAGATCCCGGTGAACACCGACTTCTACGTCTTTCGCACCTACGCCCCCATCCTGCGCCTGCCGGTCGTGTTCGGCCTGCTCGGGCCGCTCGCGCTCCTGGGGATGGCGGTGTTCTTTCGGCGCGGGATCCACCGGTTCTGGCCGCTGCTCGCGCTCGCGCTGGTGCACCTTCTGGCCATGCTGGTCATGCACCCCTGCTCGCGCTACCGCGCCCCCATGACCGCCGCGCTCGTGCCCTTCGCCGCGGCCGCCCTGGTGTGGCTGGCCGGGCTGGCGCGGGCCGGACGGCTGCGCTGCCTCGTCGCCGCGCTGGGCGCGCTGCTCGCGCTGCTCCTCGCCGTCAACCTGCCTTCTGCCGAGCGTATGCGCGTGCCGCGCCCCGCCTACCTGGCCCAGCCCCACCTGTTCTTCACCGCGCCCCGGGCCGACCGGCTCGCCGCCGCCGGGGATCTCCGGGGTGCTGCCATGCTCGTCGAAGAAAGCCTGGCCTGGGAAAAGGTCTTCCTGCCGGCCGACCTCGCCCCCGCGCCATCGCCAGAGGCGGCGCGTCTTTCCTATGTCGCCGCGGCCATCCATGAAGAATGCGCGGCGCGCTTCCTGCTCGCCGGGGTCGTCGCGCGCGCCGGCCTCCACCTGGTCCGGGCGGGAGAACTCTTCGCCCATCGTGCGCGCGCCATTTGACAAGCCTGCGCGATTTTGGTCGAATGCCCTGGATTTTTCGGCTGTTTCCGCCCCCGGCCCACGCCCGAGGTGTCCGACGCCGATGACCGCCGATCGCACCGTCCCCGTCGCCCTGTCCGCCCGGCACGTTCACTTGTCCAAGGAACACGTCGAGGCGCTGTTCGGCCCCGGCTACCGCCTCACCCCGCAGGTCGACCTCTCCCAGCCCGGCCAGTTCGCCGCCAAGGAGTGCGTCGAGGTGGTCGGGCCGCGCCGCTCCATCCCCGGCGTGCGCGTGCTGGGCCCGCCGCGGGGGAGCACCCAGGTCGAGCTGTCGATCTCTGACGGAGTGCTGCTGGGGATTGCCCTGCCCAACCGGCTCTCCGGAAACCTCGCGGGCACGCCCGGGGTGCACCTGGTCGGGCCGCGCGGCGCGGTGAAACTGCGTCAGGGCGCCATCGCCGCGGCCCGCCACCTCCACGCCACGCCGAAAGACGCCGAGCGCCTGGGCCTGCGCGACGGCCAGAAGGTCTATGCCCGGCTGCTCGGCGCGCGCGGCATCATCTTCGACGAGGTGGTGGTGCGCGTGGCGGACGCGGCCCGGCTCGAGCTGCACCTCGACACCGACGAGGGCAACGCAGCCGGGGTGAAGACCGGCGACCGGGCCGAGATCGTGGCCAGCCTGTGCCGCGAGAGCTGCTCCGTGGCGGACTGCCCCATCGCCGCCTCGGTCACGGACGGCCAGGGCCGGCCGTTCTGCGACTTCACCCGGACCCGCTCGTTTCGCTGAGAGGCCGCGCCAAGCATGAGTTCTGCCAACGACATCGAGGCCCTGGTCGCCGCCGTCACCGCCGAGGTCATGGGCCGCCTGAACGCCGCCCGTGGCGCTTTGGCGAGACGCGCCTTCGCCTTCTTGCTGCCGCTCCCCGGCCGCGCCCTGCCGCGGTTGCTCTCGGCCGCCACCGAACTCGCCCGGCGCGGGAACGACGTCGACATCCTCACCGCGCCGCAGGCGGAGGCGGCATTGCGAAAGACAGGTCTCGCCGCTGCGGGTTCGCTCCAACCGCTGGAGGCCGCGGCGGCCGAACGGCTCATGCGCGGCCTCGAGAGCCGCGAGGTGTTCGTCCTGGGAAGCGCGAGTCTCTCCTTGCTGCGGCGCCTGGCCGAACGTGAAGACGACGATCCCTGTGTGCGCCTGTTGCTCTCGGCGCGGCTGCGGGGCTGCCCGGTGCTCATGGTTTGCGACGACGTGGAAGGCGAGGGCCCGCTGGGCCGGGAGGCGGCCGAGCGCGTGCGCGAGCTCACCGGCCTGGGCATGACGGCGATCTCCAGCGCGGGGCTGGAGACCGCCCTGCGCCGGCTGGAGGCGCAGCCCGGCACCGCCGCGCGCGAACTCGGCGGCTTGCTCACCGAGTCCGACGTGGAGCGCCTGTTCGCCGCCGGCGAGCGCAAGCTCCGGCTTTCGCGCCGCACCGCCGTCACGCCGCTCGCCCGCAGCCGGGCCGCCGAGCTCGGCCTGATTCTCGAACGCGAGGAGGACTAGATGCTGCTCGCCCGCGTGATCGGCACAGTGGTCAGCACCCGAAAGAGCGAAAAGCTCACCGGCACCAAGCTGCTCATCATCGAGCCGGTGGACTTTCAGAAGCAGAAGGCCGACGGCAAGCCGCTGGTGGCCATCGACTCGGTGGGCGCTGGCGAGGGCGAGATCGTGCTGGTGGTGCAGGGATCGTCGGCGCGCCTCACCGAGACCACCAAGGACACGCCGGTGGACGCCACGGTGATGGCCATCGTGGACTACGTGGACATCGAGGGCAAGCGGACCTTCGCCAAGTCGTGAGGTTGAGCCATGGCCGTATCCGTGAACGAGAAAGAGCTGGATCGCCTGGTGGCGCTGGTGGCGGCGCGGGTGCAGGAGGAGCTCTCCGCCCGCTCGGGCGGGCGGCCCGCGGCCATGCTCGCCCCGGCGGTCGACGCCGGCGCCGCCGCGGACGCGAGGCCCCAGGACGGGATCTTCGCCGACATGGAGCAAGCCATCGAGGCGGCCCGCCAGAGCTACGCCGCCTTCGAGGAGGTGAGCCTGGCTCGGCGCAAAGTGTTTGTCGAGGCCATGCGCGAGTGCGCGGTGCAGAACGCCGAGGCCTGGGCCCGCCTGGCGGTGGAGGAGACCGGCCTGGGCCGGGTGGAGCACAAGATCCAGAAGAACCTGCTGGCGGCGCGAAAGACCCCCGGCGTCGAGGACCTCGTCCCGCTGTGCTACACCGGCGACGACGGCATGACCTTGGTGGAGCCGGCGCCCTTCGGCGTCATCGGGGCCATCACCCCCTGCACCAACCCCGCCGCCACCATCATCAACAACAGCCTGTCCATCGTCTCGGCCGGCAACGCGGTGGTGTTCAACCCGCACCCCTCGGCGCGCCGGGTGTCGAACGCCGCGGTGGCCGCCCTGAACGGCGCCATCCGACGCGCCGGCGGGCCGGATCGCCTGTTGTGCTCGCTGGCCCGCCCCAGCATGGAGAGCTCCCAGGCCCTGATGAAGCACCCGGCGGTGCGCTTGCTGCTCGTCACCGGCGGCGGCGAGGTGGTGAAACTCGCGCTGGCCTCGGGCAAGCGCTGCGTGGCCGCCGGGCCGGGCAACCCGCCGGTGATCGTGGACGACACCGCCGACGTCAAGAAGGCCGCGCGCTGCATCGTAGACGGCGCCTCCTTCGACAACAACGTGCTGTGCACCGCGGAGAAGGAGGTCTTCGTCTTCGAGAGCATGGCCGATGCGCTCAAGCAGGAGATGCAGCGCTACGGAGCATTCGAGTTGCGCGGCGGGCAGATCGAGGCCGCGGTGAAGACCCTGGTCGAGCCGGGGACTCCGTACCCGCACCCCCACAAGAAGTTCGTGGGCAAGGACGCGGCGATCCTGGCGCAGGCCATCGGCGTATCGGTCCCGCCCGAGACCCGACTGCTCATCGCCGAAGTGGGCGAGCTCGCCCACCCCCTCATCCAGGCCGAGATGCTCATGCCCATCCTGCCCATCATGCGCGTGCGCGACCTCGACCAGGCGCTCGAGTGCGCCCGGGCGGCCGAGCACGGCTTCCGCCACTCGGCCATGATGCACAGCGAGAGCGTGAGCAACATGACCCGGGTGGCGCGCGAGGTGGAGTGCACCATCTTCGTCAAGAACGCCCCCTCCTACGCCGGCCTGGGCTACGGCGGTGAGGGGTACGCCACCCTGTCCATCGCCGGCCCCACCGGCGAGGGGCTGACCTCGGCCCGCACCTTCACCCGGCAGCGTCGCTGCGTGCTGGCCGGCGGCTTCCGCATCATCTGAGGGAGGCATGGAGCCGTCCCGCGACACCATCCTCGAACGCGTGCGCCGCGCCGGCGTGGTCGGCGCGGGCGGTGGCGGCTTCCCGGCCCACGCAAAGCTTGCGGCCCAGGCCGAGGTGGTGATCGCCAACGGCGCCGAGTGCGAGCCGCTGTCGCGGGTGGACCAGCAGCGCATGCAGCGCGAGCCGGAGCGGCTGCTGCGCGGGCTGCGCCTGGCCATGCGGGCGGTGGGGGCGAAGCAGGGCGTCGTGGCCTTGAAGGCGAAGTACCACGACGCCATCGAGGCGCTCGAGACGCGGCTGCGGCTGGAAAAGCCGGGGCCAGAGGTGCGCCTGCACCTCCTCAACGACTTCTACCCGGCGGGCGACGAGTTCGTGCTGGTGCGCGAGGTGCTGGGCCGGGTCATCCCGGAGTTCGGGCTGCCGCTCTCGGTGGGCGCGGTGGTGCAGAACGTCTCCACCCTCATCGACGTCGCCGCCGCGGTGGACGGAGAGCGCCCGGTGACGAGCCGCTTCGTCACCGTGACCGGTGCGGTGGCGAGCCCGGCGACCTTCGAGGTGCCGCTGGGGACGCCGCTCGCGCTCCTTTTGCGCGCCGCCGGCGGCCCGGCCACCCCGAACCCGGCGCTCATCGCGGGCGGGCCCATGATGGGCGCGCTGGCCTCCGGCCCCGAGGCCCCGGTGACGAAGACCTTGAACACCTTGCTCGTTTTGCCGGAGCAGCACCCGGTGGTCCAGCGCCGCCGCCGCAACGCCGCCCGCCAGATCCAGCTCACCCGCAGCGCCTGCCTCAAGTGCATGATGTGCACCGAGGTGTGCCCGCGCAACCTGCTCGGCCACCGCCTGTACCCCGACCGGCTCATGCGCTCGCTGGCGGCCTCGGTAACCGAGGACCTCTCGGCCTACCAGGGCGCCTACCTGTGCTCCGAGTGCGGCCTGTGCGCGGTGTACGGCTGCGTGATGAGCCTCGATCCGGCGGCGGTGCACCGCGAGCTCAAGGCCCGCATGAGCCGGGCCGGGGTGCCGCGCCCCGAGCCGCGGCAAACCTCAGAGCGCGTGTTCGGCCCGCTGCGCGCCGTGCCCAGCAAGCGCCTGATCGCCCGCCTGGGGCTCACCCCCTACGACCGGCCGGCGCCGATCCGGGAGTTTTCCGAGACGATCGGTTCGCTTACGTTCCCGCTCAAGCAGCACGCTGGCATGCCGGCCGTGCCGCGGGTGAAGCCCGGCCAGCGCGTGAAGGCCGGCGAGCTTCTGGCCGACGTGCCCGAGGGCAAGCTGGGCGCCGCGCTCCACGCCAGCCGAGCGGGGAAGGTGGTCGAGGTGACGGACGCCGCTCTTCGTATCGAGGTGGGATGACATGGCCACCATGAACTGTCCCGATCCGACGCTGCACGATCCCTTCCACGGACGGGAGGGGCCGGCCCCGCGGGCGCTGGGCGGGATCGAGACATCCAGCATCGCCCGCGGCATCGAGGCCACCGACGCCATGCTCAAGGCGGCGCGGGTGGAGCTTCTGGCCGGCAACCCGGTGTGTCCGGGGAAGTACGTGGCCCTGGTGGGCGGGGCGGTGGCCGAGGTGGAGAGCGCGGTGCGCGCCGGCGAGGCAGCGGCGGCCGACACCCTGGTGGACGCGCTGGTCATCCCCAACGTCCACCCGCAGGTGCTCCAGGCCTTCTCGGCCACCACCTTCCCCGAACACCTCGCCGCGGTGGGCGTGCTCGAGACTTTCTCGGTGGCCGCGGCGGTAGTGGGGGGCGACGCCGCGGTGAAAGCGGCGCGGGTGGATCTTCTGGAGATCCGCCTGGCCCGCGCGCTGGGCGGCAAGGCCTATGTGCTACTCACCGGCGAGGTGGCGGCGGTGCGCGCGGCGGTGGAAGCCGGCGCGGCGGCGGCCCGCAAGCAGGGGCTGCTGCTCGGGACCACGGTGATCCCGGCGCCGCACCCCGACCTGCTTTCGCGCCTGATGTGAGGAAACGCATGCGCCTCGCCCGCGTCATCGGAACCCTGGTCTCCACCGTGCAGCACGAGGCTTTCATCGGCCACAAGCTCTTGTGGGTGCAGCCGGTGGACGACGCGGGCCACCCTGCGGATCCGCCGCTCGTCGCGGTGGACGGCGCCCAGGCGGGCATCGGCGACTACGTGCTCGTGGTCCAGGAAGGAAAGAGCGCCCGCGCGGTGATGGGGAACGACAAGGCTCCGTGCGAGGCGGTGGTGGCCGGCGTGATCGACTACGTGGAGGTCGGTGGGCGGCAGCGGCTGCTGGCGCCGCCGCGGGAGGAGACGCGGTGAACTACCGGCGCGAGGACATCGAGGCGCTGGTGCGCGCGGTGGTGACCGAGACGCTCGGCGGTGCCGGCCTGCCCCCGGCGGAGAAGCGGCAGCCCAAAAGACTCCTGGCCGCCAACTGGAAGATGAACCTGCTCGCCACCGATGCGCGCCGCTTCGCCGCGGAGCTTTCGGCGGCGCCGCCGGGGGTCGAGGTGCTGCTGTGCCCACCGCACATCCTGCTGCCGGTGGTGCGCGAGGCGCTGGGGACGCGCCGGGACGTTTCCCTGGGGGCGCAGAACTTCCACCCCGAGCCGCGCGGCGCCTTCACCGGCGAGCACTCCGCCGAGCAGCTCCGCGACGCGGGCGCCAGCTTCGTCATCGTGGGTCACTCCGAGCGGCGCGCGCTGTTCGCCGAAACCGATCTCGTGGTGGGGACCAAGCTCGCGCGCGCGCTGCGCGAGAACCTGCGCCCCATCCTGTGCGTGGGCGAGACGCTTTCGCAGCGGCGCGACGGGGCCACCTTCCGCGTGCTGCGGACGCAGCTCGACGTGGCGCTGGCCGCGCTGCCGGCGCCGGCGCCCGAGCCGGCCCTGCTGTGTGTCGCCTACGAGCCGGTGTGGGCCATCGGCACCGGCCTGAACGCCACCGCCGCCCAGGCGCAGGAGGCCGCAGCCTTCCTGCGCGAGCGTCTCGGCGAGCGTTTCGGCCACGCGGCCGCGCGCCGGGTGCGCATCCTGTACGGCGGCTCGGTGACCCCCGAGAACGCGGCCGCGCTCGCGGCCTGCCCGGACGTGGACGGTTTCCTGGTGGGCACGGCGAGCCTGTCGCGGGAAAAATTCGAGGCCCTGGGCCGGACCCTCTCGGCCGCGGCGGGTGGAGGCGATCGATGAAGCCGCGTGTCTTTTTCGGCGCCGATCACGGCGGCTACAACCTCAAGCAAGAGCTGCGCGCGCACCTGGAGAAGCAGGGGTATCCGGTGGGCGACTTCGGCACCTTCGGCACCGAGGCGGTGGACTACCCGGACTTCGCCCTGCTGGTGGCACAGGCGGTGCGGGGGGTGCAGGAGGCGGGTGGAGCAGCCTTCGGCATCCTGGTCGACAGCATCGGCCAGGCCAGCGCCATCGCCGCCAACAAGGTGCCGGGCATCCGGGCGGTGATGGCCAGCGACGCCTACGCGGCCAAGAGCAGCCGCGAGCACAACGACGCCAACGTGCTGTGCCTGGGGGGCCAGGTGCACGGTGCGGGCTGGGCGAAGGATCTGGTCGACCTGTGGCTGGCCACACCGTACGGCGGCGGCCGGCACCAGCGGCGGCTCGACAAGATCGCCGGCATCGAGAAGCGCTACCAGGGAGGCGGCAAGTGATCGTGGGCCGCGTCATTGGCCAGGTGGTGGCCACGGTGAAGGACGCCAATCTGGCGGGACTGCGCATCTTCGTGGTACAGCCTCTGGACGCGCAGTTGCGGCCGGCCGGAAAGCCCCTGGCCGCGGTGGACGGAATTCGTTGCGCCGGCGTCGGGGATGTGGTGTATCTGGCCACCAAACGGGACGCGGCCATCGCGCTCGGCGACAAGCCCCCGGTGGACGCCACCATCATCGGCTACGTGGACGAGTCGGCCGTCGAGCGTGAACCCGGCGGCCGTGTGGAACCCTGGAGACCCTAGTGGACAACCCAATGAGGAGGTCGAACGTGGAAACCAAGGAAGCCCTGGGAATGATCGAGACTCGCGGACTGGTCGGCGCCGTCGAGGCGGCGGATGCCATGGTCAAGGCCGCCAAGGTGTCGCTGGTGGGCAAGGAGTTCATCGGCGGCGGTTACGTCACCGTGATGGTGCGCGGGGACGTGGGCGCGGTGAAGGCCGCGGTGGAAGCCGGCGCGGTGGCGGCCAAGAAGGTCGGCGAGCTGGTGTCGGTACATGTCATCCCGCGCCCGGACGACCAGGTCGAGGGCATCCTGCCCAAGATCGGCAAGTAGCGTCCGCGGCGCCCCCCCTCCGCCGCCCATGACCCCATTGCGGAGGGGACGTGTGTCCCGGGAGGCACCCGATGGATACGAATGATCTCGTTCAGAAGATCAGCCAGGAGGTCCTGCGCCGGCTGGCCGGGATCTCGCCGGCGTCATCGAACGGCCAGGGCGCACCCGCGCCGGAGCGGTCCGGCCCGGCCACGGCTGCGGCCCCGGGGAAGGGCACGACGCTCGTCCTGCTCACCGGCGGAGACGCGCGCGCGGACGATGTGCTGCGCCAGGTGGGCCTCTTGTGCGCGCGGGCTCCCCGCTCGGTGGTGGTGATGTCACCCACCGCGGAACGAGTGCTGGGACGCGCCGCAGTGCGCCGGGCGGCACCCGAAGCCGAGCTTCAACCGGAACTCCCGGTCGAGCGGCTGCTCGAGGGCGTCGTCCGGGTGGTGCTTCCAAACCTGTCGCTCAACGCGGCCGCCAAGATGGCGAACCTCCTCCCCGACAGCCTGGTGTGTATCCTGGCCATCCGGGCGCTGCTCTGCGGCATCCCGGTGTGGGCCTCGGCAGACTCGCTGCTTCCCGAGGGAGTCAAACCGGGCGGGCTTCCCGCCGGGGTCCGCGCACGCCTGGACTGGCTGCAAAAGACGCTTTCCGACATGGGCGTGCGCTTCTTCCAGCTCGAGCAGCTATCCGAGAGCGCACCACAAACGGGAACGGCGCCGTCTTCTCCGACGGCCAGGGTGGCCATCGGCTGCGAACGGCTCACCACCGGCGAGTGCAGCGGTTGCGGCTTGTGCGTGGAGCACCATGTCGAGACGGTGCAGAAGATCGTCCAGAGCGGCGCCGGACGCATCTCTGCGGCGGGGGGCGTGCGGGCGCAGCACCCGGATCTGGCCCGTCTCATCGACCACACCCTGCTGAAACCCGACGCCACCGAGGCGCAGGTGCGGAAACTGTGCGAGGAGGCCCGGCAGTTTTCCTTCGCCTCGGTGTGCGTCAACCCGGCCTGGGTACCGCTGTGCGCGAAGCTCCTCGCCGGCAGCCCGGTGAAGGTGTGCACCGTGATCGGTTTCCCGCTCGGGGCCACCACCCCCACCACCAAGGCGGTGGAGGCCCGTGACGCCATCGCCAACGGGGCGCACGAGATCGACATGGTGATCAACGTGGGCGCGCTCAAGTCCGGGAACGACGAGCTCGTGCGCCGGGACATCGAGGCGGTGGTGCAGGCCGCCAAAGGACAAGCCCTGGTGAAGGTCATCCTGGAGACGGCGCTGCTCACGCGCGAGGAGAAGATCAAGGCCTGCCTGCTGGCCAAGCAGGCCGGCGCCGACTTCGTCAAGACCTCCACCGGCTTCGGACCGGGTGGGGCCACGGTCGAGGACATCGCGCTCATGCGCGAGACGGTGGGGCCCGAGATGGGCGTCAAGGCCTCGGGCGGCATCCGTGACCGGGCCACCGCCGAGGCCATGGTGGCGGCCGGCGCCACCCGCATCGGCGCCTCGGCCTCAGTGGCCATCGCCAAGGGCTCCGGCGGCACCGGGGGCGGGTACTGACCCGAGAGCGCAAGCCTCTCAACTCACCAGATCGGAAAAGAGTCTTTCCCCGGGGCCTGTCCCCACATTTTCCCCACATTTTCCAGAGGTTTATCGGCACGTTGACCGGCCAGAACTGTTTTCTCAATCTCCAGCAGAAAAAGGTGAAACGATCCGTAAATTGCGCCTGCGCTCGAGGCGAGGAGTCTGAAAAAGAACAGAAAGCGTTTGACAGGATCCCGGTTTTCTTCTATCGTGCCACAATTTCCAAAGGAGGAAATCATGAAGTGGGCAGCTGGCATCATCGGCATCATCGGCGCGTTGGCGGGCCTCTTGCTGGGCTTCAAGTGGCTATCGGATCTCAACTCCGAGCTCGGCCAGATGGCCGCCGCCATGGCCGCATCGGCCGGCGAGGCCGGGAAAGAGCTCAGCAGCATGAAGACCGCGACCTACGCCCTGCTCATCTGCGGCGTGCTGGGCCTGATCGTCTCGGTGCTGGTCATCATGCGCAAGTTCAACCGCTGGGCGAACGCCGTGCTGCTCATCGTGTGTGGCGCGCTGCCGCTGGTTTTCGCTACCAAAGCCGTCTTCGGCGTGCCCATGATCCTGGCCGGGTTGCTGGCCTTCGCGGTGAAGTACGACTCCGGCGCCGCCCCCGCCGCTCCCCCCGCCGCTCCCGCGAAGTAATCCCAGCGCTGCACCCACCTCCCCCGGACCGTACCCTAAAACATTTATTGGGGGCCTAAACCGCGCACCCTCTTGCGCTGTTTGTATTGTCCAAACGACGAGTGTGACCCAGGGCCCGCCCGGGGCCTGTCCCCAGTTAAAGTGCTTGTTTTTCGAGAAGTTGAAAGCTGGCGTGGAGCCGCCGGCCGTATTTTCATTTTTTTATCTTGTGATTTCTTCCTGTTACAGGTCCCTGCGGGAGAACTGGAGGGGGAGCAGGCGGCCGAGGGAAGTACGCATGATGTCGCCGCGCGGGTTGCAGAGGAGCAGCCGAAGATCCGGCGAAAACTCCGAGATCACCTGTCGGCACAAGCCACAGGGAGCGGCCGGGGGCGCGTTCACGGTGGCGATGGCGAGCGCCAGAAAGTCCCGCTTCCCCGCGGCCACCGCAGCGGCGATGGCGTTTCGCTCGGCGCACACCGTGGCGCCGTACGAGGCATTCTCCACGTTGCAGCCGGTGAAGATCGTCCCGTCCGCGCAGCGCACCGCCGCCCCCACCGCGAAACGCGAGTAGGGCGCGTGGGCGTTGCGGCGCACCTCGAGCGCGCGCCGGATGAGCTCCGCGTCACCCGCGTTCAGGCGAGCGCGCCGCATCTTGCGTCGCTGGGGTCGTTTCGACATGCGGCCTCCCTTAAGAAAGCACGCCCGACCGCGAGGCGTTCTCGGCGCCGCTGCCGGTCGCGCAAAAAAAAGATTCAGCGGAGCTGGCCCACCAGAGCCAGCACGAGCCGGCTGAAGGTCTCCTGCACGCGCTTTGTCGTCTCCTGAACCTCGTCATGGGAGAGCGGGTTCTTGCCAATTCCCGCGGCTAGGTTGGAGATGCAGGAGATCCCGAGGACCCGCAGCCCCATGTGGCAAGCGGCGATCACCTCGGGGATGGTCGACATGCCCACCGCGTCGGCGCCCAGGGAGCGAAGCGCCCGGATCTCGGCGGGGGTCTCGTAGGAAGGCCCGCTGAAGGCCGCGTACACGCCCTCGCGCAGCTGGATGTTCTCCCGCCCGGCCACCGCGCGCGCCTGCTCGCGAAGCTCGCGGCTGTAGGCGTCGCTGAGATCGGGAAAGCGCGGCCCCAGCGCGGCCAGGTTGCGCCCCACGAGCGGGTTCCCGCCCATGAGGTTGATGTGATCGGAGATGAGCATGAGATCGCCCGCCTGTAGATCCTCGCGGATGCCGCCGGCGGCGTTGGTGACGATCAAAATGCGCGCGCCCAGCCGTCCCATGAGGCGCACCCCCATGGCGACCTGCTCCAGAGAGTAGCCCTCGTAGTAGTGGAAGCGCCCCTGCATCACCGCCACTCTCCGCCCGGCGAGGAACCCCAGCACCAGCCGCCCGGCGTGCCCCTCGACGGTGGAAACCGGAAAGCCCGGCAGGTCGGCGTAGGCGATGCGCGTCGCCTGGTCCACCCGATCGCCGAGAAAACCCAGGCCCGAACCCAGGATGAGCCCGATCTCGGGCACGATCTCGCTGGATTCGCGCACCCGCGCACAGGCCTCGTCCAGTTGCTCCAGAACCGTGATCATGCGTCCTCCGCCCCTGGTCAAGAGATGATACGGCGGATGAGCTTGCCACGCGGGGGCGGCTGCGCCCCCAGGGTGTAGGCCGAAAACAAACGCGCGCGCGCCTCGTCCCGGTGGGCGGCGTCGTTGAAGTACAGCGTGGCCAGCGGGGCGCCCTCTTCCACCGCGTCGCCCACCTTACGGTGCAGCACGATGCCGGCGCCGTGGTCGATGGGATCTTCCGCCCGCGCCCGTCCGGCACCGAGCAGCATGGCACTGATGCCGACCTCCTCCGCCTGGATGCGCTGCACGAACCCCCGCGCCGGCGCGGCCACCACCTCGGTGCGCTTGGCGGCCGGCAGGCGCGAGAAGTCCTCCAGCGCCAGCGCGTCGCCGCCCTGGGCGGCCACCACCTCCTGGAACTTCTTCAGCGCCGCACCCTTCTGCACCAGCTCACGCACCCGGCGCCGCGCCTGCGACAGCGTGGCGGCCACCTGGCCCAGCACCAGCATGTGGGCCGCCAGCTCGAAGGACAGCTCGGACAGATCGTTCTCGACCTGGCCGCGCAGCACGTTCACCGACTCGATCACCTCCAGGCTGTTGCCCACGTGGGTGCCGAGCGGTTGATCCATGTCGGTGAGCAGGGCCACCATCTGCTTGCCCTGGCTGCGCCCGATGGCCACCAGGGTGCGGGCCAGGCGCAGCGCGTCGGAGGGCTTCTTCATGAAGGCGCCGCTGCCCACCTTGACGTCGAGCACCAGAGCGTCGATGCCCTCGGCCAGCTTCTTCGACAGGATCGACGAGGCGATGAGCGGGATGCTCTCCACCGTGGCGGTCACGTCCCGCAGCGCGTACAGCTTGCGGTCGGCCGGCGCCAGCTCGGCGGTCTGACCGGCCAGCACCAGCTTGCAGGTCTTCAGCACCTCGCGGAAGCGCTCGGCGCTCAGGCGCACGTCGAAGCCGGGGATGCTCTCCAATTTGTCCAGAGTGCCGCCGGTGTGACCCAGGCCCCTCCCCGACACCATGGGCACCACCACCCCGGCGGCCGCGGCGATGGGCGCGAGGATCAAGGAGGTCTTGTCGCCCACCCCGCCGGTGGAGTGCTTGTCCACCTTGCGCCCCGGGATGTCCGACCAGTCCATGACCGCGCCCGAGTGGACCATCTCGCCGGTCAAGGCCACGGTCTCCTCGTCCGAGGCGCCGTTGAGATAGATGGCCATGCACAGCGCCGAGGCCTGGTAGTCGGGGATCTCGCCCGAGGCCACGCCCTGGACGAAGAAGCGAATCTCCTCGGGCGTGAGCGCCACCCGATCGCGCTTCTTGCGGATGATGTCGTACATCCTCATGACTTTGCCTCCGCGTCGGCGGCGAGCGCCGGAAAGAAGCTCTCCCCCGGGCCCGCCCAGGGCACGCCCAGGGCCTCGGCTACGGTGGCCCCCAGATCGGCGAACGAGCGGCGCACGCCGAGCTCGCCACCGCCACCGCGCGGGCGCCAGGCCACAAGCGGCACGTACTCGCGGGTGTGATCGGTGTGCGCGGCGAAGGTCGGGTCGCAGCCGTGGTCGGCGGTGATCAGCAGCAGGTCACCCGGCCGCAGGCGCTCCTGGATGCGGGGCAGGGCAGCATCGAAATCGACCAGCGCCCGAGCGTACCCCGCCGCGTCCCGCCGGTGGCCGAAGGTCATGTCGAAGTCCACCAGGTTGACGAATAGCAGCCCGCGCGAAAGCTCATCCAGAAGCTTGAGCGTCTTTTCGATGCCGCTCGCGTTGCCCTCGGTGGGCTCGCTACGCTCCACCCCCTGGCCCGCGAAGATGTCGCCGATCTTTCCCACGCCCCACACCGGGACCCCGGCCTGCCGCAGGGCATCGAGCACCGTGGGGCCGGTGGGCTTCATGGAGAAATCGTGCCGGTGGTAGGTCCGCCGGTACGCTCCCGGCGCGCCCACGAAGGGCCGGGCGATCACCCGGCCCACCCGGTAGGCGTCCAGGAACTCCCGGGCCGCGCGACAGGCGCGGTACAGCTCCTCGAGGGGGATGGTTTCCTCGTGGGCCGCCACCTGGAACACGCTGTCGGCGGAGGTGTACACGATCCACTGGCCGGTTCGCTGGTGCTCTCTCCCGAGCTCGTCGATGATGGCGGTCCCCGAGGCCGCCTTGTTGCCCAGCACCCCGCGGCCGGTGCGGCGCGAAAACTCGCGGACGATCTCCTCGGGGAAGCCCTTGGGGAAGGTAGCGAACGGCTCGGCGAGCACCAGCCCCATGAGCTCCCAGTGCCCAGTGGTGGTGTCCTTGCCGGGGGAGCGCTCGGCCATTTTGCCGAACCACCCCTCCGGCCGCGCCGCCACCGAGACCCCGGCGATGGGCGCGATACGGCCCAGGCCCAGCGCGGCGAGGTGGGGGAGCGTAAGCCCGCCGACCGCGCGCGCCAGGTTGGGCAGGGTGGCGGCGCCACCGTCGCCGTACGCCCCGGCGTCTGGCAGCTCGCCGATGCCGGCGCTGTCGAGCACGATCACCACCACGCGACGGTTTTCACCTTTCACGGGGGTGGTTGTCTTTCGACGGGCCATGGGTGCTTGATTGTACGGGAGGGTGCGCCGAAGTCAAAAAATCCCGATCTGGCGCGCTGCGGGCGGGTGGCCGGAGGCGCGGCTGCTTAACGGCGGGTTCTCCTAACTGCTCGCCGCCGAGCCGGCTCCGCTGCATGGAGGACCCGCCTGGCGCGCCGCGGAAATTCAGCATATTGCGCGGCCGCCGGACGGGTTCATCACGTCAGTTGTGTCCCCGGTCCAGGTTCATCATCTTGCGCACGCAGCCGGCGCACACCGCGGCCTCGGAGCCGCTCACCAGGGGGCCGGCCTCGCGGGCAGTTCGGCCGCAGAAGCTACAGCGCGGCTCGGCCTTCTCCTCGCCGGCCTGGACAGGCAGGAGCGCCTCGGCCTTGGCGATCCACTCGTCCGCGGGATCGAGGGCGCGCAGCCGCTCCAACATGACTCGCGCCAGCGGAACGTCGCCCGCCTTGATGGCCAGCCAACTACCGGTCTTGAGGTGCAGGCCGGCCTCGCGCGTCAGGCCCAGCGTCGTCGCGGTCGCGGCCAGGTCGTGGTACACCCGGGCCGCCTGGCCCGGGATGCGCAGCGCCCGCAACAGAAGACACGCCGCCAGCAGCGGCCGGCTCTCGGCCAGCGCCTGCTCGGCCCGGCGGCGCAGCGTCTCCCGCCCCAGCTCGTACTCCTCGCGCCGGAGGGCCTGCTCGGCGATCTCTACGGCCGAGCTCACCATGTGCCGGGCCGTGCTGCATACGTCCAGGAGCCGCTCGGCCACGTCCGCGAGCCGGAGCGCAGAGCCGCTCAACACTCGACCGGACAGGAGACAGGCGCTGCAGCAGGCCCCTCGCGCGTCGAGCCGGATGGCCTCGTCCAGCGCGCCCCCGCAAAACGCGCAGACGCCGCCCGGCGCCGGCGTCATCGCTGGACCCCCAGCAGTCCATCGATGATCTGGATGAGCTCGGACACCCGGCCGCCCTTGTTGAGCCAGGCGTCGGCGTGGTTCTGCTCCGCCAGCCGCCGCAGCTGCGCCTGGTCGATGCCGGAGTAGAAGACGATGCGGATCCCCGGGCTGAGGTCTCGCAGGGTGGCGCAGGCCTGATCGCCGCTGAAGGAGCCGGGGAGCATGATGTCCAGCACCACCAGGTCGGGCGCGAAGTCGCGCAGCAGGTACCCCGCGCCCATGGTGTTGCTGGCGGTGGCCACCCGGTAGCCGGCTTTTTGCAGCAGCGAGCCCACCGCCTCCAGGATGAACGGGTCGTCGTCGATCACCAGGATCTTCTTGTGTTCGGCCATGCGCGCTCCCCGGGCCTACCAGCCCCAGCTCTCCTTGCCGGCCAGATCCTGCCCCTCCGCCACGAAGACGCAGGAGGGGTGCCCCATGGCCCGGCAGGTGCGTTCGCCGCAGCCGGCCGGCATGGCCAGCAGGCTCTCCGCCAGGCCCGCCACCGCGCCGCAGGCCAGGTGGCACACCGGGTGGTCGGCCGCGCCGTAGGCCTCGGCGAACGGCGAGCCCTGGATCTCCACCTGGAGCCGGCGCGCGCCGGGCTCGAACGCCTGCACCGTCCACACGCCCCAGCCCAGGGCGGTGGCCTGGGCGCACACCTCTCTCGCCAGGGCCGCCAAGTCGTCGCCCTTGCGCAGGCGGCGGCAGGCGCCCACCGCCCAGGCGGCCCCGGCGGCGTACATGAACTCGGCGGCCTTGCCGGCCAGGCGGTCCTCCACGCCTTTCTGGATCTCGGCCAGCGTCTCCGGGCGCAGCAACAGATGGCGCAGGCCCTCGAACTCGAGGCGCCCCGTCACCGGATCCCAGTCGAAGCTGCCGGAGGGCTTGCTCATGCGGCGATCGGTCGGAAGCGGGCGGTGAAGTGCCGCAGGAAGGGCGGCTGGTACTCGAAGGCCAGGCCACGGATGTCATCCTTGCGCCGGACCAACTCCTCGAACACCTCGATGACGTAGTCCACGTGGCTCTGGGTGTACACGCGGCGCGGGATGGCCAACCGCACCAGGTCCATGTCGGCGACGATCTCCCGGCCCGACTCCGGGTCGCGCCGCCCGAACATCACCGTTCCGATCTCCACCGAGCGGATGCCGCCTTCGACGTACAGGGCGCAGGAGAGCGCCTGGCCGGGGAGCTCCCCGGGCGGGATGTGCGACAGCATGGCGCGCGCGTCCACGAACACCGCGTGGCCCCCCGGCGGCCGCACGATGGGCACGCCCAGACGGGTGAGATGATCGCCCAGGTAGCGCACGCAGGCCAGCCGGTAGCGCAGGTAGTCCTCGTCCAGGACCTCCTCCAGGCCGCGGGCGATGGCCGCCAGATCCCGTCCGGCCAACCCGCCGTAGGTGGGGAAGCCCTCGGTAAGGATGAGCAGGTTGCGCATGTCCCTCGCCCAGGCGTCGTCGTTGAGGGCGATGAAGCCACCGATGTTGGCCAGGCCGTCCTTCTTGGCGCTCATGGTGCAACCGTCGGCGTGACGGAACATGTCCCGGGCGATCTCGAGGGGCGTGCGCTCCGCCTGCCCCGGCTCCCGCAGCTTGATGAAGTAGGCGTTCTCGGCGAAGCGGCAGGCGTCCAGGAAGAAGGGGATGCCGTGCTTGCGACACACCTGGGACACGGCGCGGATGTTCTCCAGGCTCACCGGTTGCCCGCCGCCGGTGTTGTTGGTGACGGTGAGCATGCACAGGGGGATGTTCTTTGCGCCCCGCTCTGCGATCAATTTTTCCAGGCGCGCCACGTCCAGGTTGCCCTTGAAGGGGTGTTCCAGCGCCGGCACCTTGCCCTCGGGGATGACCAGGTCGATCGCCTCCGCCCGCTGGAACTCGATGTTGGCCCGCGTGGTGTCGAAGTGGTTGTTGCTGGGGACGACCTGGCCGGGGCGGAGCGCCACCGAAAACAGGATGCGCTCGGCGGCGCGGCCCTGGTGGGTGGGGATGACGTGCTTTAGGTTGGTGATCTCGCGGATCTTCGACTCGAACTCGTAGAAGCTGCGGCTCCCGGCGTAGGCCTCGTCGCCGCGCATCACCGCGGCCCACTGCTCCTGGCTCATGGCGGCGGTGCCGGAGTCGGTGAGCAGGTCGATGAGCACGTCCTCGGCGCGCAGGTTGAACAGATTGTAGCCGGCCTCGGCGATGAGCGCCCGGCGCTCGTCACGGCTGGTCAAGCGCAGCGGTTCGACGGCCTTGATCTTGAACGGCTCGATGATGGTCTTCATGGGCGCTCCTTGGCTATGCGGCGCGCCCACGCTAGCAGATGCTAGTTTTTCGGGTCAAGCTCGGCGTCGCCTTGGGCTGCGACCAATTCTCGCGCGCCCGTCTGTGCTGGCTCTGTGGGCCCCGCAGCCGGTCGCGCTTGGAATCATTGAAGCACTCCGGTCAGATTTTCAGAAACACCTGGTAACGTCACAGTTGCGGCTCACGGCGATGCGGGATCGAGTTCGAGCGCATCAAGGCAATCAAGGCGCCGGGGGCGCGGCCGGAGCAGGAGCAGGTGCGGGAGCCGGAGCAGGAGCAGGTGCGGGCGCGGGAGCCGCGGGAGCGGCAGCAGGCGCGGGAGCTGGTGCTGCCGCCGGGGCCGGGGCCGGCGCCTCGGGAACGGCCGGTGCCTTCTCGGCGGGGGCCGAGGGAGCCGCGTTCGGCGCCGCCTCGCCCGGCTGCTCCTTCGCGCCTTCGCCGCCCGGCGCGTCCGCCGCATTCTCGGGATCGAGGCCGGCCTCGTGATCGGGCGGGGGCTCCTCGCCCGCCAGCGCCGAGCGCTGCCCGGTCGAGAGCGAGGCCAGCACCACCGAGAGCGCCATGTACAGCAGGGCCATCACCACGGTGGCCTTCTGCAGCGGCGTGGCCTGGCCCCGGCCGCCGAACAGGGTCTGGCTGCCGCCGCCGAAGGCCGCGCCCATGCCAGCGCCTTTGCCCTGCTGTAGCAGCACCACCAGGATGAGGAAGATGCTGGCGATGACGAAGAGAATGACCATGAGGGTGTACATGGCGTCACCTCGCAAAGAGGGTCGGGGGGCCTTCCTAACAAAAAGCGGACCCCGATGCAAGTTCTATCGCGCCCTCAGGCGCGGCGGCCATTCTGGACGATGCCCAGGAAGCTCTCCGGCTTCAGGCTGGCCCCACCGATCAGGGCTCCGTCGATGTCGGGTTGGGCCATGAGCTCGGCGATGTTGTCGGGTTTCACGCTACCACCGTACAGGATGCGGACCTGCGCCGCCACGGCCTCGTCGAAGCGGTTGGCCAGGAGCTTGCGCAGGAAGGCGTGCGCCTCCTGCGCCTGCCCCGGAGTCGCCACCTTGCCGGTGCCGATGGCCCACACCGGCTCGTAGGCGATGACGGTGCGGAGCGCCTGCTCCCGGTTGGCGGCCGAGAGGGCGAACAGCAGCTGGCGCTCGATGACGTCCAGCGTGCGGCGCGCCTCGCGCTCGGCCAGCGTCTCGCCGACGCACACGATGGGGGAGAGCCCCGCGCGGTGGGCGGCGGCAAAGCGCCACTTCACCGTCTCGTCGGTCTCGCCGAAGAACTGCCGGCGCTCGGAGTGGCCCAGGATCACGTGGCTGCAGCCCGCGGCCTTGAGCATCTCGGCCGTGACCTCGCCGGTGAAGGCCCCACTGGACTCCCAGTGACAGTTCTGCCCGGCCACGGAGACGGGGCTCCCGCGCAGCACCTCCACCACCGCCGGGATGCTGACGAAGGTCGGCGCCAGAACGGCCTGCACGTCGTCCCGGTCTCCGATGCCCGCCAGCACCGCCCCGGCCACGGCGGCGGCCTCGCGGGGGACGTGGTTCATCTTCCAGTTTCCGGCGAACAGCGGCTTTCTCTTGTTCGATGCCATCGTTTTCTCCGTGATTGGCAATTGCGCGGCCCTCGGCCGCAACACGCGCGCGCCAAAGCGCCGGCCGGGCTGGCCCCGCGTTCGCGCCACCACAGGGGGTCGGGATCTGGGGCGCGGCCCGGCGGGCGGCCCGCTACTCCTCCAGGGCGGCCACGCCCGGCAGGGTCTTGCCCTCCACCAGCTCCAGCGAGGCGCCGCCGCCGGTGGAGATGTGGGTGATGCGCTCGGCCACGCCGCTCTGCTGGATGGCGGCCACCGAGTCGCCGCCGCCCACCACGGTCACGGCCTTGGAGTCGGCCAGTGCGCGCGCCATGGAGAGCGTGCCCTCGGCGAAGGCCGGCCGCTCGAACATCCCCAGCGGGCCGTTCCAGAACACGGTGCGCGCCGAGGCGATGCGGGTGCCGAAGGCGGCCACGCTGGACGGCCCGATGTCGAGCCCCATGCGGCCCTCGGGGATGGCGCCCTTCACCACCTCGCCCTTGGCGTCGTCGGGCGAGGCGGCCACCACGTGGTCCACCGGCAGCAGGATCTCCACCTTGCGCTCGCGGGCCTGCTTGAGGATTTCGGAGGCCACCTTGAGCTTGTCCTCCTCCACCAGGGACTTGCCCACCGCCACCCCCTGGGCCTTGAGGAAGGTGTAGGCCATGGCGCCGCCGATGAGCACCGCGTCGGCCTTGGCGAGCAGCGACGAGATCACCGCTATCTTATCGGACACCTTGGCCCCGCCCAGCACCGCCACGAAGGGACGGTTGGGCTTCCCCAACAGCTCGCCCAGGTACTTGAGCTCCTTGCGCATCAGGTAGCCGATGCCCTTGTGCTTGACGTGGGCCACCATGCCGGCCGTGGAGGCGTGGGCCCGGTGGGCGCAACCGAAGGCGTCGTTCACGTACACGTCGGCGAGCTGCGCCAGCTTCTCCGAGAAGCCCGGATCGTTGGCCTCCTCTTCCTTGTAGAAGCGCAGGTTCTCGAGCAGCAGCACCTGCCCTTCCCGCAGGTCGGCGGCCAGCTTGCGCACCCCGTCGCCCACGCAGTCCTCGGCGACGATGATCTCCATCTCCAGAAGCTCGCGCAGCCGCTCCCCCACCGGCATCAGCGAGAAGTCCGGGTTGCGCTTGCCCTTGGGCCGGCCCAGGTGCGAGGCCAGGATCAGCCGCGCCCCGCGGGAGATGGCGTGCTTGATGGTGGGCAGCGCCTCGCGGATGCGGGTGTCATCGCTGACCTTGCCGCCCGAGAGCGGCACGTTGAAGTCCACCCGCACGAAGGTGCGCTTGCCGCCGATCGGCAGCTCCTCGATGAACTTGATGGCCATGGCCTACCCCGCCACGTGGGCCACCAGGTCCAGCATGCGCTCGGAGAAGCCCCACTCGTTGTCGTACCAGGAGAGCACCTTCACCATGGTGTCCTGCATGACCATGGTCTGGTCGCCGTCCACGATCGAGGAGCGGGTGTCGCCGTTGAAGTCGATGCTCACCACCGGTTCGGTGGAGAAGCCCAGGATGCCCTTGAGCTCTCCCTCGGCGGCGGCCTTCAGCGCCGCGTTGACCTCGTCCTTGTTGGTCTTCTTCTCCACCACCGCCACCAGGTCCACCAGCGAGACGTTGGGGGTGGGCACCCGCACCGACAGGCCGTTGAGCTTCCCCTTGAGCTCGGGCAGCACCTCGCCCACCGCCTTGGCGGCGCCGGTGGTGGTGGGGATCATGGAGAGCGCGGCGGCTCGGGCGCGGCGCAGATCGCTGTGGGGGAGATCCAGCACCCGCTGATCGTTGGTGTAGGAGTGGATGGTGGTCATCAGGCCGTGCAGGATCTTGAACTTCTCGTGCAGCACCTTGGCCACCGGGGCCAGGCAGTTGGTGGTGCACGAGGCGTTGGAGATCACCGCGTCGGCCTTGGGGTCGAAGCTCTTGTGGTTGACGCCGTACACGAAGGCCCGGATGTCCTTGCTCTTGGGCGGCGCCGACAGGATGACCCGGCGCGCGCCGGCCGCAAGGTGCTTCTCGCAGCCCGGCCGGTCGGTGAACTTGCCGGTGCACTCCAGCACCACGTCCACCTTCTTGCTGTTCCAGGGGAGCTTTTCGGGCTCCTTGATGGCGCTGACCTCGATCTCCTTGCCACTGACGATGATGCTCTTCTCGGTGGACTTCACCTCGCCGGCGAAGGTCCCGTGCACCGAGTCGTACTTGAGCAGGTGGGCCAGGGTCTTGGCGTCGGTGATGTCGTTGATGTGCACGATCTCGAACTTCTTGCCCTTGTCCGCTGCGATGCGGGTCACGCAGCGCCCGATACGGCCGAATCCGTTGATTCCGATCTTGATCGTCATGAAACACCTCCAGGGTTTGTAAGCGAAGTCCTCGCCGGGGAGGCCGCCGCGGCCCCGCGCCGGCGCATCCTTGTACCAACCGGCCCCTGTGAAGTCAATCGCCGAGTGGGGCGGGACCTGGGCAAACCCGGCCGAGCGAGACACGCGACACCACTTCAGCTAGGATGCGTTGCATGTCGGCGCAGAGTCGGCCTTCGCGAATCACATCGGCGCTGGAACATGTGTCCGGGCGACGAATCGCTCCCTGGCTGGCGCCGGCGCTCGCGGTGCTGCTCTATCTTCCGAGCCTGTGGAGCGGGTTCTACATCGATGATTTCTATCACCAGGCGCTGATGGACGGCGCGGCGTCGGTCCCGCCGCAGCCATGGTGGAGACTCTACACCTTCGCCGAGGGCGACACGGATCGGTTGTCCGGCATCCAGGGCGACGTGGTCCCCTGGTGGGCGGCCGAGTCTTTTCGGCTGGATTTCTTGCGGCCGCTCGGGTGTGTTAGCCTGTGGCTCGATCGGGCCATCTACGGGCGCTCGCCGGCCGGGTATCACCTCACGAACATCCTCCTCTACGCCGCGCTGGTTTTTCTCCTGTGGCGGCTGTTCTTGCGCTTCTCCTTCGAGCGCGGCTCGGCCCGGGCCATCGCTCTTCTGGGCGCCGTGTTCTTCGCCGTGGACGAGGCGCACGTGTTGAACGTCCACTGGATCGCCAGCCGGCACGCCTTGTTGGCCGGGCTCTTCTCGGCCCTTTCGGTGGGGGCGTACTTCGACTGGAGAAGAAGCGGCGCTTTCCGGGACCGCGCGCGCGCGCTGGGTCTTCTCGCGCTGGGGCTCCTTTCAAGCGAGACCGCGCTGGCCGCGGTGGCGTGGATCGTGGCCATCGAGATTTTCCGGGAGGAACACCCCGCCCGGAGGATCTCGGCGGTGGCGCCGGTGCTGCTGCTCTCGGGAGCGTACCTCGCCCTTTACGCTGCGCTCGGCGCTGGCGCCGGCGGCTCCGACTGGTACCGGCAGCCTTTCGCGCAGCCGCTGGAGTTCGCCCGGGAAGCGCTGCTGTCCCGCCTGCTGCTCCTCGCCATGGGTGCGTTCACCACCGTGCCGCCGGAGATCTCGCTGCTGCCGTCCGCGCGCGGGGCGTTGTGGCCGGTCCTGCTCGCGCTCTCTCTGGTCGGCATCGTGCTGTTGCTGCTCGGCGCGCACCTTGCGCGATCGCGCACGAGCCGCGGGCTGCTCGCGGGTTCGCTCTTCGCCATGCTGGCGACGACCTCCGCCTGGCCCATGAACCGGCTGCTCATCGTCGCCACCATGCCGTCCGCGCTCCTCTTCGCCGGGGCGGTCTTCGACGGCATGGCCGCGGGGCGGGAAGCCGGGCGCCTGCGGCGACTCTGTCTGCGGACCGGTGCCGTGGTCTTTGTACTCGTCCACCTCGTCGTATCGCTCGTGCAGACCGTCATTCATCGAGGCCAGTACGCGGCCGGCGGGGATTGGATGGAGGAGACGGTGGCCCGCTCCGCGTTCCCCGGCGAGCCCGAAGCCACCGAGGCCCGGGTGCTGCTTCTGAACGGCCCGGAGCATGGGATGTACCTTCCGGCGTACCTGCACAGTTTGGGGATTCCCGCGCCGGCCGGCGCGTGGGCTGTGACGGTGTCGCGCGAAGAGCTCCTGTTTTCGCGTACCGGGCTGGGGAGCTTCCGCATGGAGGCGAAGACGGGGAGCTTTCTGGGTTCGGCGTTCGAGCGACTGGTCACGGACGAGGCGCCGCGGGAAGGCAGGACGGCCCGGCGGGGCGAGCTCTCCGTGACCTTGGCCCGGGTCGTCGACGAAAAAGTCCTTGCCCTGGACGTCTCGCTGACGCTGCCGTTGGACGACAACCGGGTGTGGCTATTGGCGTTTGACGGGTGCCGCTGGCGGCGGCTTATCCCGCCGGTGGTGGGCGGTGAGATGACGCTGCCGGCACCAGCCAAGACATACTGCACCACCGCACTGGCGGGCACTGGCGGGGACAGGCCCCCAGTAACAAATTGAAATATATGAAAAATCAGTCAACGGGCGCGCCCGTTGACAAAATTTATCGTTCATAATCAATATGTTACACAAGCAGGCGCGGGATTCTCGCGGAAAATACAACACAAAATCAAATACATAAACGGGTGCCTGTCCCAATGTTTTAGACGCAAACGCGGGCCTGTCCCCAACGCAAACGCGGGCCTGTCCCCAAGGTTTCCTTTGTTTTCGCTTGGGGTTATGATGCATTTCCCGTTTTTTTCATGTATTAAAAGAGCATGTTGATCCTCTTGAACAAAAAGGTGTAGAAAAACGTCGCTGGCTTGCTGGTTCTGCCGAGAACCAGAAAATGTCGTCACACCTCGGGAGGAAAGCGATGAAAAAAGCGATCTGTCTTTGGCTCTTGCTGGCCCTGGCGGCCTGCAGCTCGGGAGGCGGCGGGCCCGCAGGCCCCACCTTCGCGGTATCGGGGACGGTGTGGCTCGATGCGCCGGGAGACGATCCCGGCGAAGAGGTGGAGGTCCGGGCCTGGGTCGATCGCGACGGCGATGGCGTCATCTCAGCGTCCGAGTCGACGCAAACCCAGACCGGCGAGGACGGAACCTATTCTCTGGCGGCGCCGGCCGCGGACGGCAAGAAGACCACGCTGTCTTTCACCCGCGCCGGGTACGCCAGGCAGCTCCGCACGGTGGCGGCGCAGACCGGCGGCTCCGCCACGCTGACGGTGGTGCTGTACTCGAGCGCGTCGCTCTCCTGCGAGGGCGCCGCGTGCCAGGACGACTCCGGAGCGGTGCGGGTGAGCGGCATCGAGATCGCCCATGGCCACGCGCGAGTCTTCAATCCCGTCACCGAGGTCGACGCCTTTCCGGGGGAGTTCGCCGACGACCAGGGGAACCTGCTCATCTCCTCGGTGTTCGCCTCCTTCGAGCTCTACGACGCTTCCGACAAGGAGATCCGTGAGCTGCCCGCCGGAAAGAAGGCCCGCCTCGAGATGCTGCTCCCACGAGACACCTTCGGAACCATGGGCGATCTCATCCCCGGCACCGATCGCATCGAGGTGCCCATGTACTCATTCGATGAGGCCTCCGGCCAGTGGCGGGCGGACGGGACCGGCTGGCTAGAGGACGCCGACGGCAGCCTGATCGAGGAGACCGACCTGGCCGGCCTGCGCGACGGCAGCTTTCCTTCGCAGGTGTACGTGGTGGCCGAGGTGTCGCACTTCAGCTACTGGAACTGCGACTGGCCGCAGAGCGAGAAGACGGTGGTGATCGTGGAGCCGCAGGACCCGGAGGGCCAGCCGGTGAAGAACGCCACCTGCTTTTTGCGCGGGGAGAATTTCCCCGGGGTATCGCCGCCCCACGCCTCCGGCACGGGGGTCGAGTGCATCGAGGTGCGCCGCTCGGAGGGCCCGGGCGAGGATCTGGACGGCAACGGTATCCAAGGAGAAAAGTTCCGGGTCCAGATCGTGTGCATCTGGAAGGACAAGTACTACCGCTTCCCGGCCATCGAGCTACCGGCCGAGAGCGGCGTGTGCCCGGACGGCGGGCTGCACCCCGGCCCGGTCAAGCTGGACGCCGAGCACGAGCTGCAGATCACCGCATGCACCGTGCGCGGCACCGTGATGGAGAACGGCCAGCCCGCGGCCGGGATCGCCGTGATCGCCGAGGATCCGACCGTACCCGATGAAATCGCAAACCGCGTCTGCGGCGGGGCCTGCCTCGCCTCCGCCATGTCGGGAGCGGACGGCTCGTTCGAGGTGACCACGGCCTTCGGAGAGTCGTTCGAGCTGGCGGCGCAGACGGTGCGTAGCGAGCCCGACGTGATGCTGGTTCTGGAGAGCAAGCAGCGGCTTTTCGCTTGCCCCTCGGCGCCGGTCCGCCTGCACCTCAACGTGAGCAGCTGTCACGCCTCGTTGCCGAAGATCCAGGTAGACAAGGCCACGAACCGAATCGCCTGGCAGCCGGAGATCAAGGCGGGCACCCTGAGCGCGATCGGCGTGTCCAGCGCCATGATCAAATGGCAGATCTTCGCGGAGGCGGGCTTTCTGCCGCCGGTCACCTACGGCACGGTGCCTCCCGGCGCGATGCAGGTCAACCCCCAGAGCGGCACCCCGCCCGCGCTCGAGAGCGGCGATCAGGTGTTCGTCGTGCCTCTGGGCGGCTACCTCACCGTGAGCGGACATCGTTGTCCGGCCTCGGGCTTTGCGACGGTCCCCTGAGCGACGATTCCCCGCCTCTTTACGCCCCCGCTTCAAGCGCTCACGGCGCCCGGGTCTGCTTTTTCAGGTTCGCTCGATCATGGTAAGATGCGTCCCCCAGGGAGGCGTCATGACCGAGTTATTGTTGCTTGTGCTCCTGGCCGCGCCGCCGGCCCCGGCCGTCCTTTGGGGCAAGGTCACCGACGCGGTGGACGGCCGGCCCGTACCCGCGGCCCGGCTACGGGTGGTGGGTCTGGACAATACCGCCATCGCTGACGCGAACGGCGAATATCGCGTCCTCGTCCCCGGCGACGATGCCTGGCGCGTCCTTGTCGAGGCACCCGGTTACGTGCCGGGCGAGCTCGCCAACCAGCGCCCCGGCGGGCCGCCCGGCCAGGCGCGCCTTTACCCGGAAAGGCTGTGGCTCGCCCCTGGAAGTCCTCCGGCGTTCGGCCTCGGACCGGGGACGGGCCTGGGTCCCGAGCCGCGCGGCCCGGTGTCCTTGCAGGGTCTCCTGCGGGCGAGCGTGCCGGCGCAGCTCCCCGCCACCATCCGGGTGGCCCGCTACTTCAACACCTCTTGCACCGGCTCCATCCAGCGCATCGACGAGATCGACTTTCAGGACTACGTGCGTGGGGTGGTGAACGCCGAGGTCGGGGTGTTCCGCGGGGTGGCGGGCGGCCCGGCGGCCGCGGCCGAGTGTTGGAAGGCCTTCGCCGTGGCGGCGCGCTCGTATGCGCTGCACTTCATCCTCACGCAACCGTACGACGGCTACGACATCAAGGACGGCGCCTGCAACCAGGTGTACAACGACAACCGCGACGCCGACGTCTCCGCCGCGGCCGACGCCACCGCCGGCATGATCCTGGTGAAAAAGGCCGACCCCGACGTCATCGACCGCTACTTCTACGCCGCCTCCTGCGCCGAGCACGGCACCGAGCCCGGCTACGCCACCGGCACCATCATCCCCGACGCGACCCCGGTGCGCGCCTGCGTGGGGAGCTGGTGCGGCCACGACAACTGCGCCGGCCACGCCGACAACCCCGAGGTCCCCGGCTCGGACCGGTGCCTGGTGTGGGGCACCTGCCAGTGGGGCTCGGTCGAGCGCTCCATGAACGGCGAGACCTTCCGCGACATCCTGGGCCACTACCAGCCCAACTGCGCCATCCGCGAGATGGGGGCGCCGCAGAAGGGCACCCTCAAGGGCGTGGTATACCGCGCCCCCGACCTTCAGGACCGCATCGCGGGCGCCGAGGTGACGCTTTCGGGCGGGCCGACGGTGGTCTATGACGGCGTCACACCCTGGTCGTTCGAGCTGGACCCGGGCACGTACACGGTGACGGCGCGCGCCGAGGGCTTCTTGCCGGGCTCGGTCGAGCGGACGGTCCAGGCTGGCGTTACCATCTGGGGAAGCATCGGGCTTTCGCCCGTGGAGGATGACGGGGGGGACGGCGACGACGGGGGCAGCGAAGAGCGCGGCGATGCCTCGATCGATGGGGGAGATCCGGAAAGCGACGGCGGCGATTCGCCAGCGGACGGCGACGACGGGGGGCGGCCCAAGAGCGGCGGCTGCGGCTGTGACGTTGCGACCGAAAATACCAGAAGCGAGTGCTGGGGCGCGGTGTTCCTGCTCGCCGGAATCGTCTTCCGCGTGAATCGAAGAGTGCGTCGAATCGAGCACCGCGCCTCGACACCGGTGTGACGGCAGCTTGCTTGGGGCTGTGGGGTTGGATGTCCCGAGAAGGTGCCCCGAGAGAAGGCGCCGGGTCTTCACATAAGGAATCAGCGGCGTCCAGTAAATGAGGTTGAGCTGGAAATGAAAATCCAACCTGTCAAGTGTCCGACGTGTGGAGCGGCGATTCAGGAGACAGAGGAAAAAAAATGGGTCGTTTGCGAGTTCTGCGGCAACCGGTTTTCTCTGGAGCCCAAGCTCGATGGTGCGGTGGCCGATCTGGTCGTTCGTCGAGAAATCCGAGAGCGCATGGAAGAGGCTCGGGACAAGATGTCCAACCGTTTGTACGCGTCGGCGATGGGCGAGCTCGACCAGGTGCTGGCCCTGGCGCCCGACCACCACCAGGCATGGTTGGCCAAGGCCGCGTGCGCCGAGGAATGGAACGACCATCGCGAATTTCACCTGGTGGATGCCGAAGGGTTCTACCGCCGGGCAATCGATGTGGCCACTTCGGAGCAAGAGAAGAAGTGGGCCCGCCACCAGATGCTCGTCCGGTTGCCGGACCTGGCGCACCAGCACGTCGAGCGAATCCATCACTACTTCGAGCAGTTCATTCTCGAACACGGCGTCGAGGAGGCGGCGCTCCGGGAGTACGAGAGGCGTTTGCGAAGCGTCTTGGGCATGCTCGAAAACCTCCAAACGTTTTCGCCGGATGAGCCCACGCTACCAAGCTCGTTTATTGCCCTCGACCGTCTGGCGGCGACAGAAGTCCGTTATCGAACACCGGGGGGGCATCCGGTGAACCGCGTTCTGCCGATTTCTGCCGGCCTGCGAGCCCAACTCTCTCGAGCCCGCCAGCGAGCCGAAGCAACGCTCGCGAAAATGGATCCGACGGCCGGATTGCCCGATCTCTCTCGCGTACCCGCGGCCCGGCGCGAGAGAGTAGGGGGATTCACGCCCTTCAACAGGCTCCTGATTTCTCTTATGTTGCTGGCATTGCTGGGTCTGCTTCTGTATGGAATTTTCGTTGTAGATTGAAGGTCGAGGCTTTTGTTACGATTGGCTTTTCGGGTTGCCCGAAACCGCAGGCGGAAAATAAAGGGGACAGGCCCCGCTCGTCACCCTATGAGCGCCGGCCCCTCGATCCGGGCCCAGATTGCTCATGTGGCACCGGACCAGGGCCCGAATGCAACATGCAGAGAATGGCCCTTCCGGAAGATGCAGACCACTCCCGCAACGAGACGGCGGGTTACTTTGCCTGGGCCAGCCGCTCGACCAACTCGATATAAGCGGCCATGGCGGCCTCCTTGGACATCCCCTTTCGAGAGGCCCAGGCGTCGAACTTGGCTCGACCCTTGAAATCCAGCATTCCGGGCCGGCTGCCGGTCACGTCGCCAACGCTCGCCTGCTTGAACAGCCCATAAAGCTCGAGCAGCACGTTGGGCGGCTGCTCCGGCAGGGTCTTGACCTTCTCCAACGCCTTCTCGAATTCCTGGGAAGACATAGAGGCTCCTTTCAGCCAGGCGATGTGTCGGCCGACTCAGCACCGAACGGTATCGCCCAGACATCTGTGTAGTCAACCCGGAACGCACGGGGCCTGTCCCCCTGTTTTCACGGGGCCTGTCCCCCTGTTTTCACGGGGCCTGTCCCCCCTGTTTTTCCCCCGTTTTTACCCGTTTTTCATTCGATATTTCATAAAGTTGCCGCCGGTTGACAAGAGAACATCCGCCACCAATTATTGAGGCATGATATTCTCCCATCCTGTCACGGAGATCATCGACCAGCGCCGCTCCTACCGCTCGTTTCTGCCAGAACCTCTGCCGGACCCGCAAGCCCGGGAGCTTTCAGCCTTCCTCGCCGCCCTGCCCGAGCCGCCGTTCGCCTCCCGCGTGCATCTTTCGCTGGTGCGCGCCTTCGACGCGGAGGCACGGAAGATCAAGCTCGGGACGTACGGGGTCATCAAGGGGGCGAGGAACTTCCTGGTGGGCGCCGTGGAGAACGGCCTCGCCGACGCGCTGCTCGACTTCGGGTATCTTTTCGAGGCCACCGTGCTCAAGGCCACCGACCTCGGGCTCGCCACCTGCTGGCTGGGCGGGACCTTTTCGCGCTCGGCGTTCGCCGAGGTCGTCCAGCTTGGCCCCGGCCAGGTGATCCCGGCGGTGAGCCCGGTGGGCGTGCCGCGCGAAAGTCGCTCGCTGGTCGACCGGGCATTTCGGTACATCGCGGGCTCCGACGGGCGAAAACCTTTCGGGGAGCTGTTCTTCAACGGAGAGGCGGGACTACCGCTCACCGAGATGAAAGCCGGGCCGTTCGGGCCGGTGCTGCTCGCCGTCCGCCGCGCTCCTTCGGCATCGAACAAGCAGCCCTGGCGGATCGTGCGAGACGCGGACGGGAGAGCATTTCACTTCTTTCTGAAGCGTACCATAGGTTACCGGCGGTTGCCGGTGGATCTCCAAGTCGTGGACATGGGCATCGCGATGTGCCACTTCGACCTCTCGGCCCGCGAAGCAAATTTTTCTGGAAACTGGACGCGGCGCCCTCCCCGAATCCCGGCCGACGACCTCGAGTACATGGCGAGCTGGGTCGTATATTGATCTTTATCAAATAAAAACAAATAGATACAACCAAAACGGCCCAGGGCCTGTCCCCAGAGTCTCTCCTAAAAACCCGGGGCCTGTCCCCAAATTTTTTTCAAGTTTATCAGGTTGTTATCTTCTGGCTGGCAAGATGAGCCAAGGATCCGAATTCAGCTCGAACACGGTAACGAGGCCCTGTGATTCTGAATAACCCATTGAAACATTGTAGCTCTCATTCAGGACCGCCCCGTGCCAGCCGTCGATCTCCTCCCTTCCTGGCATCGTCTGGCTGAGGATGGTCCAGGCGTTCGCCAAGCGTAGCTCGAGTTCTTCCGGCGGCAGGCGTTCTTCCTTGGCCAACCACAGACGAACCTGGAAGTTGACAGCCGGGATCCGGGAATACCCTTCGATTTCGGAAAGATCCTCCTTGCGATGATCGGGACCCGGCGCCGTGACCGCCATGAGCAGCCGCGGGACGAGGACGTCCTCATCTCCCTCGCTGGCCTCTCGCCACAGCTCTCTCGCTCGGCGGTACTCCCCCGTCCGCAGCAGGGCGACACCGAGGTTCGACTTCAACCGCCGCTCGTGCTCCTTGGGCGAGCTCGCGAGAAGCTTCTGGTAATCCCTTACCACCCGGGGCCACAGGCCCTCACCGCCCGGAAGCCCCGCCTCGATGGCCAGCAGATCGGCCCGCAAGGCGGAGATGGCGAAGGCGTGTTTTTCGTCCGGGGGGATATCCGCCACTAACGCACGAAGTGCTCGAATCCCGGAGGGGTCTTTCGAGCGAAGCAGCAACGCCAGGCGAACGCGGGCCTGGAGCAGCAGCACTCCCGCGCTATCGCGGACCCCGGGCGGAATCGGCGCAAACGCGGCCTGCCTCGCCGCCGCCGGTCGGGCCGTGTATCTGGCCAGCAGCAGCCACAAGCGATAGACGTCCGCTTCGTCCGGATAGCGAAGCGTCAGGTCGAGCACCCGGCCCAGCGCCTGGTCCATCAGGCGGGCGATGCGTACGCGCTCCTCCAGATCTGTAGCGCCATCGGGTTGCCGGAAGATCTCGTGGATGAGCCGGACCGCCTCTTGCAGCGCGGCGGCCCGTTCGGGCGAGAAGCGCGCCAAACCCTCCAGGTCCTCCTTAACCTGAGCGAGATAGGGTGCGAGCCGCGCTCCGATCCGGCCCGGCTGGCCGTCCTTCTCCGCCGCGATGATGGGCATGATCTCGTCCATCATCACGCCCCAGAACGTCCCCAGCGCCATGGCGAAGTAATCACCGTCGCGCCTGTCCATTCCATCCGCTTGCCGGATGTAGGTATAGGCCTCCCGGATGCGGAGCCTCCCCAGGGCCACCTTGGCGAGACCGAGCCAGGGCCTCGCGTCACGGGGATGGGCCTGAATCATCCGCCCCAGGATCTGCTCCGCGTCCGCGCGCCGTCCCAACCGGTTGAGCCGCTCGGCCCGCGCCAGGTTCTCCTCGAGCGAAATCGGCTCTTTTTCGGCCACAACGTCCCGGGCCAGCGCCACCAGGGCCGCCGCACTGCTCCAGCGCGCCGAGCGCCGCATGTCGTGGCTTTCCGCGCGGCGCAGCGCATTTTCGGCGCAATCCGCACGCAATCCCCGAGCACAGCTCTCCGCCAAATCCAACCAGTCCTCTCCCGTCGCGGCGTCACCCAGGCGCGAGACTCTCGCGGAAAAAAGGCGCCAGGACACCTCGAAGTCGTCCCGCTGCCGGGCATCCCTGGCGACCTGCTCGAGCACCTGCAAGGCCTCCGCTCCCTCCGGCGCCCTTCGGAGGATCCGGGCCGCGGTGCGCCGGTGGAGCGACGGAGCCCGGTTCATCAGTCCGCGGACCATCTCGATGACCTCGCCGGCCTGCGCACCTTCCTGTCCCACCTGACCCGCGGCCTGCGCCATGAGGCGCCACAACTGCGCAAAAAAGCCCTGTGGATCCGAGAGCATGGGAACATTCAGGGCGTGGTAAATCCTGGCCGCCAGGGCAAGATCCGCGAGAGGGGCATCCTCTTTTTGGAGACGGCGTTCGGTGTCGCGGAGCAAGGCGAGCATGTCGAGAAGCGATTCCAGACCCTCGGCCAGCTCGGGACCGCTACTCAGCCAAGTCGAAAACCTCTCCAGAAGATCGAGGCGCACGGGCCGATCGTGGTTGCCGGGACGGCTCGCCAGGATGGCCTCCAGCCAGGGAGGGAGGTTCGAAAGCAGTGGCTCCACCGGCCCCGGATCGATCGTGTCCGCCAACTCGCCGAGATCCAGGACCGGCGCCGAGACCGGCTCGACGCTCGGTCGCTCGGTTCGATGGACACACGCCGCGACTCCCAGGGCCGCGCCGAGCAACACCAACCATCGAGGTATTCTCGCCCGCATACTCAAGCAATACGGATAAAATCACATCCCCCAGCGCCCGCCCTTCCGTTGAAACCTCTGCTCGGCTCTGGTAGGCTTTGCCATCGCCCGATCGGGCCGGCGGCAGCGGGCAGCGGGCCGGGAGGATGTCATGGCGCGATTTCTCCGGGGACTCCTCGTCTTTACGCTCACTCTGGCAGCGGCATCCTGCGGGGAGAAGACCACCGAGATCCCCTGCACCGACACGGACGGTGGCAACGGTTGTCCCACCGGCTTCTCCTGCCGCGACGGCGTGTGCGTGTGCGGCCTCACCTGCCCGCCGGGAAAGCACTGCGAGTACGACCCGATCCTGGACCAGGCGATATGCAAGAACAACCCGCCCAACGACGGCGGCCTGGTGGACAGCGACGGCGACGGGATCGCCGACGACGGCGATCAAAGCGGCCAGAGCGGCGATCACCCCTGCACCGGCGGAAAGACCACCAACTGCGACGACAACTGTCCCGCCATGCCCAATGGCGACCAGGCCGACATGGACGGCGACGGCCGCGGGGACGCCTGTGACAATGACAACGACAACGACGGCGTGCCCGACAACCGGGACAACTGTTGGGACGGCAACCCCAACAACGGCCGCAACTTCAATCCGGGGCAGGAGGACACCGACCGCGACGGCGCGGGCAACGGCTGCGACTGCGACAGCGACGCCGACGGCATCTGCGACCCGGGACGGGTCAGCGCCGACTGCGTCTCCCCGGCCGGCCAGCGCCCTTCGGCCTGTCAGGGCGCGGACAACTGCCCGGTGACGGTCAACCCCGATCAGAAAGACTCCAACGGCAATGGCGTGGGCGACGCCTGCGACTTCGACACCGACGCGGACGGCGTCCCCAACGACCGCGACAACTGCCCGGAGGTCAAGAACCAGGATCAGGCCGACCTGGACGACGACGGCCTGGGTGACGCCTGCGATCCCGACATCGACGATGACGGCTGGGCCAACTCCCAGGACAACTGCCCCCGCAACGCCAACCCCGACCAGGCCGATCAGGACGGGGATCGCCAGGGGGACGCCTGCGACGGGGATCGGGACGGAGACGGGGTGGCGAACGCGCAGGACAACTGCCCTCGCGTGCCGAACGCCAACCAGCAGGACACCAACCGCGACAGCCTGGGCGACGCCTGCGACGCCGACAGGGATCAGGTCGCCGACGACCATGACAACTGTCCGGGCACTCGCAACAGCGACCAGTGGGACAACGATCGCGACGGCCGGGGCGACACCTGCGATCCGGACGACGACGACGACGGCGTCCCCGACGGCGACGACAACTGCCCGCTCATCAACAACCCGCGCCCGGACTGCAAGACCAACGCCGACTGCACCACCGCCGGCGGGAGCTGCGTCATCCCCTCGGGCCAGACCCAGGGGCGCTGCGTCTCCCAGCCGACCTCCTGTAGCGTCGACTTCGACGGCGATCGCATCCCCGATAGCTCAGACAACTGCCGCCTGGTGAAGAACAGCGACCAGGAGGACTCCAACCAGCCGCCGGACGGCATCGGCGACGCCTGCGACGGCGACGGGGACGGCGATCTCGACAACGCCGACAACTGTCCCTTCGTGGCCAACCCGGATCAGCATGACGCGGACGGGAACGGCGCGGGCGACGCCTGCGACTTCGACGCCGACGCCGACGGCCGGCGCAACACCCAGGACAACTGCCCGTACACGGCCAACCCCGACCAGCTGGACACCGATCACGACGGCCGCGGCAACGCCTGCGACGACGACGACGACAACGACGAAGTCCCGGACGCCGAGGACAGTTGCCCGCTCATCCCCAATCCGCGCCCCGAGTGCCAGAGCGACGCCGAGTGCGCCGCCGCTGGCGGCACCTGCGTCATCCCCTCCGGCGAGGATCGCGGCAACTGCAACGGCCAGCCGAGCTGCGGCGCGGACGGGGACGGCGACGGCGTCGTCGACGGCAACGACAACTGCCCGACGGTATCGAACAGCGGGCAACAGGACGGGGAAGGCGACGGGGTGGGCGATGCCTGCGACAATTGCCCCGCCGACGCCAACCCGGCCCAGACCGACGGCGACGCGGACGGGCTGGGCGACACCTGCGACAACTGCCCCGCCGACAGCAACTCGGCCCAGACCGACGGCGACGGAGACGGCGCGGGCGACGCCTGCGACAACTGTCCCGCCGACGCCAACCCGACGCAGGCCGACGGCGACACGGACGGCCCGGGCGACGCCTGCGACAACTGCCCCGCGGCACCCAACCCCGGCCAGCAGGACACGGACAGCGACGGCACCGGCGACGCCTGCGAGGACGACATCGACGGCGACGGCATCCTGGACGACGGGGACGGGAGTGGCACCCCGGGCGACAACCCCTGCCGCGGCGGCGCCACCGGAAGTTGCGACGACAACTGCCCGCTCGTGCCCAACCCCCTGCAAGAGGACAGCGACAACAACGGCGTGGGAGACGCCTGCCCGTGAGCGCGGACCGTTTCGACGAGAAGACCCGCCCCTACGACAACTACCTCAAGGTGGTGCGGGAAGAGATCCAGATCTGCAAGGGCACGGGGTACGACCGTGAGAAGACCGCGGTGGTCCCCATGGCCGAGATCGCCCGGCGCGAGGAGGAGCGGCTGCGCTCGCAACAGCCGCAACAGGATGAGAACACTTTGGAGATCGCCCGCGAGGACGCCCGGGTGCGTCGCGGTGTCATTCCCATTGGCGAGATCCTGGACGTGCTGCGGGCGGCGGCCACGGTCGAGGAGGTCGCGGGGGTGCTCGCCGAGATGGTAGCCAACGTGGTGCCGCGCGTCCTCTTGTTCTGGGAGCGGGGAGGGACGTTGTACGGCTTCGCCTCCTCGGGCATGGGGCTGTCCGAGGTGAAACTGCTGACCATCGAGATCCCGCGGCGCATGCTGTGGGACCTGACCGGCACCGTCTTCGAGCTGGACAGCTTCCGCGGTGCGCCCCGGCTGGTGGGCCAGGCGCCGGAGTTCTTTGCAGTGCTGGGCGTGGTGCCGCCCGAGATCCTGCTCATTCCGGTGCAGGTGACGTCCCTGGACCGCTGGGTGCTGTACGCGGACGCCGGAAGCGAGTCGCTCCCCGACTTCGAGATGCGACTGCTCGAGGTCATCGCCTCGCGCGCCGGGGCTCGTGCCGACCTGCTGCTGGAGCGCGCCGCGGGCCGCTCGATTTGACCACCCCGGCGCGGCTGGCCTAATCTAGCCCGGCGAGCGAGGCACCATGGTCTTTCGGCCCTCCACCTTCGGAAAGTACGTGCTGCAGCGAAGGATCGCCATCGGCGGCATGGCCGAGGTGTTCCGGGCGCGGGCCTTCGGCGCCGAGGGGTTCGAGAAGCTGGTGGCCATCAAGCGCATGCTGCCGCACCTGTCCAGCGACGCGCAGTTCGTGAGCATGTTCATCAACGAGGCCAAGCTGGCGGCCTCGCTGTCCCACAAGAACATTGCCCAGATCTACGACTTCGGCTGCATCGACCAGCTGTACTTCATCTCCATGGAGTACATCCACGGCAAGGACATCGCCGACATCATCCGGGTGCTGCGCGACCGGGGCCTGAGTACGCCCATCGAGATGGTGTGCTTCTTGTTCGCCGAGGTGCTGAACGGCCTGGACCACGCCCACCGCCCGACCGACGCCTTCGGCAACCCGCTGGCGCTCATCCACCGCGACATCAGCCCGCACAACATCCTGGTCTCCTACGAGGGCGAGGTGAAGATCGTCGACTTCGGCATCGCCAAGGCCGCCTCCACCACCATCCAGACCACCGGCGGGGTGCTGAAGGGCAAGTACAGCTACATGTCGCCGGAGCAGGCCCACGGGCTGCCCCTGGACCACCGCACCGACGTCTTCTCGCTGGGGGTGTGCTTCTACGAGATGCTCACCCTACAGAAGATGTTCAAGGGGGCCAACGACCTGGCCATCCTGGAGAAGGTGCGCGAGACCGACTTCATCAAGCCGCGCGACATCAACCCGGCCATCCCCGAGGAGCTGCAGGCCCAGCTGCTGCGGGCCCTGGAGAAGAACCCCCAGGATCGCTGGTCGGGCGGCGCCGAGTGGCGCGACGCCCTCGAGAACTTCATGTTCTCGAACGGGCTGCACTACTCCTCGGCCTGGCTGGCCTCGTTCATGCGCGAGATCTTCCGCGAGGAGATCGAGCGCGAGCGCGCGGAGTTCGCCGAGGAGGCCCAGGTGGTGGAGCGCCTGCGCACCGAGGCGCGCCGGGCGGCCCGCCTGGAGGCCGCCGGCCAGTCGCCCGAGACCCAGGTGCTGCACCTGCAGGTGGTCGGCGACGACGAGACCACCACCCGCACCGATTCCTCCCAGGCCGCGCCGCCGCCGTTGCCGGAGACGGTCGAGCTGCAGGCGCCGCCCGTGGAGGCGGTCGAGGATCTCGACGACGAATCGGACCTGGCGACCGCCCGGGTGGACCGGCCCTCCGCCGCCCTGCTGCGCTCCATGCCCTCGCCCTTCGCCGAGGACCGGCGCGAGATCCCGCCACGCCGCCCGCCCTCGCCGGTCTCCCGGCCGCCCTCCGCCGCCGGCCGCCCGCCCATCCGCGAGGTGGGGACCGATCGCGACGGCACGCCGCTGGGATACGAGGTCCCGACCGTGGAGGAGCCCCCGCGCCCGGCCGAGAAGTTCCCCCCGGCCCAGGACTTCGAGGAAAACCTCCCCACCTACAAGAGCGACGGGAAGCAGTCGCGCCCCCTGCTGGGGCCGCCCGCGGCCCGCCTCAAGCCGGCGGATCTGGAGGACACCAGCCTGCCGGCGCGCAAGAAGCGCATCAACACCCTGCAGATCGCGGGACTGGTCCTGCTGGCGCTGGTGGGCGGTGGAATGTCGGCATACTTCTTCCGCAGCTCGGATCCGGGCGAGGACCGGCTGGAGAAACCCGTCCCCATTCGGCCCCAGGAGCCATTACCCGAACCCGACGGGGGGAGCCTGTCCCGCCTGCGCGACGCATCATCCAGGACCGGTTCGTCCCCGGACGGAGGAACCGCGGCTGCGGATCCGTCGCCCCTCCCGCCCGCAGATGCGGCGACCCCGCCTCCGTCGGAGCCGCCAGGGGCCCCGGACGCCGGGGCCCTCGAAACCGTGGACGCCGGAGTCGCCCTCGTCGCGCCGGCCGATCCGGGCCGGATCCGCCGCCCGCCCATTCGCCGGCCCCCGGTGCGGCCGCACCGTCCCGAGCCGGCCGGCGAGGGGCGCATCACCGTCGGCATCAGCGGCGGGTGGGCCTGGGTGTACGTGGACGGCGAACGCATCCGGGCCACGCCGGTGTACGAGATGGCCCTGTCGTCCGGCCGGCACCGGGTGGAGCTGCGCGACAACGATGATCGGGTCATCAAGGCCTGGGACATCAACCTGAAGCCCGGGGCCGCGATCAAGCTCATCCACCAGTGAGGCGCCATGGAGCCCAAGACGCGCGAGTTCGTGATCCGGCCGGAGGTCACCCAGCGCACCGTGTTTCTCAGCGAGGCGCGGGACTTCAAGCTGGTCCGCCAGGGGCGGCTGGTGGTGGCCAAGGGCAGCGAGACCGGCCTCGAGTTCAGGCTACAGAAGGAGCGCATCCTCATCGGCCGCTCCTCGGCCTGTGACCTGCGCCTGAACGACTCGTCGGTCTCCGCCCTGCACGCCGAGCTGTTGGCGAAACCCGAGGGGTACCTCTTGCGGGACCTCGACTCCACCAACGGCATCTTCATGCTGGGGCACCGGGTGCGCGAGGTGTTCCTCAACGAGGGCTCCCAGTTCCAGGTGGGCAACAACCTGCTGCGCTTCGAGCCGCTGCAGTCCGTGCTGCGCATCCCGCTGTCGCGCCGGGACCGTTTCGGCAAGGCCCTGGGCACCTCGGTGAAGATGCGCGAGGTGTTCGCCGTGCTGGAGAAGGTCGCCCCCTCGGAGCTGCCGGTGCTGCTGCGCGGCGAGACCGGCACCGGCAAGGAGCTGCTGGCCGCGGCCATCCACGACTACAGCCTGCGCAAGAACCGCCCGTTCCTGGTGCTGGACTGCGGCGCGGTGGCGGCCACGTTGATCGAGGACACCCTGTTCGGCCACGAGCGGGGCGCCTTCACCGGGGCGGACAGCATGCGCCGCGGGCTCTTCGAGGAGGCCGATGGCGGCACGTTGTTCATCGACGAGGTGGGCGAGCTGGACCTGTCGCTCCAGCCGAAGCTGCTGCGGGTGCTCGAGCACCACGAGGTGCAGCGCATCGGCGGGGTGAAGACCCTGCCGGCGGACGTGCGCATCGTGGCCGCCACCCACCGCAACCTGCGCCAGATGGTCGAGGAGGGCCGCTTCCGCGAGGATCTGCTGTACCGCCTGTCGGTGGTGGAGGTGGAGATCCCGCCGCTGCGCGAGCGCCCCGAGGACATCCGTATGCTGGTGCAGGCCACGCTGGCCGAGTTCAACGCCGAGCGCAAGGCGGCCGGCCAGGAGGAGATGGCCATCGATCCCCTGGCCCTGCAGCTCCTCGACGCCCACCCCTGGCCGGGCAACGTGCGCGAGCTCAAGAACACCCTGGAGCGGGTGCTGCACCTGGCCGGCGGCCCGGTGGTCAACCGTCAGGACCTCATGCTCGACCTGTTCGGCAACACCCGGCGCTCGTCGCTTTCGGTGGACGTCGGCCTGCCCTACAAGGATTCCAAGGCGCGCCTGATCGCGCGCTTCGAGCAGGAATACCTCACTCGCCTGGTGCAGGAGGAGGGCGGCAACCTGAGCCGCGCCGCCCGCCGGGCGGGGCTGGCGCGCCAGCACCTGCGCACCCTGTGCCGGCGCTACGCCATCCCGGTCGGGGCCGAGGCCCAGGAGGGCGAGGTGGACGAGAAGAGCGGCGGGCTGGCAGAGGAGACGACGGATCCCGCCAACGACCAACGTCCAGGCAAACCGCCGCCCGGCGACAATCCCGACCAGGAGTAGGCCCTGTGGGCGGAACACACCAGCATCCTGCGTGTATTGCACCTCTGTGCAGGAGACGCACATTCGCCTCCAGGCCGCGATGCCCCAGAGCCGGCGCGGCCTGGAGCGTTCGCGCCGCGTTCTTTCTCGATGTGAAGACACCGTAGCCAGCGCGAGGGCGCGGGTGAACTGACATGCGGTAGAACCACGACGGGAGTCTCATGCCATCGATCTTCGACACTACCCACCTCGAGTTATGGATCGCCTTCGGCGTCATCATCGTGGTGCTGCTAGCCATCGATCTCTTGGTGGCCAACCGCCACGCTCACCGCATCTCGCTCACCGAGGCGGCGGTATGGAGCGCGGTGTGGATCGGGCTGGCGCTCCTCTTCAACGGCGCCGTGTGGTGGCTGCTGGGGGGCAAGCCGGCCATGGAGTTCCTCACCGGCTACCTGGTGGAGAAGTCCCTGTCCGTGGACAACCTGTTCGTGTTCGTGATCATCTTCCGCTTCTTCGGGGTGCAGGCGCAGTTCCAGCACCGGGTGCTGTTCTGGGGTGTGATCGGGGCCATCGTGCTGCGCATCGTGATGATCACCGCCGGCGTGGCCCTGGTGATGCAGTTCCACTTCGTGATGTACCTGTTCGGGGCGTTCTTGGTGTACACCGCCATCAAGCTCTCGCTAACGCACGATCGCCCGATGGACCCCCAGCGCAGCCCGGCCATCCGGCTGGCCAACCGCCTGCTGCGCATCGCCCCCGGCGACCACGGCGAGCGCTTCTGGGTGCGCCTCGACGGCCGGCGCCGGGCCACCACCCTGATGCTGGTGCTCTTGGTGGTGGAGATCTCGGACGTCATCTTCGCGGTGGACTCCATCCCCACCATCTTCGGCATCACCACCGATCCCTTCGTGCTCATCACCTCGAACATCTTCGCCATCCTCGGCCTGCGCTCGCTGTACTTCCTGCTGGCGGGGACCATCGACCGCTTCCACTACCTGAGCCACGCGCTCTCGCTGGTGCTGTTCTTCATCGGGGTGAAGATGCTGATCGCCGACCTGGTGGCGATCCCCACCTGGGTGTCGTTGTGCGTGGTGGGCACGGTGCTCGGGCTGGGCGTGGGCCTGTCGCTGGCGCGCAGCCGGCGCCTGGCGCGTCAGGCCGGCCTGGCGGCGAGCGCGGCCGCGGCCCAGGCCGACCCCTCCATCGAGGAGAAGTGACAGGGAAAGGACGGCGTCGGCGTGAAATACAGAAAAAGAGCTGGCCCGACGGGAGCGGCGGCCGCAATTCTCCTGGTCTGGTTGGGAGGGACGCTGGCGGGGTGCGGCGGGGGGCACGCTGACGGTTGCCTCTCGGGCGGAGAAAAGCGATTCAGCCTGTGTTTGCTTCCAGAAGGCGGGGCTCGGCTCGCGGGCCCGCATGGGGAGCTGTGGCGGCTTCCCGCGGACGGCCTGCGCCTCGGCACCGTAGCGGCCCTGGACGAGCTCGCCAACTACGATCCGGTGCCGCTCCTGCTGGACGATCCCCTGTACACGCCGCCGCCAGGGCTCGAGTTCGTCTCCCCGGCGCTGTGGGAGATCGAACGCCAGGGCGCGGATCGGGCGCGCGTCCGGCTCGTCTATCCCGGCAACCTGGAGGCATTTCTGGAGATCCAGACGCTGGCCGAGGGACGCTTCGGGTTCCTGTTCCGGCCCACCACCGCGGGTGCACCGGTGGCCTATCTGCGGGTGGCGCTCCAGGGAGACGCGGCGGCCGGGCTGTACGGCCTGGGCGGCGTGCTGGATCGGGTCGAGCACCGGGGCAAGATCCGGGCCCTGCAACTCGAGATGGTCTCGGACACCCCGCAGGAGAGCGGCTACAACGAGCGGCACGTGCCGGTGCCGCTCCTGGTCGACACGCGTGGTGCCGGGGCCTTCTTCGAAAGCCTCTATCCGGGCGTGTGCGACGCGGGCGCCAGCGCGCCCGAGCGGGTCGAGATGATCTTCGGCACCGGGAGCGCCAGCCCCGCGGGGCTTTCCTTCTACCTGTTCGGCGCCGAGCACCCGCTGGATCTCTTCGCCCACTACTACGCCCTGACCGGAGCGCCCGCGCTCCCCGCCCGCTGGGCGCTGGGCCCGTGGGTGTGGCGCGACGAGAACGACGACCAGGCGCAGGTGGAGAGCGATCTGCACGCCATGCGCGACCTCGACCTCGCCGCCAGCGCCCTGTGGATCGACCGCCCCTACGCCAGCGCGGTGAACAGCTTCGACTTTCGGCCGGAACAGTTCCCGGACCCGGACGCCATGATCTCGCTCGCCCACCGGCTGGGGTTCCGCATGGGCCTGTGGCACACGCCGTACCTGGATCCGAACAGTGCCGCTACGCAGGCGTTGAGAGACGAGGCCCAGACAGGGGGCTACTGGCCCCCCCAAATCGGCCCGGTGGTGGCCCAGTGGGGCCCGCCGATCGATCTCACCAACGCCGCGGCCTACGCCTGGTGGCAGGAGCTCATCCGGCGCTACACCCACCGGGGCATCGAGGGCTTCAAGCTGGACTACGCCGAGGAGGTCCTGGTCGGCGCGACCGGCCGGCGCATCGCGGTGTGGCGCTTCGCCGACGGCTCCGACGAGCGCACCATGCACGCCGGCTACAACCGGCTCTACCACCGGGTGTACGCCGAGACCCTGCCCGCCTCCGGCGGCTTTCTGCTGGTGCGCCACGGGAGCTACGGCGAGCAGACCCTGGCGCCCATCGTCTGGCCGGGCGACCTGGACGCCAACATGGCCCTGCACGGCGAGCGGGTGGTCGCGGGCGGCGAAGACTACCTGGCCGTGGGTGGCCTGCCGGCGTCGCTCATCTATGGCCTGTCGCTCTCGGCCTCGGGGTTTCCCTTCTACGGCTCGGACACCGGCGGCTACCGGCACTCGCCGCCGGACGAGGAGACCTTCATCCGCTGGTTCGAGCAGACCGCGCTCTCGACCGTGATGCAGATCGGCACGAGCTCGAACGACGTGGCCTGGGAGATGTTCAACGCGCAAACCGATCCCGACGGCGCCAAGCTGGAGCTCTACCGGCGTTTCACCCGGCTACACCTGCGGCTCTTTCCCTATCAGTGGACCCTCGCCGTCCGCATGCGTGTTGACGGCCGGCCTATCGTCCGGCCGCTGGGCCTGGCGGTTCCGGAGCTGGGCCAGCACCCCGATGACACCTACCTGTTCGGGGACGACTTGCTGGTGGCGCCGGTGGTGCGGCCCGGCCAGCGCGAGCGGCGCGTCCTGTTCCCGCCGGGGGATTGGGTGGACTTCTTCGACGGCTCCGTCCACAACGGCCCCGGCGACGAGACGGTGGCGGCCCCGCTGGAGAAGCTCCCGCTCTACCTGCGCCAGGGGGGCATCGTCCCGCTGCTGCGGCCCACCATCGACACGCTGTCGCCGGTCGGCGACGGGACGGCGGACTCGTTCGACGCCGACGCCGGCGTGCTCTACGCGGTGGTCCACCCCGGCCCGGCCTCGCGCTTCGTCTTGTACGACGGCTGCCTGCTTTCGCAGGAGCGCGCGGGCGACTTGATCCGGCTCGAGTATTCAAACGGCAGCGAGTTCCGGCAAGGGGTGTTGTTTTCGCTCATGAACTTCGGCGGCAGCCCGCCGCGCTCGGTGAAGGAAGGCGGCGTCGAACTTCTGGCCCGCGCCGATCTCGCCGCGCTGGAGGCGTCGCCGAGCGGCTACTGGTACGAACCCGCGCGGGGCGGCATCCTCCACGTCAAGGTCCCCGCCGGAAATCGCACTGTCGAGGTGCGCTGAGGCCCGGGCTCAGTTCTTGCGGCCGACGAGGCGCTCGGCCCCCTTCAACACGTACTGGGCGGCATCGATCGACTGGTCCACCACGAGCTCGATGGTGGTGGCGGCGTCGACCAGCGCTCCGCGCAAGCCGGTGCGGGCGGTCTCGCGGAACACCTCCAGGGTCTGGCCGGCGAGTTTCAGGCGGCTCGCCTTCGGCTTGCGCCGCCGCTCGGCCAGCACCATCAGGAACTTGCTGAGCGCCCGCTCGGCGTTCTCGCGCGCGTCCGGCTGGATGCGGGCGATCACCCGCCGCAACAGCTCCTCCCCTCCGCCATACTCCTCCTCGGAGCTTACAGCGCGCGTCTGATCCTGCCCGAAGAAGCGCACCTCGGTCCGCACGGCGCCGAGCGATGGGTTCTCGTACAAGCGGCAGCGCACCGTGCGGGCGCAGTCTCCCCACAACCCGAGCAGCCAGCGATCCCGCCAGGCCTCCGGCGCGAGGTCGGGCAGGTGGCCGGTGTCCTGCAGGTGCCGCACGGTCAGGCAGAAGAACACGGCGAGCTTCTCGGCCAGCTCGGGGTGCTCGCGCAGGTTGCGCATGTGCTGCGGGGCCCGAAGTTGCGAGAGCGTAAAGTCATCCAGCACGCGCTCGCCGGGGAGCGGGAGCGGCGGTTCGCTGGAGGAGAAGACCAGCAGAAGGTGCGGCTCGGGTTGGTATGTCGCCTGGTCCGCCTCGGCCCGGGTGTGGTCGAGCAGCAGGGCGAACAGTTCTTCTCGATCGGCCTCCGAAAGGGCGAGAACGTCCGGCGCCGGGTCGCCCAGGGCCTCGAAGGCGGCCGCCAGGTTCTGGTTGCGCAGGGGCGGCGGGCTTCGTCCGGCCCAGTCGGTGGCGAGCACGGACACGGCGTGCCCGAGGAAGGTCGCCAGCGTCCGGGCCGAGGGCCGGGCGCGGTTCTCCAGATCGAAGTCCGGGTGGTCGAAGTGGTAGTCCAGGGCCAGGAAGGCCAGGGCCAACAGGGAGGACTCCGATACCTTGTGGCGAAGGTTCGGCCCCAGGGCGCGCAGCAGCCCAGCGGTCAGGCGCCGGGCGGCCCGCTCGTTGAGCGCCCGCCGCACCGAGGCCTCGTCCGGGTGGACGCGCGGGTCAGGAGCGAAGACGGCCAGGCGCGGCGCCCAGAAGTCCTCCCGGCCGAAGCGCTCGAAGCATCGCGCCAGGATCTCGCGCGCCTGCTTCCAGCCGAACCACGGGTGTCTCGAGCCGAGGGCCCAGCGGGCGGTGTCGCGCGGGCCCACCGTGGCGCGGCGCGAAAAGAAGTGCCTGAGCAACGTCACCATGGCCCCGTCCAGCGGATCTTGCCGCAGCCGCTCCTGAAAGCGCCGGAGATCGCCTTCGGTCCGCACCTCGGGTAAAAACGCCGGATCGCCCGCCAAGAGCTCCCAGGCTGAAAATCTCCTCACCGTACCGTCCGGGCGGGTCTCGCGGTACAGCTCCGGAGAATTTCCCGGACGGGAGACCAGGCAGTCCAACACTCGTTGCAGCGGAGACTCGGGCCAGGGATCCGCGGGGGAGCGGGCGCCGAGGAAGACCATCTCCCGGGCGATTCCCCGGGCCACCTCCCGGGCCCGGCGCCGGGTCGGCAGAAGGTGCGCCCCCAGCACCCCCAACGCCTCGGCGAGCGCCGGACGGCTAAAGCTCAACTCGCGCCCGGAGAGGGAGAGCTGGACCGGCTCGGTCCGGTGACGCCGTAGGGTCACCTGGTGCGGAAGCTCCCGGGCCAGGGCTTCCAGGGCCGCCTTGCGGGTCGGCTCCCCGGCGGCCAGGGCGCCCAGCGAAGCAGCCAGGAGCGTCTCGTCCAGGCGCAGGTCCTCCCAAAAGACATCCTCGCCCCCGGTCGGGGCCACGGGCACCGCCGCGCCGAGCAGGGCGGCTAGCACGCCTTGGGGATCGCTTGCGTCCTGCGGGGATCGTGTTTTCGGTCCGGTCATGGCTTGCCCCTGGCGCGCTACACGAGGTAGCGCATTTCCCACGGCCCGATGCGCTCGGTGCGCAGGCGGCGGTCGAAACCTCGCAGGCGCGGTCCGGGCACGACGAAGCGCAGCTCCGGGCCCGCCGAGATGGAGAACTGGCGGGTGGCGGGATAGATCTCCCCGTCCAGGGTGTAGACCTCCGGTTTCTCGATGGTCAGCTCGAGGCGGCTGGCCAAAAAGCGGCGCAGGCCCGACAGGGGGCGCCGCGAGCCGATCCACAGCCAGGGGAGCGCCCGCGCCACGTCGAGCGGGGAACCGTGCACCAGCACCGACTCGAAGACGTTCTGGTCCCAGCCGGCGCGCGGGAACAGACGAAAGCGCAGCGCCAGCTCCTCGATGAAGCTGCAAAAGAGCGCCGCCATGGTGACCGGCTGGGCGCGCCCCGAGTCGATGCGCATCTCCCCGCGCACCGGCGTGAACATGGCCGCGGCGCGGCTCCCGTGGCGGATTCCGTCCAGCGCGTAATCCGCCAGCAGCTTGGCGGCTCCTAGCGGCGTCGTGCTTCCGGCGTAGTACTGCTCCAGGAAGCGCGGCGCCACCCCGAGCGAGAACATGAAGCTGAAGTGCTCATTGACGTGCAGGACGTTCCGCCGCACCACGGTGATCGGGACGTTGTGCCGGTAGCGCGCCAGGGTCGCGAGCAAGGTGGCGGTGCTGCCGCGCCGGATGCCGAACGAGGCTGGGACCATGTTCTGGGTGCCGGACGGCAGCAGCAGGATGGGGGGCGGCGTCGAGCCGGCGTACACCTTGAGCATGATTTCGATGGTGCGGTGGGCGGTGCCGTCACCGCCCGAGATGGCCAGGATGTCGACCTCCGCCTCGCGGAACTCCTGCATGGCGCGCTCGGCGTCGTCGAGGCTTCGCGTCGCCGCCACGTCTCCACCGCGCCCCACGATGAAGCTCAACCTGTTCTTGAGCCGGGGATACAGCTTGTGCATGCGCGCGCGCTGGTTGGATATGACTCCGATACCCGGCATGTGGACCTGTACCTCACGCGGTTCGGCGATAGAATGCGGATCGAGAGTATTCCAGTTCGCCTTATATTTCAACCTCATCGAGCCACAAGCCGGGGGCCTGTCCCCGTGAAGCCGGGGGCCTGTCCCCGTGAAGGTGGGGGCCTGTCCCCACGGCTTTCTCGCGGGTTCGCCCACCTAACGTCTTGTAAAAAAAAGACAAAGACCACTGGCGCCAGGGGGAGCCCGCCCTGCCAAGTTGGTTCTTTCATGCTTTCCAAAGTTGCAGGAAAACCGATGGTAGTGTAGGAAAAAAAGAACCGGCCCTTCTGTCTTCCTGGACCCTCCTGGAGGTGTCTGTTGGAAACGTCAGACAGGTTCAGGTCTTGCCTCTGCGCGCTCGTGACTCTATGCCTCCTGGGGGGCTCGACTGCCTCCGCTGATGAGACTCCTCAACCCGTCCCGGGAAAAGAATCCGGGGACGCCCCGGAAAACAAAGCCGCCGGGCCGACGGAGCCGGTGACGCCGCCAGACCTCGAGACCGACGACCCCGCCGCCAACCGGGCCGAAATCGAGGAGCCCGAGCGCCCGCGCTACATCATCGAGGCCATCGAGTGCCGCGGCAACCACAAGACCCTCGGGTCGCTCATCATCTCCCACCTCCTGTTCAAGCCCGGGGAGGCCCTCGACGAGGAGAAGGTCGAACTCAGCCGCATCCGCCTGCTCGCGCTCGGCTATTTCAAGGACGCCCGCATGCGCCTCGAGCGCGGCACCCTGCGGGGCCGCGTCAAGGTGATCGTCGAGGTCGACGAGCGCAACACCATCATCGTGGACGATCTGTTCTTCGGGGTGTCGGAGAGCAACCCCGTCTGGGGCGGGCTGGGCATCTCGGAGCTAAATTTCCTGGGCCGCGGCATGGTGCTCTCCGGCGCCTTCGTGGCTTCGGAGCACCAGCAAGGCGGCCGCCTGGGGCTGTACTGGCCTTCCGTGATGAACACCAACTTCACCGCCGGCATCCAGGCGCTGGTCTCCCGGGGACGCGAGGCGGCGCTCGCCGGCCGCATGCAAAAAAATTCCGTGCATCCCGAATGCGACGCCTTGACCCAGAACGACCTGTTCCTGCCCTACTTCCGCGCCGGGGGCGTGCTCACCGCCGGCATCCGCATCGATCGCTACAACCGCGTGCTGATCGACATGCACGTCGAGGCCATCGACGCCGACGTCACGGAGTCCCAGTACCAGGACAACACGGGCCACACCTGCGCCAACTACCCCTTTGCCGGCTACCTCAAGGATGACGCCAGCGTGCTCTCCTCGCTCACGCTGCGGTTCGAGCGGGACACGCGGGACGACTTCTTCATGCCCCGCCGCGGCCTGCTGTTCTCGGTGAGCGTGGAGCTGGCCTCGCGCGTGCTCGGCTCCAGTTACGAGTACTCCAAGTACATGCTGCGCTTCGATCTCAACTTCCCCATCGCGTCCGATCACGCCCTGCGCCTCTCGGTCATCGGCGGCATCCTGCAGGACGTCGGCGAGCGCGGCAGCCCCTTCTTCTCGCGCTTCTTCGTCGGCGACTACGCCCTGTTCTGGATCGACAAGGGATCCCTGCCGCGCAACCTGGAGCTCAACTTCTCCGACACCTTCGACTACGGCGACGTGCTGCTCTCGACGACCGCCGAGTATGACATCCCGCTGTGGTCCGGCGGAGCGTTCTTCTACCGGGCCTATGTGTACGGCGCGTTCAACTTCTCCTACGTCACCAAGGCCGCCTTCCTGGCCACGCAGGAAGAATGGAGCGGCCGGGCCAAGTCGCCCATCAGTCTCGACCTGGGCCTCAAGTTCGACACCCCGATCGGGCTTTTCACCTTCTCCCTGGGCTACATCGTGGATCTGGCCTGGTAGGACCCGATGCGCGCGCGTTCCTGCATCCTCGTGTTGTTGGCGCTGGTGAGCGTGCCGCTCGCTCCCTCCGCTGTCTTGGCGCAGGGAAAAGAGACGCGCTCGGACCGGACCGACATGAAGCTTCTGCGGCGCGGGGATACGGTGCTGGCGTCGTTCGACTTCAGCGACGTCCTCACCCCCGCCCGGCAGAAGCGGCTCTCCGACGGGTTCACCAGCCGCATCCTGGTCGCGGCGCGCCTGCTGGCCGGAAAAAAGCGCGTGCCGGTGGCCCAGGGGCTGCTGGAGACCACCGTCCGCTACGACGTGTGGGAGGAGACGTACTTCGTCACCGTCCAGGGGAGCAACGGGCAACGCAAGTCCCAATGGCGCGCCATGGCGGACGTGATCCGCGCCTGCACCGTGGTGGAGGGGATGCCGCTGTTGCCCATGATGCCCCTCCCGGCCGAGGGCCCCTTCCGCCTGGAGGTCCAGGTCCAGGTCAACCCCACCTCGCCCGAACTCATGCGCAAGGTGCGCGAATACCTAGTCAACCCCGACGGGCGCGCCACCATGGGCGGCGGCGCCAAGTTCTTCAGCTCCATCTCGCGCATCTTCGTGAGCCAGGACGACTTCAAGGCCGAGGCGCAAGTCACCTACCGCTCCCGCGATATCCCCGACATCGCGGCGGACAGCCGTTGAGGCCGCATGCGACGCATCGGCAAGTTCGAGTGGAAGATCGTCCTGGCCCTGCTGCTCACCGCCGCGGCGCCGCTGCTCTTCACCGCCATCATGGTGGACCGGCTGGTGGGCGAGAGCATGTCGGTGGGCGTCAACGACCGGGTGCTGGACGCTTTACGCCAGAGCGTCGATCTCTACAAGGAGGTCATCGAGACCCGCCTCCGCCTGGCCCGCACCCAGATCCTGGCGCTGGCCGACGACGAGGCCTTCCTCAAGGCCGTGCAGAAGGGCGCCTTCGACGAGGTGCGGGAGCCGCTGCGGGAGCTCTTGCAGACGCCGGCCATCCAGCGGGTGCGCCTGCTGCGAAAAGACAGCGTGCTCGTGGAGGAGGAGCGAAAGCCGCCGCCCGACCCCGCCGGGGTGAAGTCGCGCAGCGATGTCTTCGATCTCCCGGGCGGAGAGCGCATCGAGGCGGTGCTGGTGATCGCTCGCTCCTTTCTGGAAGGCGCCGACAGCCTGCGCGAGCTGGTGGTCACGCTGGAGAGCTTCCAGACCAACTTCCAACCCTGGAAACTGGCCTACTACCGGGTGTTTTTGTTCATCTACTTCTGGATCCTGCTCATGGCGGTGGTGCTGGGCTACCTGCTCGCGCGCAGCGTGACCCGGCGAGTGGCCCAGCTCGTGTCCGCCACGCGCCGGGCGACCACCGGCGACCTGGCGGTGCGCGTGCCGGTGCGGGGACGGGACGAGATCGGCTCCCTGGCCGAGTCCTTCAACCGCATGCTCGACGAGATCCAGCGCACCCGCGACCGCATCGTGTACCTGGAGAAGGTCTCCTCGTGGCAAGAGATCGCCCGCCGCCTGGCCCACGAGATCAAAAACCCGCTCACCCCCATCCAGCTGGCCATGCAGGAGCTGCACAAGAGCTACCGCGGCGAGGACAGCTCCTTCACCGCCAAGCTCGACCAGTCGCTGGAGATCGTGGAGGAGGAGGTGGCCACCCTGCGCCGCATGGTGGAGACCTTCTCGGAGTTCGCGAAACTGCCTGACGTGCAGACCATCCCGGTCGAGCTCAACGAGTTCGCCGCCGACTTTTTGCGCAAGAACCCCCAGTTCGCCTCCCGCGTCTCGCTGCAGCCGCTCCGGGAGCGCCTGGAGATCCGGCTGGACCCCATGCTCATGGGCCGGGTGCTGATGAACCTCGTCAACAACGCGCTGGACGCCAGCCCCGGCGGCGAGCCGGTGGAGATCCGCGTGGGTCGCGAGGGCGAGTTCGGCGTGCTGCAGGTGGCCGACCGCGGCGTAGGCTTGAGCGAGGAGGCCCGCGGCCGGCTGTTCCAGCCGTATTTCACCACCAAGGCCCACGGCACCGGCCTGGGCCTGGCCATCGTCAAGAAGATCGTGTTGCAACACGGCGGAGAGATCTTCGCGCGCGACAACCCGCCCCGCGGCACGGTATTCTGCGTGCGCCTGCGCGCGGGCTCCACCCCGCCCGCGAACGCCTGAGGAGGATCGAGTCATGAGCGACGCCCCCGAGGCCGACCTTTTGATCGTCGACGACGAGAAGAACATCCGCCGCACCCTGCGTATGATCCTGGAGTCGGACAAGCTCACGGTGCGCGACTGCGGCTCCGCCGAGGAAGCACAACGCCTGCTGAGTGAGCGGCGGGCCGACCTGGTGCTGCTCGACATCAAGCTTCCCGGCATGGACGGCGTGCAGCTGCTCGAGAAGATCCGCAAGGAGCACCCCGGGACCGAGGTCATCATGATCTCCGGGCACGCCACCATCGGCGAGGCGGTACGCGCCACCCAGCTCGGGGCCTACGACTTTCTGGAGAAGCCCCTCGACCGCGAGCGGGTGGTGCTGTCGGTTTCCAACTGCCTGGAGAAGGTGGCCCTGACCCACAAGGTGCGCACGCTGCTCTCGGAGGTGGCCAAGGAGATCGAGATCATCGGCCAGAGCGATGCGGTGCAGCACATGCTGGAGGAGATCCGCAAGGTGGCCCCCACCAACGGCCGGGTGCTCATCACCGGGGAGAGCGGCACGGGCAAGGAGCTGGTGGCCCGGGCCATCCACCGCCTCTCCAAGCGCGCCCAGGGGCCCTTCGTCAAGGTCAACTGCGCTGCCATCCCGGCCGAGCTCATCGAGAGCGAACTGTTCGGCTACGAGAAGGGGGCCTTCACCGGCGCCGCCGCCCGCAAGAAGGGGCAGTTCGAGCTGGCCCACGAGGGGACCCTGTTCCTCGACGAGATCGGCGACATGAGCCAGAACGCCCAGGCCAAGGTGCTGCGGGTGCTACAAACGGGCGAACTCAGCCACGTGGGCGGCGAGCAGACCCTCAAGGTGGACGTGCGGGTGCTCGCCGCCACCAATCGCGACCTGCGCAAGGCGGTGGCCGAGGGGAACTTCCGCGAGGATCTGTACTTCCGCCTCAACGTCATCCCCATCCACTGCGCCCCGCTGCGAGAGCGGCTCGACGACATCCCGCTGTTGCTCTCCAAGTTCGTCAGGGATTTCTGCAAGGAGAACGGGTTCAAAGAGAAAGAGATCGAGCCGTCGGTCATGGTACGGCTGCGGCGCTATAGCTGGCCGGGGAACATCCGCGAGCTCAAGAACCTGGCCGAGCGGCTGGTCATCATGAGCGGCGACCGCATCCAGGAGTCCGACGTGCCCGAGTATTTCGACCAGGGCGCCGCCGCACCCGCCCCGGCGACCGGCAAGGCCGCCTCCGGGATGTCCCTCAAAGACCTGCGCGAGGAGGTCGAGCGCGACTACATCCGTCGCACGCTCGAGGAGTACGGCTGGAACGTCACCAAGGCCGCCCAGGCCCTGGGGATCGAACGCACCAACCTTCACAAGAAGATGAAGCAGCTCGACATCCGACGCCAGGACGATCCCGGCGAGCCTTGACCAAGGAGTCAGTCGGACATGACACCCGGAAATTCGGAGCTGAACCGGCAAGGCGAAGACGCCGAAGCCGATGCGCTGGTGCGCCGGCGCCTGTCACGACATCCCGAACTGGAACAGGTGGCCGGGCCGGGAGCGCCGCGACACTGTCCATTGGAAGCGGAACGTACGACCCTGGGTCGCGCGGAGGAGGCCGACATCCGGGTCGAGTCCGCGAGCGTATCTGGCATCCATCTTTTACTTCTGCGGCAGGGGACTGAGGTCGTGGTGGAGGACCAGCGAAGCCGGAACGGGACATTCCTGAATGGCTTGCAGGTTCAGAAGGCCGCTCTAAAAGAAGGCGACAGCCTCATGGCCGGGGACGCCATCTTCCTGTTCCACGAGGGCGACTGAGCCCCAAATAAAACCACCGAACGCCACGGAAAATCGACGGAATCAGCGAAAAAGCTACGGGGCCTGTCCCCAAAGCCACGGGGCCTGTCCCCAAGTTTTTTTCAAAAGCCACGGGGCCTGTCCCCAAGTTTTTTTCAAACAATACGGGTTGTTATCTTTTTACTTCGACAAAGGCCGCGGCAATCTCGAAGGGCGGCGCCTTTCCAGTCGCGCGGACCACTCGGACCTTGGCGCAAAGGGCTGGAAATACTCGCGAAAATGCCTTGTGCGTGGCGGTCAGGACCTCGATTTCGAGGATGACTCCCGGATCGTACGGCACCTCAGACTCGAACAAGATCCCGTTTCCACTCAAGTTCTTTCCACGGGCGCGCCCGCTTTTCTCCGAAAGCACCCGGACTTCGGCCTCTGCCGGCAGCCTGCGAAATCGCCTGCGTTCCATTCTCGCCTCCAATTTCACTCCCTTGTCCCCGCGCGTCGCTTCTGCTGAAAGATCTCCTCGTAGGATTGCGATATGCGCTGCGAAAGGATCAGCAGGTCCGCCACGTCCACACCGGCGTGCTTCTTGTGCCCGTTGTCCCCGTAGAAGATGTTGACCACACGCCCGCGCACCAGGATGGGCATGGCGAACACCGACAGCGGCACCTCCCGCCCCAGCAGCCGAAGGAAGTTGACGTTCACCCGCGTGCGCGACAGCGAGCCCAGCACGTGCGAGCGGGTGCGCTCCACCAGCTCGAACACCGAGGGTTCGTCGAGGGGGATCATCAGGCTGCGCACCGACCACGGGTCCACACCGGGGCCGATGCCGTCCCAGCCCAGGCAAAAGCGCCGGTGGATGGTGGTGAGCAGGCAGCGGCGAAAGAGGCTCTGGCCGTACCGCAACACGCTGCGGGCGATGGCGTCGCGGCTCTGGGCCCGTTGCAGCTCGGCCGCCGCCGCGGCGAAAGAGAGCGGCAGGGCGAGTTCCTCGGCCGGCGGCGGGGGCGCGGAAGGCCGGGCCGCGGCGGCCTCCGCCAACACTCGATCCTCGGCGCGCCGGCCTTCGCCCGACAGCGGCCCCTGCCACACCCTACGCTCGATCCCACCCGGCGGCCGGCCGACATCGCTCTCCGAAATCTCGCTCAGATCGGCCGGGTCGATGAGCGGAAGCGAATCGTTGCTTGCCGGCCGGGAAACCAGGGGAAAACCGTCCCGGCGCTGGTATAGCCGAGCAAATCCTTCTTCGCTGATGAGATCCTCGGCTGGCTCGGCAGGTTGCGCGTCTCGCCTCGGCGCCGCCGCGTCGACGAAGCTCGCCGACAAAAAGTCCGCGCGGGCCAGGCTGACGAAGCGCCGGTGTCGCTCGATGCCATAACAGCGAAGCAGAAGCTCGAAGAAGCGAAACTCGGGCACCACCACCGGCTCCGGCGTGAACCCGGTGATGAACGCCGCCTCGTCCAGCGCGGCCACGTTGCGCGGATCCACGCACAGCACCTGGAGCTTGCGGGCGTTCCGGGCGAAGGGGATGATCTCGAGCCGGTCGGCGACCTCGGGAGAAAGCAGTCGCAGCGCCTCTGCCTCCGGCTGGATGTGGTCGCCGGACATGGCGGGGAGGTTGTGCAGCCGCGCCAGCGCGCGGGCCAGCGCCTCCTCGCCAATGGCGCCGGCTTCGATGAGGTTGGTCCCCAACCGCCCGCCCATCACCACCTGGTTGTGGACCGCGTCCTCCACCTGCTCGCGGGTGCAGGCGCCGTCGGCGACGAGCATCTCGCCCAGCGTGGGCATGAGGGCAAGGTACGCTCCGCCCGCCGGGCTTGTCAAACCGTCACTTCTTCTTGTTCATACGGATGCGGACGATACGCGCCTCGCACTGCTCGGCCCGATCTTTCTCCCCCATATCGCGGTAGACATCGGCCAGCCAGTTCAGAAGCGTCACGAGTTCCGGATGATCCGGCCCCAGGCTCCGCTCGATCACGGCGATGGCCCGGCACAGGAGCCTCTCCGCGCCTGGGTAGTCCTTCCGGTAGTAGCGCAGGCAGGCCAGGTTGAGTAGCTGGCGGGAAAGCTGCACCGGGGTGTACTCCCCCGAGGCCTCGAGGATCGCGACCACCCGCTCCATGTGCGGCTCGGCATGAGAGTACCAGCGGTATTCCATGTAGAAGACGGCGAGGTTGTTCAACGCGGTCGCCAGGCCCGGATGGTCGGGGCCATAGTACGACTCGGCCAGGGCGACGGCTTTCTTCCTGTACTCGAGCGCGCTCTTCTTGTCATCGAGCCCTATGCTGGCTTTGGCCAGCCTTTGCACCAGCCTGCCGACCGACGGGCAATCGGGACCGTATGCCTTTTCGAAAATCGGGAGCACCGAGAGGAATTCGCCACGGGCGAGTTCGAACCGGTGCTGATCGAGGTGCACATCGGCGAGATCCCAGCGCGCGCTGGCGGCTGAGGAATGATCCGGGCCGTAGGTCTTTTCCATGATGCCGAGGGCCTTCTGAAAACGCTGCTCGGCCCAGTCGTAGCTCTTCTGCGCATAAAGCTGGCCCGCCCGCTCCAGCAGCGCCCGGGCGGTCTGGGGATGATCCGCGGGATAGAAGGCCTCCAGGATCTTGGCGCCGCTCTCCACCAGCTCCTGCGCCTCTTTCTTCTTGTCCTGGCCGCATAGAAAATGCGCCAGCCCGAACATCGCGTCCGCGGTCTCGGGGTGCACCGGGCCGTACACGGCCCTCGCGATCTGGACGGCGCGGCGGTACCGCACCTCGGCCATGAGCGGTTGGCCCAGGGCGGAATAGAGGGTCGCTTCGCTCTGAAGATTGTCGATGGTCGACGGGTGGTCGGTCCCCAGGGATCCCGACACCAGGGCATCGGCGCGAGCCAGCAGCGGTTCGGCTTCCTCGTACTGGTTGAAGTGCAGCTTCACTCTCGCCAGGCCGAGCAGCGAAGACGCCAAAGATGGATGCGCGGGCCCCCTCTTCTTTTCCAATATCTCCAGCGCGCGAGAAAAGAGCGGCTCGGCCTTCTTGACGCGGCATTTGCGAAAGTAAAACCAGGCCAGCCGCTCGATCGCAACCGCCACGTTGGAATTATCGGCACCAAAGACCTTCTCCAAGGTCGCGATGGACCGCTGGTTGAGCGCCTCGGCCTCATCCAACCGGTCGAGGCGATCGTAGAGGTCGGCGAGGTCTTTCAGCGAACTCGCCACCAGGGGATGATCCGGTCCGAGCGCCGTCTCCAACTCGCGGAGCGCGTCCCGGAGCAGGGGCTCCGCCTCGACAAACCTCGCCAGGTGCAATTCGAGCAAGCCCTGCCGGGCGAGCGCCTGGCCCAACCGGCAGCGCTCGAATCCATCGAGCCGTGAGGCGATGCTGATGGCCCGCCGATAGCGCAGCCTCGCATCATCGAAGCGGCCCCACAACCGGTCTTGCCACGCCAGGTCGAACAGCGGATCGATGGCGTACTTGCTCTGGGCTCCCCGCGCCTCGACCACGACGCTCTCTGCCCGCCGGTAGTGCTCCTGCGCGTCGTGGTACCGGGCGAGCTTCTCATCGAGATCGCCCAGGTTTTCCAGCGCGTACGCGAGCTGGAGCCGCGTTCTGCCCCGCAGCGTCTCTCCGACCTCGATGGCCCGTTCGTAGTACTTGCGCGCTTTCGCGAGATCCGGCCTGTCGAACTCGAGATCCCCCAGGTAATTCAACGTCGAGACCAGGGTCGCCGGGTGCCGGTCGCGGATGGATTCTCCGATGGCGAGCGCGCGCAGCAGCAGCTCCTCCGCCTCTGGGAGGCGGTCCTGGAGCATGCGCACGTTCGCCAGGATGTTGCGGGCCCGGGCCGCGCCGAAAGCATCCAGGGTGCGTTCGGCCGAGGCGAGTGCCGCGGTGGCGGCCTGGGCAGCGGCCTCGTACCGCGCCTGGTTGCGAAGCTCCCGCGCTTGGCGGACGAGCGGTTTCCACTCGGGATCGCGGACGTCGGCCGCCGCCGCCCAACCTGCCAACACTACGACAAGCAGTCCCCACCATCGCCTCATTTTTCTCTCCGTGAAAGCGATTTCCAGCGAAGGACCATAGCGTCCTCGCGACACACCTGTCAAATGCTGCCTTGACAACGAGCACCCCCACCCACAAGATGACGTCGATGGCCCGACCGGCACACACACACGCAGCGGCGCCTCTCGGGCGGCGAAGTTCGTTCGCGCTCGCTTCGCTTGGTCTTTTCGTGTGGTGCGCCGTCGGCTTGCTCGATCTCGCCCACTTCGTGTGCACCACCCACCGGTTGACGGGAAACGGCGAGTTGATCCACGCCGCGCACCACGCTCACTCTCGCGTCTCGTTGCACAAAGAAAGCGACGCGATCTGCGAGCGCTCCTGCCCCACCTGTCTTGATGGGATGCACCGCTGCGAGGCCGGGCACTTCGTCAATCCGCGCGCAGCCTGGGCGCGTCTGACGCCTCCGCCCGATTGCGCCCTGGCCGAGATAGCATTACTGCCCACTTCGGATTCGCCGTTCCTCCTGGCCCAGGAACGCCTGTACCTGCTTTACCCCAAGCACTCTCCGCCCTCTCCTCGCTGAGCAGCTCAAGTCATCCGACAACCTGGCGCGCCGCACACACGAACTCTCGCGGCACGCCACACGAGGAGAATTGCCATGCGACACGTCCGAAGTTGGACTTTGTTTCCTCTGTCGATGCTTCTTCTGTTTCCGATCGCCGCTGCGGGCCAGGTTGACGCGGCTGCCGAGTTCGAGAAGGCCATCGCCGAAGACCAGGCGGCCGCAACTCTTTCAGCCCCGGCACCGGCACGCGGCTCTCCCATGCCCAAGATGAACCCCGACCTCTCCATCATCCTGACCGCAGGCCTGGGGTGGTTCTCCAGCGCCGAGCACCTCGAGCAGAGCGAACACGGCATCGGCGACAACGGTTTTGCCGTCCAGGGTGTAGAGCTCGCCGCCACGGCCAACGTCGATCCGTACTTCCGCTTCGACCTTTACTTTCAGCTCACCGAGGCCGTGATCGAAGAGGCGTTCCTCACCACGCTGAGCTTGCCCTTGTCGCTCCAAGCCCGCGCCGGCATCATGAACGCCATCTTCGGCCGCTTCAACCCACGCCATTTGCACCAGTGGACGTTCGTCAACCCGCCGCTATCTCACGTGCGTTTCATGGGCGAGGCGCACTTTCGCGGCGCGGGGGCGGAGCTTTCGTGGCTCCTGCCCCTGCCCTGGTACCTCACCCTGGCGGCGCAGGCGCTGATGCCATCTGAAGAAATCAGCTTCATGTCCAGCACCTTCGGGGTGATCGAAAACAGTGAGGCCGGCCGGTTGGAGTCCCCGGCCGATCTGGTGTTCGTGGGAAGAATGGAGAACTTCTTCGAGCTCTCCGCGAACTGGTCGCTCTTGTGGGGCGTGAGCAGCGCGCTGGGACGCGTCTGGAACCCCGAGGCGCCCGAGCTGACCGGCCGGGCCGCCCTGTTCGGCACCGACCTCTACCTGAAGTGGCGGCCCATCTCTTCGGGGGAAGGCGACCTGGCCCTCTCGCTCACGCTGGAGGCCATGCTGCGCCGCGCGCCGGATCGCGACAGCGCGCTGTGGGACCACGGAGGGTATGCCCAGCTCGACGCCCAGCTCGACCGGCGCTGGATGGTCGGCCTGCGTCTCGAGAACGTCGACGATCTGCGAATGGGAGACGCGGCGCCAGCCGGCGGCGGCTGGGCCTGGCGCGGCGGCCTGGTGGCGACCTTCATGCCCACGCATTTTTCCAAGCTGCGGCTCCAGGCGGACATCGGGCGCGAGCGGGGCGGCGAGACGGGGTTTGCGGTGTTTCTCCAGGCGGAAGTCAGCGCCGGCGAGCACGGCGCGCACAAGTTCTAGGAGGCGGCCATGCGTCTTCCTCTCCTCTTGTCCCTGTTCGGTTTGATTCATGTCATGCCCGCGCCCGTCGCGGCCAAGGTCCGCGTGGTCGGCACGCTGCCCGACTTCGCCGCCATCGCCACCGAGATCGGCGGGGAGCGCGTCGAGGCCAGCTCGCTCATCCAGGGCACCGAGGACCCGCACTTCGTGGATCCCAAGCCCTCCCATGTGCTGAGGCTCAACACGGCGGACCTCTTGATCTGCATCGGGATGGGCCTGGAAGTGGGCTGGCTGCCGGCGTTGCTTGCGCAATCGCGAAACGCCGCCATCCAGCCCGGCGGGGCGGGCTACCTCGACGCATCCATGTTCATCCAGCCCGAGGACGTGCCCACGGTGGCGGACCGCGCCCTCGGCGATGTGCACGCCGCCGGCAACCCGCACTACTACACATCCCCCGCCGCCATGCGCGCCGTGGCCGAGGGCATCTATAAAAAACTCCTCGAGCTCGATCCCGAGGGCCGGGCCGAGATCGAGCGACGCTGGATGGAATTCGCGACCCGCTACGAGCGCAAGCTCGCCGAGTGGAAGGCCGCCTTCGCCGCTCAAGGTGGCACCCGAGTGGTGGAGTACCACAGGAGCTGGGTCTACCTGCTCGGCTGGGCCGGCTGGGAGTCGGCCGGGGCGCTGGAGCCGAAACCCGGCATCCCGCCGTCTCCCGCACACGTAGGGAAGCTTCTACAGACGGTGCGCGATCGCAATGTCCGCTTCGTCATCCAGGAGGTGTACTTCCCGGACCGGCTGTCGCGGCTCTTCGCCGATAAGGCCGGGGCGCGGCTGGTGAAGCTCCCCTCCATGGTCGGTGCCGCGCCGGACGTTCGCACCGTGGAAGACAAGTTCGAGCGCATCGTGAAACTCCTGACCGCGCCGTCAGAGTGAGCGTCGGCGGGAGAGTGTGGCGAGGAGTTGCGAAATCCACGATTCACACATGGAGGTGACGTGGTGGAACAGACTCTCATCACCCTGGAGAATGCCGAACTCGGTTACCGGAAGAAGCTCCTGGGCCCGCTGTCGTTCTCGCTTGCACGCGGTGACTTGTGGGGCGTGGTCGGGCCCAACGGCTCGGGCAAGACCACCTTGGCCAAGACCCTGCTCGGGCTGCTGCCCCCGCTGCGGGGCCAGCGCCTGAAGCAGGGTGGCATCCGCTGCGCCTACGCGCCGCAGCGCCACCGTCTCAACCCGGACTACCCGCTGTCCGCCTTCGAGGTGGCGCTCATGGGTCGGACGGCCGACTGGGGCCGGTTCGGCCGGCCGCGGGCGGCGGATCGGCGACGGGTGGAGGAGGAGTTTTCTCGGCTCGGCCTCTCCGATCTGGCGGGGCGAATGTTTCGCAACCTGTCGGGCGGCCAGCAGCAACGCGTGCTCATCGCGCGCGTGCTGGCCGCGGACCCCGACGTGCTGGTGCTCGACGAGCCCAGTGAGGGAATGGACCTTTCGGGCGGCGCCGACGTACTCACCTTCCTGCGAGGCCTCGACCGCGAGCGCCGCATGGGAATCCTGCTCATCAGCCACCACCTGGACGACGTGGCCTCGGTGGCGAACCGCCTGTGCCTCATCAACCACCGCACCGGCTTGTTCGAAACCGGCCCGCGCGACGAGCTCATGCAAGCGGAGAAGCTGACGCGGCTCTACGGCCGGCGTGTCCACGCTCACGAGTGCAACGGGCGCGTCCACATCGACGTCTTCTCGGAGGAGCCATGAACGACGCCGGGTTCTTCGAAAACTTCACCCTGTGGCGCGACGCGGTGGCCGCCGCGGTCATTTCCGGAGCAGCGTTAGGATTCCTCGGCGTGTGGGTGGTGTTGAAGCGCATGGTGTACGTACCGCTGGCGCTCACACAGGTCTCCTCCGCCGGGGTGATCGCCGCCTTCTTGTTGCACGACGTGTTGGATGCGACGCTGGGAGAGCACCCCGCGGCGGAGTTCTTCTGCGACCCTGCCTGGTTCTCGCTGCTGTTTTCCCTGGGCGCGGCCGCGGTCTTCGCCCGCGCGCGGCGCGAGTCCACGAACGGCGTGGCGGTGGCCTACCTGGTGTCCGCAGCGGCGGTGCTGTTGCTGGGCGGGTTCATCCGCCAGGATCTGCACGACGTGAGCGGAGTGCTGTTCGGCAGCGCGGTGCTGGTGGAGACGCAGCAGGTGGCGTACCTGCTCGCCGCCGGTCTGCTGGTCGCCATCGTTCACGCGCTGTTGTACCGGCGCTTCCTGTTCGTCTCGTTCGACCCCGACGCGGCCGGCGCGGCCGGGCTGCGGCGCTTCTCGCACGAGGCGCTGCTCGTCGGCTCCATGGCCCTCATGATCTCGGTCGCCACCCGGGCCATCGGCGCGTTGCCGGCCTTCGGCTTCGCCATCCTGCCGGCGCTGGGAGCGCTGCGGCTGGCGCGGACCATGCGGGCCGCTTTCTTCCTCTCGGCCCTGGTCGGGGTGGTGGCGGCCGCGGGCGGGTACTACCTCTCCTTCGTGCTGGAGCTCCCCACGGGCGCCAGCATGGTGCTGCTGTGCGCCCTGCTCTCGCTCGCGCTGGCGCTGTTGGGCCGCCGCGCCAACGAGCCCTAGGGCGTTGAATTGCCTGACTCCTGGCGCTAGCATGGAGCGCCGAAGCCGAGAGGGCTGCCCAAGAGCCCGGGGAAGGAGTGAGGCCATGCGGATCCTGCCGAAACTCTCGCTCAAGCTCACGGGATGCTGCCTGCTGGTTTTTTCGTTGGTTCGTTGCAGCGGCGCCTCGAACGACACGCCCGGGCCGAGCTGCCTGCGCGGCCCGTACGATTGCCTGGGGGCCAGCGGCGAGTGCCTGCTGGTGGCCGACAACCAGGGCCAGGTCACCGTGACCTGGCCGAGCGGCGCCTCGGTGGCCGGGCCCGTGGGCCTCGCCGTCTTCGAGGCCAAGGGCGCCGGCGGCGAAACCTGCTTCTCCCTCTCCCACGACGGACAGGACATCGTCATCCAGTCCGCTGGCCAGACCTACCGGGTGCGCCGCAGCGGCGGCCAGACCGTGGTGACCTGCCCCGACGGCAAGCAGGAGACGCACCCGGACACCGAGTTTCCCTCCGACCAGCCGGGCATCGATCCCGAGGTGTTCCTCGACTGCCGGGTGGGGGGCATCTGCAATACCCCGGCGGACTGCGCCGCCGGCCAGGTGTGCTGCGACCACCAGTGCCTCTCCCTCCCCCGCTGCCCGGGCACCTGCGACGTCGATACGGACTGCGGGACAGGCAACCGCTGCTGCGAGCACCTGTGCACCTCGCTGCCGTACTGCAACCTGCCCTGCGTAAGCGACAAGAACTGCGACGACGGCCTCTTCTGCAACGGCGCCGAGAGGTGCCAGAACAACCGCTGCCGCCCCGGCACCGCCGTATCTTGCGCGGACAACCAGGACTGCACCTTCGATAGCTGCAACGAGAATACGGACCATTGCGATCACCGCCCCGACGACTCGCGCTGCGCCGCCGAACACATCTGCGACCCGTCCCAGGGCTGCATCCGAGCCATCCACTGCTCTGGTGTCACCGAGTGCGCCGACCAGGATCCATGCACCGCCGAGGAGTGCAAGAACGGCCTGTGCGTCTTCCCCGCCGTCCCGGGTTGCTGCCACCAGGATTCGGACTGCGACGACGAGCGCTTCTGCAACGGAGCCGAGAAGTGCCAGCAGAACGCCTGCCAGAACGGCGCGCCGCCGGCCTGCAGCGACGGCATCGGTTGCACCGACGACACCTGCCACGCCGAGAGCGACGAGTGCCGCCACGCTCCGAACGACACCGGCTGCGCCGCGCCGCAGGTGTGTGACCCCGGGCAGGGGTGCGTCGATCCGCCCCAGTGCAGCGACGACCAGTTCGAGGAGAACGACCAGTCCCGCGCGGCCACGCTCATCGAGCACCCCAGCCCGACCGCGCCGTACATCGCGACCCTGTGCCCGTCTGATCCGGACTGGTACCGCATCCACGACGACGTGGGCAAGGGCTTCTTCGCGGCCGTGGCCTACCCGCCGCAACAGGGAAAGCTCACCGTACGCTGCCTCGACTCGAGACTCTCGGAAATCCCCGACGCCATCATGGAGAACGAGGGTTCGGTGATGGTGATGGTCGAGAGCAAGCAGCCGGCGGATTACTACCTCGAGGTCCAGTCGGCGGCCTCGCTGCCGTTCTCGTACACCATGATCGTCATGCTGGCGGAATAGCCCGCTGCCCCTGGCCCGGCGCCCCACCCGACACGAACTTGATCCTTCCCGCGCTCTGACCTAGAGTGCGCCCCGGAGACAGCCGTGAAGAGCCTGCTCGACAGCATCCAATCACCGGAAGACCTGCGCCGGCTCGACGAGAAAGAGCTACCGCGCCTGTGTCAGGAGCTCCGGGCGCGCATCATCCAGGTGGTGAACCGCAACGGCGGACACCTGGCCTCGTCGCTGGGCGTGGTCGAGCTCACCGTGGCGCTGCACCGGGTGTTCGAGTCGCCGCGCGACCCCATCGTGTGGGACGTGGGCAACCAGAGCTACGCCCACAAGCTGCTCACCGGCCGGGCGGCGCGTTTTCACACCCTGCGCCGAGGTGGCGGGCTCTCCGGGTTCACCCTGCGCAGCGAGAGCGTTCACGATCCCTTCGGCGCGGGACATGCCTCCACCAGCATCAGCGCGGCCCTGGGAATCGCGGAGGCGCGAAGGCTGCGCGGCGAGGGCGGCAAGGTGGTGGCGGTGATCGGCGACGGAGGCATGACCGGCGGGTTGGCCTTCGAGGCGCTCAATCACGCCGGCTCGCTGGAGCGAGACCTGGTGGTGGTGCTCAACGACAACGGCATGTTCATCGCGCCGCGCGTGGGCGCCATGAGCACCTGGCTCAGCTACCGGCTCTCCGGGCGCACCTTCAACGTGGCGCGGCGGCGTCTCAAGGAGTGGCTGGCCGGCTTCCCGCACTGGGGCGAACCGACGGTCTATGCCCTGCGCCGGCTGGTGGAGAGCGCCAAGGTCCTGTTCACCCGCGGGGTGCTCTTCGAGGGGCTCAACTTCCAGTACCTGGGACCCGTCGATGGCCACGACTTCGGCCAGCTCATCCCCATCCTGCAAAACGCCCGCGCGCTCGACGGGCCGGTGCTGGTGCACGTGCACACCACCAAGGGCAAGGGCCTGGCCTGCGCCGAGCGAGATCCGACGGCCTTCCACGGCGTGGCGCCCGCCTGTCTCGATCATCACCACGCCGAGGAGGATCATCCCGAGACGGCGTCGTTCACCGAGGTGTTCTCGCAGGCGCTGGTGCGCGAGGCCGACGCCAACGAGCGGGTCCTCGCCATCACCGCGGCCATGCCGGACGGCACGGGTCTGCGGCCCTTCGCCGAGCGGTTTCCGCATCGCTTCTACGACGTGGGCATCGCCGAAGGCCACGCGGTGACGTTCGCCGCGGGCCTGGCCAGCCAGGGGTTGCGGCCCGTGGTCGCGGTATACTCCTCGTTCCTGCAACGCGCCTACGACATGATCCTGCACGACGTGTGCCTGCAGAACCTCCCGGTGGTCTTTGCGATAGACCGCGCGGGCGTGGTCGGAGAGGATGGGCCCACCCACCACGGGGCCTTCGACCTGTCGTACCTTTCGGCCATGCCCAACCTCACCGTCATGGCGCCGTCCGACGCCGCGGAGCTCGAGCGCATGTTGAAGACCGCGCTCACGCTTCCCGGGCCGTCGGCCATCCGCTACCCGCGCGATCGAGCGGCGGCGCCCGTCCAGAAAGAATCGCCGCCGTTGCAGGTCGGTCGCGGCCGCGTGGTGCTTGCGCCGACGGCAAGGCCGCAGCTCGCCATCCTCTCGCTTGGTTCGATGCTCTCATCGGCCGTCGCGGCCGCGCGGCTGCTCTCCGAGCAGGGGATCGCGGTCAAGGTCGCCGATGCGCGGTTCGCAAAGCCCCTCGATAGAGAACTTCTGTTCTCGCTCGCCAAAGAAGCGGGCCGGCTGATCACCATCGAGGAAGGCGCTCTCTCGGGCGGGTTCGGCGCTCAGGTGCTCGCCCGCCTGCATCAGGAGGGTGTCCTCATCCCCGTTCAGTGTCTGGGCATCCCCGACCACTTCGTGCCGCAAGGCGACCGGCACGGCCTGCTCGCCTCGCTCGGCCTCGACGCTTCTGGGATCGTTCGTGTGGCGCGAAGGATGCTGTCGTTGCCACAGAGCGCCGAGCGGCCGGCCTGAAGACATGGCGCAGAAAAAGATCCGCCTGGACCAGCTCCTCGTCGAGCGCGGCCTGTGCGAGAGCAGGACGCGGGCGGCGGCCTTCATCATGGAAGGCCGGGTGTCGGTCGGCGGTCAGACGATCGATAAACCCGGGACGCGGGTCAACGAGGAAGCGCAGGTCGCCGTCCAGAAGCCGCCACATCCTTTCGTGTCAAGAGGCGGGCTCAAGCTGCAGAACGCCCTCGAGCATTTTGGCCTCGATGCCCGCGGTCTCGTCGCCCTGGACGCGGGTTGCTCGACGGGAGGATTTTCGGACTGTCTGTTGCAGCGGGGCGTGGCGCGCGTGTTCGCGGCGGACGTGAGTCCGGAACAACTCCATGAAAGAATCAAAGTCGATCCGCGGGTCTTGCTCCTTCCTCCGACGAACGTGCGCCATCTTAAGCCATCGGACCTGCCGGGGCTGGTGGACCTGGTCGTCGGAGACCTGTCATTCATCTCGTTGCGGCTTTTGCTTCCGGCGCTGGAGGCGGTCTTGCGGCCCGGTGGAAAGATGCTGCTCCTGATAAAGCCGCAGTTCGAGGTCGGGCGCGAGAAGGTCGGCCGGGGAGGCATCGTCCGTGACGAGAGGGCGCGCCTGGAGGCAGTGGCGAGAGTCATTGAAGCGGCTGCTTCGATTGGGCTTTCGCACCTCGGGACGGTTCAGGCGGATCCGCCGGGCACCGACGGCAATATCGAGTTTTTCGTTTGCTTTTCAAAGCCCTGAACGGGGCCTGTCCCCATCCCCACCGTCCTTGTGCTAACCAGATCGTTCCCGTTCCAGGCCGAGCTTTCGCGCCATCCCGCTGCCAGCGATTGACGGTGGCTCGAGCTCATAGAGCACCGCGGGCTTCTGTTGGCTCAGAAACCACTCTCTAATCCGGTTGATGACCTGGCGTTCGTACCAGGTGGCTTTCTGGCCGGCCTGCTGGAGTTCTTCAAGGAATTGCTCACTTGTGAGCTCGGTCAGGTACGGTGCGGTATCCGCATGGATGAGGTGTGACCAGTGGGGCTCCAATACTAGCGAGGGCGTGTTTCGATCAGGCTCATCTTCCATTTTATCCACGGCGTAGAAGACCAGTACAGAGCACTTTTCTCCACTAAAAGGGTCATCAGTAGGACCTTGGGTCAAGGGTTGGTCGACCATGGTTCCGATTGACCGATTGAAAAAAAGGGGACAGGCCCCGCTGGTTCCGCAGGCTATACTGGTTCTATGATAACGGGTCCCTAGATGCCGAGGTACTCCACCTTGTCGCTGCCTTCTGTCAGACGGACCCGGTAGTTGGCTCGGACCTTTTCGAACCTCTGTATGGTGAGGGCCTTGTTCGGCCAGCGGACCTCGATGTCGACGTCGTCGCACACCCGTCCCAGGCCAAAGGTGAGGGAGAGCTCCTTCTGGTTGCCGAACCGTCCATCTCCCCCGGAAACCTCCCACATTTGCGTCTTTCCACCGGAAGCGACCTTTACCCAGGCGCCCATTCCCATCCGGTTCGATCCGTCAGGCGGCCCGGCGCCTTTGAGGTCAATCCGGATCCAGTTGTAGTGCTCGCCAAGTTGATTTCGAAAGTACAAAAGGCTTCCCTTGGTCCAGGTCCCCTTCCCCGGCACCACCGTCGTGACGATGTCGAGATCGCCATCCAGATCGAAGTCCGCCACCGCCGCCGCGCCCGGGTTGGGCAGGTCCAGGCCGTTTAGCAGGGCCACGTCCTTGAATGTGCCACCCACCTGTTGCCGGAACAGGTACAGGCGGTTCTCCGGGTAAGCCCCCTCGTGGATGAGCAGGTCCACGAGCCCATCGTTGTCGTAGTCCATCCAGGCGGCCCAGATGTCGCCCTCGTTCCAGAAGGCCCCCGCTCGCGGCCGGTTGACGCCGCTCTGCTCGCCGGAGAGGCGGGTGAAGGCGAGCTCCCGGCCACGCTTGCCATTGTTTTGCAGGATCTGCGTCCGGTCGCTGGATTGTCCCGCCCAGCCGTGGGCTACCTCGAGCGACAGCAGATCGAGATCGCCGTCCCGATCGTAATCCGCACACAGGAGCTCCCAGGTGTTGCCGTTGAGCCGGAACGGGTTCTCGTCGTCGGCGCTCCAGGCGGACTGGGAGCAATCGATCTGCGGCTGGGTCGGCAGGGTGCAGTCGTTGGGATGGAACTTGCACCAGCACAGCCACATCTGGTTATCGTGGAAGTCGTGGTTGTCGTCGCCGTCCACGTGGGCGCTCTCGGCGATGTTCTCGAAGGTACCATTGCCGAGGTTCAGGTAGAGGTCGTTCCACTGGCGCCCGTAGTTGGCCTTCATTAGGTCCGGGTAGCCGTCCCCATCCAGGTCGCAGGCGGAGGCGCCGTAGGCGGGCTTGCGGCTGTCGCGCTGGCCGACCTCGGCTTTTTCCATCAGCTTGGCGGCTTCAGTGACCTCGGAGAACGTTCCGTCGCCCAGGCCGTGGTAGAGCCGGGCCTGGTTGGCCTCGTAGGTGAGTCCGTAGTTCTTGTACCAGTCGGCGACGAAGAGGTCGAGCTTGCCGTCGCGATCGAAGTCCAGGAACGCGGCGGCGCTGTTCGTCGGCCGCTCGGGCGTGGCGACGGAGGAGCCACCCGCGATCAGGGAGAAGTGCCCGGTCCCGTCGTTGAGCAGGATCTCCTGCCGGTCGAGGAGGTCGCTGGCGTCGTCCTGGAAGTAGCTCGCCGCGAACAGGTCCATGTCACCGTCGTTGTCCACGTCGGCGGCCTGGTGGAAGCTCGCCGCGCGCCCGGTGATGCCGGTGCGCCGGTTGAGGTCGATGCCGGTGCCGGTCCACTCCACGAAGGCGCGCCGGCCACGAAGGGTCGGATGGGGAACGTTGTGATAGACGACGTGGGTGTCCCGCTGGCTGGTGCCGTTCTTCTTGACCACCAGGTCGGCGTACCCGTCGCCGTCGAGGTCGGCAACGGTGAGGTAGAAGCCGATGGCGTCGAGCGCGGCAAAGCCCGCTTCTTCTGTCGCGTTCACGAAGGCCTCGGCCGAGCCCATGGGACCTTCGTGACAGATGGCGGGCGGCCGCGGATCGGTTCCCGAATCCACCCCGCTATCAGAGGTCGAGGACTTCGAGCTGCAGGCAAGTGGAATCAACGAAACAAACATGAGAACCCATCGCATCGTCGTGACCTCCTGCGAGCGGCAAACGCTGCGATGCTAGCAGGCTCATCGGTCTTCGACAAGAGACTGTCGTCCAGCTGCGCTCCTCGTGTGTCGAACTCCAAGCCTTCAAGCCTTGCCGGGCCGTTCTGGTCGGGGTAATCTCGTATCGATCGGCCCGGTGGCCTGCGGAGGATGGACAATGAACCGAACCTGCTTCCTGGGAACGCTGGTCGCTTTGTTGCTTCTTCCGAAACTGGTCCTGGCCGGGCCGGCGGAGTCAGCGCTCGATCTTTCAAGCCCGCGCAGCGCCGTGGAGACGCAGATCGACCGTGCGCGGGCCGGTGATCTGGCCGGCCTCAAGGCGTGTTTCGTCGAGCGCTTGCGCGACCGGATCACCGAAAAGAACCTGAAGAAGGCGCAGGAGCACCTCGAAAAGCTCTCCCTGGACGACCTCGTCGCCGAGATTCGCCAGAAGAAACCCGGCAAGGCCAAGATCAAGATGAAGGACGGCCGCACCTTCACCAATCTGGTGCAAAAGGACGGACGCTGGTACGCGGAAAAGCTCTGGTTCAAGAAGCTCAAGCCCCGTTCGAATAACTCCAAGTAGCCAAGAACTCTTCAGAAAAACTGTATTCACCCGGCAAGCAACGGGGCAAACCCCCGGGGCCTGTCCCCGTGTTTTCCCGGGAATCACTGGGGCCTGTCCCCGATGAAAATGTCTTATTTTCGGACTGTTGCGTGAATATCGCTGCGGAGTGGGGTGACTAGCGCGCGTCGGAGAGCAGGCCCTCGATCTCGGAGTCGATCTGGCGGTCGTCGAAGTGCCGTCCTTCGATGGCGCCGGACGGACAGGCCGCCACGCAGGTGCCGCAGCCACGGCACATGGTCTCGTCCACCGTGGCCAGCTTGGTGCTCTCGTCGAAGGAGATGGCCTTGTAGGCGCACAGATCGACGCAGGTGCGGCAGCCCGAGCACATCTCGGGCCGGACCCTGGCGGCGATGGACTCGAGGAGCACCTTGCCCTGACGCAGTATGGTGAGCGCGCCGGCCGCGGCCGCCGAGGCCTGGGCCACGGTGTGAGGGATGTCCTTGGGCCCGGCGCAGGTGCCGGCGATGAACACCGCCTTGTTGGGGGTGGACACCGGCGCGAGCTTGGGGTGCTGCTCGATGAAGAACCCGTCCTTGTTGCGCGACACCCCGAACAGCCGCCCCACCGCGTCCGAGTCTGCCCGGGACTCGAGCCCGTTGGCCAGGATCACCATGTCGAGCGGGATGCGCCGCACCACGCCCGCCAGGGTGTCCTCGACCTGCACCACCAGCCGGCCCTCCTCGGAGGGATGACGCGCCTCGTCGGTGATGGAGGCCACCTTGCCGCGCACGAAGCGCACACCCTCGTTGAGCAGCCGGTCGTAGAACTCCTCGTAGCCCTTCCCCACGCAGCGCATGTCGATGTAGAAGTCGTACACCTCGGCGTCGGAGTGCTCCTTGATGAGGTGGGCGAACTTGAGGCTGTACATGCAGCAGATGCTGGAGCAGTAAGGCAGGTGGTGCCGGTCGCGGCTGCCGACGCAGTGGATGATGCCGACCGCCTTGGGGTGCTTGCCCTCCTCGGTGACGATCTCGCCCTTGGAGAAGCCGCCGGAGTTCACCATGCGCTCGAACTCGAGGGCCGAGTAGACGTTCTTGAGGCGCCCGTAGCCATAGCGCGCCATGGCGGTGGCGTCGAACACCTTATGCCCGGTGGCCAGGATGATGGCGCCCACCTCGAGCTCCTCGATGCGCTCCTTCTGCTCGAAGTCGATGGCGTTCATCTTGCAGAACTTGGCGCACACCTTACAGGTGCCCTTCTTGAAGAAGGTGCAATTGTCGTGGTCGATGACCGGCTTGTTCGGCACCGCCTGGGGGAACATGGTGTAGATGGCCTTGCGCTTGGTGCGCCCCTGCTCGAAGGGGTTGGGCACCTTCATGGGGCACTTTTCCTGACACAGGCCGCAGCCGTTGCACTTGTCGTAGTCGACGTAGGTCGCGAAGCGGCGCACCTTGACCTTGAGGTTGCCGACGTAGCCGCCCACGTCCACCACCTCGGAGGAGGTCATGAGCTCGATGTTGGGGTGCTGGCCCACCGAGACCATCTTGGGCGTGAGGATGCAGGCCGAACAATCCAGCGTGGGGAAGGTCTTGTCCAGCATGGCCATGTGGCCGCCGATGCTCTGCTCGCGCTCCACCAGGTAGGTCTTGTACCCGGCGTCGGCGCACTGCAGCGCCGCCTGGATGCCGGCGATGCCGCCACCCACCACCAGCACCGCCTGGGCCACCGACACCTCGCACTCGTTGAGCGGCCGCAAGAAGCGCGCCTTGCCCACCGCCCCGGCCACCAGCGCCTTGGCCTTCTCGGTGGCGGCGGCGGTGTCCTCGGTCACCCACGAGCACTGCTCGCGGATGTTGGCCATCTGCATGAGGTATGGGTTGAGGCCGGCGCGAGCGCAGGCCGCGCGGAAGGTGGGCTCGTGCATGAGCGGCGAGCAGGAAGCCACCACCACCCGGTTGAGCTCGTGCTCGGCGATGTCCTTGCGGATGAGCTCCTGGCCCGGCTCCGAGCACATGAACACGTAGTCTCGGGCCACCTTGACGCCGGGAAGCGAGCCGGCGTATTCGGCGACCTTCTTCACGTCCACCTTGCCGGCGATGTTGGAGCCGCAGTGACAGACGTACACACCGATTCGGGGATCCGCCATGGTCGTTCTCCTTTACGCTCCCGCCCCGGGACGCATTTCCAGCTCCTTCACGCACGCCTTGGGAGCCAGCAAGCGCTGTAGCGCCAGGGCCTTGCGGTCCTGCCCCAGGGCCAGTCCGATGAGCTGGGTGATGGTGAGCACCGGGATGCGGACCTTGTGGCCGAGCAGCTTCTTGCTGTGGCGCTGCACCGCCTCCAGCGTGGTCTGGCACAGGCTGCACGGGGTGACGATGGCCTTGGCGCCGGATTTTTCGATGCTGGCGATCACCTGCGAGCTCATGCTGTTGCCCACCTTGGCGCGGGTGGCCACCAGGGTGCCGCCGCAGCAGCTCGTCTTGAGGGCGAAGTCGGCCACCTCGCCGCCCAGGGCCTGGATGAGTTTTTCCAAGTTCTGCGGGCGCTCGCTGTCGTCGCCCTGCGGGTAGGGCCGCAGCACCTGGCAGCCGTAGTACGGTGCCACCTTGAGGCCGGCGAGCGGGGCGCGAACCTTTCCTTTGAGCGCCTCGAGGCCCACCTGGTTCACGATGACGTCCAGCAGGTGACGGACCTTGACCGTGCCCTTGTACTCGAAGCCGCCGGCGGCGAGCGCCTCCTTGACCTTGGCGCCCACCGCGCTCCCGTCGGTCAGCGCCTGGTGGGCCTTGCTGAGCGACAGCGCGCAGCTCGGGCATCCGGTGACGAGCTCCTTCGCGCCGGCGCGCTCGGCCAGCGCCAGGTTGCGCCCGGCCAAAGACAGCGCCAGCACCTTGTTCACCGCCATCACCGTGGTGGTGCCGCAGCAGTTCCAATCGTCCATCTCGGAAAGCTCGATGCCGAGCTCCGGCGCCACCGCGCGCAGCGACTCCTCGTAGGTGCGGCCGGTGGCCTGCTGCGAGCAGCCGGGGTAGTAGAGATATCTCATTGCACGCCTCCTTCCTGGGCGCCGAGCTCGAGGGCCTTCTCCACCATGCGGGAGTAGCTCTCCTTGTCCCGGACCTTGTGGGAGAACAGCGGCATGCGCCCCTTGCCCATCATGCGCAGCCCGAGCCCGGTCTGCTTGAGCATCTGGATGGGGTGCTTGAACATCATGTAGCGCATGAGGAGCGAAAGCTCGTGCGAGCGGCCGTTCTTGGCCACGATGCGGGTGAACTGGCGCAGGAAGCGATCGGCGTCGGAGTCCTCGCAGCGCACGCCCTCGCGGATGGCCCGGCGCTTGAGGGCGTACATGAGCTCGGTGATCTTGATCTCGGCCGGGCATTTTACGGTGCACTCGTAGCAGGAGGAGCACACCCAGGGGGTGGGCGACGAGAGCACCGCGTCCTTCATGCCGGCGCGGATCATGGCAAACAGCTTTCGCGGCGTGTGGGGCAGCATGGGCGACACCGGGCAGGTGCCACCACAGGTGCCGCACTGGATACACGAGCGCAGGTGCGCGCCCTCGGGCAGCGCCGCCACCTCGTCGAAGAAGGTGGGGTCGAGCTCGCCCTCGAACAGGATGGTCTCTTGGTTTTCCATCGGCGTCTTTCCTCCTCGCTCAGGCGGTCATCTCGTCCAGAATCAGCTCGGCCAGCGCGCGATCGGTACGCGGATCGAAGCGCAGGCCGCTCGCGCTCTCCGGCTGGACCCGCAGCGAGAGCACGCGGGACTTGGCCTCGCCGGCCGCGTCCACCAGCTCGCTGGGAACGTTCTTCTCCAGGCTGCCCGGCAGCCGGTCGCCCGGCTCGGAGAGGAGCACGATCAGACGGTCGTTGTCCTCGGCGTCGGCGCGCACCTCCATCGGGGTGAGGCCCTCCTTGCCCAGGGTGACCCGTACCGGGAAGTTGCGCTCCAGGATTCCCTGGATGAGGCGCTGGCCCACGCCCTGGCTCTCCTCCAGCACGCCCCCGGAGGCGAGCAGCGCCACCTTCTGCCCCTTGCGGTTGGTGATGCGGATCCGGCGCACGAAGCGCGGCGTGCCGACGGCCGGCGGCCGCGCGGTGACGGCCTCGCGCGGCGCGGTGAAGGCCGAGGCCAGGATGTCCTGGATCTCGTTGTCGGCGAAGGGCTGCACTCCGTAGAACATCACCCGGCCGGTGCGGTACTCGGCGGCGAACTCGTTCTTCTCGCTGGCGGCGACGACCACCCGGGCCTCGGGCGCGAGCGCGTTGGCGCGGCGCACCAGCTCCGGCCCGGCGGCGCCGAGCGACGGCGCGTCGATGACCAGCAGCGCCTTGCGATCCTCGCCGAGCAGCCGCAGCGCCTCCTCGGCATTGCGAGCCAGCGCGACCGCGCAGCCGAGGTAGTTGAGGTTGTTCTTCTGCTCGCGGGCGCGGGCCTCGTCGGAAGATACCAGCACCACCTTCCGGGCCGCGAGCCGTTCGTTGTCTTGGGCGAGCTGGGCCGGGCGCAGCCGGACGAGCCAGCCGCCGCGCAGCGGGTCGGCCAGATCCTTGCCCGCGCTCACGGCGTGGGATTCCAGGATCTCTCCGCTCACCGGCGCAGGAACGGGGCGCACGCCCTCCGCCGTCTCCAGGCGCGCCATCGGCAGGCCTCGATAGACGACCTGGCCAGGCCTGGGCAGAACCACCGCCCGCACCGCCGCCGCTTCCTGCCGCGACAGGAAGACACCGGCGCGGACGCTGCCGTCCTGGCCTGGCTGCATCCAGCTCTCGCCGAGAAAACGCGCCTCCTCCGAGACCGCGGTGAACCCCGAGGCGGCGCGAGGGGCCGCCGCTTGCGCGGTGGTGGTCACGGTGGCGTGCGAGAGCCTCCGCACCGCCCGCAGGATCTCGTCCGGGGTGAAGGGCTTGGGGATGTAGTCCGTGGCGCCGAGCCGCATGGCGGCCGCGGCGCTGTCCACGCTGGCATAGCCGGTGATGACGATGACCGGCTGCTTCGGCTTCTTGGCCCGTAGCTTCTCCAGAAACTCCAGGCCGTCCATGCCGGGCATCTTGATGTCCAGCAGGATGGCCGCGAAGTCCTGGCTCTGGGCGATGTGGAGCCCCTTCTCCGCCTCGGTGACGGTCTCGACCTTGAACCCCTGCGGCTCGAAGATCCGGCTGCAAGAGTCGCAAACGATCTTTTCGTCGTCCACCACCAAAATCCGGTTTTGCTCGCTCATGACTCGGCTCCTTTCAAGATTCGAGTTCCCGCTCAGGTGATGAGCACGAACCATGCCACGGACACCCACGCTCGATCACTGATGAAAATATCTTGTTGTTACAGGGAGTTGCGAAGCACATGGGGTTCGTTACTGCCATGTCCAAAGCGAGGGTTTTGTCCGGCGCCGTGATACACCAGCCTTGCCGGAATCGTATCCCGGTCCAGGCCATGGCCTTATATATCCACTCAAAACCCGCATGTATAGTTAATTCGTACATTGTATTTCCCGACTGTACTCCATCTTCTGGACAAGACTCGCCAAGTGTTCCTTGCGGCCATCTCGAGCGGCCACGACATGCGACCCGTCTTCGAGCGCGCTCATGTGCAACAGCGCGTTGACTCCCCGAATCTGGTCGATGATGTCTCTCTCGGCTCGGCGGGGATCTTGATCCGCCGGTGGCCTTGTGTTCTTATCTCCTTGCCATCCCGCTGCTCGATGGAGGAAGAAAGGCGCGGTCCGCATGAACCCGGCGACTCCGAGCAAGAACAACCGCCAGCAGATCCTGGTCATCGACGACGAGGAGGTGGTGCGGCTGCTCTTCGATTCGCTGCTCTCCGAGGAAGGCTACCACCCGCTGCTCGCCGACTGCGCCCAGGGCGGCATCGCCATCCTGGAGGATCGCCACCCGCCGCTGGTGTTGGTGGACAAGAACCTGCCCGACATGTCGGGCGTGGACCTCATCTCCGCTCAGAAGAAGCGCCACCCGGAGATCGAGTTCATCATGATCACCGGCTACGCCTCGCTGGACTCGGCCATCAAGGCCATGGAGGTGGGGGCGTTTTCGTATCTCACCAAGCCTTTCTCCGACATGGGCATGGTGATGGAACGCATCCGGGCCGCCCTCGAGGTCACCTCGCTGCGCCAGGAAACCTCCTTGCTGCGCTCGCGGCTGAGCACGCTCCCGGCGCAACCTCCCGCGGGCGCGCCCAAGCCGGCCAGCGGCGCGACCGAGGCGCTGTCCCGTCAGGTCGAGCACACCGTGGCGCTGCTGGGGGCGTTGCAAGGCAAGCGCGCCCAGGTCCCCACCGCGGTGCAGTGGGCTCGGCTGCTCGACATGCTGGAGGAAGAGCGGCGCCGCCTGGCGTCGCTGCTCGAGCCCAAACCCTAATCCTAGGGAACGCCGTATGTCCCAATATCTTCTCGCCATCGACCAGGGAACCACCGGCACCACCGTCTGCGTCTTCGACGAGCGAGCCCGCCTCCTCGGCCTGGAGAAGACCGAGTTCCGCCAGATCTTCCCGCAACCCGGATGGGTGGAGCACGATCTCGAGGACATCTGGGATTCCGTCGCGCGCAGTATCCAGGCCGCGCTGAAGGCCTCCGGGGTTGCGCCACAGCGCATCCGCGCCATCGGCATCACCAACCAGCGCGAGACCACCGGCCTGTGGGAGCGGGCCACGGGCCGGCCGGTGCACCATGCCATCGTGTGGCAGTGCCGCCGCACCGCCGAGCAGTGCCGGCGGCTCAAGGAGCAGGGCCGAGAGGACCTCGTCCGCCAGCGCACCGGCCTGGTGCTGGATCCCTACTTCTCGGCCACCAAGATCGCCTGGATGCTCTCCGAGATCCCCGGGCTGCGCGCGCGCGCCGAGCGGGGGGAGATCGCCTTCGGCACCATGGACACCTTCCTGGTGCACCGCCTCACCGGCGGCGAGCGCCACCTGACGGACGTCTCCAACGCCTCGCGCACGCTGCTTTTCAACCTCGAGACGCTGGACTGGGACAACGAACTCCTCGCGCTCTTCGGCGTTCCGGCGGCCATCCTGCCGCGGGTCGTGCCTTCCTCGGGCGACTTCGGCACCACTCGCGGCGCGCCGCATCTGCCCGACGGCATCCCGGTGTGCGGCATCGCCGGCGACCAGCAGGCGGCGCTCTTCGGACAGGCCTGCTTCGACCCGGGCCAGGTGAAGTGCACCTACGGCACCGGCGCTTTCGTTCTCAACAACACCGGGGAGCGGCTGGTCCGCTCGCGGCACGGCCTGCTCACCACCGTGGCCTGGCGGCTTCACGATCGGGTCGCCTACGCGCTCGAGGGCAGCGTGTTCATCGCCGGGGCGGCCGTGCAGTGGCTGCGCGACGGGCTGGGGATCATCCGCTCGTCCGCCGAGGTGGGGCCGCTGGCCGCGAAGGTGGATTCCAGCGATGGGGTGGTCTTCGTGCCGGCGCTGACCGGTCTCGGCGCCCCGCACTGGAATCCCTCGGCGCGGGGAGTCATCGCCGGTATCACCCGCGGCACCACGGCCGCGCACCTGGCGCGCGCCACACTGGAAGGGATCGCCTTCCAGGTGCACGACGTGGTGCAGGCCATGGCGGGCGACGCCGGCGTCCCGCTGCAGTTCTTGCGGGTGGACGGCGGCGCGGCGGAGAACGACCTTTTACTGCAGTTCCAATCCGACATCCTGCGCATTCCTATCCACCGTCCGAAGGTCACGGCGACCACCGCCCTGGGCGCGGCGCTCCTGGCCGGGCTGGCCGCGGGGGTTTTCCGCGACCTCGACGCCATTCGCGACCTGTGGGAGCGGGAGCGTGTCTTCTCCCCGCAGATGCCCGAAGAACAGGTGGCCGCGCATCTCTCCCGCTGGGAGACGGCGCTGGGCAAGGCGTAGTTTGTTGCATCTTCCGAAAAACATGCTTCGTTTGCGTAAACACTTGTCAGCGCGACCGACCACGGGGCCACGCGAGCCAGCGCGGGCGGACGGGCGTTCTGGTTGCGGCGTCTGGATGCGCTAGGGCTGCAATGTCCGAGAGCTGGTTTACACCGCAGGTCTTCGGCAAGTACGTGCTCACCGAGCGTATCGGCGCCGGCGGCATGGCCGAGATCTTTCGCGCCACCGCCTTCGGCGTCGAGGGGTTCACCAAGGAAGTGTGCATCAAGCGCATCCTGCCGACGCTGAGCTCCGACGAGACCTTCGTGCGCATGTTCGTGGACGAGGCCAAGATCGCGGTGAGCCTGCACCACGCCAACATCGTGCAGGTCTTCGACCTGGGGCGCATCGGCGAGCACTACTTCATCGCCATGGAGCTGGTGCGGGGCCGGGACCTGCTCCAGGTGATCAACCAGCTGCGCGCCCAAAAATTACGCATCCCCGTGCCCATCGCCCTGTATGTCCTCTCCGAGGTGCTGCGTGGCCTGGACTACGCCCACCGGGTCAAGGTGGAGGGGCGCCCACTGGGGCTCATACACCGCGACGTGAGCCCCAGCAACATCCTGATCTCCTGGGAGGGCGAGGTCAAGGTGGCCGACTTCGGTATCGCCAAGGCGGCGGCCGTGAAGGACGAGAAGACGGCCACCGGCACCATGAAGGGCAAGTACGGCTACATGTCGCCGGAGCAGGTGCGCGGCGAACGTATCGACCATCGCTCGGACGTCTTCGCCGCCGGCATCCTGCTGTACGAGTCGCTTGTGGGGGCACGCCTGTTCAAGGGCGAGACCGACCTGGACACCCTGGAACGGGTGCGCGCCGCCCGCGTCAATCCCCTTCCCTCTCAGGTCAACAAGGAGATCCCCGCCTCGGTGGAGGCCGTCATCCTCAAGGCCCTGTCGCTGGACCGCGAGAAGCGCTTCCAGACCGCCGGCGCCATGCGCGATGCGCTGCTCGACTGCCTGTACGCGCTCGGGCAACGCGTGGACGCGAAGGTGCTGTCGGCCTTCATGGGGGAGACGTTCGCCCAGGCCATCCAGGAGGAAGAGGAGCGCGATCGACAACGGGCGTCCCTGTCGCTCCCGGTGCCGCCCCCCGCCACCAGCTTGCCCCCCGCGTCGAGCGTCCTCTCCAGCGGGCCGCCCACCTCGCCGGGTCTCCCCCCGGGGGCCAGCCTGGCTCCGATACCGCGCCGCAGCCCGGTCCAGCTGGCCGCCTGGATCGCCGGCATGCTGTTCTTCCTCGGTGGGGTGGCGGTGATCCTGGTGTTTTTCTTCGCGCGCCAGGGCGGCTCACCGCCACCCATCCCCGCGCCACCTCCGGCCGACGCCGGGCCGCCCCCCCCTCCGCCTCCACCCGCACCTGTCGGTGGCACCTTGACAATAGGATCTACACCACCGGGAGCAACGATCTCGCTGGACGGGGCCCCGACCGGCCGTGTGACACCAGCCACACTCGGAGATCTCGACCGCGCCAAGACGCACAACGTTTCTTTGGAACTCGCCGGGCACAAACCCTGGGTGAAGAGCGTCGAGTTTGGCCCAGCAGAGACACTGGTGATCGACGCCCAGCTCACCCCGCTGCCGCCACCCGAGCCGCCCAAGCCGCCGGAACCCGTCCGGCCGGCGATGGGCACCATCAACATCAACGCGGTCCCGGTATGGGCCTGGGTGTATATCGACGGGCAGAAACTGGACAAGCCCACGCCCATCTACAACCTGCGCCTCAAGGCGGGGACCTACACCGTCCGGCTCGAGAACCCGCGCCTGAAACTCGCAAAGACCGAGAAGGTCACGGTAAAAAAGAACGAAACCGTGGACCTTGTGGTGCGGCTCAAGGACTGAACTCGATCCTCACGCCTTGTCCCGGCCACCATCTTTTTGGTAATCATTTGAAATATTTACAATAAAAACGGGGACAGGCCCCGCTTTGCCTTGCACACCGTCAAAATAACTATTTGAAAAAACCAGATAAAACCCAAGGAAAACTTGGGGACAGGCCCAAGGAAGTTTGGGGGTAATTGCACAGAGAGAGAAACGCCGGACTATGGCTCTTCGATGGCGCCAAAGGCGGGACCGTTGCCATTGAAGCGATTCGGCGCGGGGCCGTTCGTATCAAACAGGATTCCTTCGAGCGCAAGGTTGGGATCGGCGCCGTTCGCCGCTTCGGGATCCGTCGGAAACGGCCATATGAGGTCATTGAAGGCAGGATCATTTACGTACTTCGTCGCGCTGTTCATCCAGTCACACAACCCGCCCATCCCGGCGGTGTTGCACTCGACGTTGAAGAGGAATGGGTAGTCGACATAGACATTAAGCCCGTTGCAAACCTCGCCCCCCGTCAAATCCCAGAAATTACGGCTTGGATTCTCCGCGTAGAAGATGTTGTTCACCGCCCAGAACAACGCCTGACCCCTGTTGGGGATGGCCGCGCAGAACAGTATGGCTTCCTGCGGATCGATGAGCGTGTTGTGGACGAACTTCACCTCGCCCGTCACGTTTTTCAGCGCCACGGAATATGGCTGGCCGACGATGAGGTTTCCCCGCACGATGACCCTGTCGAACTCCCCGGCAAGGCTTATCCCGAACTGGCCGTTGTCATAGAACTTGTTGATGGCCCGGATCTTCTTGTCGAGACCGGGCGGGACGCCGATGGATACGTTCTTCGTTTTGCCGCGAACCGCGACGCCGGCGCCGACGCCTGTCGTTTGAAAATCGATGTTCGCGCTCGAATCCATCCCGAACACCATCACGTCCTCCGGCGGAGAATCCATGTCGCCAATCACCAGCCCCGGACCCGTGTTGTTTTGAAAATTGCACCCTTGCGGTTCGCCGATCAGGGGTTGTCCCTGGCCGTCGCCGATGGTGATCCGGCGGCTGCCGCCCGCGACGAGGAGCCCGCCGGTGCTACGGCCGAGGCCTTCACCGCAGTTCAAGATCTCGATTCCCATGAGATAGAGGTCCTCCGCGCCAATCACCTCCATCCCGAAACCCGGCATGCTGTACAACGTCAGGTGGGCCACGAGACATGTCCGGCAAGAGACTCGAAACGGAGTGTCGTTTTGCAGCGTGTCGGGCTTCAACCAGACGTTGGAGCCCCGGCCGTCGAGGAAGATGTTGCGGCCCGCCAAGGCGAGTGGCGTCCCCAGGTGGATAAACTCCTGATTTTCCGGCCGAAAAATCTCCGGATCGAAAGTGATCCGCACCGGCTGATCGGATTTGCCGGAAAGGTCTGCGGCTTTCGCCAACGCGGCGCGGAGAGTGAGTTCGCCCGTGGACGGCGAGGCATCATCGGCGTTGGAATTCACCACCAGGTTCCGGTCGGGCATGGAGCCCCAGTCGATCCCCAGCAAACCGAGCGTGCCCAGCGGATCCCCCGGCGCGATCCGGCGCGGATCGCACTCGGCGGAGGAAAAAGCATTGTCCTCCCGCGGCTGGCAGCTCCCGTCCTTGCAGGCACAGAAGGTCATGCAATCAGAATCCACCTGACAACTCGTCGGTGTCGTGGTGCAGGCCTCGGGGCCGGCCCCGGCAGGAGGGAGACAATGTCCATTGGCACACACGCAAGGCGCGGGGCAGTCGGATGGATTCTCACAGGGCGGGTATTCCAGGGAGGGATTGAAACGGCAGCCGGCCAGCAACGCGCCAACGAGCACGAGTCGCGGCAAGAAAAACACAAGAGGCCTCCCGACCGCGCCGGCATCGGTCCATGTCTTGGAGACAAAATTCTCTCGACCTGTCATGGGACACCTCGACTCAACGCAGCACTTCGACCCGCACTCCCTGGTCGCGTGAAAGCAAAAGTCCGGTGGTCACGGCCGCGGCGCTCAGCGCGACGCCGCCCACGGCGGTCCAGAACCACCACGTGCGGTACCAGGGTGTGCCCGCGGGAGGAGAAGGAGGCGGCACCGGTGGCGGCCGATCCAACGGGAGCTCCGGCGGTTTGATCACGATCTGCTGCGGCCGCTCACCGCGCATCCAGGCGGCGATATTCTGGGTGGCCTCCGAGAGCGCCTTGCGAGTCGCCGGATAAGGCCCCAACCGGCCGACTTCCTCCTGGGTGCGGGAATAAATCCCCGCCTCGATGTACGTCTGACCCTCCCGGCGAGTAAGACGCGTCAGCACCAGCCAGTCGACACCCAACCCCTGGCACAGCGCCTGGGCGTCCGCGAGGGGAGCGTTTATCGCGCCCGCGTCGCGCAGGCGGTTGCGAAGGCGCACGCGCTCGATCCGCGCGCCCTCCTCGGGGTAGATCTCCTTCTTCTCCAGGCCGCCGGAGGCTACCTGGACCAGCCCGAACCAGGAGCGGTACCCGTCCAGCTCGAGAGAAAGGTAGTGCTCGCCGGGGAGCACACCCGACAGGGTCAGCGGCGTCCGGCCCACGGGCCGGCCGTCGAGGGTCACTCGCCCACTGGGCGGTTGCGAGATCACGGAAATGGAACCCGGCAGCGCGGCCGAGAGGTTCTGGCGCACGAGCTCGAACCGCTCCACGACCAGCGGGTTCACCTCGGCTTCATCCAGCACCCGATCGGGCCGGAGCAGGAGGACCATGCGGTATTGCTCGTCGGCGGAGGCGTTCTTTCCCAGCGACTGGTAGGTCGTCCCCAGGAGAAAGTGAGCCTCCTCCAACAATGTCAGATCCGAAAGCGCCGCGCCCATCCCGCGCAGGGTCTTGAGCGCCGCCTGCAAATGCTGGATGGCGCGATCGGGCTTGAGCTGCTCCTGAAACTCTCGCCCCCTTTGAAGGTCCTCGCGCGCGCTGGTCAGCAGCGAATCGACGCCCGGCGGTGGCGCTTCGCGGAAGTAATCCCCCGCCTGTCTGGAGTCGAGCAGCCCCCCGGCGGTGGCGAGGCGAAGCTGTTTTTCGAACTCCTCGCGCGCTGTGCGATCTTGATCCACCCAGGCCGGGTCCTCCGGGCTGAGGTCCAGCCAGGCCACGGGCGGGGCGGCCACGATGACCATAAAAGAGAACAAGAGCGTGTTCACGGGTCACTCCCGGTGCCACAGCCGCAGTTCGGGCCACTTGCCAGGATCCGGGCTCTGCGACCAACGCCGCTCGCCGCTCGAACCCGCGTCCTCGTCCGCGATCCGAACGTCGAGGCCCAAGAACCAGCCCGCTTGCGGCGCGATTTGCAGATCTTCAAACGGGATCTCCGCCTGGACGCGATAGCCGCCGCTGACGACGGTCCCGCTGGCCCGACCGGTATAGCGGACCCCGTCTGGAGAAAGCTGCGTCGGATCCGAACCGGCACGCGCGCGGGTCGAACCGCCGGCGCCAACGGCCAGAGAGTAGAAGCGCGTGCTCTCCGGAATGGGGGGCCGGCCGTTGGCGAGGTCGATCAGGATCTCCACCCGATCGCTTCCGGCCAGGTCCGGATCCTGCGGCGCGGTGAGGACCTCGCCGTCCGGGACCTCGATGGAGAACAACAAACGGTCTGAGAGGTACGCGACGGAAGCCGCCACCGGGCCTTCGGAGCCGTCAAAGCGCGCCACGTCTTGTGCTTCAGCGAGCGCCGGCAACAGCGGCACCTCCGGGACCAGGCTTCCGTATTCGCCCGGTTGAGGATCGTCCTCGGGCTGTCTGGGATCGAAAGCCCAGGTGAGACGAGCGGGCGCTTCCACCCCGTCGAAGTCGATGACGCGGAGATCGAAGCCCACCGGCACGTTCTTCGCCGGAGCGGCGAACGGCAACCGCAGGCGCAGCCGGTAACCTCCGTTCAGCGTCTCCGCGGACAGGAGCGACGCCAGGCCCTCCGGATCCATCCGCCCATCGGCCGACACGGTGAGGATCATGTCGCCGGCACCGCCGGGCCCGTCCCGCATCCCGTCCAGGTACAGCCGCACCGCGTCGCCCTGCATGAGCGGGAGCCCCGCTCCCGCCAAGGTCGCCTGGTCATCGGCGACCGAGATCTCGAACCACAGGTCCGAATCGGACCACAGCGCGGTGACGAAGCACTGGAGATCGCCAGCGTTCTTGAGATTGCCGCTCTCCAGGTTGACCTCGGTCAGACGCAGAGACGGGCGGCGGCCCTGGAAGGGATTGGCCTGCTCCTCCTCTCCTGGGAGCAGCCGGCTCATGGGGGCCAGCGCCAAGGGGAAAAATGGCACCGCCAGGACGCGCCGCTCTCCGCTGTCGATGCGGGACGGGGCTCCCATCCCGGCCGAAACCGGCCGGCCGCGATCGTTCTTTCCGATGACGGCCCAGTACCCCTCCTTGCCGGCGCCGACGAGGCCGAGGTCCAGCCGGGCACCGGGCGCGCCCTCTCCGAGAGACGTGTAGTTCCCCCACGAGTCGAGCAACCCCACCGAGAGCCGCGCCACCAATGCGAACGGATCATCGCTCTGATTGCGCCCGAGGTGTGGCGGGGTGAGCAACAAGGTGAACCGCCCGTCCTCGATGTCCGCGCAGTCCGCCCCACCGAGGCACAGCATGAGCAGCGCCGTGAGGTGACGGGGCGTCATGGCTGCCTCCGCCGTAAACCGATCAGCAACAGCAGCAACGGGCCAGCGGCGCCCCCAGCGCTCGCCGAACCACAGCCGCAGCTCTCCGCGGCACCGCCGGCGCGCACCTCGGTGACGTCAGGCTGGCTGGTGGCGCGAACGGTCCGCACCACGAGCCGGAAGCCGTAGACGCCTTCCTTCCTGGCCGTGAAGCTCGGCCGGGCGGTGGTGGCGCCAGCCAGCTCCACCGTCTCCGGGCCGGAGGTTTGCGACCAGGCGAAGGAGAGGGTGTCCCCGAGCGGGTCGAAACTCTGCGATCCGTCCAGGGTGACCTGCGTCCCCACCTTGACGTACTGGACCGGGCCGGCCTCCGCTACCGGGTCGTCGAACACGCCCCCGTCGTAACCGTCTCCGCCGTCGCCAGCCTCGGCGCAGCGATCGCCGTCGCAGCGGCCCGAGGGACAGGCCTCGTGCGGACCCTCCTGACACTCGCCGGCGTCGTCGCAGTACGACTCGCCGATGCGGACGCCATCCCGGCAGGTGGCCGGTGCGCAGGATGTGCCGGCGGACGCCATGGCGCAACTTCCCCGGTCGTCGCACAGCCCGGTCGGGCCGCAAGCAGCGGCACCGACGTCGCAGTCGTTCCCCGGATCGGTGCCGCCGGCGACCACGGAACACGCCCCACGGCGCAAAGGGTCGGCGCAGGTGCGACAGGGCCCCTGGCATGGGAGGTTGCAGCACACCTGATCGACGCAAGAAAACCCCGCGCAGTCTCCATCCGTGGCGCAGGCTTCTCCCAGCCCGTTCGCGCGCTGGCACGCACCACCCTGACAAAAATATCCAGGCCAGCAATGAGCATCTTCCTGGCAGGTGTCCCGGCATACACCTGGGCCCGCGGCCATGAAAGGGTGGCAGCTGAGGCAGGTGGAGCGACAGCCACCCTGGATGCCGGAGAGGCAAGTTTCGGCAGGCGTGATACCGGTGGCCGGTCCCGAGCCGGCGTCGCACAGCCCGGCGCCCTGGCAAGAGACGAGCTCGCCGAACCCGTCGCGGCCGGCGCAGATCCGATAACCGCTGTCGCCGCGACACAATCGGTACCCCGGCGGATAGCTGGCGCCGGCGGCCACACAGGCATCGGAGGTGGAGGCACAGAACTCGCCGCTCCCCTCGAAGGTATCGGCGGTGCAAAAGCCGCTCTGACACACGCCACCCGCGGGTTGCCCCGGATAGGCCATGCCCGTACAGCGCTCGCCATCTGGAAGGCGCGCATGGCAGCGGCCATCGACGCCGCAGTAGGCCCCGGTGGCGCACTCCGCGTGGGCGACACAAGTGTCGCGGCAGGCGGCCTGAACGCAGACCCCGGGGAAGCAATCCTGCTGGCTACCGGGAACGCAATCTCCCGCTCCGTTGCAGCTCCCGGCGCCCAGCGCCAGGTTCCCCTCGCAGCGGGCCGGGCTGCACGCCTCGCCGGCCGGCCACAGGGCGCACGCCCCGGTCCCGTCGCAGGCCCCGGTCGTGCCGCAGGTGCTGGCCGGGCGCGCCTCGCACTCGTTGTCGGGATCGGTCCCGGCGGGGAAGAAGGCGCAGAAGCCGAAACGGCCATCCACGGCGCACGAGCGGCACAGACCGGTGCAGGCGCTCACGCAACAGCGCCCGTCCACACACAAGCCGTGGACACAACCGCTTTGAGAAGAACACACATCACCGATCCCCTCCGGGACGCGGCAGGTGCCGCTCTCGCAGGCGTACCCCGACCAACAGTCGTTGGCGTCGCGACAGGTGGTCCGGCAGGCGGTGCCGCTCTCGGCCTGGTACGGTTCGCACGAAATACAGTCGGAGGTGCAGCCGCCGCCCGGCCCGTTGAGGCAGGCGCCACCCGCGCGGATCCCCGAGCTCGGCCCGCCGCCGGCGTCGCACGTCCCGCTGCCGCAGTCCTGTAGCGGTCCCCAGCCCCGCGCGCCACCCAGGCAGACTGCAGCCGCGTTCTGTGGCGAGCACAGGACGTACCCGGGCGGGAAGTACGCACCGTCGTGTACGCAGCCGGCGGGGTTCGAGGAGCAGAAGGCGCCCTGGCCGTCGAAGTTGTCTCGCAGGCAGAACCCGCCCAGGCAGGCGGCGTCGCCCACCTGGCCCGGGTACACGTCCTCGCAGCTCGCGCCCTCGGACTGGTCGGGCTGGCATTGACCCGCCGCCGAGCAGAAGGCCTCGGAAACGCAATGGGCGTGCGAGGAGCAGCTCGAGGCGCAGCGGGTGGAATCCTGGCAGCGGTAGAGCCCGCAGTTCATCGGCGAACCGGCCAGACATGTCCCGGCCCCATCGCAGGTGGCCGGCAGTACGGCGTTGCCGTTCACGCAGCTTCCGGGCCCGCACTCGGTGTGGGTCGGCCACTTCTCGCACTGGCCCGAGCCGTCGCAGGCGCCGGAGAACGAGCAGCTCGCCTCCGGCAACGCCGGGCACTCGTCGAGCGGGTCTTGCCCGGCCGAGATCGGCGCGCACCCCGGACCGCTCCCGTTGCAGGCCTGACACTGGGGGCACTCGTCCTGTGGATCGGTCTGGGCGGGCACGTACTGGCGGCAGAAGCCCAGACCGTCGCAGCGCACGCAGGTCTGGCACACCGTCCCCACCGCAGGGAAGGCACAGGCGCCCTGCCCGTTGCAAGTCCCCTTGCATAACCCCTCGCCGGTGCATTCGTTGTCCGGATCCTGGCCCGCGGGGATGGCCCGGCACACCCCGTCACTGGTGATGTCGCAGCGAAAGCACCTCGCGGAGCAAATGTCCTGACAGCACCGTCCGTCGATGCAATGGCGGGACAGGCACTGGGTGTCGAGCTGGCAGGTCGAGCCGTTGGGGAGGTCGCCCACGCAGCGGTTGTTCTGACACAGGATACCGGTCTTGCAGTCGTCGTTCGAGGTGCAGCTGGTGGCGCAGGCGGTACAGGCGCCGCCGACGCAGCTGTCCACGTCCACGTAGAAGCCACAGTTCTGGGCGCAGTCCGTCGCCTGCCAGCCGGTGCTCTGACAGGTGTAGCGGTCGTTGTTGTAGCAGGTGCTCTGGCCGACCGCCACCGCGCTCCCGTCGGTGCCCGCGCAACGGGTGCCGGCCGGCTCGCAGAACTTGCTCCCGGACGGAGCGGACACGCAGTTGTTGCTGGTGCACTGTTTGTTCTCGGTGCACGACTGGCCGTCGGCCTTTTTGTAGAAGCACTGCGGGAACGGGAACGGGTTGAAGGCGCAGTAGGCGTTGGCGTCGCAGCCGCTGTCGAAAAATGGATCACAGCTCTCTTCGCACTCGATGCACTGGGCCAGCCCGCAAGCGTGGACATCCGCGTAGGGCCCGCAGTCGTTGGCGCAGTTCGTCACGCTCCAGGTGTCGGCGGCGGTGCAGGTGGCGCGATCGGGCCCGTAGCACACGGTGGTGCCCGAGGCGACCCCCTGGCGATTGCCGTCGATGCAGGCGGACGCGGCCGGCCGGCAGCGGCGTGCGCCGCCCGGATCGACACCGCAGATCCCCGAGTCGCAGTCGGCCCCGCTCTGGCAGTCCTTGCCGTCCGCGCGGGCGGGCAGGATCTGCTTGGTCACCGAAAGATCGTCGACGAAGATGTTGTTCCCGTTGGCGCTGATGCCTTCGAGCCCGATCCAGAACTGGCTGCGACCGGCGTAGTAGCCCAGGTGAACGACGCGCTCGACCCACCCGGTGGTGGCGTTGTATCGAGAGTACTGGACCACGGGGTAGAAGATGTCGCCGTCGGTGCTCTGGAGGACGACGATGCGATCGTTGTAGGAAGAATAGTTGTTGTCCTGGTACATCCAGAAGCGCAAGGTCACCACCTCAGCGGCCGTAAGATCGAGCGAGGGCGAGTACATCCAGGCGTAGTCGCTGGAGGTGGCCGTGTAGGAGTTGAACCAGGCCATCTTGGCGCCCTCGCGCGGGGAGCACGAGGGGTATGAGCCGCTGCTGGTCACGTCCCAATCGGCGGTAGTCTGGGAAGGCAGCACCTCGGTCCAGGGAGAGAGCGAGGTGTTGAACCCTTGTGAATGCACCACCGTCTGCGCCATCGCGCTGGCCCCGAGCAGCGCCGAGAGAACCGTCAGCACCACAACGCGCGCAACGCCAATCCGGCTCATGGGTTGCTCCATGCGAGTGAACAGGGCCGCCGGCGACTGCCACCGGCCGGTTCATTCTGTGCCCGGCCGGGCGACGCGGTCAAGTTCGCGTCCTCGATGCCGTAGCCTCCGGCCAACCCGCCATTGACGACGCCCGCCCGAACGTGGTTTTCTTTACCGCCCGTGAGGAGGTGAGTCATGGCACCCCATCCCCTGGCCGGAAAACCTGCCCCTCAAGAAATGCTGGCGAACATTCCCCGGTTGGTTTCTGCTTACTACACTCAGGAAGTGATGGCCGACATCAACCGAGTGGCCTTCGGCACGTCCGGGCACCGTGGGAGCTCGATCGCTGGTTCTTTCAACGAGGCGCACATCCTGGCCATCACCCAGGCCATCTGCGACTACCGCAAAGAGAAGAAGATCACCGGCCCGCTGTTCCTCGGCGCGGACACGCACGCGCTCTCCGAACCTGCCCGTATCACGGCGCTCGAGGTGCTCGGGGCCAACGGCGTCGAGGTGTGCATCGACGCGCGCGACGGCTATACCCCCACGCCGGTGGTCTCGTTCGCCATCCTGGAGCACAACCGGGCCCACCCCGACTGGACGGCCGACGGCATCGTCATCACCCCCTCGCACAATCCTCCCGAGGACGGCGGCTTCAAGTACAACCCGCCTCATGGCGGGCCGGCGGGGAGCGAGGAGACGGCGGCCATCGAGAAGCGCGCCAACCAGATCCTCCTCGATGGCAACCGGGCCGTCCGGCGCATGCCCTACGCGCTGGCCAGGGCGCAGGACACGGTGCGCGGATATGATTTCACAACTCCGTACGTCGCGGCCCTGGAGCAGGTGCTCGACATGCAGGCCATCCGCGGCGCGCATCTGAAGATCGGCGTGGATCCCATGGGCGGTTCGGGGTTTTCGCTTTGGCAGCCCATCGCCGAGCGCTACGGCCTCGACTTGGAGGTGGTGAACCCCCGCCTGGACCCGGCCTTTTCCTTCATGACGCTCGACTGGGACGGCCGCATCCGCATGGATTGCTCTTCGCCATACGCCATGGCGTCGCTCATCGCCCTGAAGGACCGCTTCGACATCGCCTTCGGCAACGACACCGACTACGACCGGCACGGCATCGTGACCCGGAGCGCGGGCCTGCTCAACCCCAACCACTACCTGGCGGCGGCCATCTGGTACCTGTTCCAGCACCGGCCGCAGTGGAACGAGCGGGCGGCGGTGGGCAAGACCCTGGTGTCCAGCTCCATGATCGACCGAGTGGCGGCGCACCTTTCGCGCCGCCTGTGCGAGGTGCCGGTGGGGTTCAAGTGGTTCGTGCCCGGATTGCTCGACGGCAGTTTCGGCTTCGGCGGCGAAGAGAGCGCGGGCGCTTCTTTCCTGCGCCGCGACGGCCGCGTATGGACCACCGACAAGGACGGCGTGATCCTGGACCTTTTGGCCGCGGAGATCACCGCGGTGCTCGGCCACGACCCCGGGGAAGTGTACCGCGAGCTCACAGGCCGGTTCGGCGATCCTATCTACCAACGCATCGACGCCCCGGCGAACAAGCTGCAAAAAGCCGTACTCGCCAAGCTCTCGCCGGAGCAGGTTGTCGCCAAGGAGCTCGCCGGGGAGCCGATCCGGGCCAAGCTCACCCGGGCGCCGGGCAACAACGCCGGCATCGGCGGTCTCAAGGTGGTGGCCGACAACGGCTGGTTCGCGGCGAGGCCGTCCGGCACTGAGGATGTGTACAAGATCTACGCCGAGAGCTTCTGGGGGGAGGAGCACCTGCGGCGCATCCAGGCCGAGGCCCAGGCCATGGTGAACGAAGCGTTTCAGGCAGCGGGGGCCCGCTAGACAGAGAGCGTTCATGGTGCAGGCGACGAAAAATGGCGCCGAGTCGGTGAAGAAGCAGAACCGTACGGCGCTGCCGGTGCCGCAGCGTTCGGCGGCGCTCACCCACCTGGATCCGCTTCAGCGCTACCTTTCCGAGGTGGGGCAGTTCGGCCTGCTGTCGCCCGAGGAGGAACACCGGCTGGCGGTGGAGTTCCAGCGCACGCAGGACCCCGGGGTCGCCTATCAGCTGGTCACGGCGAACCTGCGCTTGGTGGTCAAGATCGCCATGGAGCACCGCAGCTATTACCAGAACGTGCTGGACCTCATCCAGGAAGGCAACATCGGCCTGATGCAGGCGGTGAAACACTTCGATCCGTATCGCGGCGTCCGCTTGCCATCGTACGCACAGTGGTGGATCCGGGCCTACATCTACAAATTCATCCTGGAGAACTTCAGCCTGGTGAAGATCGGGACCACCCAGGCACAGAGAAAGCTCTTCTTTCGGCTCAAAAAAGAACAAAACCGATTGTTACGGGAGGGTTTCACGCCTGACAGCCGTCTGTTGGCCGAGCGCATCGACGTGTCCGAAAAAGACGTGGTCGAGATGCAAAAACGCCTGGCCGGGCCCGAGAGCTCGCTCCAGGCCGAGAACCCCTCCACCGGGCACACCCTGGAGGACATCCTGGCCGGCCCCGGGGACAGCCCCGAGACGCTGGTGGCCGACGAAGACCTTCGTCGCCGGGTACGAGCCGTGATGAACGAGTTCCGCGCCACGCTCGACGAACGCGAACGGCTCATCTGGGACGCGCGCTTCTCCGATGAGGATACGCAGACATTTCAAACCATTGGAGAGAGCGCCGGCATCACCCGCCAACGAGTGCAACAGCTCGACCAGAGATTGAGGGAGCGGTTTCGAGCGTTCTTGCTGGAGCGGATTCCCGAGGCCAGCGGGCGATTGATTTGACGAGCTGGGCAGCGCGGCTCAACGAGCCATCCACAGAAGCAACAAAATCACGATTAGCTCGGGGCGCTTTCGGATGGTCTCGAGATTGCAGCCAAAAGATGTGAAGTCGGCCGTTCCTATCTGGGATCCCGCGACAAAGGAACCGCTCAGATGGTTCCCCCTCTGTAGCTTCAGGGACAGGCCCGCGCCGGGACCCTTGACCAAGATGGCGTTTTCCGAAACGCGGGCTGAGACTCGCGTAGCCTCGATGAGGCCGCTGACCTCGGAAAATGGCCCTTCAATCCGGACGTTGAGCATGAGGCCGAGTTCGGAAATAGAGCCTGAGACCCGGCCATCCTCAATGCGAAATCGTGTGGATTGCCCGTACGCAAAGCCGTAGAAGATCCCGTCCTCTTCCCGGATGCTCAGGTTGCTTCCTTGTATCCGTTTCTCTTCGACCAGCACATCTTCGTTCAGAAGGCTTCCAAATCGAAGGTGAATTCTGCAACGGGCTGGACTTTCCTCGGCCGCTTCTGAAATGGCGTCAGGGGGTTCTGCCGAATGAGCAGGTGAAGAATCAGTCTGTGCAGCGACTGGTAGGACTGGTAGTATAATTGAAAGAACTACAAGAATACCCGCTGCGGCGAAACAACTACAGAATTCTTTTTGCACCATGGCTGATTACCTTCTTCGATTCTGTCGTGTCGAATCTTCCCAGTCAAGAAGTCATCGGGGCCAGCCCCTTTTGTTTTGTTTTTGCTGCTGAATTCTCCCAAGCCGCCCCAAGCCCGACCAGCGAGCGGGCGCTTTTCTTGTCTGAAGCCGCCCGCTCGCGCAGCTCCTGCGAGATCTTTTACCTTTTTTTGCT
>JAAZNF010000008.1 GCA_012798435.1 Myxococcales bacterium | reverse complement strand
GAGTGGTCATCGGGACGGGGTGAACAAACAGCCGCTCCCGAGCGAAAGAAAAAAACCAGCGAGAGACAAGAGCCGGCACGTAAACGGCGGCCAGCAGGAACAGCAATACCGGCCACGCTAGATTGTTCTGAATGTTTTCCAGCGGCAACCCGAAAACAATCACAAGAAAAATGCTCTTTTCTCGCGTTCAATTCTTTGCACAAACCGGGGGGCAACCGGGGCAAACCGGGGTGGGTGGAACCCAAGAATTGAACCCAAGAATTGCCACCACCACCCCGGACACCACCGACAAAATCCTTCGCATGCCGGGTTTGCCATGATACACTGCGTCACGAATCGAGCTCACAGGAGGACAGGAGGAGCGCGATGATGATGGTTCAAAGACTTTCTGGCATGTGTCTTGCGGCGCTGCTTTTCGCTAGCTGCGGCGAGGGCATCGAGGAGACGGACTACTACGGCGAGTTCGACCTCGTCACCGGTGAGGGCAAGGAGGACGGCCTGGGCGCGCCGGCCGTCCCGCTCAGCGCGGACAGTGCCGAGACGGCGGTGTGGGAGGTGCGCAACCAGTGGGCGGACCGCGACACCACCGAGGCCCGGAAGGCGGGTCTCGCCTGGGGCGCCAACTCGGGGCTGGACTGGAACCAAAAATACGCGCTGTGGCTCGAGTCGCTTCCCCGCATCCAAGGGGAGAACGGTTACACCACCTTCTCCATCACCAACCCCCAGGGCAAGACCCTGCCCGCCCCCGCGTTGGAATGCGCCGAGGTGGCGTACTTCCTGCGCGCCACCTTCGCCTCCTGGTATGGGCTGCCGTTCTTCATCGAGGCGGTGGACGCCAAGGGACAGCGGGTGTTCTTCGGGCACTTCGGCTGGCGCACCGCCAACGGCCGCTACCTCAAGTCGCCTCTCTTCCGCTCCTGGTACAAGGACTACTCCAAGGGCTCCTACACCGCCGCCAACTGGCCCCGCGACGAGAAGCTGCGCGCGAAGAAGCTCTACGGCAACCAGGACGACTTCCAACCCTTCCTGGGGGTCGACGCCCACGCCGGGACGTACTTCGACGAGATGTTCCTCAACAAGCGGGTGGGCCACTTCCTCATCCTGTTCCTCTCGAACTTCGGCAGCATTCACCTGGCCGACTCCTCCAATACCTTCAACCTGAAACCCGAGGCCATCCAACCCGGTGACGTGCTGCTGGAACGCTGGCAGCGCCGCGGCATCGGCCACACCCTCAACGTAAAGACCGTCGAGCCCGGCACCGTCCAGGGCACGCTGGTGGCCGAGCTGGCCTCGGGCTCGATGCCCCGCCGCCAGCCCAAGTGGGAAGGTCCGGTGGACTCGAAACGCTATTTCACCTCGCAGGAGTGCGGCGGCAGCGAGCTGTCCTCGGACGGCGTTCCCTACGCCCAGCTCGGCGGCGGCCTGAAGCGCTGGCGCATCGCCGTCGCAAAGAACGGCTCCTACCTCAACACCGTCCCCGACGCCGATCGCGCCAACTGGATCTCCAGCACCAACTACAGCGAGCTGGGCGCGCGGCCGGAGCGGTTCCGCACGCTGCTGGAAGAGCCCGACCCGGCGCTGAAGCGCGAGGCCCTGCTCCAGGCCATCGAGAGCGCGCGCGCCTACCTGCGCGAGCACCCCGCCTCCTGCTCGGCGCGCACCAACCGCGAGAAGGCCTTCGCAGAGCTGTACGCGCTCAATCAGGAGAGTTTCTACATCTCCCGCGAGGAGACCGACCGGCGCTACCGTTCGCTGGAGGACTACGTCTTTGCCGAGCTGGACTACCCGAAGAGCAAGACCTGCTGCTGGAACACCACCACCGCCGCCATGGCCCAGATCGTGCTCGACTACAACCGCTCCATCGTCAAGGCCAGCCCGAGCTGCGTGCGCCCGGTGGTCTTCATGAACGACAACGGCTACCAGGCCTTCGCCGATTACGCCGCCCAGACCGGGCACGCCGCCGACTGGAAGCCCTGGAGCGAGGACGAGCCGTGCAGCCAGCGCGGCGTGACGAAGGACACCGAGGCGGCCCACGCCTGGACGGACTTCTGCGACATCGCCAGCGTCCTCCTCGGGTCTTCGGGATGCACTGACGACGGCTTCGAGCGCAACAACACCCTGGCCACGGCGGCGGCCCTCGAGGCCGGCACGCAGAGCGACCTCATGCTGTGCCCCGGCGACGAGGACTATTTTCAGCTCTCGACCCGGGTCGGCACCGTCCGGGCCACCATCCAGTTCAGCAACGCCGCCGGCGATCTCGACCTCGAACTGCTCGACGGAAGCGGCGCCTCGCTCTCCCGCTCCACCGGTTCCGGCGACAGCGAGACCGTCCAGGCCGACCTCACCGCGGCCGGCACGGTGATCGTGCGGGTGTACGGCTACCGTGGCGCCTCGGCGCCGTACTCGCTGTCGGTCGTGCTGCCGTAGTGTCCCCGGCAGGCGCCTCGTCAGTCCCCAGCGCTTGACTCGTCCATGAGTTCACAAGACATCATCGAAGCCAGAGCCCGGCGCGCCGTGGAACTCGTGACCTCGGTGGAGGCCTCGGTCCTCCGGGGCGAGCCCGCCGACGTGGCCCTCTCGCGCAGCCTGCGCCGGGATCGCCGCCTGGGCGGGAGGGACCGGCGCTTCATCTCGGAGACGGTCTTTTCGCACTTTCGCTGGCGTGGCTGGTTGGAGCGGTTGCAGTCTTTGAGCCTCGACGCGCGCTGCGCCCTGGCCTACCTGCTGGACGCCCGCGAGACGTCCCCGGTGGCAGAGCGGCTCCTTGCACGAGGCGGCCTTGCGCCGGACTGCCTCGCTCCCCAGGGGGGTCGGACGGTGATCGAGAAAGGGGTTGCGTTGCGAAAGGCGCTGGGCGAGCGGGTGCCGCCGTACCTGCCCGGCTTCGCCCCCGAGCTGCGCTCGCTGGTGCCCGCCTGGGCGCTCGAGTGCATCCACCGCCCGGGCGGCGAGCCGGAGGAGCGGTTTGCCGAGAAACTCGTCGAAGCCTTCCAGAACCGCCCGCCCACCTGGCTCTCGCTGCCGTCGAGCCACCACCAGACGCTGATCCAGCTCATCGGCTCGAAGAAGAGCGCCGCCACCCGGCATCCGGCCATCGAGTCCGCCCTCGGTTTCTCGGGCTCCCCCGACCTCGAGCTGGCCCGGGCGAAGCTCGGGGCCTTCTTCTGGGTGCAGGACCTGGCCTCGCAGGCGATCGCCCGCTTCTGCGAACCGCGCCTGGACGAATCCTGGTGGGATGCCTGCGCCGGCGCCGGCGGCAAGACGCTGGCCCTGCTCCAGCTCACCCACGCCCGCCTGCGCGTGCTGGCCACCGACCGGCGCGCTGGCGTCCTCCAGAACCTGCGCCGGCGCGTCGAGGAGGCCCGCCTGGGCACGGTCGCCACCGGGGTCATCGACGCGCTGTGCGACTCGCCACAGGACAGGCAGTTCGACGGCATCCTGGTGGACGCCCCCTGCTCCGGCCTCGGCACCTGGAACCGCAACCCGGACGCGCGCTGGCGGACCGAACGCGACGAACCCAACCGAAAAGCGCTCCTGCAACAAAAGCTTCTCGACCGTGTGTGCGGCAAGGTCCGCAAGGGCGGGAAATTGGTGTACGCCGTGTGCACGCTCTCCGAGGCGGAGACCGTCAAGGTGGTGTCCGCGTTTCTTGCGGAGCACAAGGAGTTTTCCCTGCTGGCCGGCCCGCACCCGCTCGGCGCCGAGCCGACCGACGGGAACCTGTGGATCTGGCCCTGGCAGGGGCCGTGCGACGGGATGTTCGCGGCGCGCTTCGTACGCGATTCGTAGAGGCTTGCCTTCTTTCCGACGTTTGATGATCATCGCCTTCGCTGGCACGGGAGGGAGAGGAGAGCGCGTGAGCGACATCGAGGTCGGGATCGCCGGCGTGGGCAGCTACCTGCCCGAAAAGACCATCGACGCCTGGGAAGAGGTGGCGCCCACGGGGATTCTGCGCAAGAAGTTCGACGCCATCGGCGCCCGCGTGCTGCACGTGTGCGCCCCGGGCGAACAGCCCAGCGACATGGCGACATCCGCCAGCCGCCGCGCCCTGGCCAACGCCGGGATCGCCCCGGAAGAAGTGGACTGCATCCTGTACTGCGGCTCGGTGAAGGACCACACCCGTTGGCAGGCCGCAGCCAAGGTCCAGGACGACCTGGGCTGCAAGAAGAGCTTCGTGCTCGACCTCTACCAGGGCTGCAACGGCCAGAACGTGGCCATGCTCACCGCCCGCGCCCTGATGCGGGACGACCTTTCGGTCGGCACCACCCTGATCTGCGCCGCCGAGCGTTGGGATCATTGTCTCGAGCGCCGCATCCTCGGCGACTCGTTCATCTTCGGGGACGGGGCCTCTGCAGCGGTGCTGCGAAGCCACCATCCGCGGCTGCGCCTGCTCGCCTCCGCCTGCCGTACCTGGGGCGAGCACCACGAGAGCTTCTGCATCCCCGATCTCGGCGCCGCCGTCCCGCTGACCCCCGAGGTCATCGCCCGCGGCGGCCACCTGTTCCAATTCTATCGACCGCGCTATACCACCCGCGCGGAGGTGTTGGCCTTCGCCGCCGAGGTCAACCGCGGCGCCGCCGAGATGGTGGAGCTGGCCTGCCGCCGGGCCGGCGTGGGGCGGGAGGAAATCCGCTTTGTGGTCACCATCAACGCCTCGCGCCGGCACAACCAGCTCCTGCTCCAGGCCCTGGATCTCGCCGACCGCCCCTCCACGGTGGACTACGTGGCCGAGACCGGCCACCTGGGTACGGGCGACATCTTCTACAACCTCGAGCGCGCCCTGGCCGGCGGACACATCGCGCCGGGCGACCTGGTGCTCTTCTACACCGGCGGCGGCGGCTACACCTGGGCCGCCACCCTGGTCCGGGCCTGAGGCTCTTTTTTCCTGGTGAGACTTGTGGTAGGCGTTCGGCGGAAGCCAACGCGGGAGACGGCCCGGCATGGCCAAGCTGATTCGCCTGGGAAAATACGAACTCATCAAGCGCATCGCCGTGGGCGGCATGTCGGAGATCTACCTGGCCTCCCAGGGCGGCCTGCGCGGCTTCGAGCGCGCGGTCATCGTCAAATGCGTGCGCGAGGATCTGGACACCGACCAGGAAGTCCGCGACATGTTCATGGACGAGGCAAGGATCGCCGCCTGCCTCAAGCACCCCAACATCGTGCACCTGTACGACGTGGGCGAGCAGCGCGGGACCGCCTACCTGGCCATGGAGTACATCTTCGGGCGTGACCTGCTGCAGATCGCCGAGCGGCTGCGCGCGCTGGGCCGGGAGATCCCCATCCCCTTCCTGATCAAGATCGCCTGCGACACCCTGGCCGGGCTGTACTACGCCCACCAGGTGGCGGAGTTCGAGGACCGGCCGCTGCACGTCATCCACCGCGACATCAGCCCGCAGAACATCCTGGTCTCCTTCGACGGCGTCACCAAGGTGGTGGACTTCGGCATCGCCAAGGCGGCCTCGCGGCTCTCCCAGACCCAGGCCGGGGTGCTCAAGGGCAAGTACGCCTACATGTCACCGGAGCAGGTGCGCGGCAAGGAGCTGGATCACCGCTCGGACCAGTTCTCGCTGGCCACCGTACTCTACGAGACGCTGACGAACACTCGCCTGTTCTTGCGTGAGGACGACTACGCCACCATGGAGGCGGTGGACGCGGCCGAGATCCCGCCCATCCGGGTGCTGCGCAAGGACGTGCCGCGCCGCCTGTGGCGCGCCCTGCGCAAGGCGCTGCGCAAGAACCCCAACCGGCGCTTCAAGAGCTGCCTGGACATGGAGCGCTACCTCCACCCGCTGCTCAAGGGCAGCCCCATGGAGCAGACCGCCATGGTGGCGCGTACCATGCGCGAGCTCTTTGGCGACGACCTCGAGGCCCGCGAGCGGGCCATCCAGCAGGCGGCCGAGGCCGACCGCGAGCTCATCATGGGCACGGGCTTCGAGATGATCCAGGCGGGGCCCACCCGCACCCGGCCGGCGCCGTCACCCATCCCGCCGCTGGCCCACGAGCGGTACCAGCAGATCCTGGCCGCGCGCCAGGGAGAGAGCACGCAGATCCAGGGGAAGGCCCTGCCTGGCGCGGACAGCACCGAGCGCACCGCGCCCCACGGCGCGCCCCCGCTCAAGGCCCGAGGCGCCGACTGGAAAACGCTGATCCTGGTGTTCGTGATCGTGCTGCTCGCGACCTTCCTGGTGGTGTTCTGGCTCACCGGCCGCCAGCCCGGCGGGGACGAACCCCCGCCGGCGCCGGGGAAGCCCGTGCCGCTCTCGTCTACCTTCCGGCCCGGGGAGGACGGCTTTCTTTCTATCTCGGTGCGGCCCACGGTGCGGGTCATCGTCGACGGCAAGACCCTGGGCCTGGGCGCCTTCCGCAAGCACCCGCTCCGGGCCGGCGCCCACGCCGTGGAGTTCCAGGACACGGTGAGCGGCGAATCCGAAAAGACCATGGTCCAGGTCGAGGCCGACCAGGAGGCCCTGCTCGGCCCGGCCAAGTGGCAGTAGGCGCTAGTCCGGCAGCCCTGCGGTCACCGCGTCGTAGAATCCTTCCGGGTAGAAGAACAAGAAAGGCAGCGGGCCGAACTGGACCAGATCCCGGTTCTTGAGCTCCACCGCCCGCCCGGCAATGAGTGGGGTCTGGTTGATGAAGGTGCCGTTGGTGGACTCGAAGTCCTCGAGCGAGTAGCGGCCGTTCTTGCCCTCGAAGCGGAACACCGCGTGATGCGCGGAGATCTCCTCCTCGTCGAGCACGATGTCGTTCTCCTCGGAGCGGCCCAGGGTCACGTCGCCCGGATTGCCGCGCTGGCGCTGCACTTCGATGACGGCGGCGCGCGGGTCGAAGCGGAACTTCTGTTTGAGCAGGTGGCGCTGCTCCTGCTCGTCCATCATGCGGGTGCGTGCCTGCTGGAACGACTGGCCGGGGAGCGAACGCACCGCGACCATGAGCGGCGCCCGGTGCCGGGCCAGGAAGGCGCTCCGCGAAAGCTCCACCACCAGCCGGATGTAGTCCTGGACGATGGGCTCGAGCACGGCGTCTCTGCCTCAGCCGACGCGGAGCTCGCCCCGGCGCTTGCGCTCGGTGAGCACCCGCAGCATGTCGTCGGTCATGGCTTCCAGATCGAACCTCGGCTTCCAACCCCACTCCACGCGGGCGGCGCTGTCGTCCATGCTGCGCGGCCAGGAGTCGGCGATGGCCTGACGCACCGGATCGACGGTGTGGTCCATGGTGAAGTCGGGCAGGCGCTTGCGGATGGCGGCGGCGATGTCCTCGGGGGCGAAGCTCATGGCAGCCACGTTGAAGGCGTTGCGGTGGACGAGGCGCTTGGGATCGGCCTCCATCACCTCGATGGCGGCGCGCAGGGCGTCGGGCATGTACATCATGTCGAGGAACGTCCCCGGCTTGAGGTAGCAGGTGTAGCGGCCATGGGCCACCGCCTGGTAGTAGATGTCCACCGCGTAGTCAGTGGTGCCGCCGCCCGGCGGCGCGACGTTGGAGATGATGCCCGGGAAGCGCACCCCGCGCACGTCCACCCCGTACCGTAGGTGGTAATAGTCGCATAACAATTCGCCCGCCACCTTGGTCACCCCGTACATGGAGGTGGGGCGCTGGATGGTGTCCTGCGGAGTGCGATCGCGCGGGGTGGTGGGGCCGAAGGCGCCGATGCTGCTCGGGTGGAACACCGCGCAGCCCTTTTGGCGGGCCACCTCCAACACCGTGACCAGACACCCCATGTTCACGCGCCAGGCGTCCTGCGGGCGCCGCTCGGCCACCGCCGAGAGCAGCGCGGCCAAGTGGTAGATGGTGTCGGCGCGGTGGCGCTCGACGAGCGCGGCCAGCGCCTGGCCATCGCCGCAGTCGAGCACGGCCGTGGGACCGCCACCGCAGCTCTTGTCGAGATCGGCCCGCAGATCGGTGGCCAGCACGTTGTCGGCGCCAAAGGCGGCACGCAGCGCCGGGGTGAGCTCGGAGCCGATCTGCCCGGCCGCGCCGGTGATCAGGATGCGTCGCATGCTTGTCTCCAGGTCCCCGGCGCGCCTGTGCTCGCGCCGGGCCCCCGTGGAACGACTATCACTCGTCGCGGTACTTGAACGATATCTGCACCCGGGCGCGGTAGGCCACCACCTTGTTGTCGTCGATGCGCATGTCGAGCTTCATGATCTCGGCCACCCGCAGATCCTCCAGGCTCTTGGCCGCCGTCTCCACCGCGTTCTTGGCCGCCTCCTCCCATGACTTGGGGCTGGTGCCGATGACCTCGATGACCTTGTACACGCTCGAATCCTTCATGGGCTCCTCCGGGTTCGGGTTCCGGAGACGGAGCATGGCAAATCCCCGAGCGCCTTGTCAAATCCGGTATTTGCAAACCCTCCCGCCGGGTGCTACCCTGCGCCGCATGTCGCGTAGCGGACGACCGGAACGACTCCGCAACTGGCTTTTTTGCGGTTTCCTGGCCTCGCTCCTCGGCTGCGCCGCCGGCGGCGGGGTGACCATCCCCGATGTGGACGGCGACGACCACGGCCCAGGCGGCTACCGCTACCCCTCGCACCCCGCCTTCCCCGCGGGGAGCTTCGACCTGGCCCGCCTCAACGTCCGCCGCGAGAAGAGCGACTGGGTGTTCGAGGTGGAGTTCGCCTCGCGCATCGAGACCGCCCAGGTGTTCCTCACCCGCGACGAGCGAGCCTCCCTGTGGCCGCAGACGGTGGACATCTACCTCGCCTTCGCGGATGAGACGGGAAGCCACCGCGAGGCCCTGCCCGGCCGCAACGTCGCCTTCGCCGCCGGCCACGAGTGGAGCCGGGCGGTGGTGCTCTCGCCGCTGCCGCGGTTGCTCAAAGAAACGCTGGAGAAGACCGTCCCGGACGCCGCCGACGTGTTCGTACCGCAGCGGGTGGAGCTTTCGGGAAAGCGCTTGCGGGCCCGGGTGCCGGCGCGCTTTTTGGGCGAGGGGGACATCCGCGGGCTGGCCGTGCTGGTGAGCGGCACGCGCTTCTTCCGCTCCTTCGAGGTGGCGGATCGGCTGCGCGACCGCTTCGCCCCGGACGGGCTGGCCATGCCGGTCGAGGCCGCGCCGGGGGAGTGCCGGCTGGACGATCCCCAGGGGATGGGCTGTCATTTTTCCGGCTGCGCCCCGTGCGGACACCACCCGCAGGTGATCGATATGCTGGCGGGCCCGGGGTTCCAGGAGCGCTGGCTGCGCCGCTACGATCCCGAGACGGGCCGCACGGCGGAGATCGAGCTTATGATCCTCGAGGCGAGGTGAGACGACCATGGCCGAGGTGGTGCTTTCGGGAGTCGGCAAGCTGTTCGGCGAGCAGCTGGTGGTGCGCAACGTGGATCTACGCATCGCGGACGGCGAGTTCGTGGTGCTGGTGGGCCCCTCGGGCTGCGGCAAGACCACCACCCTGCGCATGATCGCCGGGCTGGAAGAGATCAGCGAGGGCGAGCTTCGCATCGGCGGCAAGCGCATGAACGAGGTCCACCCCAAGGACCGCGACATCGCCATGGTGTTCCAGAGCTACGCCCTGTACCCCCACATGTCGGTGCGCGACAACATCTCCTTCGGCCTGCGCATGCGCGGCATGAAGAAAGCCGAGATCGAGTCGCGCGTGGCCGAGGCCGCCGACATCCTGGGCCTGTCTGAGCTTCTCGAGCGCAAGCCCAAGGAGCTCTCGGGCGGCCAGCGCCAGCGGGTGGCCATGGGGCGGGCCATCGTGCGCAAGCCCAAGGTGTTCTTGTTCGACGAGCCGCTCTCCAACCTGGACGCGAAGCTCCGGGTGCAGATGCGGGCCGAGATCGCGAAACTCCACAAGCGCCTTTCCACCACCATCGTCTACGTCACCCACGACCAGGTGGAGGCCATGACGCTGGCCGAGCGCATCGTGGTCATGGACCGCGGGGTGGTGCAGCAGGTGGGCACGCCGCTCGAGGTGTTCACCCACCCGCGCAACCGCTTCGTGGCCGGCTTCATCGGCAGCCCGGCCATGAACTTCATCCCCTGCGAGCTGGGCGAGGGCCCGTCGCTCTCCGGCCAGGGCTTCCGCCTGCGGCTCCCCGAGGTCCACCGGGCCGCGGTGCAGGGCCGCGCGGGCAAGGTGGAGCTGGGCATCCGTCCCACCCACATGCGGGTGGCGAGCGAGAAGGCCGCCGGGGCCAGCGACCTCCTGCCCGCCCAGATCGAGGTGCGCGAGCCCATGGGCACCGAGACCTACGTGTACCTGTCCTTCGCCGGACAGATGCTGTGCGTGCGCGAGGAGGCGGGCTTTGCGGCCCCGGTCGGCGCCAAGGTCGAGCTCGAGCTGGACCTCATGGCGGCGCACCTGTTCGACGGCCAGAGCGGCGAGGTCATCTTCTGAGATCATGCGCACCCTGGCGCCCATCCTGCTGCTGTCTCTGCTGGCCCCGCCCGCCGCGGGCCAGGACGTCGCCGAGGTCGAGCTGTGGCACTCCTACCGCGAGCGGGAGCGGGCCGCGCTGGAGAAGACCATCCGCGACTTCGCCGCCGAGAACCCGCGCATCCGCGTCAAGGCCACCTTCGTCCCCTACGACGCCTACCTGGACAAGATCACCGCCTCCATCCCGCGCGGCCACGGGCCGGACGTCTTCATCGTGGCCCACGACCGCATCGGCGGCTGGGCCGACGCCGCCCTGATCGCGCCGCTCACCGCCTACCTGCCGCCCGGCCTGCTCGATCGCTTCTTCAAGAAGACCATCGACCCGCTGACCTACCGGCGCCAGCTCTTCGGGCTGCCCACCTCGTTCAAGAGCACCGCGCTCTTCTACAACCGGGCGCTGGTGCCCGAGCCGCCGCGCACCACCGCCGAGATGATCGCCCTGGCCGAATCGTTCCGCGGAAAGCTCGACAAGAACGGCGAGCCCGTCTACGGCCTGGTGTACGAGCACAGCAGCACCTACTTCCACGCCGCCTGGCTGTTCGGCTTCAAGGGACAGCTCTTCAACTCGCGCGGCGAGCTCACCCTGGATCACCCCGGCAACGCCGAGTCGCTGCACTTTCTGCACAAGCTGGTGCGCGAGCTGCACCTCGTGCCCGAGGACGTGACCTCCATCAAGGTCACCTCGCTGTTCAACACCGGCCGCGCCGCCATGGTCATCAACGGGCCGTGGTTCCGCGGCGAGATCGATCCCGGCATCGACTACGGGGCCGCCTTGCTTCCCGAGATCGCCCAGAGCGGCATCCGCGCCCGGCCCTTCGTGGGCGCGGAGGCCTTCCTGCTCTCGGCCAAGGCCAAGAACCCCGAGGCGGCCTTCGCGGTGATGGAGGCCCTCACCCGGGACTCTGCCGCGCGGGTGCGCTGCCTGGAGGGATTCCAGCCGGTGGCCAACGTGAAGGTGTACGACGACCCGGCGGTGCGCGCCGACCCGGTGATGCAGATCTTCCGCGAGGAGTTGGAATACGCGGTGCCCATGAGCAACGACCCGGCCATGCGCATGGTGTGGGTGCCGCTGGATCACGCCCTGGGCAACGTGGCGGCGGGCCGGGCCACCCCGGAGCAGGCGCTGGCCGAGGCCCAGCAGCGGGCCGGCTCGCAGATCGCCGAGTTCCGCAAGAGCGCGGCGCTGAAGGGCGGCGACACCGGACATGACGAGTTCGTGCGGGCCATCCTGTGGGGCCTGGGCGGCGGACTGCTCACCCTGCTGCTGGTCATGGCGGTGCTGTGGAAGCGGGTGAAACGGGGCTTTGCCGAAGCCGTGCGCCAGCGCTCGGCCTACGCCTACATCGCCCCGGCCATGCTGGCCATGGGGCTCCTGGTGTTCGTGCCCTTCGCGGTCGGGCTGGGGCTCTCCTTCTTCCACTACTCGCAGGGCGAGTACTACTACGCCGGGCTCAAGAACTTTTCCGACATCCTGTCCTCGCGCGAGTACCCCATTACCGACTCCTTCAGCTTCTACTACAAGCTGTTCGTCACCATCGTGTGGACGGTGAGCAACGTCTTTTTGCACCTGGTGATCGGCCTGGGTCTGGCGCTTTTGCTCAAGAACCCGCTGCTCAAGCTCAAGGGCCTGTACCGGGTGCTCCTCATCATCCCCTGGGCCATCCCCAACTACATCACCGCCATCGTGTGGCGCGGCATGTTCGACGCCGACGAGGGGGTGATCAACCACCTGCTGGGCCTCCAGGGCTTCTCCTGGTGGAACTCGCCGGTCAGCGCCTTCTTCGCCAACCTGGTGTGCAACTGCTGGCTGGGCTTCCCCTTCATGATGGTGGTGAGCCTGGGTGCGCTGCAGTCCATTCCCAAGGATCTCTACGAGGCGGCCGACGTGGACGGGGCCTCGCGCTGGAGGAAGTTCCGCCACATCACCCTGCCGCTCTTGAAACCCGCGCTGTTCCCGGCCATCATCCTGGGCGTCATCTGGACCTTCAACATGTTCAACGTCATCTACCTGGTGAGCCGGGGCGCGCCCAACGGCTCGACCGACATCCTGGTGATCGAGGCCTTCCGCTGGGCCTTCGAGCGCGGCGACCGCTACGGCTACGCCGCGGCCTACTCCACTCTGATCTTCATCATCCTGCTGGTGTACACCCTGATCACCAACCGGGTCACCCGGGCCACCGAGGGGGCCTTCGAGTGATGGACCGCCCGACCGCCAACCCGGCGCTGCGCCGCGCAGAACGCATCCGCGCCGTGGCCACCCACGTCTTTTTGGCGCTGTTCACCGCCGCGGTGCTGTTCCCGGTGCTCAAGGTCATCCAGATCGCCTTCCAGAAGCAGCAGACCTTCGACATGAGCCTGTTGCCGCTGCCGCGAGCGGATCTCTTCTCGCTCTCCAACTTCACGGACGTCATCGGCCGCTCCAAGACCGAGGGCATCGGGCCCGAGATCAGCGACGAGGACGCGCAGGTCTTCGCCGAGTTCTTGGCCAAGGCCCCGCCCCTGCCGCCGCCCGCGGCGGCCGATTCCGACGACGAGGCCGAACCGCCCGAGTGGATCATCCCCGAGGACGTGCAGAAGCGCATCGAGGCGCGCGGCTGCACCGCCTGCCACCTCATCGGCGAGCTGGGCCGGGACGGGCTGGGCGGCGATCTGCGGCGCGCGGGCGGGAGGAGCCGGGAGACGCTGCTCGCCTTCCTGCAAGATCCCTCGCGGGAAAACGCCCGGCGCCTGAAGCTCTCCGAAAACCCCAGCGGGGCCATGGAGCGGCGCTCGGTGTGGATCTTCGGACACCAGCTCGCAAACTCGCTCGTGTGCTCGCTCAGCGCCACCCTGCTCGGCATCTTCCTGGCCTGCACCGCGGCCTACGCCTTCTCGCGCTTCCGCTTCCCGGGGCGGCGGGCCGGGTTGCTTTCGTTCCTGGTGGTGCAGATGTTCCCCGGCACCATGATGATGATCCCGCTTTATATCCTGGTGGACCGGCTGGGGCTGCTCGACCACATCCTGGGACTGGTATTGGTGTACTCCACCACCGCCATCCCCTTCTGCGTGTGGATGCTGAAGGGCTACTTCGACACCATCCCCAAGGAGCTGGAGGAGGCGGCCATCATCGACGGCGCCAGCCGGGTGCGCATCTTCTGGACCATCATGCTGCCGCTGGCCCGGCCGGCCATCGCGGTGACCGCGCTGTTCTGCTTCATGACCGCCTGGAACGAGTTCATCCTGGCGGCCACCTTCATGAACGACGAGACCGCTCAGACCCTGCCGGTGATGCTGAACTCCTTCGTCTCCACCACCACCGTGGAGTGGGGTCACTTCGCCGCCGGGGCCATCCTGGTGTCGCTGCCGGTGGTGGCGCTGTTCTTCGCCCTGCAGCGCTATTTGGTGAGCGGGCTCACCGCCGGCTCGGTCAAGGGCTGAAGCTCCACCGGCATGCGAATTCACCTCCGCGGGAACGAGGTGGCACCAGCGGACACGATTGATATCGTCCGCATGCTGTGCTACTGAGTCTTCTCGGTGTTTCAGCTGGTCGAGAGGGAGCACATGCTCGGTGAGAGGAGAACCCGATGCGATTCACGCTGGTTGCGGCATTGGCGGGTTGGTTGCTGGTTCCGATGGCCTTCGCCGCCGAACCGGTGCCCATCGTGGCGGTGTTCGACATCGAGAACCGCGACTCGGGCCTGAGCCCGAGGGACGTGGCCATCCTGACCAATTACCTGGCCGCCAAGCTGGTCGAGGGCGGCGGGTTCCAGATCGTTCCGCGCGAGGAGATCCACAAACGCCTCGAGGAGCAGAAACTGGCGTCCTACAAGCAGTGCTACGATGAGAGCTGCCAGATCGAGCTGGGACGGGAGCTGGCTGCCAATTTCACCCTGAACACCTCGATCGGCAAGGTGGGCAGCCTGTGTCTGCTGACCTCGGCCCTGTATGATCTGAAGAAGAGCTCCGCCTCCCGCTCGGCCACGGCCAAGGCGCCCTGCCAGGTCGACGAGTTGGTCAACCAGATCGACGTCCTGGTGGCCGGCATCAAGGGCCTGCCCCCTCCTCAGCCCAAGGCTGCCCCACCGGCCAATGACACCAGCGCCGCGCCTCCACCGGAGCCGCCACCCGTGCAGGTGATCCAGCGCCCTGGGCCACGGACCAAGAGCGCCTGGGCGGCGCTGGCCTGGTCCATCCTCCCCGGTGGCGGCCTGTACTACACGGGCCACTGGTTCTGGGGAACGGTGCTGGGCCTGAGCGAAGTCGCCGGGATGCTGCTGGCGGGCCTCACGGCAGCGAACGGAGGAGACCCAGCGGTCTTTGACATCGGCCTGGGTTTTGCCGTCGGCGGGTTCTTGCTCACGGCTGGGTTCGGGATGCTGGCCGCCGTCACCTGGGAGGACCCCGCCTACTACGGCGCCCTCCTGCCTGGAGATTTCCGGCCGGCCCGCGACGGCAGAGAAACCCGCGCAAGCCATTCCGCGGTGATGTTCCCGGTGTTTTCCGCCCGGTTCTGAAGGTTCCGATGGCGGTACGGGAGAAGGCATGAGCAACAACCCCTACGGACTGACCCGCCCCGACATCCTCAACCTGGCCCCGCCCCAACCGCGAAATGTGGAGGAGACCGGCCTGCCTCAGGGCTTTCTGGTCGATCTGGCACTCAAGTTCCTCTACTACGGCGGCGTCATGGCCGGGGTGGAGATCGCCGACCAGATGGGCCTGCCCTTCGCCGGGGTGGTGGATTCCATCATCGACTTCATGGCCCAGGAGAAGATGGTGGACATGCGCGGGGGCAAGGGCTTCGGGCGCGCCTCGTTCGACTTCGTGCTCACCGAGCGCGGGCGCGAGGTGGCGCGCGAGGCGGTGAAGCGCACCGCCTACACCGGCAAGGCCCCGGTGCCGCTGGAGCAGTACGTCTCGCTGGTGCGCCTGCAGATGCAGGACGTGCCCTTCGTGGGCATCGATCGCATCCGCGAGGCCTTCCGCGGGCTGATCCTGCCCGAGGGCTTCCTGGAGCGCCTGGGCCCGGCCATCAACAGCAGCCGCTCGCTGTTCCTGTACGGCCCCCCCGGTAACGGCAAGACCACCATCGCCGAGGTGGTGTCGGGCATCCTGGGCGGCGAGGTGTTCGTGCCCTACGCCGTGGAGGTGGACGGCCAGGTGATCAAGGTGTTCGACCCGCTCAACCACAAGGCGGTCGACCTCGAGCGCCCCGCCGCGCCGCCGCCGCTCAAGGTGGGGGTGCGCGGGCCGGCCCCCGCGGTCAAGAAGTCCGGCCCGGAGTACGACCGGCGCTGGCTGCTGTCGCGCCGGCCCTCGGTGACGGTGGGCGGCGAACTCACCCTGGAGACGCTCGACCTCATCTTCAACGAGAGCACCAACTTCTACGAGGCGCCCTTCCAGGTGAAGGCCAACGGCGGCATGCTGCTCATCGACGACTTCGGGCGCCAGCGGGTGCACCCCACCGATCTGCTGAACCGCTGGATCGTGCCGCTGGAGAAGCGGGTGGACTTCCTCACCCTGCACACCGGAAAGAAGTTCGAGATCCCCTTCGACCAGCTCATCGTGTTCGCCACCAACCTCGACCCCAAGGAGCTGGTGGACGAGGCGTTTTTGCGCCGCATCAAGTACAAGGTGGAGGTGGGCAACCCCAGCGAGGAGGAGTACCGGGCCATCTTCCGGGCGGTGTGCGCCGCCAAGGGCATCCGCTACGATGACGGCATGGTGAGCTACATCCGCGACACCTACTACAAGCAGTACGACCTGGAGCTGCGCTCCTGCCACCCGCGCGACCTCATCAACCTCATCATCGACGTGGCGCGCTTCCGCCAGATCAAGCCCTCGCTCTCCCAGGACCTGGTGGACCAGGCCTGCAAGTCGTTCTTCGTGGTGATGTGAGTGCGGCGGATTCTATTGACAGCCCCTCGCGCGGGTGGGTAAGATGCGACACCCGATGGCGGGAGGAGTGCGCAACTCAACAGGAATACGGGCTTTTTTACCGAATCGATTTTTCGCGGTGAAAGGAGAATCCATGAAAGCGTGTCTTTGCCTCGTTCTGACTCTAAGCATCCTCGGCCTCGGCGCGACGGCTTCGGCCCAGGTGTGCCAGAACCCGACGCCGCTCGCCTGCAGCGATACGCTCACCGGCGATTCCAGCGCGGGCTCGGCCATGAACCGCATCAACTCGAGCTCGTGCTTCAGCTACGCCCTGGCCGGCAAGGAATCCTACTACCTACTCAGCCTGACCCAGGCCTCCCCGGTCCACCTGGTGCTCACCCCCACCACGGCCTGGGACCCGGCGCTGCTGGTCTTCCCGCAGAGCAACTGGGACTGCGCCACCACGGCCTGCGTGGCGGCGGCCGACGACGGCATGGACGGCGATGCCGAGGTCGTCGACGCGGTGCTCCCCGCGGGCAACTACTACGTGGTGGTGGACGGCTATGGATCCACGGGCCAGGGCCCGCACACCATCCAGCTCTTGTGCCAGGAATGCGGGCTCGAGACCTGCGGCGACACCATCGACCAGGACTGCGACGGCTCCGACGTCAGCTGCCCGGCGCTGGCCGCAGACGAAACCATCTCCTGTCCGCCAAGCCCGCTCTCCATCGACACCGCCACCGACGGCCACGCCAACATCGATGACTACGCCGGCCTGGGAGCCGCCAACGGCTTCGACTGGAGCGCCAACGAGTACCTGTTGCGCTTCGCCCCGACGGTGCCGACCGCCTACACCGTCGCCACCGACCGGCTGGACCTGTTCCTGCTCACGGCCTTCGCCGCCGGGGTCCCGAACCCGGACGGCCTGCTGACCTTCGCGGGCGAGACCTTCATGCCCTACGGCTACCCGCAATCCATCACCTTCCTGGTGCAGGCCAACGAGGAGATGTTCATCTCCATCGACGGCGAGAGCGGCGCCACCGCCACGGTGAACGCCACCGTCACCTGCTACGAGAACGAGACCTGCCCGGCCCCCGCGGGCGCGCTCACCTGCAGCAGCTCGGGCGTGGCCGGCGACACCACCGGCCTGCCCAACAGCATGAACGTCTACAGCATCGTGCTGGCCGAGTACCCCGGCCCCGACGCGGTGTACTCCTTCACCTCCCCGACGGCCCAGCAGGTCACCATCAACACCGCCATGGGCGGCACCTTCACCCGGCCGCGCCTGTTCGTGATCGAGGAGGTGGGCGGGGCCTGCAAGCCGGCCAACACCATCACCCGCTGGACGCCGGTCAGCCCGCTGCCCAACCCTGTCCCGGTGACGTTCAACGCCGAGGCCGGCAAGACCTACTACTTCGTAGTGGACGGCCGCGGTGCCAGCGACTTCGGCACCTTCACCATCGGCGTCGCCTGCACCGCCGCCTGCGCCGCAGGCGAGGTCACCTGCCCCACCGGCTGCGCCGCGCTGCCCAGCGATCCCTTCAACTGCGGCGGCTGCGGCAACGACTGCGCGGCGCTGCTTCCGAACGTCGCCACTGCCTCCTGCGTCGCCAACGCCTGCGGCATCGCCACCTGTGATCCGGGCTTCGGCAACTGCGACACGGACATCGCCAACGGCTGCGAGACCAACACCCAGACCAGCTTCGACCACTGCGGCTCCTGCAGCCACCCCTGCCAGAGCGGACAGGTGTGCCAGAACGGCGTGTGCGTGAGCGGCTGTTCGGGCGGGCTGACCGACTGCGGCGGCTCGTGCGTGGACACCGACACCGACCTCGCCCACTGCGGCGGCTGCAACCAGCCCTGCGACCGGGACAACGCCTCGGAGACCTGCGTCGCTGGCGTGTGCACGCTGGGCACCTGCGAGGCGGGGTGGGGCAACTGCGACCAGAACGAGGCGAACGGCTGCGAGCAGGCGCTGAACACCTTGCAGCACTGCGGCCTGTGCAACCAGGCCTGCACCCCGACCCACGGCACCGGCAACTGCGACAGCGGCGCTTGCGTGGTGGTGTCCTGCGAGGCCGGCTTCGAGGATTGCAACCACCAGGCCGCCGACGGTTGCGAGGCACAACTGGCTTCGGACCCGAACAACTGCGGCCAGTGCGGCAACGCCTGCACTTTTGACCACGCCACGGCCAAGTGCGAAAGCTCCGTGTGCGCCATCGACTTCTGCGACCAGTTCTTCGGCGACTGCGACAGCGACCCGGCCAATGGCTGCGAGACCTCGCTGGCCAGCAAGGATCACTGCGGCAGCTGCGACGTCCAGTGCACCCGTATCGAAAACTGCATCAAGCAGGGTCTCAACTACAGGTGCTCCTCGACCTGCACTGACGCGGACCAGGACACCTTCGCCGACGCCGCTTGTGGCGGCGACGACTGCGACGACGCCGACGCCAACGCCAAACCGGGCGCGGCGGAAACCTGCAACGGCAAGGACGACAACTGCAACGGCGCCATCGACGAAGGCTTCGACCAGGACGCCGACGGCTTCACCACCTGCGCCACCCCGGCCGACTGCAATGACGCCGATCCCACGGTGTACCCCGGCGCCCCGGAAGTATGCGGCGACGGCGTGGACCAGGACTGCGCCGGTGGCGATCTCGCCTGCAGCTGCCCCGACGCGGACAAGGACGGCGAGGCCGACAAGGCCTGCGGCGGCGCCGACTGCGACGACGCCAACCCCCGCATCAACAGCAAGGCCATGGAGATCTGCGACGGCATCGACAACAACTGCGACGGGGAGATCGACGTCGCCACCGTGAACGGCAAGAGCATCGACGTGTGCGACAAGGAGGTCGAGGGCTGTGGCGGCTGCGCCTCGACGAGCGGGAACGGCCCGTTCGCCGGCCTGCTCTTGCTGGCCCTGGGCCTGCTGCTGCGCCGGCGCGGCTAGCCCAGCCTCTTTCCGGCGCTCCTTGGAGCGCCGCCTGGACGGTCCAAGCCCCCGCTGCGCTTCGAGCGGGGGCTTTTTTTCTCATGAACCCAGGAGCCTCAATTCCCTCGCCGTCCCTCGCGGCGCTGCTTGCGGCGCTGTCGCGCCAGCGGCGGGCCCGGGCGCCGGGCTTGACCTTGGCGGCACGGGCCTGGTTGGGCGCCGAGCTTTCACGCCACCTGCCCGCCGGCGCGTTGTGGATCCTCCCCGACGAGCCCGCCGCCGAGGCCGCCGAGGATGTGGCGCGCTTCTTCCTGGGCTTGCGCCCCGAGGATGCCCTCGGCCCTGGCGCGCCGTTGGCCCGCTTCCCGTTGCACCAGCCGTACCCCTACGAGGATCTCTCGCCCGATCGGGACGCGCTGCTCGATCGCCTGGGGCTGCTGTCCCGCCTGGTTCAGAAGGACGTGCCCCGGCTCATCGTGACCTCGGCGGCGGCGCTGCAACACCGCTGTCCACCGCCGCGAGACATCGATCGGCTATCGTTCATGGTGTTGAAGGACGAGGATCTGGACCGCGAGGCGCTGGCCCGCGACCTGGATCGGTCGGGGTACCGCCGGGTGCCGCTGGTAGAGGATGCCGGCACCTTCGCCATCCGCGGCGGCATCATCGATGTCTTCGGCCCGCCGCTGCCGCAGCCCATCCGCATCGAGCTCCTCGGCGACCGGGTGGAGCGTCTGCGAGCCTTCGACCCGGTCAGCCAGCGCACCCTGCGTGAGCTCACGCACGTCATCCTGGGCCCCGCCGGTGAGATTCCCCGGGACCCGGAAGTGACCGCGGCCGCGCTCTCTGTGCTCGATCGCCTGGCCACGGAGCAGGACATCGCGGCCCCACGCTGGCTGCCGCTGCTGCGCGCGCTCAAGGCGGGCCTGTACCCGATCGGCGTCGAGAACTTGCTGCCGGCGTTCTACCCTTCCCTGGCCACCCTGGTCGACTTTCTCCCCGGGACGACCGCCGTTCTCCTCGACGTGGCCGCGGTGAAGGCCGGCGGCCGGGAGGAGTTCGAGCGTGCCCGCCAGGGACACGATCGAGCCCGGCGCGAGGGCCGTCTGGCGTTCCGGCCGGAGCGGATCTGGCTCGAGCCGGAGACGCTAGCCTCCCAGCTCGCGCAGAGGCCGATCCTCGATCTGGGCCTCGGCCCCGATGACGCCTTCGAAGCGCGCCTCGAATGCCAGCCGTTGCGGGGATTGCGAGAGGCCGCCCACCCGGGGGCGCCGGCCGAGACACCCCTCGTGCCTTTGCTCGAGCTGTTGCGGCGGCTGCGCTCGCAGGGCCGGCGGGTGTTCATCGCCTCCAGCTCTCCGGCGCGCAGCCGCGAGCTCAAGGCCCTGCTGGGCGCCCGCGGAGTTCCGACCCGCATCGAGAACGGGCCGTTCGACCCAGCCTGGCAGCTCGAAGACCTGCCGGCCCAGGCGGTGCGGCTCTTGGAGGGCGCGCTCCCCGAGGGGTTCGAACTCGCCGCACCGTCGCTGGCGTTCATTCCCGACAGCGAGATCTTCGGCGCCGCCCGGAGGCGCTCGCGCCTCCCACCACCGCGCCGCACGTTGCAGCTCCAACCAGGCGATGTGGTGGTGCACAGCGACTTCGGCATCGGCCGCTTCGACGGGCTCACGCGCCTGCGCGCGGGCGGCGCGGAGGGGGATTTTCTGCTGCTCTCGTACCGGGACGGCGATCGCCTGTACCTGCCGGTGACCCGCATGAACCTGCTGGAGAAATACCGTTCCCCCGAAGGAACGGCGCCGGTGCTGTCCCGCCTGGGCGGCACGAGCTGGCTACGCACCCAGCAGAAGATCAAGGCCTCGCTCCTGGAGATGGCCGCGGAGCTGGTGCAGACCGAGGCCCGCCGCCGCGCCCGTCCCGGCCGCGCCACCGCTCCGCCCGGAGCCGAGATGAGCGCCCTGGAGGCGTCCTTTCCATTCGAGGAGACCGAGGACCAGGCGCGCGCCATCCAGGAGGTGCTCGCGGATCTTGCGCGGCCCCAGCCCATGGACCGGCTGGTGTGCGGAGACGTTGGCTTCGGCAAGACCGAGGTGGCGGTGCGGGCGGCCCTGCTCAAGGCCCTGGATGGCCAGCAGACCGCGGTGCTGGTGCCGACCACACTGCTGGCCATGCAGCACCTGCACACGTTTCGCGCCCGGCTCTCGGATCACGCGCTGCGAATCGAGATGCTGTCGCGCCTCGTCCCCGCCGCACGCCAGAAGGAGATCCTCGCCGATCTGGCCGCGGGAACGGTGGACGTGGTCATCGGCACACACCGGCTGCTGCGCGAGGACGTGAAGTTCGCCAATCTGGGCCTTCTGGTGATCGACGAGGAGCACCGTTTCGGGGTGCGGCACAAGGAGCGTCTCAAGGCGCTGCGCGCGGACGTGGACGTGCTGACCATGACGGCCACGCCCATCCCGCGCACCCTGCACATGAGCCTGCTTTCCCTTCGCGACGTGAGCGTCATCCAGACGCCCCCCCGCGGGCGGCGGGCCATCCGCACCCTGCTCGTGCCCTTTTCGGCGCATCGGGTGCAGGAGGCGGTGCGCCAGGAACTGGCCCGCGGCGGGCAGGTGTTCTTCGTCCACAACTGGGTGAAGAGCCTGCCAGCGCTGCGGCGTTTCCTGGAGCGGCAGGTGCCCGAGGCGCGAGTGGCCATCGCCCATGGGCAGATGCCGGAGCGCGCGCTCGAGGAGGTGATGACCGCCTTCGTGAAGCGCGAGGTGGACGTGCTCTTGTGCACCTCGATCATCGAGTCCGGCCTGGACATCCCGTCGGCCAACACGGTGATCATCCACCGCGCCGATCGCTTCGGCCTGGCCCAGCTGCACCAGATCCGCGGCCGTGTCGGCCGGGCCAGCGAGCGGGCCTACGCCTACCTGCTCACGCCGCCGCTGGATCTCGTCAGCGCCGAGGCGCGCGAGCGCCTGGAGGCACTGGTCGCCCACAGCGAGCTGGGGGCGGGCTTTCGCATCGCCAACGAGGACCTGGAGCTGCGTGGCGCAGGCAACCTGCTGGGCCGCGACCAGTCGGGGCACATCGCCGCGGTGGGCTTCGAGATGTACTGCCGCCTGCTGGAGCGGGCGGTGGCCGAGGTCAAGGGCCAGGCCGATCGCGGCGCGGCCGATCCGGAGGTGCGCCTCCCGGTGGCCGGTTTCTTGCCAGAGGGATACGTCCCCGAGTTGGACCAGCGCCTCGACCTCTACGCCCGTCTCAGCCGGGCCGAAGGCGAAGAAGACCTCTCGCGCCTGGAGGCCGAGATGGAAGATCGCTTCGGGCCGCTCCCGCCCGAGGTGGAGAGCCTGCTCTCGCTACTGCTGCTCAAGCAGAGGCTGCGCGCGCTCAACGCGGTTTCCATCGAGTGCGCCGGCGGGCAGGTCACGCTGACGCTGGCCGCGGAGCACCCGCTGGACGCGCAGCGGCTTGCGCGGCTCACGCTCTCCCGCCCGGAGGAGATGGCGCTCACGCCGGAGGGGACCCTCAAGCTGCGCCTGCCACCGGCGGCCCGGTCCGACCCGCTGCCGTTCATCAGCGCCTGGCTCGACGAGCTGTCCGCCTGTCGGGAGGGAAATTAGCCGCGGATCTCTTCGAACACCGGGGCCGAGACGGGCGTCGGGGTGCCGATGGCGATGCGGCGCACCAGGCGGTCCAGCTCCTTCATCGAGACCGGATCGTCCTTGGAAAAGCACACGCCGAAGCCCTTCCCCGGCTGCACCCAGGCCACCTTGCCGGGCAGGTCGATCGGGGTGTCGTGGCCGGGTGGGTAGACCTTGAACAGGATGTGCCGGCCCATGGCCGGGGGATTGCGGCTCTCGATGAAGGCCCCGCCCGCCGAGATGTTGCGGGCGTAGTCCACCACGAAGTCGGTGGCGCTGCGGTAGGTCACCCGCAGGGTGGTGGCGAAGCGCGGAGCGCGCCGCTCGCTGCTGTTCTGGGGCGCCGCGCTCCCGCTCAACATGGCCTCGCGCTTGTCCACCTCCGACGAGAGGAATCCGATGCCCGCCACCCACCCCGCGCCCTCGCACCGGCACCACAGCACCGCGCCGCGCAGAGTGTGCTGCTCATCGGTCTCCGCGATGCGGATGCACAGTTCGACCGGGGAGCCGACCTCCAACTCCTCTCTCACCGGCATCATGAGCCCACCGTGGGGCGCCTCGGTGAGGTAGGCGCGCACGAGGTCACGGCGCTGGGGTACGCTCCAAGAGAGTCTCTTGAGCCACGCGTGCATGGGTTCTACTGCTGTCATTCTCCTCCCCCGCTTCATTGACAGCCACGGTGGCCATCTATGAGTGGACCGTAACAAAAAGGGATCTCAAAGGTCAAGCCTTGTGTTTGCGAATTCCGCTGCGGCTGAAGCGGTACACAATCCCTAACAGTAGACACCACGCGCCGTCCGTGACGCGCCCGGACGAGGAATCACACCCACCGCACGAGCCGAGGAGCCGGTCCCGGAATCCCTCGTCACCGCCAGCGTCTGCTCCCGTCTCATCCGTCCCGTCCGTCCCATCTCGCGAAAGATCTCCGCCAGCCTCCCCGCCTACGTCGCCGGCGTCCGGCTCCGTTCCGGGATCTCCGGGTCCCGCATCGAACGCATCACCACCCGCGTCGCCATCGCCATCGGCGCCGCCATCGCCGCCGTCCAGCGGGCTCGCGCTCTTCGACGCCTTGAGCACCACTGCCGAGAACGGCGGGAGGGTGAGCCGGACCTCGTCCTGGAGCTGGCCCGAGAGCGATGCGTACCGCGGCACGATCGTCTCGCCGGTTTCGTTGTTCTGGTTGATGTCGGCGCCGCTGAGCGTGATCGTGGCCTGCGGGGCCAGCCGGTGCGGCAGGCGCACCTCGCGCGGCTCGCTGCGGTGGCGGTTGATGAGCAGCACGGAGTAGGCGTCTCCTTCCAGGTACGGGTAGCAGGCCACGAACGGAACCCCCCGCTCGCCCGTCAGCGCATCGTCCCAGGCACCTCCGCCCTGGACGGCACACCCCACCAAGTCGCCGCCAAGTTCGGTGTTGAACATCTTGAGGGCGAAGAACGCCGGCTTGCGCCACACCTCGGGGTACGGCCCGGTGGCGCCCCAGATGTTGCCGCCGTAGTGGAAGTGATTGTTCACGGTCACCCCGGCGCGGTTGGCCGCGGCGTACACGTCGAGCAACGACACCGCCGCGCCCAGGCTGACCTCCTTGAAGTAGAGCGCTGATGGGTTCTGCAGGTCCGACTCGTAGGGTCCCCAGGTGGCGTTGCCCTCGTACACGGTGGTCTCGATGTCGCGCCCGCCGTTGGCCTGGCGAAAGGCGGCCTTCATGGCGCCGATGGCCCGCTCGTGCCACACCGCGCTCGCGAACAGCGCCCCGAAGATGGCCTCGTCGCTGTCGCTGGCGCTCCCCTCGCCGTAGTACAGGTCGATAGTGGAGAAGTCCGTCAGGGCCCCGATGGCCGGGATCAAGGTGCCATCGTAGGAGCCCGGCCAGCCCCCGAGCCACACGTCGGGGCTGCGCCCACAGAACCCCACCCGCATGTTCGAGCGCCACCCGGGCCGGGTTTTCATCTCGTTCATACGACGCGCGCAGTAGGTGGCGTAGTTCTCCATCTGCTGTTGCTGGCTCTCCTGGCCGGTGAGATCCATGTCCCACTTGCCGTCGGGCGTGCCCCACAACTCGTTGCCGAGCTCGAGGTAGATGCTGCCGAACACTCCGTCCCAGGGCTCGAAGCCGTCGGCCTGCCTGCGGGCGCCGTAGCTCGTCTCGGGGCCACCCCCCAGGTAATCCACCAGGTTGCCGTGATCGGCGTAGACGCTCTCCAACACCTCGCGGGTGAGGTCGCCGACCTGCCAGTGGCTCCCGTCCGAGAACGCCGGCGGCACGGTGATGAACGGATCGGCCCCCACCTCCCGGCACAAGCGTAGGAAGGTGCCAAGATCCAGATCGGGGCCGAGCGCCGGCGGGCCGTAATCGAGGTCCCAGAAGCGCCGCAGGTAGCTCTCGAGCGGGATGCCGTTCACACCCAGGCCCCCCAGGCGCAGCGTGGCCGGCCGGAGTTCCTTGAGGCGAGAGACGAAGGTGGCACTGAGCCCGGTGGCCGGGTCGATGTCGTCCACGTCCCAGGCCACCAGGTCGTCGAGCCAGTAGGTGCCCGCGTCCATGAAACGGATGGTGATGCCCCGCAACAGGTGATCGGCGGCCGGCCGGTAGTCGCTGGTGACCACGGCCCAGGACGTCCCGGCGGATAGATCCGCGCCGTAGATCCCCTGCCAACCCCCGTCGAGCACGCCGAGGCGAAGGCGCAATCCATCCTGGGAAGCGCGCACCCGCACCTTGATGCGGTAGGTGTGGCCCGCGCGCGCCGTCATCCGCAGCGGCGCCTGGGGCAGCTCGGCGCGGCCCTGGTTCATGGAGGCGCCGGCCGTGGCCACCACCACCTTTTGGCACTGCGCCCCGGAGGTGCCGCCAGCCTCCACGCTGGCGGTGAGCGAGCCGCCGGCGTACCAGGGCCAGCCGTCGTGGGCGAAACCGTTGCTGTCCGCCGGGCCCTCGAAACTGGGATCGTCGACCAGGATGGCGCCGACAAAGTTGTACCAGGAGCCGCCGCCGTTCACCCCGATTCCCAGGCGGCTCTTCTTCGCGATCACGGCGTCGTCGAGCGTCAGCGTGACCACCTCTTGACTGAACGCTGCAGGCGCAAACCAGAGGGCGACGACCACCAAGGGAGGGCCAAGAACCGTTCTTCTCATGGAAAGGCAGGATATCACAACCGGTCGGCGCTGGATAACCTGGTGAGGGAGCGGCCGTTCGACCGATGACCTGTTTTTTCTCGTGGTGATAGAGTATGTTTTGCTGGTCGGGTGCGGACCTTGGAGGTTTCGTTATGCCATACCGGATCCTGATCGGGCTTTCCCTGTGTGTTCTGCTTTCGTGGGCCTGCTCGAGCAAGACCCCTCCGGGGCCGACGCCTTGCCAGGTGGCGGCGGACTGCCCGCCGGGGCAGGGGTGCGTGGGCGGGTTCTGCGCCGCCGAGTGCAGCGCGCCGGCCGACTGTCCCTCCGACCG
>JAAZNF010000049.1 GCA_012798435.1 Myxococcales bacterium | reverse complement strand
TGGATCCTGATCGCGGCCATGGTCGGCTCGCGGGTGCTGTTCATCATCGTCAACATCCAGGACTACATCGCGGATCCGCTGGCGCTCATCAAGATCTGGCAGGGCGGGCTGGTGTTCTACGGCGGGTTCATCGGAGCGGTGCTGGCCTCGTGGTACTACTGCCGGCGGCACGACATCGACTTCTTCCGCATCGCCGACATCATGATCCCCTCGGTGGCGCTGGGCCACGTGCTGGGCCGGTTGGGGTGCTACAGCGCGGGTTGCTGCCACGGCATGCCCACCGGGAGCGAATGGTATGGCGCGGTCTTCCACGACCACGGCACAGTGGTAGCGCGAAACCACCTTTTGGGCACGCCCATCCACCCCACCCAGCTCTACGACGCGGCGGCGGAACTCGCGATCTTCGTCTTCCTCGTCCTGTACCGCAACCGCAAGCGCGTCCACGGCGAGCTTATCGCGTTGTGGCTCATGCTGTACGGTTTCGGCCGGTTCCTGGTGGAGATGTTCCGCGGCGATACCGAGCGAGGGGTGCTCGTCCGAATAGAGCTCTTCGGAAACCCGAAGTACCCGCAGTTCCTCTCTACCAGTCAGATCGTGGCGTTGGCCCTCTTGGCTTTCGGCATCGGTTTGCTCGTGTTCTTGAGACGGTGGCCTCGACCCACTCCTCCCGCGCCAGAGGTTCCCTTGCAGCCGGGACCGGAACCCGGAACGCCTCAGCCGCCTCCTCCCGCCCCGCCTTCCCCGGCGTGATCGCGGTCACCCGCAGCAGCGCCGGTTTGATAGAAAATCCGGTCAAAACATCAGGTTTCTGATTCCTCCGCACCGCCCAATCACGGGGCCTGTCCCCATGGATTTTTCGGGTAACACTTTGATTTGCCTATTTTTATTCGTTGGGGCCGGGACGGTCGTTCCAGTGGCACGCATCCTGCTAAATATGGCCGGCGTGAACCGAAAAATGAACAATGGAAAGGAAGGATTTGCCATGACCCAGCGGGCTTATCGGTGGGCGGTGTATTGCGGGCTCGTGCTGTGTTGGCTCGCCCTCGCGGGCGCAAAGGACGGATGTTTCGCCCCGGCCTCCGAGTGTGAAGGGCTCGACGAGGTCCAATGTCTGGCCAACTCCGAGTGCCGGGCGGTGTGGCTCGACTCGGGCGCAGAATATAACGGGCTACGCTGCGGGCTCGGCACGCGCTGCATCGACGTGCCGGTGTTCGACCACTGCGAGGACAAGCCGGATTGCGAGGATCTCGGCGAGCAGGAGTGCCTGGCCGAGGCCGAATGCCAGGCGGTGTACGGCTACCCTGAAGATTGGATGAACTACGACGGCACCCGCGACGCCGCCCCCCAGTGCGCCGGGACGCGCTGCATCTCCGAGCCGAACGTGTTCCTCCAGTGCCTGGACGCGGACGCCGATCCCTGCGCCAACCTGTCCGAGCAGGACTGCCTGCGCCGCCCCATCTGCGAGCCCATCTACGATTGGGGCTGCGGCGTCGAGGCCAACGGCGCCGTGTACGATCCCGAGAACCCTTGCAAGGATGGTGGCGGGTACACCGGTTGCCAGCGCATCGCCGCCCAGTGCCGCACCGATGCCGACTGCGCGGTGTATCTGGACGGCGCCGCCCGTGAAGCCGACATGTACTGTCCCAACATGGTCGGCCGTTGCATCGAGGGCCAGTGCGTGTACGAGTGCATCACCGACTGCCGCAGCGACGCGGATTGCCCCGCGGGGTACATGTGCGAGCTCCCGGTCTGCAAGTGCGCCCCCGAGTACCCCGATTGCTGCGCCGACGTGCTGGGCCAGTGCGTCCCGGCGCAGCAGGACTGCACCGTGACCGGATGCCCCGAGGGTTACGAGTGCCAGACCACCTGCTGGGACTGCGCGCCGGACAACAAGGACTGCCAGGGCGGCTGCGTCAGCGAGTGCGTGCCCGTGCAGCAAGACTGCCAGTACACCGGTTGCCCCGAGGGTTATGAGTGCCAGGTCACATGCATGGATTGGTGCGATGAGACCGGGTTCGCCCCCGAGTGCTGTTTCGGCACCTGCGTCCCGGTCCAGCAGGGCTGCCAGAGCGACGCTGACTGCCCGGCCGGGTACATCTGCCAGTTCATGCCCTGCGACTGCTACGACAACGATCCAGACTGCTTCGAAAAGTGCCGCGAGATGGGCGGCACCTGCGTCCCCGCGCAACAGGATTGCACCGTGACCGGCTGCCCCGAGGGCCAGGAGTGCCAGGTGGTGTGCCCGGACTGTGCTCCGGGAATGGACTGCACCGGCGAATGCACCGCCATGTGTGTTCCGGTGAGCGGCGAGTGCTACTCGGATGGGGATTGCCGCGCGGGCGAGGTGTGCGACTTCGGCAACGCCTGGTGCGGCGGCGATGCCTGGTGCGGCGGGGTGTGCGTCCCCGGCGTGTGGATGGTGAACGTCCCCGTGCAGTGCGAGCAGACGGCCTGGGAGATTGACGCGGCTACCTTCCCCGAGCGCTACTACGGCTGCATGGTGGATTGCGCTGGCGGCACCGACTGCGGCACCGGTTGGGAAGAGCTGTGCGTGCTACAGACCTTCCTGTCCTACCAGGGCGTGACAGTCCACGACGCGCGTAACGTCCAGATGGGCGACACCTGCCAGGCCTGCGGCTGCGCCCGCGGCAACGAGCTGTTTGTGCTGGTGACCCAGCGCGACATGGATCTTCTGTACCGCTTCGGCTTCACCGTCTGGGGGATCATGTGATCGGATGATGCCGGCATCACGCCGGTCATGAGCCCCGCCCGGATCGGGCGGGGTTTTTTTATGCCACTCCAAAACACAACCTGCTGTATTTTATGAAGAAAGATTGGGGACAGGCCCTCCGGTGTTCTCCCCGGTGTTCTGGGGTGTTCAGCAAATCCGGTGTTCCGCTCTGTGCCTTGCCGAAGGACACCGGCTGAACTAGAATCACGATAGGCTTGCGCACGAGAGGTGGCCGCGGGTCGGTTCAGGGCGGTGCTCGCCCGGGCCGGGCAGGCGGGAGACGCCATGACGGTTTTTCGCGGAAAGCGATTTCCGGGGTGGCTGGCGGCATTTGTCGTCCTGATCACCGCGTGTGGGGGAGCAGGCGGCGGGCCGCCGCGCGACTCCGGGAACGACGGCGACGCCGATATCTTTTTCGATAAAGACCTTGACGCGGAGAGCGGGGACGGAGACGCGGCTCCGGGCGACTTCCCGGCGGATAGCGGGCCCGACGGAGGCGACGGCGCGGACGGTGGCGGTGACCTGGAGGCGCCTCCCCTGGTCCTGTACCGGGTCGAACCGAGCAGCGGTGGGGCCTCGGTGCCCTCTCGGGTCACCCTGGCTGGCTCGGGGTTCGGGCCAGGGCTCTCGGTGACCGTGGGCGGCATCACGGCGTCGGATGTCAGGGTTCTCACTCCAGATACGGCGCAGGCGATCTTCCCGCCGGTGCCGCTTCCCGAGCGCGGAAAGAAGGACGTGCGCCTGGCCCTCGACGGCCAGGAGTCGACACTGCCGCAAGCCTTCGAGTACCTGTTCGACGAGGACCCGGTGGTGTTCGTCCACGGCTACATGGTCAGCGCCAGCGAGTGGAACACCATGCTCCAGCGCTTTCGCGATGCCGGCTATCCAGCGGAGGCGCTTTTCGCCATCGACTTTCAAAGCTCCCTGGACAGCCACGTCTCCCACGCCCGGGACGAGCTCCCGCCCTACGTCGCCTCCGCGCTGCAGCAGACCGGAGCGGCGCGGGTCGACATCGTGGCCCACAGCGCCGGTGGCATGGCCGCGCGCCTGTGGATCAAGCTGTACGGGGGCCAAGAAGCGGTGCGCGACTTCGTCTCGCTCTCCGGCACCCATCATGGCACCGAGCTGGCCTGTCTGGGTGGGTGGACCGGCGACGCCGCCCGCGAGCAGTGCCCGGTCTATGCAAGCGAATCCGAGAGCGTCAACGGGGTGCAGTGGATTCTGAACGGCGATCCGGACACGGCCGACGTGGACGAGACCCCCTTCGGCGTGGAGGAGGGAGGCAACGTGTACTACCACGCCCTTTGGACCGAGGACGATCGCATCGACGTCCCACCGCACACCTGCTGTCTGAACCAGGCTTTCCGGGGGGACTGCAGCGATCCGGTGAACGTGAAGTTCTCTGGCATCTCCCACATGGACATGGTTACCGATCAGACGGTGTTCGAGCTCACCCTGCAGCTTGTGCGGCGGCACAACCCGAACAAGCCATGAATCTCGGTGACCATGGTCAATTCACCCGGGAGGCGGCGCTCTGCATGATGAAATTTCGATTCAGACTGCTGGGAATCCTGGCCGGGCTTGTTCTCTGGGCACTGGGCTGCTCGGCGGGCGGCATCACGGAATCCGATGCCGGGCCAGACGCCGACCAGGACGGCATCCCGGACGCCGCCGAGGCGGGAGACCCGGAAGGGGGTGAACCAGGCGATTCGGACTCGGGCGACGCCGGGGCGGATGCCACGGATCACGGACCCGAGGACCCGTGCCCAGAACTGCCGATCCCGCCGACCTGTTTCGAACGCTCGGTGGTGTTTCGGGAGTGGAGTCTCGGCGCCACCGGGGACGGAACCTACTTCGCCAGTCAGGCGCCCTGGCGGCTGGGGTTCAATCGGATCGGGGGGATGGTCTGGCTAGTCAAGATCCGGCTCGAGGAGAACACCTACATGGGTCGCGTCAGCGCCTACGGGGACTCGACGGCCGGGGTCGCCTGGATCGCCGATGCGCCCTGCGATCCAAGCTCGGCGCTCGAAGACCCGCCGCTCGTCGCGTTCGGCGTACACGGCGGCGGTTCGATCGACTTCGTGGTGGCAAAAAATGATGCAGACGCGGAGCGCCTGCGCAGCGATCCCGAGTACCGCGATCGGTTCCGCTGGAGCCCCATCCTGCGGGGCGGTCGCTGCTACTACGCCGGGTTCGAGAACACCGACTACGTCACGCCCAACCCGCTGACCGCGGAGTGGTTCGCCACCACCCCCGACACTTGCGGCTACACCGATCCGGAAGGCAACTGGGTCCCGGCGTGCTACTACCTGGCCTTCGACTTCGGGCACCTGCTCCACGAGCCGGCCAGCGGCCAGGTCTTTGCCGGAAACGTCATAGACGGGCTGACCGTACTGCCGTAGCGGCCTCTGTGGTCCGGTGCGTCGTCGGCTGATGCCCTGAAATGGTGAGAAATGACGGGGCTTCTTGTGCTTCAGTGATTGAAGAGCGCGCAGGTTTCCCGGCTCGGGCCGGGGTAGCGGCCCTTGCCCGGAGGGCTCATCCAGCCCGCGATGGCGCCGTGGGGGCAGGCGTTGTAGCAAGCCCAGCAGCCGGTACAGCCCGCCCCCATGACGGGTGGCTGCTCCCGCTCGGGCCAGGTGATGGTTCCCGACGGGCAGGCCTTGGCGCAACTTCCGCAGCGTTTGCATGTGGATGGATCGATGCGGACCGCGGTGGCCTTTCGCATCTCGCGAGTGGTCATACGATGGCCGAGGGCCTTCGCGCCGGGAAGCCAGGCAGAGTAGAGCCGTGCAACATCCGGGCAGGCCGCGGCAGCCTCTTTCGGGAGGCGATCGAGGAACTCCTCGAACTCTCGCCGGTCGCGCTCATCCGGTTCGGTGAGCTCGGTCCACAAGAACCCCAGCGCGACCCGCAGCGGCCGAAGCGGTCCCCGGCACATGAGGCGCCCGAGGGGAAGCGCGGGCTCGATCTTCGCCGAGAGCACTCGATGGGGCGGCCAGTTGCTGGGCATGGGGATAAAGTGCGCGGCGAAAACTCGCAAGCCCTTGCGTGCGAGCTGCGTGGCCTGGATCTCGAAGTGCGCTCCGGGCTCACCAGCGCAGGTGGCCACTAGAAAGGTCGGGATCCGGGCCTCGCATTGGTCCTGTAGGCGTTCGAGCCAGGCCTCGACGGCGACCATGGGCCGAAAGTACATCGTCGGGCTGAACACGCCGACCAGGTCAAAGGTGGCTGGGTCGGGTGGCGTAGCGGGAAGCTTTACAGTAATGATCTCGTGTCCATCACGGGCAAGGCGCCGCTCGGCGAACCGGGTCACAAGGCTGGTATTGCCGGAGCTGGAGTGCGAAAGAATCAGGATTTTCACGCGATCACTATGCCACTTACCCGACAAGATCACAATTCCGAAGCCTCACCGGTAGCCATTTGAAATATAATACAAAAACACGGGGACAGGCCCCGTTTTTTGCCGATTTTCTGCCGTTTTAACATTCGACAAACCGTGCTGGCGGATGAATCAGACTACAGAAATCTGAGGCAAGAGCGACCGCGCTATCAAAAAACCAGTTTGACCTGGTGCTGTTCTGGCGTCGATCTGCCACAACTACCTGATTTTTATGGTGTATTGTTTTGGTGTTTTCGGCACCGAACTTGCTAAAAGCCACGGTCGGTGAATGCTGTGCGCCAATACCCCCTCTCAAGGAGGAATTCATGCGGATGAAATGGCTTGCTCTCTCGATGTTTCTTCTCTGGGGCCTGTATGCCTGCTCGACGCACATCGATTTCGAGCCGCCCATCGGCGCGAGCGAATTCGTCTCGGCCAACGGCCAGGCCGGGCAGCAGAGCCGCGACAACGGTTACGACGCCGAAGGCCCCGCGGCCGGCGGCGGGGACAAGAGCGGCCAGCAGCGCACCGTGGAACAGGGTGACATCTACCGGCTGCTCGACTCGAACACTGTCCTCAACCTCAACTACTACCGGGGCTTCCAGGTCATCGACATCTCCGACCTGAATCATCCCGTGGTGGCCGGCCGCGCCGCCATCTCCGGCCAACCCGTCGAGATGTACGCGGTGGACAACTACGCCATCGTTCTCCTCAACAACTGGACCGGCTACTACGGCAGCCGGGAGGACGTGCGCGTCGAGCCCTACCAGGGCGGACTGGTCCTCGCCATCGACATCACCGACCGCGCGCATCCGCTCATCGTCGACCGCGCCCGGGTGCCGGGCTACATCCAGGCCAGCCGGCTCACCCGTGGCGGGGGCCAGGAGGCGCTGTTCGTGGCGGCCTCCAACTGGAACTCCGAGTCACGCACCGTGGTGCGTTCGTTCGCCATCACCGACGGTGGCAGGCTCGTCGAGAAGACCACGCTCGACCTCGGCGGATACGTCATCGACATCCAGGCCACGCCCCGGGCCCTGCTCGTCGCGCGCCAGTCCTGGGATGGGTCGACCTCGACCTGCAACGTCTCCGTCATCGACATCAGCAGCCCCGAGGGCATGATGATCGAGGGCGCCGCGGTGGAGGTGGCCGGCCAGATCCGCAACAAGTTCAACATGGATCTCTACCGCAACGTCCTGCGGATAAGCTCCGGAACGAGCTGGAGCGGTGACAACACCAACCACCTCGAGACCTTCGACGTGAGCGACATCCAGAACCCGCAGCCCATCGACCACGCCACCTTCAGCGACGGCGAGCAGCTCTACGCCTCGTTGTTCCTCGACAACCGGGCCTTCCTGGTGACCTACCGGCGGGTCGATCCGCTGCACGCCTTCGCCATCGACGACGCCGGCCGCATCACCCCCAAGTTCGAGTACGTCATCTCGGGCTGGAACGACTACTTCTTTCCCGTGTTCGGTGGCAGCCGCATGTTGGGAGTGGGGGTGGATGATCAGGGCGGCCGCCAGTTGGCGGTGAGCCTGTACGACATCTCGAACCTCGACAACCATAACCCCTTCATCGCGCGCGAGGCGGTGGAGTTCGACTACGCCTGGTCCGAGGCCCAGTGGGACGACCGGGCGGTGTCGGTGCTGGAGGATGCGACCTCGGTCACCGCGGCCAACGGCACGACAGAGACCGGCCTGCTGTTGCTCCCCTTCTCCGGCTATCGCGCCGACTGGCAGCAGTACGCCACCGCGGTGCAGATCTTCAGCTTCTCGGATACGACGCTGAGTCGGCGGGGCCTGCTCGAGCACGACAGCCAGGTGCGCCGCAGCTTCCAGCCGCAAGCGGGCGTCACCGCCAACCTGTCGGAGTCCTCGCTCTCGCTCCACGACACCAGCGATCCCGGCGCACCCGCGCCACTCGGGCGAGTGGATCTGGCGCCCGCCTACAACGACTTTCTGATCTTCGGGGAGTACGGTGCGCGGGTGAAGGGCGCCGGCTTCTACGACTACTGGTGGGGAGCGAATGCCGTGGCGCGGCCCAACCGCCTCGAGATCGTTCCGCTCGCGGGCGACGTGGACGCCGCCCAGCCCGCGGCCGCCATCGACATCGACCCGTACGCCGCGGTGCACAAGGTCGGCGACCTGGTGGTCACGGTCCGCACCGACTACGTCTCGGGGAGCGAGCCGGCGCAGTACCTGACCCAGATCCGCGTGATCGATCTTTCTGACCCGCTCCACCCGCGTGAGCGCGGCACGCTCACCACCGACCGCATCCAACCCTACGGTTACTACTACGGGTACTACCCGCCGTACTACGGCGAGGCCGACATGGGCGGGATGTGCCGCGGCTGCGGGTACTATGGATACTATGGCTCCTCGGCGCTGGCGCTCTCCGGGGCGCTCGTGTTCCCCGAGGGAACCTGGGAGAGCGAGCTCCTCGGCATCGACCACGTGTGCTACCGCTGGCCGGTGAACGAATCCGACGCCTGCTGGGGTCCCGAGGCCCCGCCCGAGGGCTGCGACTACTATTCCGGCTCCATCGCCTGCCACAGCCTGAACGGCGGCCCGACCTCCTGCGAGGGGCGCTTCGAGCTGTGTGAGCGCGAGGCGGACGGCGACTGGACCTGCCGCGAGGTGGACCCGTCGTCCGTCCCCAGCCAGACCTCGTGCTACGACTACGAGCTGCGCCGCTACTGGCAGCACTTCACCTTCGAGACCCTCGACCTGCGCGATCCGGACCAGCCGCGCCTGCTCGACGAAGTGGCCATGCCGCGCGGCGAGGACGACGTGGCGCTCTTGCTCGACGGCCAGCGGGTGTTCGTCACCCTGCGCGAGCCGTACACGGTCCCGGGCGATGGCCGCGACTACGCCCGCTACTACTTCAAGGTCGTCGACTTCGGAGACCTGGACCTCCCGTCGGTCAGCCGCAAGGTCAACATCCCCGGCGAGCTTCTGGCGGTCGAGGGGCAGACCCTCTACACCCGCGACTTCGTGTGGGGCGAGAACATCGTGGAGACCGCCGTCAACAAGCTCCTGTGGCAAGGCGATCGCGCCTACCTCCAGGCGCGAAGGCGCTTCGTCGACGAGGACGTGCGCAAGGTGCTGCTCGACGGTGCGGGGCACATCCTGGTCATGCACGGGCGCTCCTGGTACCTGCCCTGGTACGGCTACGACCAGAACTACCAGGACAAGCTGGCCATCCTCGACACCACGAGCCCGACCTTCGCGGCGCTCTCCGACACACCCATCGACTCCTGGGCCTCGCTCATGGACGCGAAACTCGGCCGGGCGCTGTTCATGGTCTCGGGCGGGCTGCTGGTCGTCAACGTGGAGCGCGCCACCGCGCCCTACGCCCAGGCCTACTTCCCCATCTGGGGCTGGCCAAACCGGCTGGTGGTCGAGGGCCGCACCATCTTCGTGCCGGCGGGGCCGTTCGGCATGCTGGCCTTCGACATTGACGAGGAGAACCTGCTTGCGCCCTGAGCTGGCCTGAGCAGGTAGCGCCTCACCGCCATCCGGACGTTCGTTGAACGTCTACCCTGTTGAAATTTATGCGGAAATTACGGGGACAGGCCCCGTGCGTTTCGGAAACTACGGGGACAGGCCCCGTGCGTTCCGTGGGTTTCGCGCGTCACGTTGCCGCGAGCCGTATGCGGAACTTCTCTACCAGACGAACGGGGTGGTACGAGAGCTTGGCCTTGCGCAGGCCCTCCTCGCCCAGGTCCTGCTCGCGGTTGACAAAGATCGCGTCCGGGATGGCACGGCGGCAGAATTCGCGGTTGATGAGGGGGTAGAGGCCAGGGATCTCCGGATCGGCCTTCTCGATGTGGATCACCGCGGTTTCCGGATTGAGCATCTCCCCCAGGCAGAAGGCCGCCACGCGGCCATCCACCACGATACTACCGCAGCGCAGCTCGAGCGGCGCGATGTGGAGCAGCGCCTTCTCTACCGCGCGGCTTTCGCCGGTGAGCCCCTGGTCTTCCTGGCAGCGCTTCACCTGGCACCAGCGCGCGGCCAGCTCGCGGCAGGACTCGGCGCGAACGACATCCAGCGACTCGTAGCGGAAGGCGTGCCGGCGCTCGAACTGCGCGATGTGGTTGCGCTTTCCGTGGTACTTCTTGCCGGAAAGCTCGGCCAGGTCCGTCCGGCGGTACAGGTAGTCGAAGTGCTCCCGCGCCGGCTCGACGGCAAAGGCCGGCTCACCGGCGAGCTCCGCGACGAGCCGCTCATCCGCGCGCTCGATCTGTGGATCGGCCGCGCCGCGCTCGGCGCGCAGGTATTCGAGGAGCCTGCGGCACACACCGGCGCGGTTCGGCGGCCCCACCGGCGGCAGGGCATGGCAACGTGGCCCGCCGGCGGTGCAGATGACGACCAGCCACTCGTCCAGGATCGACCACTGGATGCCGTAGTGCTCTTGCCACAGGAAGAGGTTGGTGAAGGAAAGCTCCGACGTCTCGGGCCGGTAGGCGGCCAGACGTGCCTCGAACTCGTTGCGATCGTCGATGCGCACCGGAGTGAACTCTGGGAACCTGGGTGGGGCCATGGCGCTCCTTGCCGAAACTGTCAGCTCTCTACCCGGGTTCGTGAAAAAAGAAAAGGGCGATCCGGTCCGGCGTTCAGCGCTGGCCGGCGGGCTCCGGCACGAACGGCGCGAGAAACGCGGCCGCTCGTTCGCCCAGCGCAAAACGAACCGCGCCGCTCTCGTCGTTTCGCAACAAGAAGGCGAAGTGGCGCAGGCCATGGAACAGGGGATCGAGCCGGGCGATCTCCTTCGGGCGTGGGCGCAACGGATCGGTGGAGGCGCGCGCGGGAGTCTCGGGCAGGGCTTCGGCCGCTGGCGGCAGCGTCCCCTCCCGGGCCCAGGCCAGGTAGGTGAGCACGATGCGCCCGCCCTCCTCCCAGCGCCAGCTGGTGGAGTGGAGCATGACGACCTGCGCGCCCGACTCCTCTGCCAGGGACCGCGCCGGCCCGTCGGGGTTGTCCAGGCCAAGCGGCGCGAGGCGGTGCAGATAGCGCGCCGGCCCGTCGTCCGAGGCGAACCCCACGCAAAAGACCTCGATCTCCACGCGCGCACCGGTGTGAGCGCATCCGGCGGTCATGAACACGAGCCCCAAAGAAAACGTCCACCTGACCACGCTCGCTCTGGCGGCATTGCAGACGGAGGCATTAGAGTCCGATGTGCGCCTGTTGCGCTCGGCGGAGGTGGCCGCCCGGCCGCCGGCGCTGGGATGGCACCTCTGGCGGAACATCAGATCCGGATCTCCAGCGTGGCCAGCGCGTAGAAGCCGGGGTTTCTAAACTGCCAGGGCATCTCGTAGCGGTTGTCGGTGAGGTTCTCGAGATCCAGCCCGATGGCCAGATCGCAGCCCGGGTACGAGACGATCTTCTCCGCCTTGAGCGACACGGTGAAGTACGGCCCGAACTCGCGGTGGTTGGATTTCGAGCTCGAGTCGCTGTAGGCGCCGGTGACGTTGACGCGTGGCGACAGCGAAAGCTCCCAGGGCAGATGCACGCTGGCGCCGGCGTTGATGGCGAAGCGAGGCACGAAGGGCGTGTCGGCCCCGTCCTGGTCGGCATCCAGCGAGTTGCCGATGCGGCTTTTCGTGTAGGTGGCGTTGGCGAAGACCTCCAGGCGGCGCCCCAGGGCGTATTCGGCCGCGAGCTCGGCGCCGAAGGCGATCATGTCGCCGGCGTTCACCGAGCGGGTCTGCGAGGGATCCTGGCTCACCACGTTGTCCACGATCACGTCGTCGACGAGGTACAAAAAGCCACGCACCCCGAGACGCAGCCCCGGCAGGAAGCGGGTATCGACGCCGGCGTCGAAGCCCATGCCGCTCTGGGGCCGCAGGTCGGGGTTGGGGAGCTGGCCGTTCTTTCCGGGGACACCCTCGTCCGAGGCCTGTAGCGTGCCGCCCACGGCCTTGGCCGACGGCGCCATGAAGCTCGAACCGGCGTTGAGGTACGGCGACACCGCCGACAAGCCGTTGTAGCGCACGCCGGCGCTCCACAGCACCCGGGTCCAGCCCTGGTGATCCAGGCCGGGGACAGTGCCGGCGATGACCTCGTAGTCGGCGCGCAGGTAGTTCAGGCGGCCGCCGGCGCGCAGCACCCAGTCGGAGAGCGCGAGCTTCTCCTCGGCGTACACGCCGCCCGACAGGGCGCGGGCCTCGTTGCCGGTGGTGCGCCGGCCGGAAGGCTCGGAATAGGTGCGGTACCACACCGCCTGACCGTCGAGGCCGAAGGTGAGCGTGCTCTCCCCGAGGTGCCGCCACACCAGCGACAGGTCCGCCGGCACCACCTGTTGCTCCACCCCGCCGTGCTCGCGGAGCGAAAGATCGGGGTAGTTGTCCTCGCCCCAGCGCCGCTCGTGAAGGCGCACCCCCGCCCTGGCGCGCAATTCCAGGCTGCGCCCGAGGTGGTTGCGGTAGGCGAGGTCGGCCAGGTTGTAGCTGTGGTCGAAGTCCCGGTTGGGCCGGCCCACCTGGCCGTGGTGGTCGGTGTGGTGGAACATGAGCGACAGGCGGTGGTCGCGCCGGTCGAAGAACCAGGTGGCCCGCCCGTACAGGCGCACCTTCTCGTAGCGGGGCGATTGCAAGATGTGCAGCCAGGAGCCCGCGCTGCCGTAGTCGGTGTAATCGGAGCGCTCGAAGGAGCCGCCCAGGAAGGCGTGCAGGTTGCCCGAGCGGAGCTGATGGTACGCGCGCAGGTGCGCCGTACCCCACGAGCCGCCGCCGACCAGCAGACGGGTGCGGGTGCGATCGATGAAGTCCTTGGTCACGAACTGGGTGATGCCGGCCAATGGCGACTGGTTGCCGGCGAAGTCCATGCCGTAGAAGTTGCCGTACATCACCGAGGCCGGGCCGCGTTGCTGCTCGACCCGCTCCAGCGCCCAGGGATCGAGGCTCATCCCTTCCACGAAGGCGTCCACCGGCAGGCCGTCGATGAGGTAGCTCGAGTAGCTCGGGCCGAGCCCGCCAATCGAGCCCCAGTTGGCGTCGTTGCGCGAGAGCGGGTTTACGAACTGGCCGGGCTCGTTCTGGAGCAAAAGAGACAGGTTGAAGGGCAGCGTGGCGTACTGCTCCCAGGCGGACTGCTCCACCACCCGCACGCTCTGGGTGATCTCTTTCGGCTGCTGCTCGATCTTGCTGCCGGTGACGAGCACCGTTTCCACGTCCTCCTCATCGCCGGTGGCGACGAGCAGCGGCGCCGGCTGGCCCGGCTCGACCGGAGCGGGCGCGGGTTCGGAGGCCGGGGTGGGCTCGCTGGCGGGGGCTTCGTCGCCGGGCGGCGGATCCTCGCCCTGTTGCGCCAGCAGCGGCGGGGCGAAGATCAGAGCCAGCAGCAGCGACGGGCACGGTGCGAACCGAGTCGTCATGATGGTTTCTCTCCTGTGATTACATGATAATAATTCGTAACACCGAGACGAGCTTCAACCACAGCCGCGAAGCCTTGTCAAGCGAGGTGCGCATTTGATTCAGACCCAGGGTCGCGGTATTTTTCTGTGGCCTTGCGCGTGGTGCCGAAGGTGCCGATGCGAGCCATGACCGTCGCTTTCGTGGGCGTTCTCGTTTCCATGGCGTTGTCATTGACCAGTGCCGGCCGGGACTTCTACGTCGATCCGCAGAACGGAAGCCCCGACGGCGACGGCCACGTCACCGGAGCGGGTTGCTCCTGCGCGCACGCCTCGGTCGCGTTCGCGCCGGGCGTGGCGGTCTTGTTCTTGTTGCGCTGGCGATTCTTCAGAGGCTTGCGTCGCGGCAAGGACCGTCAGTACTGATCGACCACCTCGACGCGGACGGCCAGGCGGACGTAGGCGTTCTCGCGGGAGATGACGGCGTTCTGGAGGGGGACGCTCTCCTGGAAGCGGTACAGCGCCTGGTGGGGGTCGAAGGACCACTCGCGGACGTTGCCGCGCGGGTACCAGTCGAGCTCGAGCAGCTCGAAGTCGAGGTCGAGCTCGTTCATCTCGTCGAACACCGGGCCGGCGAAGAGGACGTACCCCGGCTGGAGCGTGCTCCCCTGGCTCTGTTCGAAATGTCCCACCGAGCGGTGCTCGACCCGGGTCTGGTGGACGGCCCGGTCGATGCCGAAGCGATCGTGCAGGTAGGGGTTGAAACGCACCTCCACCGCGGCGGCGATCTCCGCCGGGGGCGTTCCGTGCTCGCCGTCGCCGATGGCGTGGCTCTCGCGGTCTAAGAGCAGCTCGAGCGAGTCGAGGGTGATGGTGACCCGCCGCTTGTGGAACAGGGCGGCCGTGGCCAACGCCGCCGTGCCGTCGTCCTCGGGCAGGTGCATGTGATCGAGGTACAGGCAGGTGGCGCTGGGTGAGAGGCGCGTACCGGAGGGGGTGAGCAACGCCACCTCGGGCGCGACCGAGTGAAAGCGCTCGTCATCGGTGAACATGATGCCGTCGTTGGGCTCGTCACCGGGATTGTGGAGATCGAGCAGGGCGATGTTCAGGGCCTCCTGGATGCGCGGGTCGGTGGCGGTGGCGTGGTGGATGATCATGCCGGCCAGCAGCGGGTGGTTGCCCTGGTATGGCCGGTGATCCCAGGCGCACACCCGGTCGGCCACGAAGTCCGGGTGCATGACCACGAAGTCGGAAAGCTCCAGCCCGATGAGGTCGGCGGTGTCGCGCACGGTGGGGTTGTCGTAGAGCCGGGCCAGGCGCGCCCCGGCGATCACCCCGGCCGAGGAGAACCAGCGCACAAGGCGGTTCTCGGAGGCGAGCGACTCGAGATCGTGCTCGATGAGGTAGCGCGTGATGAGGCAGCCGAAGGAGTGGCAGGCGATGTTGACGTGCGTGGCGCCCGAGAGCGTGAGCTTGTGGCGGATGGCCTTGGCGGCGATCCTGGCGAAGCGCTCCAGCGCCTCGGGGCCGTCGTAGGGCAGCGCCTCGATCTCGGCCACGTCCGCGGCAGACAGCCAGGCGGCGGGCCGGCCGCCGTAGTACTCGACCTTGACCAGCTGGTCGGGGGCGGTGTCGCCGGGGGCGGCGTTTCCGCAGGGGCGGTTGATGCCCAGGGCCGAGAAGCGCCCGAGGATGCCGCCGCACGAGCCGAACTCGCCGTACACCATGTTGGCCATCTCCTCCGGGCTCTTGTTGTAGAAGCCGTGCAGCCACACGGTGATGGTGGTGGCGTTGTGGTACTCCTTCCTGCCGCTGGTCGTGGGCGGCGCGCCGCAGTCGGCCGGGCAGCTCTGCGCCGACTCGCAGGGGCCGCACGAGCCGTCGCCGCACTCGCTCCAGCGATCGGGATCGCGCACCGGGCCGATGCACATCCCGAGCAGGCACATCCCGCCGGGGCAGGTCTCAGGCCGGCTCGTCTCGCAGCGATAGTCGAAGTCGGCGCCGCCGCCGCAGTCCGTGTCGGTGCCGGCATCCGTGCCGCCGTCTGCTCCCTCACCGTCGGCGCCGTCCGTGGCGCCCGGGTCGCCGCTGTCCGCCGCGTCGATGTCAGCGTCGGCGGTGGCCTCGTCTCCAGGATCGGCCCCGGCGTCGAAGGCGTCCGCCCCGGCGTCGGGAGGCTCGTCGGCGGCGTCGCTCGCGGCGTCCGGTGGGGACGATGAGGCGCTGCACGAAGCCAGCCCGCATCCCAACATGCAAAGGATCGCGGCCAGGAGCGCGCGTAAGAAAACCCGCGGCAGATTCGTCATGGCTCTATGGTAGGCAAGCAGCCACTCCGGGGTCAATCCGGCGTACTCGTGAGGAGGTCTTCCAGCTCAGGGTTCGGTCGGGTAGCCGAGCGAGTTCCAGCGCTCGATGCCGCCTTCCATGATCCATTTGTGGGCATAGCCGGCGCCATCCAGGGTGTCGTAGGCCGATTCGGAGCGCACACCGCGCCTGCAGTAGATGACGACGTAGCGGCGCGCGTCGACATCGGAAAGCCGGCCAGCGAGTTCATCCCATGGGATCTTCAGGGAGCCTTCAATGCTTCCCAGGTTGTAAAACTCCTCGTCGGCGACGTTGAGAAGCAGTAACTCCGGCACCTTGGCCTGCGTGAATTCATACACCTGTTCGCAGGTGATGTAGCGGCCGTCCGGCCAGGCGCGCACGCCGTCTCCGCCGCCATTGCCACCGCCGTCCGGCGATTCGTCCGTGAGCGCGCTTCCGTCCCCGTCGACCCCGAGACCCACGTCCGCAAAACCTCCGCTCCCGGTGCCGCAGCCGCTCAGGAGCGAAAGGCACAGCCAAGCCGCACACATCGCGAACCCGACCGATCGCGGGACCCGTCCGGTCAACGCCGACGCTCGCCCTTGCGAGTCGAGGTTGAGGATTTTATCAACAGAGGAGTTCAGCATGGCCATCCCACCTCCTGAAACCCAAAGAAGCGCTGCGGCTCTTTCGCTGGAACCGCGGCGAAGGTTTGCGCCATACGATGTGGTCTCTCCGCTCACCGGACCTCGTACGCCCCGCGGCTCGGCGGCGCGCGGTAGCAGCGCCCGGCGAGGTCGGCGTCGGCTGCACCAGGCCAGGACACGCCCGAGCCGGCGGCCGGGCTCTCGGCGCCGATGTGGTAGTCGCCGCCCGAGGGGTTTTCAAAGGCCGGGTCCTGGCCGCTGAGGCCAGCGTCTTCCACTGAGGGCAGCGATGGCGCCGAGCGGGCCGGATCGTCGTGAGCGAACCACAGGTTGCCGGCGAAGGAGAAGGTCTCGGGGCTGGTGTTCGCGCCGATGTTGACGTGGGTGGAGATGACCGCGCGCTCGAAGAAGAAGATGTTGTTCACCACCGCGTTGTCGCGGCAGGGCTCGAAGACGTAGCCGCTCGCGCTCACCGTCTCTTGCAGGATGCGGATGAGCCAGCGCCCGGGGCCGACGATGGTGTTGTGCGCCGCCAGGCAGTCCACGCAGCCGACGAAGGCCAGGGCCGCGGTGCCGCCCAGCACGAGGTTCGCCTGCACCCGGATGCGGCGCGCCTCGGCGTTGGGCGCGTCCGGGCTGAGCGGGGGGCGGAAGTACTCGAAACCGGTCGAGCCGCCCATGTTCACCGCCCGTTCGCCGGGCCGGTCGAACACGCAGCGCACGATGTCGATGTCCGTCGAGCCGCCCTTGCACTGCACGGCGTTGCCCGAGTTCTCCTCGAAGCGGCAGTTGGCGATGAGCCCGCGGTGGCAACCGACGTGGTCGATGCCCGAGCCGGACATGGCCCCGCCGCAGCGGGCGAAGCGGCTCGACAGCACCCAGTAGTCGTTGAGGCCCGAGAGCTTCAGGCAGTCCTGGTTGCCGTCGCCGCCCACGTCGTGGACGTCGAGGTTGCGAAACACGAGGAAGCGGGCCGCCTCGGGGTCCGCGACCTCTCCCCCGTCGTCGCAGTTGATGCCGTTGGCGGTGGTGTTTCGCACCTCGAGATCGTGGAGCACCAGGTAGCGCGGCCCGACGAGGTGCATGGCCTCGCCGCCACCCTCGATGACCGGGCGGGCCTCGCCCGCCGCCCCGCCGATCCAGATGGGAGAATTGGCGCTGCCGCGCAGGTTCTCGAGGTAGGCCCCGCCGGGGTAGGTGCCGGCGTGGATCACCACCGCCGTGCCCGGGGCGATCCCGCGCGCGGCCCGGCCGATGGTGGCGAAGGGCCGCTCGGCGCTGCCGTCGCCGGTGCTGTCGGAGCCGTCTTCTGCGACGTGGACGAACCGGGCGGGCGTCTTGCCGCTCTCGAAGGTCGCGATCTCCCCGCAGGCCGCTGGCCCCGCGTCGCCGCCGTCCGCCGCGTCCGCCCCGGCGTCCTGGCCCGCGTCGCCGGAATCTCCCGCCGGGTCCGCGCCGCCGACGTCGCCCCCGTCCGGCGCCAAGGGATCCCCGCCGCCATCCGGAAGCCCGGCGTCGGGCTCCGCTCCCGGCTCCTCCGGCGCGCCGTCCGGGCCGGAGACGGAGCCGGACGAACAACCAGACACGGCCAGCGAGATCACCAGAATGAACGCGAGTGGATTTTTCATTGATGCAACCCCTGGTGCGGCAAGAATTAGAATCGTTTTGCCCGCTTCCAGAGTAGCAAAAGAGGGGCTGCGGAGGAAAGGGCGCTCAGGGGATGGCGGCGGTGGCGCTCGACTGGACGATCAGGCCGTGGTCGCGCAGGAGCTCGGCGTTCTGCTGCGAGCCCACCTCGATCGACAGCGCCAGCTGGTAGGCGGGGCGGGCGGGGAGGCCGGCGCCGACTTCGCGGCCCCAGGCGTACGAGGGTGCGGGAGCGAAGTCGAGTTGCAACTGCTTCTGCTCCGGCTTGCCGCCCAGGTTGGTGTAGAAGAGCGCGTCCCGCTTTCCCAGCGCGCGGCCCGACTGGTCGAAGATCACGGCATGGATGATCATGGGTTGCTCCATGGGCGGCACCTGCGCGGCCGCGAGTTGCATGGTGAGCGCCACCGACATTCCCGCGCCCGGGGCCATCAGCCGACCGTCGCCGCAGTCCAGCACGTTGCAGGGCTCGAGCGAGAAGCGGGCCAGCGGTTGGAGCACGGTTGGGTCCGCGCCCAGCAGGGCCTCCGCCTGGAGGCGCAGGCCGAAATTGGGCAGCAGCGGAGTGGACGGACAGCCATAGCGGCAAGAGGTGTTCGGCGGGCAGAGGGCGAACTCCATCTCCTCGTGCGCTTCCCGCGGGCAGTTGTCGTCTTCGTTGGCGACGCCGTCGTTGTCCATGTCGTCGTCACAGGCGTCCCCATGCTGGTCCTCGTCCAGGTCGGCCTGATCGTGGTTGGCCGTGGTGGAGCAGTTGTCGCAGGGATCACCGTGCCCGTCCCCGTCGCCATCATCCTGGGCCACGTTGTAGAAGAGAGGACAGTTGTCGTAGCGGTCGGCCCGGCCGTCGTTGTCGTCGTCGTCGTCGCAGGCGTTGCCCTCGCCGTCGCGGTCGAGGTTCGCTTGATCGAGGTTGCGCGTATTGGGGCAGTTGTCGCTGTCGTCCATGACTCCATCGCCGTCGCTGTCGTCGCAGGCGTCGCCCTGGGAGTCTGCGTTGCGATCGGCCTGGCCCGGGTTGGCGACGAGCGGGCAGTTGTCGGCTTCATTGGGAAGGCCGTCGTTGTCGGCGTCGGGGTCGCAGGCGTCCCCCTCCCCGTCGCCATCGGCGTTGGCCTGGTCCGGGTTGACGGCCTGCGGGCAGTTGTCGCGCGTGTCACGGACCCCATCGCCATCGTCGTCCGTGTCGGCGGCGTCCAGGGTGCCGTCGCAGTCCCGGTCGGGGTCGCCGATGCCCACCGCGGCAAAGGCGTTCTGTACCTGGCAGCAATCGTTTGCGCTGAAGCCGTCACGGCCGACGGAGTCGTCGCAGGCCGAGCGTACCGCCCGCACGAACCAGGAGAAGTTGGCGTTGTCGGCCAGGTAGTTGTCGATGGCGCGCTGGTACAGGCGGCGGGCCTTCTCCTCGCCGATGCCGCGGATGTCGAAGCCCTCGAAACTCCCGCCGTCGGTGAAGAGGTAGAGCGCCTTGCTCAGGATCATGTGGTTGCGGTGCACTCCGCCCCGGTCATTGGAGCGGCTGGGTTCGCTGGTGCCGCGGGTGTTCAGATAGTCTCGGTAGTGGTCCGGGTAGGGATCGCCGGTGGCGTATTCATCGGCTGGAGGATTGCTCATGTCGCGGTTGCCTACCACCGAGCTGTCGCCGATGATCCAGTTCGGGTCCTTGCCGGTCCAGAACCCCACGAAGTGGCCGATGGCGTCGGCGATGTGCTCGGCCACCGCGCCGGGTTCGTCCTGGTAGTCGTAGTCTGCTTCCGAACCGTGATAGGAGTGCCCCACCTCGTGGGCCATGACGTTGAGGCTGGCCACGTCGTCGCCGAAGATGTGGACCTGGTAGGCCCCGCAGTCCTTCGACATGGCGTTCACCCAGGAAGAGCCGGCGTGCAGGTACATGCGTAAGATGCCGTCGTGGCCATCGTACGAGTCCCGCCCGAAGACCTCGCGCAAAAAGTTGTAGATGTCGTTGGTGTATTCGAAGGCCGCGTCCTCCTCGGCGTCGGGGGAGGCGCAGCGCCAGTGACCCCACAGGCATGCGTTGTTGCAACAATCGGAGAGAGCCGGGCAGCCGACCTCGTAACGGCACACCCCACCCTCGTCGTACTCGGCGTCGCAGTGGACGTTGCCGATGAAGCAGCTGTCCGGCCCCTCGCCGTTGGCGTCGTAGATGCGGTAGTCGCGCTCGAACGCCCGGGCCCGGGCGAGGATCCGCTCCCCGCGAGACGCGTCCCAGAACTCGTCCGCCACGCCGCCGCCGACCGGCTCGAGGTAGAGCACCCGCCAGGCCAGCCGGGGCGCGTGGGGAACGACGGGGCAGGAAGGGCAGGCCGGCGCGAACAGGGTGGGATCGACCACCCACTGCCGGAGAGGGGCGATCAGCCGCAGCGCGCTCGGCTCGATGTCGAGCCGGCGGGCCACCTCGGCCCGGATCGCCTCCGGGCCCAGGGCGCCCGTGAGGGGGTAGCGTTCCGGATTTGGCAGGTAGCGGCCGTTCACCTGCCACAGGCGCTTGCCGCCGGCGCCGGAGCGCAGCACGAGCTGCAGGGCCGAGCCGTACACCGGGATCTCGTCGATCGTCTGGTGGAAGAGCAGCACGTCCGAGAGCTCCTGTCGCCGGCCCATCATGCGCATGGCGCGGTGGGCCGCGGGCACGCGCAGCAGCTCCGAGTACCGCTCCAAGAAGGCCAGGGCCACGGCGTCGGCGTCCTGCGGGTTCGCCCCCGGGGCGATGTCCGCCGCCGCCAGGTCGCCCTCCATGTGCCACACGGCGCCTTGCGCGAGCTCGAGGCGGAGCGGCTTGGCGCTCTTTTCCTTCAAGGCCTGGACGTGCGTCACCTGCGCCGCGTCAGCGGGGTTCGCCGCGTCGGCCACCACCGTGAGCTGGGCCGCCGCCGGCGCGCTGGCGGCCCGCGCCGGGTCGAAGGGCGCGCCCGAGAGCATGGCCAGCGCCTGGTAGGAAATGGGGCGGCCGGCGGGGAGCGCCGAGGCCGTCCCGGCATAGACGACCTCGGAAGAAGAACGGTCCGACGACACGGCGCGTGCCAGCGGGCGCGGCGAGGGTTCGAACAGGTCGTCTCCCGGCGCGAAGAAGCGCCGCCGGCCCTCCTCCTCGTAGAACACGTACAGGTCCACGGGGCTCTTGCCCTTCACCGGTGACAGCTCCAGCTCGATCTCGATGGTGTCTGACGGCCGCAGGCGCGCGTTCGCGGGGGACAGGGTCAGCTTCACCTCGGTCGGATCGGGCTGGCCGGAGTCGGGGTTGCTCTGCGTCCCGTCGCCGCCGCAGCCGAAGAAGGCCAGGACGGCCACGAAAAAAACAAAAACATTACCAGGACACATGATGCGGGGCATGGTTCTTCCTCCGGGGAGGTGAATGGTGCGCCAGCTTCAGCGCGCCGTCATGGGATAGTCCGTGTCGAGATCGAAGAAGGTGGTCTTCTCGATCTGGTTGCAGAAGATGAGCCGGTCGTTGGGCTGGACCCGGCCGGCAAAGCCGCCCGCGGCCGAGGTCACCCGGTTGCCCGCCGTCACCGAGCCCGTGGCGAGGTCGTCGCCGCGCATGATCTCGGTCTGCGTCCCGCTGGCGCGCCGGACGATGCGGAAGCAGAGATCGCGCCCGCCCGGGTTCAGGTTGCGCGCGAGTTCCAGGGTGTAGTCGTCCACCACCGTCTGGATGCCGACGTCCAGCGGCGCCAGCGCCAGGTTGTAGCCGCGGTTGACGTCCTGGTAGGCGAACTGGAGCGCGAGCGGGATGGCCTCCTGCACCCACTCCAGCCACGGGATGCCGTAGCCCAGCGGAAAGTCGGCCACGCCGAGCAGCCGGTCCCCGGTGTTGATGTTGTCGTCCATGTTGGTGTACGCGCCGTCCGCGTCGGCATCGGCGAACACGAACCCCATGAGCGCCCCGACCAGGGGCCAGCCCGCGGCCGGCCGGGCCAGGAAGGCGGTGTAGCCGGGGTCGACGGTGGCCGGTGCCGGCAGCACGAGCTGGTAGGGGGTCTCCTGGTCCGCGGCCAGGGTGACGCGCTGGCAGGCGAGGATGAGCTGGTTGCCCCGGTTCCACCACACCGCCACGTTGTCCAGGACGGACGGGGCGATCATCATGGCGCAGGCGTACGTCGGCTGGGCGGGCGGCGCGCCGATGCAGCGGATCGATCCGCGGAGCGTGGCGGAGGGACAGTCGGCCCCGCGCAGCCACAGCGGGTGGTCGTCGAGGTGCCCGGCGAGCGGCAGGATGGTCTTTTCCTCGTCGGTCCAGCGGATGAACTGGTAGCCGGGGACGAGACCCGGAATGACGGCTTCGGGCGGCAGCTCGCCGCGCGCGTACAAGAGCATCAGGTCGCGATCCTCGCGCCAGCCGACGATCTTGTCCGTCGCCGAGAAGGAGCCGCTTCCGTCCACGTCGGCGTAGAGCAGGGGCGCGTAGGTGGCGATCTCGAAGGTCGCGGGCAGCGTAGGATCGGACGGCGCCGGCCGGTAGAAGTCGGTCTCCGGCGGGACGAAAGGCGCCTCCAGAGCGAACGGGACCTGATCCTCCGGCACCAGCTCGCCCAGCGAGATCGAAGTTGCCTCGCGTGCGGCCAGCGTGCCGGCCTCCAGGGCCGGCCGGTTGATCCAGGCCAGCGCCACGCGGGTCGGGGTCGGCAGGCCGTCCGGTTGCGGGAACCCGACCAGGCCGGACAGACGCGGGCCGCCGAAGAGGTACGGCTCGCTCGAGACCGCGAGAGCGGAGATCCCCGCCACCGAAAGCGAGAACACCGCCGGGCCGCTTTCTTCCGTCTGGACCACGAAGCGCATCTTCCCGTCGTCGCCGGTCTTCTCCGTCAGGGCGGCGACGCGGTCGGTCGCGCCGCGGGAGCTTTCGAGCGCGAGCGCCACTCCGCCCACCGGCCCCGCGGCGTCCTGCGCCGTGGCCGTGATCTCGAGCAGCGCCCCGGGATAGACGTAGTGCAGCTCGCCGAAGGCCACTTCGAGATTGGCGCCGAACATGACCTGGAGCTGCTGGCCCAGCGGTTCGAGCGGTTTTCCCGCCTTGGCCGTGAAGCCGACCCCTCCGGCCACATTCGCGCGGGCGGTGAAGGTGAAGCGCCCGTCCGCGAGCGTGGCTCCCTCGGCCGGCTGGATGTCGCTGATGACGGGATCGCTCTCGAGCGCCACGGGTACGCCCGCGAGCGGCGTGCCGTCCTGGCTGGAGACGGCGACGGTGATCTCGACCGAGAGCGCGCCGTCTGCGAGCAACACCCCGCCGGCCTGGAGCACCGCCTGCGCCGGGTGGCAGCAGCCGGTCTGGCAGCTTCCGTAGCGGCACTGGCATTCGCCGGTGCCTGAGCAGTTCTCATCCGGGCCGCAGTCCGCGTCGGTCTGGCAGGTTCCGCCCCCGCACACTCCGTCGCGGCACTCGGCGCCGCCCGTGCAGCTTCCACAGCTTTGACCGCACACCGGGTCGGGCCCGCAGGCGCGGCCGGTGCAGTCCGGCACGCAGCTCGAGCCCGATCCGCAAGCCGCAAGACCAGTGGCGGCAAGCGCCAACAGTAGCATGCCGAGAAGGCTGACGGTGGGAGCCTTCGTGGCAGTCCATCCGCGCGCCCGCCCGCGCGGGCTGCGTGGGCCCCGCGGCCGGTCGCGCTTGGCGATGTCCATGCGGCTGACGGCCGTATCCTTGCGGTTTTCAGTGTAGTTCTCGTCACTCATGGGGGTATGGCCTCCCTTTCGGGTGGAATCGTCCGACCAGGAGACACGGCTCGGTGGGCTTTGTTGCAGAGGGGGCCGGAGAGTACGTCAGGTCTCTTTGGAGACGGGGCTCGCCAGCACCCGCTCCAGGCTGGTGTCGATGCGGCTCAGCACCAGGCGCAGGATGCTGTCGACGTCTTGCGGGGTCACGGACAAGCGCTCGGCCAGGGCTGCGCGAGTCGCTTGGTGCAGCCGTTCCCGGATGCTCTGGAGCCAGCGGCACACCGTGGAGCGGTTGACATGGTACATGGCACCGATCTGGTCCAGGGTGAGGTCCTCGACGACCTGGTGGGAGAGCAGGTTGCGCTCACGGGGGGAGAGCGAGCGCAGCACCTCTTGAAATGCGAGCTTGAACTCCTGCCGGTAGCGCTGCTTCCACAGCGCCAGCTCCGGATCCTCCTCCGAGACCAGGCGCAGCAGCAGATCCTCCGCCAGCGGGCACTCGCGCCGCCGGGCGCGGCGCAGGTTGAGGGCTTCCCGCGACGCGGCCACGCGCAGAAACGCCCTGAACGCCGCTCTCCCCTGGAATTGCCCGAGCTTGCCCGCGCCGTCCGCGCCGCCGGATAAAAGCCGCGTGAGCAGTCCCTGCGCCACCTCGGCCGAGAGCGCGCCGGACGGATCCTGGCCGCGCAGCGCCGCGGCGGCGGCCTGTTGGCACAGCCCCTCCAGGGCTTTCTGCGCCTCTGCGTCGCCTCTCTGGCAGGCGCAGGCCAGGTACAGGTCGGCGGCGTGGAGCCGGATGATCTCGTCCTCGACGGGCTCAGATCTTGTCAGGCGTGAAAGGAGGTAGGCGGCGAACTCCTCGCTCGATAGCTCGATCCCCGGCCAGGCCTGCCGCGCCGCCTGCCAGGCCGCCTCCAATCCACGCGCGAGGTTTGCGCGTCTTTCCGGCTCCTCGGGCGCGCCCCCGGGAAGGAGCGAAAAGAACGACTCCACCAGACCTGGCGTGGCCATGCCGCTTGTCTCCGAGGCGGAATCTAGTCCGACCCGTCCGAAAAAAAAAGCCTTTCCCTGCCCGAATCCCCGGACAAAACTCGGCCCCACTGATTGCGCGATAGAATTTTTACGCGAAGGGGTGACGCCGAGGGGGGGCCGGCGAACGATCTTTCGGGAGAGAGCCGGGGGAAGAGGCGGCAGCACCCGTTCGCGTGATCCGAGGATCGGGGCCCCGCCGCCGCCGCTTGACCCCGGCCGTCGGTTCCTCGAAGATGGCGGCGCCTGCCAGCGCCACAAGGAGCGGGACGTGGACTGTCCGGACGACAACCTGGTCGCCGCCTACCTGGAGGGCACCCTGCCTCCCGCACAGGAGGAGCAGATCCGCGCGCACCTCGACGAGTGCGCCGCCTGCCGGGAGTTGCTGGCGGCCGGTGTTCGTTCTGCGCCTGGCGGAGCGGACACCGGGCCGCACCTGCCCGCGCCAGCCGAGTTCCACTACACCCTGCTTCGCGAGTACGCCCGCGGTGGTCAGGCCCGCATCTGGCTGGGTGTGGACGACGTGCTCGGGCGCGAGGTGGCCATCAAGGAGCTGCTTCCCCGGGCCGAGGAGGCCCCCGGCTCCCACTCCCGACCCGGAGAGTCCGCCCGGGCCCGCTTTCTGCGCGAGGCGCGCGTCGCAGGGCAGCTACAGCACCCGGGCAGCGTCCCGGTGTACGAGCTGGGCCGCACCCCCGAGGGCAAGCTGTACTACAGCATGCGGCTCATCCGCGGCCAGACGCTGGCCCAGGCCCTGGCAGAGAGAGCCACCCTGGATGAGCGGCTTAGCTTGCTGGACCGGTTCCTGGCGCTGTGCCACACCATCGCCTACGCGCACAGCCGGGGCGTCATCCACCGCGACATCAAGCCGGCCAACGTGATGATCGGCCGCTTCGGCGAGACGGTGGTGCTGGACTGGGGGCTGGCCAAGGTGCGGGGCCAGGCCGACCTCCCGCCGGCGGAGGGAGCCGGCGACGCGGCGGCGGCCCCGGCCCAGCTCACCATGGCGGGGGCATCGATCGGCACGCCCGCCTACATGAGCCCGGAACAGGCCGGTGGCCGCCCGGAGGAGGTGGACGAGCTGTCGGACGTCTTCGGCCTCGGCGCCGTGCTGTTCGAGCTCCTCACCGGCCGCCCCCCCTTCCTGGGCCAGGGGGGGCGCGACACCCTGGAGGCGGCCCGCAACGGCAGCCGGCCCCGGGTGCTGGAGATCTCACCGGACGCGCCAGCGGAGCTGGCGGCCATCGCGGAGAAGGCCATGTCTTCCAACCGCGCCGGGCGATTCCCCTCGGCGGAGAGCCTGGCCGCCGAGATCCAGGCCTTCCTCACCGGCCGGCGCGTGAGCGCCTACAACTACAGCGCCTGGGATCTCTTGCAGCGCTTCGCCCTGCGGCACAAGATCGCCCTGGTCGCCACGCTCGCCGTGCTCTTGGTGATCGTGGCCGCCCTGGTGGCCACCACCATCGCCTACCGCGAGGAGGCGGCGGCCCACCGGGCCGAGAGCCGGGCGCTTTTACGGGAGGAGCAGCGCTGGGCGCAGGCCGAGCGCGAGGGCGCGGCGGCCGCGGCGGCGCGCGGCAGCCTGCTCGAGGCCCGCGCCAAGCTGCGCGCCTCGCTGGAGATCCTGGACTCGGCGCCGGGGCGCGCGCTGTGGTGGCGCCTGGAACGCGAGCCCCTGTGGTGGTCGCGGGATCTCGGCGCCATCCTCTACGACGTGCGCTTCTCTCCGGACGGCCGCTACCTGGCGGTGGCCTCGCAGGACCGCTCGGTGGCGCTGCTCGAGCTCCAGGCCATGGAGCGTCTCACGCTGGAGGCGCCAGCGCCGATCGTCACCCTGGACGTCTCGTCCGACGGCGGCTGGGTGGCCGGCGGCTCGGAGCGCGGCGAGGTGATCCTGTGGCGGATCCCGAACCCCACCCCGGAGAGGGTCCTGGCCGGGAGCGGGGCCCGGTTGTGGCGGGTGCGGTTCCACCCCGGCGCCCGCCAGCTGGCCAGCGCGGGAGAGGACCGGCAGGTGCGGTTGTGGCGCTTCCCGGAGATGGAGATCGAACGCACGCTCGCGCTGGAGGGGCCGGAGGCGGCGGGGATCGTCAGCGCGCTCGCCTACAGCCCCGACGGCTCGCGGCTGGCCTCGCTGCACGGGTTGCGCGCCACGCTGGCCCTGTGGGACGCGCGCGACGGAAGCCGGCTGGGGTTGTACCCGGGGCACCAGGGCTTCGGCTCCTGTCTGTCCTTCAGCCCGGATGGCCGCTGGCTGGCCTCCGGGAGCGCCGATCAGACGGTGCGGCTCCTCGATGTCGCTCGCGGTCAATTCTCTCACGTGTTGCAACACCCGGCCTACGTCACCGAGCTCGCCTTCTCGCCCGACGGGAGCCTGATCACGGGCTGCTTCGACGGGTCCCTGCGCAGGTATGATCCGGTGGGCGGCAGCCTGCTCTCGCAGCTCTCCGCCCAGCCCGACTCGGTGGACGGGCTGGACGCGGACCCGCGGGGCCGCCTGCTGGCCAGCGCCAGCCAGGATGGGATCCTGCGGATATGGCACCACCTGGGGGATCCGCTGGAGCGCCCGCCGCAGGGCCATTCCGAGCCGGTCCAGGCGGTGGCCTTTTCGCCGCAGGGCGAGCGCATCGCCTCGGCGGGGCAGGACGGGCTGATCTTGATCCGGGACGCCGCCTCGGGCCTTGTGATGCAGCGCCTGTCGGGCCACCGCGCCATGGTGACCTCTCTCGATTTTTCTCCCGGCGGCCAGCGGCTGGCGTCCGGGAGCTGGGACCATTCGGTTTCAATCTGGGATCTCGGCTCGGGGCGCCGCACGCTGCTCATGGCCCCCGACTACGGGCCGGTCGCCAGCGTGGCCTTCGCGCCCGGCGGCGGGCAGGTGGCCGCGGGGTACGTCAACACGCCGCTGGTGGTATGGGACCTGGCCACCCGGCGGGACCGGCGGCTCGAGCCCGGTCACGCCAACCAGGTGCTCGCGGCCACCTTCTCGCCCGATGGGCGTTGGCTGGCCTCGGCGGGGCGGGATCACAGCGTGCGCCTGTGGCCCCTGCCGCTCGGTGCGCCGCGGGTCCTGCGTGGCGAATCCCCGAACACGGCGCTGGCATGGCACCGGGATAGCCCCCGGTTCGCCTGGGCGGACGAGGCGGGCCGGGTCCGGCTGGGGGATGTTCGCGACGGCTCATTTCGGATCCTGGTCGAGGCGGGTGCCAGCGTGTGGGCGCTCGCCTTCCAGCCCGGCGCGGATCGGCTGGCCGCTGCCTGCGCGGACGGTGTGATCCGGATCTGGGATCTTTCCGGCGCAGAGGTGCTCCGCATCGACGCGCACCGCGGAGAGGTCACCTCGCTGCGTTACGATGCACAGGGCAGGCGTCTGGTCTCGGCCGGCACCGACGACACGGTGCGGTTGTGGGACGCCGAGAGCGGCGCGGCGTTGTGGACTTCACGCCTGCTGATGCCCGGCGCACCTCTGTTGCTGACCCAGCGTGGCTGGGCACGGCTCTCAAACGGGGTGGAAAACCCGGCGCCGGCGCCGCCGGGAGCCTGGGCGCGGGCGGTCGAGGGTTCCCGCCGGGCCTTCGCGGATCCAGAGGGCGGGTGCCTGTGCCTGGTCGATGCACGCGGAGTTCTGGAACAATGGGATGTACGGGCCGACGCCAGACGGTTCTCGGGCGACGTGGGCCCGGTGCAGGCGTTGTGGGCGACGAGCCGGGGGTGCCTTACGCTGGCGGGCGACCGGGCGTTGTGGACCAACGGCGAATCTTCGCCTCGCCTGCTGGCCGAGGGCGCGAAAGCCATCTTCGCCGATGGCGACGGGTTGCTGGTGGCCCAAACGGAGCGAGTGCTGGCGTTCGCCCCGGACGGGAGCGCGCCCGCGTCGCTGCCGGGCGTGCGCGACCCCTCGGCGGTGGCCCGCTCGGAAGGGCGGCTCGTGCTGGGCAGCGCCCGTGGCGCGGTGAGCGTGCGTACGCTCGGCAAGCCCCAGCGCGCGTTCGAGTTGGTGGACACGCCCCCCAGCCCGGTTGCGCGCATCGAGCCGCTGCCGATGGGGACGGCGCTGGTGGCGTTCGCCGACGGCCGGTATGGGTTGTGGGATCTTTCCTCGGGGGAGCGCATGCACCTGGCCCGGCTGCACGGCGCGGTGACGCATGTTGCCCGGGAGGGAGGCCGGCTGTGGCTGGCCAGCGAGTTGGGGGACGTGACCGGGCTGGATCTCGAGGTCCTCGACACGGAGCGCTGTCGGCTGCTGCGACGAATCTGGCAGGACGTCCCCGTGGTGTGGCGCGACGGTCGGCCGGTGGTGCGCTCGCCGCCCGCGGATCACCCCTGCCTGGGCGAAAACGGTCCTCATCGTCGCGGAGCTCCATAGTTCGTCGGCCTGCACGGGTTTTCACCGTTTTGCCATTGCCCCCGCCGGCGCCGGGGTTTAGATAGGATCCAGGCGGGCGGTGAAAGGCGGTTTCCCATGAGGGCACGGCAAACACTCGCGTGGGTGGTTGGGTTGGTCGCCGGAGCCTGGAGCGGGACGCGGGCGGAGGACGGAAAAGCGATCGTGGCCGTGTTCGAGATCCAAGACAAGGGCAACAAGATGAGCGGCGCCCAGCGGGAGCAGCTTACCGACTACCTGGGCTCGCTGCTCACGCAGAACGGCTATGCGGTGGTGCCGCGCGCGCAGCTCAGGGAGCGCCTGCGGGACGAGAAACAGGGCTCCTACAGGGCCTGCTTCGACGAGAGTTGCCAGATCGAGCTCGGCCGCGAGCTGGCCGCGCAGAAGTCGCTGGCCAGCCAGGTGCTGCGCTTCGGCAAGAGTTGCAAGGTGACGGTCAACCTCTACGACCTTCTGCGCGCCACCAGCGAGAAGGCGGGGACCCACAGCGGCGGCTGCGCCCCGGAGGACATCGTCACCAGCCTGGAGCGGGCGGTGGAGAACATGCTTCAGGGAACCGCCGCGCCGGGCGACGCCGTCGGCAAGAGCGAGGTCGAGGAGCGCGTCGCGGCCTACCAACGGGGCGAAAAGGAGCACGCCTTCGACATCGGCATGGCCTACCTCAAGGGCGAGCGGGGCGCGAAGCAGAGCTTCGTGCTGGCCAGGGAGTGGTTCGCCAAGGCCGCCGCCCACGGCGACGTGGAGGCGTTCGTGGAACTCGGCGATCGCTATGCCTGGGCGCAGGGGACGCGCCGCAACCCCGCCGAGGCCATCGACCGCCTGGTGACCCCGCAGGACCGGGAGGACAAGGCCTACCTGCGCTCGCTGCCGAGGAAATAGTGCGTCGCTCGTTTGCGCGGAGGCACGGGACGAGCCTCCATCCAGGACACGTCACTCGGAGAGTTCCTTGACCAGGCTGGTGGTCTTGCCGGGCTTGATGGTCACGCTCAGCGTGGTGTTGATGCCCTTCTTGGGGTTCACCAGCGAGAGCGCGTGGGTCCCGGCCGGGAGTTTCACGTCCACCAGGGGGGTCACGCCGAGTTTCTTCCCCTTGAGGTAGACCTCGCTCCAGGGCTCGGTGTTGAGGCGCAGAAAGCCGGTCTGGGGGGCCGGCCGCGGCGTGCCGACGGCCGTTGTCAGAGCTCGCGGCGCCGCGTCGGCTTCGCTCTGCCCCGCGTCGGCTTCGGCGACGGGAGGCCCGGCGTCGGGACGAGCCCCGGCATCCATCGCGATGGCCGAGCCCGCGTCGAGCGCCCCGGCCGGCGGGCCCGCGTCCGACTCGGCGTTGGGTTCCTGTTCGGGGGCTCCCGCGTCGGCGGCCAGGGCGGCCGCCTCGACGACGGGTGGCGGGATGGGAGCCCGGGTGGTGTCATCCTTTCCGGTAGAGGAGAGCACGATGGCCAACACGGCCAGCAGGACCAGCATCCCGCCGGAGGCGCCGATGAGGAGCAGGCGATTCTTGTGCCGCAGGCGCCGGGTCTCGAACGAATGGATGGCGACGGGAGCGGCCCCCTTCGCCGCGCTGTCGTCGCGTTCGGCAGCAGTAGCGCCGGTGCCAGCCTCGGCCGGCGTCTCGGCCACGGGCATCGGGGGCGGGCCGGGATGCGGCGGGAGCGTCGAGGGTGTGTCGAAGGAGCCGGTCTTTCCCGGAGAGGTCGTTTCAGGCAGCGCAAGGAGCGGCGGCGTCCCCGGCGGGCGGGTGATGGGCAGGGCCACCACGGGGATGGTGGGCACGTTGAATTTTTCGGCCTCGTCATCTCCACCATTTTCCGGGGACGCGGCCGGGACCGCGGGCGCCGGCGGCGGTGGCGGCTCCGGAGCCGGGGGTGTGGTTTTCACTGGAGGAGACGGGCGTGCCTCTCCGGTGGCCGGGGCGATGCGAGGCACCTGGATGGGGCGCGTGGGCTGGAGGAACTCGCTGGTGCGCTCCTCATCGTTGCCGGGCAACGGCGGAGGCCCCTGCGTGGGGGGCGGCGTCCTCGGTTTTTCGGGCGGGGGCGGTTGCGGGCGGGCAGCTTCCGGGGCGGAGGGGGCGGCGCCTCTCTCTTCCAGCGCCGGGAAAGGCAGCGCCGTGGAGGTGTCGGGGGCGAGCAGCACCATGTCGGTTGGTTTCGCCCGGCCGCTCTGGATCTCCTTCACCAACTCCCGCTTGCGCTGGATGCGCTCGCCCATCGCGGCGGATGCGAACTCGGCGATGGCCGCCTCACCGGATTTCTTCACCGCGCGCGAGAAGAAATCCCGAAGCTCCATGGCCATCTGCCCGGCGGAGGCGAAACGGGAGGCCGGGTTCTTTTGCAGCGCCCGGCGTACCACCGTCTCGAGCGGAGACGGCACCTCGGGGCTGAACTTTCGCACCGGAGGAATGTCGCAGGCGGCGATGGCCCGCAGGCTCTCCTCGGGGGTCTTCTTCGCGAACAGCCTCCGGCCGGACAGGAGCTCCCACAGTACCACCCCGGAGGAGAAGACGTCGGAACGAAGATCGGTGGGCTGGCCGCGCGCCTGTTCGGGCGAGCGGTAGGCCTCCGGGCCGTCGCCGCCCCCGAAGCCCAAGAGCTTCACCCCACCGTCGTACAGCACCAGGATGTTCTCCGGGCACACGGCGCGGTGCACCCGGTGGAGCGGCATGCCCTTCGGGTCGCGGAGCTGGTGCAAATGGTGCAAGGCATCGCACACCCGGGCCATCAGGCCCGCGGCCATCTCGGGCAGCAGCCGGCGGCCGCGCTTGTGCGCCTCGCTCATCACCAGGCCGAGCCCGTCTCCCAGCAAAAACTCCAGCACCGCAAAGTAGTTGCCCTTGGCCGTGCCGACGCTCCACACCCGCGTGAGGTTGGCGTGATTGCACAGGCTGCCGGCCTGCGCCTCACTCAGAAAGCCCTGGCGTGCCTCGGGCCGCTGGGTCAGCTCGGGGTTTACCTTTTTCAGCACCACCAGGCGGGACGAGCCGTCCGGCAAGTTCTCTCGGGAAAGCAGGATCTTCGAGGTCTTGCCGGTGGCCAGCACCGCCAGCGGTTCATAATGTGTCTTGGACCTTGGCATGACGATCTTCGAGGCACGAGTGTAGGAAAGTCCCGAGAAATGGGCAAGATTTTCGCATTGCTTCATGACAAATCTTGAGATGGATGACCCGCTGCTTCATAATGTTCGCTGGGAAGAAACCCCTCGGAGCCGGACATGCCAAACCGTCTCGTGTGTTGTGGGCTTCTGTTGCTCTCGCCGCTCGCCCTGGGAGATGATGCGCTGGATCAGGCCTCCCGCCTGTCCCGGGAGATGAAGTTCCCCCAGGCGCTCGAGATCGCCAAGAAGATCATCCGCGCCCCCGACGCCGAGCCGGAGCAGCTGGCCCGAGCCTATGCCATCGAGGGAACGTGCCTGGCGGCTCAGGGCAAGGAGAGCCGGGCCGTCGAGTCCTTCCGGCGGGCGCTCTCGATCCAACCGGACTTCCGGTTGCCCGACGACGTCTCGCCCAAGATCGGTGCGCCGTTCGAGGAGGCGCTGAAAACTTCCAAAGCGAAGAAACCGATCACGCTGCGGCACGAGCCCCCGAGCAAGGTCGAGTCGCTCGCTGGGCTCGTCCTGAAGGTGCGCCTCGACTCTGATCCCAGTCATCTGGTCAGCGGCATCCGGGTGCGCCTTACACCGGAGGGAGGAGTGGAGCAGGTGCTCAGTACGCCGGTGAAGACCCTCGGGCCGGTCACCATCAAGCTTCCCTCGAGCCTGAAGGCTCGCTCGGCGCGCTACCGGATCGAAGCCACCAACCGCTACGGCGCCACGCTGGCCCGGCTGGGGAGCGAGGCGGAGCCCCTGGTGCTTGGCGCGTCGGCCGCCGCGGTGGCCGCGGCACCGTCCGCCGCTGGAGAGGGAACGGGAGGATTGGAGCTGGACGTCCCCGGCGATCCTGGCGCTGGAAAGGGAACGGGCGCCTCCACCGCTTCGTCGAGTGAAGGCAAGACCTCCGCCGCTGCGCTGGAAACACCCCCTCCCGAGGTCGGCGCCGGGCCCGACGTGACGCCGGCGCGCAATGATGGCGAGGAGCAGCGCGACGAGCGCCGCGAGGCGGTGACTCCCTGGTACCGCACCTGGTGGTTCTGGACCGGTGTGGGGATCCTGGCCGCGGGCGCCGTGGCCGGCGGCGTGGTCGCCGCCACCCAGGGTGGCGCGGACGGCGGCATCCGGTACCAGGTGGTCCTCAAGTAACTCAAGGAGCCCGAAATGCGTCGTCTGTTTCTGGTTGTGCTTTCTTGTTCTGCCGCAGCCTGCGGCGGCGGCACCGGGCCCTTCACCCTGAACGTCACCTTTCCCGACGAGGACGCACGCCAACAGACCCGGCGGGTCGAGGTGATGGTCATCCGCCCCGCGGGTTCCGCCTCCTGCGCCGCTCTGCTCGGCCGCTCCGCCGCCCCCGGGGATCCGGAGTACCCCATCGAAGCCCAGGTGTCTCTGACGGTGGGGGGCGCCGCGGGCGGGCCGCTGAAGCTCGGCGAACCTGGGAACCGGCTCTTCTTCGCTCAGGGGCACGATTCGGCCGAGGCGATTCTCCTGCACGGCTGCACCGCGGCCGCGGTGGACAAGGATGGCCCCCGGGAGGTGACCATCGCCTTGCAACGGATCCAGGCGTGCAGCCAGGCGGAGGATTGCGACGACTCCCGGTGGTGCAACGGCCTCGAGGTCTGCCTGGACGGCGCCTGCGCCTCGCCCGGCCGCGACTGCAACGACAACGACCGTTGCACCGAGGACTCCTGCAACGAGAGCCTGGATCGCTGCGATCACCTACCGCTCTCCAATCCTCCCGCCGAGGGCCCGCCGGGCGACGCGAGCTGCACGGACAACGTGGACAACGACTGCGACGGCCAGACCGACATGGCCGACACCGGCTGCATGTCCTGCACCCAGGACGCCGAGTGCGACGACGGCAACGCCTGCACCACGGACGCCTGCGCGGGCGGTCACTGCTCCAACACGGCGGTCGGCGACGGCGCGCCGTGCGACGACGGACGGTACTGTACCGATCCCGACCGTTGCACCGGCGGGGTGTGCGGCGGCTCCGCCCGCGACTGCAGCCACCTCTCCGGGCAGTGCCAGGACGGCGTATGCGACGAGGACGCCGGGCGTTGCGTGGCCGCGCCCAAGCCGCCATCGACGCCGTGCGACGACGGCAAGTTCTGCACCCAGGGCGAGGCCTGTGACGCCAACGGGCAGTGTGTCGGCGGCCAGTCTCCCTGCACCTCCGAGTGCCAGTCGGGTTGCGACGAGGCCAACCGGCGCTGCACCTTCAGCACCCAGGGCACGCCTTGCGCGGGCGATGGAATCGACTGCACCACGAACGACGCCTGTGACGGCGCCGGCGAATGCCGGGGCACGCCCGACGACGCTTTCTGCGCCGCCAGCCGGCCGGGAAGTCGGTGCCTGCCGGAGTGTGCCGCGGACGCCAGCGGTTGTGTCCTGCCGCCGACGGCGATGGTCCTCGACTGCCAGAGCCCGGTGGCCCTGAGCGGCGGCAATGTCTCCGCCTGTGCCCTGTCCCTCACGGGAGGCGATGCGTCCGGGCAAGAAGGATGCATCGCCTGCCAGGGCGAAATCGCCGAGACGGTCGTCGAGCGGGCGGATTTTGCAAACGCCGGCGGCTGCGATCTCGACGGCTGGTCGCTGGTCAGCGCAAGCGGCAACAATTGCCGCGACAAGGCCGACGCCTGCACGCTCGGCGGTGGCCCGCGCGCTTGCTGCGACAACTTGCCGAGCATCTGCGACACCGCGACCTTTGGCAGGCCGGTGCTGCGCTCCCGGCTCAACACCAACTGCACCGGCACCGAGAAACAATGGCGGTTGCAGAAGACCATCGACCTCTCCGGGATCGCCGCTCCCGAGCTGTGTTTTTCGGTGGGCGACGCCGGCGCCACGGCGAACTCCAGCGTCCAGGCCTACGTCCAGGACCCCTCCCACGGGCAGACGCAAGTGTGGTGTATCAACGGTGGCCCGCAGCCCGAGGTGGACAATGTGCTGTACCCGGTGTGCGTGAACCTGCCGGCCTGGGCGGCCGACAACGCCCAGGTGACGATCATGTTCGTCCTGCACTCCGAGACCGCCAGCGAGACGGTGTTCCTCGCCGACGTGCTGGTACGGGGAACGGGCGGCGGCTGCACCCTGAGCCCGCGGACGGCGCTGGACGAGAACTTCGCCTCCTGCAACACCGGCGGGTGGACCTTCGGCGGCGGCGCGCACCAGTGCCTGAACACGGGCTGCACCGACCATACCGCCTGGCGGCCGGGCCTGTTCGCCCAAGGGGTGGCCTTCTCGGCCAGTGCCGAGGTCGACGCCAGTGCCCTCGACGAGCGGGTGGAGGTGTGCTTCCGGGCGGGCAGCAACCTGGCCCAGCCCGCGGATTCGCTTGCGCTCCAGTTCAACGCCGGCGGCGGCTGGCTCACGGCCTGGTCCCAGAGCGGGCCGCTGGGGACGGACAACACCTGCCGGGAGACCTGTGTCAACCTGAGCGAGCTCGATCCTCTGGTAAACAACAACCCCGCCCTGCAGCTTCGCTTCGATGTGTCCGGCGACGGAACCATCGGGCTGTATGGTGTCACGGTCCGCGGTGTATCGCACTGCTCCGCTGCCGCGGCGGTGCTCGCCCTGTCGCCGGTGACCGGCGGCGGCGGGGGAAGCTACACTTTCTCCGCGACCGACGTGGGGAGCCGGCAGCTCACCGCCCGGATCCGCTGCACCCACGCGGCGCTCGCGGGTACCGCCGCCGACTCGATCTGGTTCATGCCTTGAGCGCGAATGACGCGCCGGCCGGTGGCTCGCCCGGCGGGTGCCCGGCTTCGCCTGGAGCAAGTACGACCAGCGGCAGGTACGGCATGAAGAAGTACCCCAGGCTCCGGTAGCGCAGGCCCTGGATCAGCACCGGAGCGGCCGCTCCCCGTGCCGCCCGCAAGGCGTCCGAGACGTCCTGGTACGTCCCCAGCGCCGCCGGTTCGGTGGTGAGGCGCCGGCGGAAGCGGTACTCGCGCGCAAGGTCGAACGCCACCGCCACGACACCGACCAGCACGAGCGGGGTGGGGAGCAAGACCGCCGGGCCGCCCAGGTAGCGCGCGGCGAGCTCGCCGTAGGCCACCATGCCGAGGAGCAGGAGCCCCGAGAAGACCCACGCGCGCCGCCACTCGCGCGGATCCTGTGCCGCAAAGCCCTTGCGGTGGCGCCAGTAGTACATGGCGGAGGCCAGCGGCAGGAATACCAGGCACAGCGCGATCTCCAGGACCAGAAACGGCGTGCTGCCGGGATAGAAGCGGGTGTTGAAAGCCTGCAACCAGGGCAGCCACAAGAAGTTGTTGAGCAGCGCGGGCAGCATGCACAGCAGCCAGGCCACCTCCAGCGGCAGCAGCCCGCAGGTGGGCGCGACCAGGGGAAGGTTCCAGGGACGGCGCTCCTGGTGCGAAAAGAAGCGCCACAGCGCAAAAGCCCCGGCGAGCACGAGCGCGGCACCCAGCACCGCGACCAGCGGAGTGAGCTGACCCATCTCGAAATGAAACAGGATGGCGCGCAGGTGACTCGGCAGCGAGGCGCCCACATCGGCCAGGACAACGACCGCGAAGCCGTTGCCGACTCCCCGCAGCGAGATGATTCCGGCGGCGAGCACGAAGAGGCTGCTCCCTGCGGTCTGGGCGAGCGCGAAGCGGATACGGAACCACCAGCCGGGATCGGCGACGAATTCCGGCTGGCCCAGCTCGCGCAGGTTCCAGCCAAGGCCCTCGAGCGTCCAGGCGGCGAGGAGCGACTGAAGCAGGCCCAGGGCCACTCCCACCGAAAGAGATGCCCGCCAGAGCTTGCGGCGAAGCACTGGATCGTTGAGCCGTCGCCGGCGCAGCGCGGGGACGCCCAGGGCAAAGATCTCCACCAGAATGAAGCCGATCAGGAACGGGGTGATGCCCAGGCTGAGCGGCCCGAACCGCACCGCCTCGGGGGTCATCTCGCGCTGGCCGTCGGAGATGATTTGCGAATTCAGGAAGGGCATGGGGCACAGCATGCCGAGCCACAGAAAGGCCAGCGGGGCCAGCGTCCACAGCAGGCGCTTCTTCAGGGCGGCGGAAATCGGCGGCAACCGCTCGGAAGGTTGAGGGTTCTCGTCCACGAGCGGCGTCTTGCAATCCGCGCAGAGAGACCGGCCCGCTTCGAACTCGGCCGGCCGGCCGGTGCGGGCGCGGTGCGGGCAATCCAGGTTGGGGCAGAAGGGCATTTCTCCCCCGGGTCAGGGCGCGACGTCGAACTGCTCGATCACCCGCCCGTCGATGTCCTGGACGGAAAGGCGCGCCGCGTTCTCGGTGAGGTCGACCAGGACGGCGTGGTGGGTGCAGTCGTGCATCCTCGCCTCGGGCAAGCCGTCGTCGCACTGGGCGGGATCCTCCAGGCCGCCACCACCACCGCCGGTGGTGATGGCCAGCATGCCGTCGTAGTCGAAGCGTTCGTAGCAGTGCATGTGGCCGGCGAAGTACGCCTGGAAGTGGTTTTCCCGTAGCAGCGGCAGCAAGAAGTCCTTTACCGCGCTCTCCGGCATGCCGTACTCGTGGCCCTCGGGGTAGCAATCGGAGCCGGGCGGGTAGTGGGCGAAGGCGAAGCGCCAGCGCGCGGCCTGGGCCTCGGGGCTCGCCACGCGTTCCTTGAACCACAGCCACAGCGGCGGCTCCCAGTCGCCGACGGGGAAGAACACGTCGAAGTGATCGACGGTGTTGTCGAGCACCAGGAAGAAGGCGTCGCCGTAGGAGAACGAGTACGACACCTCCGTCTGCGGCACGGCCGGGTCTTCGGGGAAGATGTTGTATTCGCGAAAGTACGTGCCCTCGAAGTCCTTTCGGTCGTGGTTGCCGATGGCGGCGTAGCGCGGCCGCACCTGGGCGAAGGCGCGGGCCGGGTCGAAGTAGCGCTCCTTGTACTGCCAGCGCTCCTGTCCGTCCGAGACCAGGTCACCGACGACGACGCCCAGCCAGGCTCCGTGCTCGACGAGGAGGTTTGACACCTTCTGGTGCACTTCGGGATTGTCCTGGCAGTCGCCGTACACCCCGAAGGTGAACGGGGTCCCGGGCCGCGGCGCGGTGTCGAAGGTGAGGTCTCGGGTGCAGCGGGTCCCGGTGCAGGCCCGGTAGTGGTAGCGCCGCCCGGGGGCGAGGCCGTCGATGCGCACCTGGTGCATGGTCCCGTCCGGGCCGACCGCGGCGTGATCGTAGGTGTCGGTGTTCCCCCAGTACACCCGGGTGGTCCCGGCGCTCTCGGTCTCCCAGCCGATGTGGACGAACGTCTCGCCGGTGTGGCCGAGGTAGGGGCCGACGTAGAAGGTCTCGTCTGGCGCAAAGAACACGGGCGTGAGCGGGCTGCTCTCCCCGCCGCAGGCGGAGGCTAGATACGCCACGCTAAACCACAGGAGCGAGCGTCGAGCGAACATTTCTCCTCCTGCCACTGGTATAGAACAATTCGCATCGGTCGCGCAATCTGAGAACCGAGGGGAACGACGAAGGGGGAACGAAGGGGCCTGTCCCCATTGATTCCACTTTGGTTCCGACATGTTACGGCCACGCCATTCATCTTGAGGTCGGAGACCAAATGTGGCAGGTTCCGTGTATCACGTTTTGCCCGGTTGGCTTCGTCTGGGCAGAGAAGGAGGAACCCGTGAGAAAATGTGCACTGTATTTGATGGCAATCCTTTTTGTCGCGATGGTTCCGGCCTGCGGGTCGGGCAGCTCGAGCGCGAGCTGCGATTCCGTGTGCGGCAAGGTCGGGGAGTGCCTGACGCCGAGCGACAGGACGGAATGCCTCCAGAGCTGCCCGGTTATGAAGGACACCATGCGCAGCTCCGTCTTCGACAAGGCGGCCTCGTGCATCCTGGACACCCCTTGTGGGGCGAGTTTCAGCCCGGATACCTGTCTGCTTTCGGGGCTGCCGGACGTCCCGGCGAGCGTGCTCTCGGGGCTCGCCGCCACGTTGTGCACCAAGGCGAACGAGTGCGACAACCAGGTGAACGTGGACACATGCAAGACCGAATTCATGACGGACAATGACATCCAGTTCCTGCGAGCCTTCAACGATGCGACCCTGAACTGCATGGGGAAATGCGTGAGCGACAAGACCTGCGAACAGCTCGGTGCGGACATCCAGGCCGCCTCGGCCACCTGCGGCTGCGGCTGCGGCATCATCTTCTTCTGCGAGGACTGAGCCCGAGCGGTACGACCTTTTCTTCGCCTCATCTGGTCTGATTGTTTGCATCGCGTTGGTGTCTTTGCCACATCAAAAAGTCGGCTAGTTGCAGCAGGAAAATGTCAGCAGGGGTCATGCGGCGACCTTGAGGTTGGAGGGGCCGAGCAGTTTGGATTGGATGAGGCGAAGACCCCATCAGGGACAGCCCCTTTGGTTTGGTTTTTGCTGCCGAATCGCACCGGGCGAATTTCAGGCCCGCTTTCAAGAGGGCAGACCATCCCCAGCCGCGCCTCTTTTTCGGATTTTGAATTTCAGCTGTTCTGGTTTTCCTGCCAGACAGACGAAAACACTCTTGAGGACCCTGGCTCCACCGCAGAAAATTAGCTCCTGCGCTCCCCGGACAAAGATCCCCCCCTGGCCCCCGCCCCGCCGCTCGCTTTTATGCTTGCCGCGCCCCGCCGCTTACCCCGGCGCCCGCCGCCGCCGCCAGAAGCCCCCCGCCACCATCTTCTCCTCCACCCACCACCGCTCCCCGATGTAGTACCAGCCCGTCAGCTCACCCATCCGGGCGAGCCCTCCGTTCACGAGTCCCGTCACGAGCTCCCGGTAGTGCTTTCGCCGCAGCGCATCGTTCTTCGACAACCCCAGGTACTCCGGCGCCTCGTCCAGAAGCTCGTCCTTCTCCCCGAACGCGTAGTGCCGGTACGAGCTCCAGGCGTACTTGTGCGCACCATCCACCATCCCCGCACGCACCGGGTTCAGGTCGATGTACCTCATCGTCGC
>JAAZNF010000048.1 GCA_012798435.1 Myxococcales bacterium | reverse complement strand
TCGAGAGGTCGCAGGGGTTCTGGCTGGCGCGGCTGCTGCTCGCGCTCCAGGCGGATACGGCCTGCGCGCTTTCGCAGCGGAGCAAGCCGCGCGCGGCGGCGGGGGTTTTACTTGCGGTGGAGGTGCTGATCCGGCTGTACGCGCGGGCGGGGTGGTTTGAAGCCGAGGTGGCAACGCGGCTTGCAGCGTTTTCGAAAAATGCGCGAGACTGCGTAGGAGAGTAAACCGCCCATGCTGGCAGATCCCTTCCAAGTGGCTCTGGACCCATTACAGACTTGTGCTTGCAGAGAAGCCGGCCTGGAATAGAATAGGGTTCGAGAACCGTCCGGGAGGTTTCGACATGAGAACGATTCTGGTGGTGTCCTCGATCATGCTGTGGGGCGGCGCGGCCCTGGCCGGTCCCCCGGTCGTCCCCAAGCCGCTGAACGCGGGCGTGCAGTACGAGCCCTACCCCAACACCGACATCTCGCAGATCGTCTTCATGACCTCGCGGCAGGAGTTCCGCACCGGGCACGCGCCCTACAAGCCGCTGAAATACCAGGTGGCGGAGTTCGTGCTGGTGGCCGAGCACCACCGCAAGTACCTGCGGCCCGACTTCAAGGCCGAGATCCAGCTCGCGCCGGCCCGCATCCGCGCTGGCGTCGAGCTCATGGCCGACAAGAACTTCCAGGCCAAGTGGAAGTCGGTGCTGACCGCCTACCAGAAGATGCTACAGGCCTTCCGCGCCCTCAAGGTGCCGCCGCCCTGCAAGGGCGCCTTCGAGGCCTATCGCAAGATCCTGGAGGACGAGGAGTTCCTGGCCCAGACGGTGGCCAAACGCATGTTCGCCGCCCAGGACACCCGCGCGCGCGAGCTTCTGCGCCAGGATCTGAGCGGGCGCTTCCGCTCGCGCGACGCGGAGTGGTTCGACCGATTGTGCGACGACTTTGAAAAAGACGGCAACCTCGCCAACTTCTTCCCGCGCTTTGTCGATCAGTTCATCGAGCCGGGGCTCAAGAACGCGCGCGAGCTGGCCGAGAAGGCCATGCGCGACAACGGGGTGGACTACGCGGTGGCCGCGGCGGAGGAGGACGGCGAGGACAAGGGGTCCGAAGGTGAGGTCGAGTAAGACCGAGCGGCCTGTCTTCTCCCGCCGGCGACACGCCTACTGAAAGAGTCAGCTCCAAGTCCGCAACCAGATCTTGCCGAGCTGGCTTCATGAGAAGCGCCCCTGCAAGAGCAACTCCTCCTGGGAAAAAAGCGCAACCTCGGTTCCCAAGCGCAGATTTTTATTGGCTCTCGGCCTTCCCTCTCGTGGTATGGCGTCTGAACGTGTTTGCTCTGGCAGCATCGCGGTCAACCGCTGAGGGACGCACATTTGCCTGGTCGCGCTGGCTCCAAGGGTCCCCGCGACCAGGCGCGTAAATATCGCGCAGGCATCGGACGGCGCTGGCTCTTTCGGGCCGGTGGGCCAGACTCTCACTCCAGAACATCAGGTCTTGCAGGGAAAAGAAAACCGCGGGCGCGGACTCGGGGCTCAGAACGACGGCGGAGGCACGAACAAGACGCTGCCGTTCAGGGCGTTCGCGCCGGCGTCCTGGCTGGGCAGGCCGCCGCTGAGGAACACCCAGCCGTTGCGCAGCACGTTCGCGGTGTGCATCCAGCGGGGCGGGTTGAGCGACTCGGGCCCGGCCACGGCGTTCAGGCTGTCCGGGAACACCTGCACGACGTCCACCACGCTGGTGGGGCCGCCGGCGGTGAGCCCGCCGGCAATGAGGATGTTGCCGGTGTCCAGCAGCGAGCAGGTGGGGCTCTCGCGCGCCACCGTCATGCTGGACAGGCTCTCGAAACGGCCGGGCAGGGAAGTGCCCGTCGGCGGCACCGGGTTGTAGACCTCCATGGTGATGTCCGGCTGGCCGTTCTTCTCGGTGATGCCGCCGGCCACCGCGATGCGGCCATCCTGGAGGCGCACCGCGCAGAAGCGCGAGCGGCTCTTCGACATGCACGGGCCAGGCTGGCCGCCGCCGCCGCAGGCGATGGCGCCGAGGAACCCGCCGGTCTGGGGGTTGTAGATATCGATGGTGTTTACCGGTCCCGTCTCGTTTTCTCCGCCGATCACGATCACCTTGCCGCCGTAGCTGGAGGAGTCGAGCGCCTCGGCCTTGTGGAAGGCGCGCGCGGTGGACATGGGCAGGTTGCGCTTGGCCTCGGGCCAGGTGTTGCTCACGGGGTCATAGACGAGCGCGGTGTTGTAGTAGCTGCCCACCTGGCCGCTCACGTAGGCCGCGCCGCCGCTGAGCAGCACCTCGCCGGTGGCCAGCATGGTGGCGGCGTGGTGCGCGCGCCCGGTGCCCATGACCGCGGTGCCGGTGAAGCTCTCGGTGCGCGGGTCGAAGATCTCCGAGTGCTGGAGCGCCTTCTTCACCTCGGAGGTGCCCTCGGTCATCATGCCGATGCCGCCGGCCAGGAGCACCCGCCCGTCGCGCAGCAGAGTCGCGGTGTGAAAGGCACGTCCCGACGGCGATTGCATGAGCACCGGGGTGCCATCCGAGCGGGTGAGCAGCCGGTGCTTGCCCGTGGCCGGGTCGAAGATCTCGGCGGTCTTCAGGATCTCCTCGACCGACGGGCCGAGACGCCGGATGCCGCCGGTGATGAGCACCCGGCCGTCGTCCAGCACCACCGAGGCGTGGCCGTAGCGGCCGCCGCTCTGTTGCAGGGCGCTGCAGTCGCCCAGCGAGTCGTCCTGGCTGAGCACGGTGGTGTTCACCAGGCCGTTCACCGGGCCCATGACCAGGTTCAGGGTGAGCCCGGCCACGCCGCCCGCCTGGGTGGCGAAGAGCAGCGAGCCCGAGGTGGCCCGACCGATCACGGTGGTCTGGTCGGCCTGCATGCAGCGGACATCCACGACCCGCGCCGGGCCCAAAAGATCGCCCGCGTTGATCTGGCACTGGCCCGAGCCCGCCTCGCAGGTCGTTCGCAGCGGCCCGTAGTCGGTGTTCCCGGGGTGGAGGGGATCGTTCGGGTCCAGTGAGGACACCACGACCTGGACGTACTGGCAGCCGATCTGGCCGAGCACGACGCGGTCACAGGGGTTGACCAGGTTGATGGAGAGATCCACGCTCTCCGAGCAGCCCACCAGCAGGAGGGGGAAGAGTCCGAGGTAGATGATGCGGCGGATGTTCATACGCGCGCTCCGGTCGTGTCTTTGGGGTTATCGGTCACATGGGAGGCCAGTGCACGGAAACCGAGGCCCCGCTGGTCCCACCGGAGAAGACCCCTCCGGCGTACAGCCCGCCCACGGTGCCGCCGACCACGGCGGCGCCGACCAACGTCCAGAACCACCAGCTGCCATACCAGGGGGTGCCCCGGTTCTCATCCTCGTCGATGGGGCGGATCGTATCCACGCGGTCGTAGCGCGGCACGATCTGCGGTGTGGCCTCTGTCGGCTGAGGCTGGACCAGCGCGCTGC
>JAAZNF010000047.1 GCA_012798435.1 Myxococcales bacterium | reverse complement strand
TCGAGAGGTCGCAGGGGTTCTGGCTGGCGCGGCTGCTGCTCGCGCTCCAGGCGGATACGGCCTGCGCGCTTTCGCAGCGGAGCAAGCCGCGCGCGGCGGCGGGGGTTTTACTTGCGGTGGAGGTGCTGATCCGGCTGTACGTACGACCCTCCCCCAGTTGACAGGCCGGTGTCGCGGCGGTATGAGGGCGGCGTTTGCCAAAGGGGTGCTCATGAAAAAACACTTTCTGGAACTCATCCGGCGCACCTCCAGCCAGATTCCCCCCGACGTGCTCTCGGCGCTGGAGGCGGCGCGAGATGCCGAGGCGGCGGGCAGCCCGGCCCGCTCGGTGCTGGAGGACGTGCTCAAGAACTGCGCCCTGGCCGCAGAGAGCTCGCGCCCGGTGTGCCAGGACACCGGAACCGCCATCTGGATGGTGTACCACCCGCCGGGCGTGAGCCCCCGCGCGCTCGAGCGCGACATCCTGTGGGCCACCCGCGAGGCGACCCGCCGCAGCTACCTGCGCCCCAACGCGGTGGACGCCATCACCGGCAAGAACTCCGGCGACAACACCGGATTGGGGCTCCCGGTGCTGCACTTTCACGAGTGGGGCAAGAAGAGCCTGCACGCCGATTTGCTGCTCAAAGGCGGCGGCTCGGAGAACGTCTCGGCCCAGTACTCGCTGCCGGACTCCGCGCTCAAGGCCGGGCGCGACCTGGAGGGCGTGCGCCGGGTGGTGATCGACGGCATCTTCAAGGCCCAGGGCCAAGGGTGCGGGCCGGGGATCATCGGCGTGGGCGTGGGCGGCGATCGCGCCACCAGTATGCTGGAGGCGAAGGAGCAGCTCTTCCGCCTGCTCACCGACCGCAACCCCGATCCCGCGCTCGACGGGCTCGAGCGGCGGCTCGTAAACGAACTCAACCGCCTCGGCGTCGGCCCCATGGGCTTCGGCGGGGCCACCACCGTGCTCGGCGTGAAGATCGGCAAGCGGCACCGCCTGCCGGCGTCGTTCTTCGTGTCGCTGGCCTACATGTGCTGGGCCTGCCGGCGCGGCAGCGTGAGCATCGTCGGCGAGCGCGCTCGGTTCGACCATATGAGCCAGATCGCCGCCCGCTACCGCCCGGACGCGGAAAGGAAGCGTGCCTCATGAAACGCATCGAACTGCCGGCAGCAGAAGACCAGATCCGCGCGCTGCGGGTGGGCGACGAGGTGGCGCTCTTCGGCCGGGTGGTCACCGCCCGCGACGCGGCCCACAAGCTCATGGTGGAAAAGCGGCCCGACTTCATCCGGCCCTTCCTCCAGGACGGCGCCATCTACCACTGCGGTCCGGTGATGAAACAGGAGAAGGACGGGCGCTGGCGCGCGGTGGCCGCCGGTCCCACCACCAGCATCCGCGAGGAGCCCTACCAGGCCCAGGTGATGCAGGAGTACCGGGTGCGGCTGGTCATCGGCAAGGGCGGTATGGGGCCGCGCACCCTGGAGGCCTGCCAGAAGGTCGGCGCGGTGTACCTGCACGCGGTGGGCGGGGCGGCGGTGCTGCTGGCCGACTGCATCCGCGAGGTCGAGCAGGTGTTCATGCTCGACGAGCTCGGCGTGCCCGAGGCCTTCTGGGTGTGCCGGGTGGAGGATTTCCGCGGGGTGGTCACCATGGACGCCGCCGGCGGCAGCCTGCACCAGACGGTGCTGGAGGCGAGCCGCAAGAAGCGCGAAGAGCTGATCAGCGCGGGCTGAGCCTCAGGCGAGCCTCAGCGGGAATATCCGGGCCATACGCACAAAGTCCTTGTCCGCGGTCAGCAGGTGACAACGGTTCTGGCGGGCCGCAGCGGCGATCTGGCAGTCGACCGTCGAAGCCACGCCACTCCACATTTCCCCCGCTTGAGCAAACCCGCTCAGCCCTGACCGTACCTCACTTTTTTCCCGACACTATTCTCCCTTGGGCGCGGCTGCTTTGCGGCGAGTTTTTTTAAAATGCTCGCCGCCAAGCCGGCTCCGCTGCATGGAGGATCCTTCTTGCGCGCCACGCGACAACAAGATCCACGACGGCTCCATCGAATTGGAGTAATTGTGAGGTGCGGTAAGTGCTCAGCCCACGGTGGGCTTGGGGGCCTCGGGGATGCCCTCGCGGCGCTTGGCGTCGGTGGGCTTGCCGGCGCAGGGCGCGGCGCAGGACTTGCCGCGCAGGTGCAGCACGTCCAAAAACAGCTCGCGCTTCATGAGCTGGATGGCACGGGCCGGGTCCACGCCCTTGGGGCACACCCGCGAGCACTCGCCGGCGAAGTGGCAGCGCCAGGGGCCGCGGCCGCCGCCGAGCACCTGCTTGCGCTCGGCGAAGCCCATGTCGCGGCTGTCTCGGTTGTAGCGATGGGCCTGGGCCAGCGGCATGGGCCCGGCGTATTCGCGGTCGGAGGCCACGGTGGGGCAGGCGGCCATGCAGCAGCCGCACTTGATGCAGTAGGAGAACTGGAGGTAGTGCTCCAGCTCCTCGCTGGTCTGGATGAACTCGCCCTCGGAGGACTCGGTCAGTCCGTCGCCGCGGATGATGAAGGGCTTCATCTCCTTGTGGGTGCGAAACATCGGTTGCAGGTCGGGCACCAGGTCGCGGATGATGTCGAAGTTGGGCAGCGGAGCGATGCACACTCGTGATGTCCCCAGCTCGGTGATCTGGGTGTTGCAGGCCAGGCGCGCCCGGCCGTTGATGAGCATGCCGCAGGAGCCGCAGATGCCCATGCGGCAGGAGAAACGCCAGGCCAGCGAGGGATCCTGGGTCTCCTTGATGTGCCACAGCCCGTCGAGCACGGTGAGCCCGGGGGTGAGCGGCACGCGGAACTCCTGGTAGTAGGGTCGGGCGTCCTTCCCCGGCTGGTAGCGGCGAACGTGGAAGATGACCTCGCTCATGGCAATCTCCTAGAGGGCGCGGGCGGTCAGGCAGCCGGCCACGGCCGCCCAGGTCCCGAGGGCGAACAGGCCCAGGCCCCCGAGCCAGAACAGCACGTTGATGGCCTTCTTGAGCCCCGCGGGGGGTGAGAGCTCGAACAGGATGTTGCGCAGGCCGTACAGCCCGTGGAACAGCGCCGCGCCCAGGAGCAGGATGTAGCCGGCGGTGAACCAGGCGCTGCCGCTGCGGGCGGCCACGTTGCCCCACTCGATGGGCTTGCCGCCGGCCGGGTTGAAGATGCCGAGGTAGCGGTCGAGATGCATGATGATCATGTGCAGGCCGAGCAGGAAGGCGACGCCGGCGCCTGCCAAAATGTGCACGGTCCACAGTTTTTGATCGCGCATGACGTCCTCCCTCAGCCGAAGAGGTTGAAGCCGCCCAGCACGGCCACCGCCGCCGCCAGCAGCATGACCACCACCGCCAGCGGGCGCTGCACGTGCACCGAGGTGCGGTAGGGGTACACCGGCTCGATGGGCCGGCCCACGGCGATGCCCAGCTCGAGCAGGATGAGCCGGATGCCGTTCAGGCCATGGAAGGCGAAGGCCGCGAACACCAGGTACTCGCCGACCTTGAACAGCGGCCCCTCCACCATGCCCATGGCCGAGCGCCAAGCCTCCGGCCCCAGCGCCCGCGACGAGGTGACCACGATGTGTAGCAAGAAGTAGGCCAGGATTCCCAGGCCGGTGAGGCGGTGCAGGGCGTACAGGTAGCGCTCGAAGCCGAAGTTGCCGCCGAACAACCAGCCCCGGATCCCCAGGCGGTTCGGATAATGGTTTTCGCTGGGCATGGCGCCTCCTCAGTACTTGCGCTCGACCGGCTTCCAGGTGTTGATGGTCACCGGCTTGTACTCGAGCCGCGGGCCGTCGTTGTCGTGGAAGGCCAGCGTGTGCTTGAGCCAGTGCTCGTCGTCGCGCTTGGCGAAGTCGGTGCGCGCATGCGCCCCGCGGGACTCCTCCCGCGCCAGCGCCCCGGCCACCGTCACCTCGGCCAGATCGATGAGGTTCTCGAGCTCCAGGGCGTTCCACAGGTTGGAGTTGTACACCTTCGACCTGTCGCGCACCGGAGCCTTCTTGGACCTCGCGCGGATGTCGCGGATCTCGGAAAGGGCCTGCGCAAGATCCTCGCGCTTGCGGTACACACCCACCCGCTTGTCCATGGTGGCGCGCAGCCGGTGGCGCAGAGCGTAGATGTCCTCGTCGCCCTCGCGCGCGGCGATCTCCTGCACGTGCCGCTCGGCCTGCCCCACCCGGGCGTCGCTCAGCGAGGCGGGGCTCAGCGAGGGCAGGGCGGCGGCGATCTCGGCGCCGGTGATGCCGCCCCACACCAGGCACTCGCCGGTGGAGTTGCTGCCCAGGCGGTTGGCCCCGTGCAGCGATACGCAGGAGGCCTCGCCGGCCACCCAGATGTTGGGGACGCGGGTGCGGCCGTTGATGTCGCACTCCACCCCGCCCATGGAGTAGTGGGCCACCGGGCGGATGGGGATGGGTTTCTCGATGGGGTCCACCCCGATGAACTTGATGCACACCTCGCGGATGAGCGGCAGGCGGGTGTTGATGCGCTCCGCCCCCAGGTGGGTGAGGTCGAGGTGCAGATAGTCCAACCCCTCGGGGTGGGAGAACCCGCGACCCTCCAGGATCTCGGTCATCTCGGCCCGGGACACCATGTCGCGCGGGGCCAGTTCCATCTTGGAGGGTGCGTAGCGGCCCATGAAACGCTCGCCCTTGGCGTTGCGGAGATACCCGCCCTCGCCGCGGCAGGCCTCGGTCATGAGGATGCCGTTCGGCACCAAACCGGTGGGGTGGAACTGCAAGAACTCCATGTCCTCGAGCGGCAGCCCGGCCCGGTAGGCGATGGCCATGCCGTCGCCGGTCACCGTCTGCGAGTAGGTGGTGAAGCCGTACAGGGTGCCGCCGCCGCCGGTGGCGATGAGCAGGGCCTTGCCCTCCAGCAGCACCGTCTGGCCCGAGGGCCCGTGGATGCCCAGCAGGCCCGCGAAACGCCCGTCCTCGATGAGCAGGTCGCTGACGAATAGCTCGTCGTAGCGGGCGAAGCGGTTGTACTTCTGGAGCGTGTCGTACAGGGTGGCCATCTCGAAGAAGCCGGTCTTGTCGGCGGCCAGCGTGGCGCGCGGGTAGGAGTGCCCGCCGAAGGGCCGCTGGGCGATGCGGCCGCGCTCGTCCCGGGTCCAGGGGATGCCCCAGTGGTCGAGCTGCAAAATCTCCTTGGGGATGGTTTTCACGAAGCGCCACACCACGTCCTGGTCGGCGAGGAAGTCCGAGCCCTTCACCGTGTCCCAGGCGTGCAGATCGATGGCGTCGCCCTCCTCCTCGCGCAGCACCGCCGCGGTGCCGCCCTCGGCGCACACCGAGTGGGCGCGCATGAGCTGCACCTTGGAGACGATGCCGATGTCGGCCCGCTCGCCCAGCCGGCGGGAGATCTCCACCGCCGCGCGCAGGCCCGCCAGGCCGGCGCCCAGGATCAACACATCGTGCCGGATTCGTTCGACCATGCGGCCTCCCTGTGTTTCCGGGGAGGGTTCATACTCCCCTTGCCACGACCGATCAAGTATTTCCCGATGGCCTTCCAAGAGGAGGAACATGCCGGCATTTTCAAGGGTGTGGTCGTGCCGGGTCGGAAGGTCGCCTCTGGCCGCGCTCGCTCTTTCGGCATCGCGGCCACACGCCACGGTGCCCGGTCGAGGTTCGATGATGTCCGGGCTAGCCGATGGTGAGCAGCACGGCGTTGCGGGCCACGCGGTCACCGGGTTTGAAGCGGATGTCGCGCACCGTGCCGGCGCGGGGGGCGGGCAGGCGGTTCTCCATCTTCATGGCCTCGACCACCACCACGGTCGCGCCGGCCTCCACCCGCTCTCCCTCCTTCACCGCGTAGCGGATCACCGTGCCCGGCATGGGCGAGAGCACCGCGCCGGGATCGCTGGCGGAGGCCGCCTCCGTGGCCGGGGCGGCGGCCGGGGCGGGAGCGGGCGCGCTTGCGGCAGGCGCCGCCCGCGAGGCCGGGGGAGGCGATGCGGATGCCGGGACGGAAGCGGGCCGTGACGGTGCGGGGGCCACCTCGACCTCGAAGATCTCGTCTGCCACGCGCACCCTATAGATCTTGGCCCCGGGGAGCCGGGCCGGAGCCGGAGCAGCGGCCGGGGGCGAAGGGGACGCGGCTTTCGGCGCGGGGCCGGTGGCTGCGCACGGCGCCGGCGGCTGCCACTCGGCGGGCGCCGCTTCCAGGCCGCGCCGCACGCGCAGGAAACGCTTGCCGGTGGTGGGGAACAGCGTGGCCAGCAGAAGCTCGCGCCGGTCCCGGGCCAGCTCGCCGAGGTCGTTTTTCGCCTTGGGCAGTTCCGGGGACAGGATGTCGCCGGGCCGGCAGGTGATGGGCGTGGCGCCGCGGGGGTAGCCTTTCAGCGCCAGCTCGAGCAGCTCGGGCTGGATGGGCGCCGGCGGCCGGCCGTACAGGCCGTAGCAGTAGTCCTTGACCTGGTCGGTGATCATGGCGTAGCGGCTGTGGATGCCGCCGGGCTTTCCGAACAGCACGTTCTGCACCGCCTGCACGCCCACGATCTGGCTGGTGGGCGTGACCAGCGGGGGGAAGCCGAGGTCCTGGCGCACCCGCGGCAGCTCCTCGAACACCTCGCCGAGCCGGCCCTCGGCCTCCACCTCACGCAGTTGGTTGACCAGGTTGGAGAGCATGCCGCCGGGGACCTGATGGGAGAGCGCGCCGATGTCCACGATGGCCAGGCGGGTGTCGTCGAGGAGCTTGCGGTACACCGGCAGCAGCTTCTCCAGGCCGGCCGCCACGCGCTCCAGGGCGCCGAAGTCCAGGCCCGGGTCGCGCGGCGAGCCCTTCAGCAGGAAGGCCAGCGGCTCGACCGCCGGGTGGCTGGTGCGGTTGGCCAGCGGCGCGGCGCAGGTGTCGACCACGTCCACGCCGGCGTCGATGGCGCGCAGCAGGGTGTACTCGGCCAGGCCGGCGGTGCAGTGGGTGTGGAGCTCGATGGGCAGCCCGGTCGCCTGTTTCAGCGCCGGGATGAGGCGCGCGGCGTCATCGGGCGAGAGCAGCCCCGCCATGTCCTTGATGCACAACGAGTGCGCCCCGAGGCTTGCCAGCGCCTTCGCCCGGCCCACCCAGTACTCCAGGGAGAACAGCGGCCCGCCCATGCGCCCGCCGGTGACGGTGTAGGAGAGCGCGGCCTGGAAGTGCTTGCCGACGCGCAGGATGGCGCGGGCGGCCGCCGCCAGGTTGCGCTCGTCGTTGAGCGCGTCGAACACCCGGAAGATGTCGATGCCTGCCTCGGCGGCCTCCTCCACGAAGGCCTCCACCACGTCGTCGGCATAGTTGCGGTACCCGACCAGGTTCTGGCCTCGCAGCAGCATCATGAACTGCACCCGCGCCGGGATGAGCCGGCGCAGGCGCCGCGGCCGCTCCCAGGGATCCTCGCCCAGGAAGCGGTGCATGGAGTCGAAGGTGGCCCCGCCCCAGACCTCCAGGGCGGAATAGCCGGCGCGGCCCACGTCCTCGGCCACCTTCTCCAGATCGGCGGTCCGCAGCCGGGTGGCCAGCAGGCTCTGGTGGCCGTCGCGGAAGGTGAGATCGGTGATGCGCAGCGGTGTGTTCGAGATGGTGTTCATGGAGGCTCCTCAGGCTCGGCAGCGTCGCGCGGCGGGTGGCTCCGGGCGCTGCATCAACCCGAGCAGGCCCGCGCGCTTCCAGCGGGAGGGCGCGGCGCCGAGGCCGGCCGCCCGTTCGAGCGTGGCCTGGTGGTGGATCACTGCCGCCAGGGCGGCGGCGAGGCGTTTCTTTCGGCGGAGCGGCTCGGGCGTCAATGGCATCTCTCCGGCAGGACGGCCATGGCGCAGGCCATGCCTTCCAGCCGGCCGCAGCATACCGCAGGGGCGGGGCGATCCGCCAGTTTCACAGGGAGCGAGCGGGCCGGATCGTTGCCCGAGGCGGGGAGGGCCAACACCTCCACCTCGCGCGGATCGCGCCCGAGGCCGGTGCCGAGCGCCTTGAGCACCGCTTCCTTTGCGCACCAGAACAGGGTGAGGGCGAAATCACGGCCCTCGCGATCGAGACTCTCGGCCAGCTCGAGCTCGCGGCGGGTGAAGTAGTCGCTGGCGAAGGCCGCCGAGCGGGGTTCGACGCGCTCGATGTCCACGCCCAGGCGCCCCCGCTCCCGCTGGCACACCGCGCACAGGGCGGTATCGCCGGAGTGGCTGATGCTGAGCGAGAGCGGCAACTCGGTGTCATCGAGAATCACGCGCGGCGTACCGCTGCCCGCGGTCAGGATCGAGAGGCGCCGCGGGTCCTCGATGGGCCGGCCGCTTTCACGCACGTGCCGCAGGATGAGGGTCTTGGCCGTGGCCCGTCCCAGCAGCCACTGGCGGCGCCGACCGGGGTGGCGGAAGCGCTGGCCGTCGGCCCGCTCGGCCGGGGTGCATATCTCCGCCTCGTTCAGGGCGGGTGTATCGTGTCCCAGCAGCCAGCGGATCACGAGCGGCCTTCCGTCGGTTGCAGGGCGCGCCGCAGCTCCTCCGGCAGCTCCTGCGGCAGCGCCGCGGTGCGGTAGCCGTCCATCTCCAGCAGCACCTCGCCCCGCTCGGTGAGCACCTGGATCCGGTACAGGCCGCCGCCGTTCTCCGGCACGACGCGGGCGGCCACCCGGCCCGAGGCCTCCGGGAGGCGGTGCAGGCGCAGGCGGCGCACCCGGGACGGCAGCCCCATGCGGGCCGTGTTCTGCATCTCGAGCACCCCCGCCGCCTGGAAGGCCAGCTCGGTGAACATGGGGAGTGAGCTCAGCTCGCCCTGGCGCGACAGCATTGGCCGTTCGGTCCCGGGGGCCATCCAGCCGGTGATCTGCCCGTTGTCGCCGACGCACACCTTGTCCAGCACCTGGAAGCTCGGCCCGTGGAAGAAGGCGCGGTAGATGTTTTGACGCTCGACCGCGCGGTGGGCGCCGTTCCCCGGCCCGCGATCGCGCGGCGCGAATTTCTCGCGGTCCAGATGGAGGCGGGCGTGGAAGTGCAGGGTGTGCTGCGCCCGGCCGCCGGCCAGCTCGCGCCGCGTCTCCATCACCGCCAGCCACTCCCGGCCTTGCGGTCCGGCCAGCGGCAGCAGGCGCAGGGTGGCCTTACGCGGCTCGTCGCGGTACAGCTTGAGCGGCGCCACGAAGCACAGGTCCTCCACCGCCACCACCTGCTGCTCGGGGCACAGCAGCGAGGCCGCCTCGGCGAAGGCCTCCACCGCCATGACGCCCGGCAGCACCGCGGTGCCCTCGATGCGGTGGTGGTCCAGGTAGGGCTCGCGGCGCGGATCGAAGGTCACCTCGATGATCAGGCCGTCGGCCAGGGTCCACTCGCGCACCTCGCCCAGCAGCGGGTAGCGCTGCGGCGCGCTCCGCAGCCGGCTCCGGATGGGCTCCAGCTCCACCCCGGGCTGCCGCAACGCCTCCAGCATCCGGCCCAGCGAGCGGGCCACCACCACCTCGCCCGAGCCATTCAGCACGAGCGCCCGGCGCACCGAGGCCTGGCCCTCCGCGAGCGGGATGAGGTCGACCCCGGCCGCCTTGAGCTGCTCGGGGATCGAGCCGCGGGTGGCCATGCCCACGCCGCCCCAGCCGGAGAAGGCCAATGTCACCGCGCGCATCCCGCGCAGCCGCGGCAGGGCCCAGGCGCAGTGCGCCAGGAGATCGTTGGCCGCGGCGTAGTCGGTCTGGCCCGCATTTCCGAACCGGCCGGCCACCGAGCCGAACATGACCAGAACGGGTTTATCCTCTCCGCAGGCACGCAACAGCGCGTGCAGCCCGTCGGCCTTGACCCCGAAGATGCGATCGAAATCCTCGGCCGTCTTGCGCGCCAGGAGCTGGCTGTGTTCCAGCCCTGCGGCATGGACCACCAGATCCAGGTGTCCCTGGTGTTCGCGGATGCCGCGCACCGCCTGGGAAAGCGCCGCCACGTCGGTGACGTCCGCGGGGAGGTAATATGCCTCGGCGCCTTCCCGGCGGATGGCCTCCAGGGTCGCCAGGGCCACGGATTGGCGCTCGATCTGGCGCAGGGAGCGCTCCACCTGCATCGGCGTCACCTTGGCACCGTTCGCGCCCAGGCGCCGGGCCAACTCGTGCTTGAGCGCTTCCCGGTTCGAGCGCAGCAGAGCCACGTCCGCGTCGTCGGCCTTTGCTTCGGGGACGCGGTCACAAAGGTAGTACGCCCCGCCCATGTGGCGCGCCAGATCGACGGCCACCGCGCCCACGATGTCACCGGCTCCGCCGGTGAGCAGGACCACCGGGCGCTCCGGCAGCCCCTTCTCCGTTCGCCCCTCGTCGTCCGCGGGAAGCTCGGCGAGCGTCGGCGCCAGGCGCAGATCGCCCGTGCGGCCGATCTCGGTCACGGCCGGATCACGCTCGGCCTCCTCCAGCAGCGCCCGCGCCACCTCGTCGGGGTGGGTCGTGGCGGCGAAGTCCACCGCCTTGCACAAGGTCTCGGGCCACTCGCGGGCGAGCGACTTGATGAGGCCCGTGGTGGCGCCGGCGGCGGGATCCGGGTTCTCGCCGTCGAGCCCCAGTCGGCCGCCCATGCGCGTGGCCGCGATGAAGCAGGTCTTTTGGCCCGCGCGGATGGCGTCGAAGGCCTTGGCGGCGCGGAAGGGCAGGCGGGCCCGCAGGTCCAGGGCGCGCGCCCATGGGCCGGCCTCGCCGCTTCCAGGCAGCACCGGATCGGCGAGCGCCGCCAGCCAGAAGACGCCGTTCGGGCGATGGGTTTCGATGCTCCGGGTCAGCGCTTCGCTGGCAGCGGGAAGCTCGAGCGGAAGCTCCAGCGCCTCGGCCTGCCCGCCGCGGGCCTGGATGGCGCGGGCCAGAGCCTCCGTGTGGCGTCTTTCGCCGACGAGCAGAAAACGGCCCGAAAGATTCATTCCGGTGGACAGGCACTCGCGGGCCGCGGGTCGCATGGTGAGCACCGGGACGCACAGGCGCGTGGTCTCCGCGCCGCTCTGAAGAAAGCGCACCGGATCCGCCCGTAGCAGCTCGGGCGCGGGGCCCGCCTCGGCCGCGGCTGGTGGAGCAGAGACCTGAGGAGATGCCGCTGGCGCCGGGGCGGACGAGGCCGCGGCTCGATCGGCCGGGGCCGATGGCTGTGCAGGAGCGGGTGCGGCCGTTGCCGCCGGCGCGCCAACGCGCTGGCGGGCGAAGTCCATCACCTTGGCCAGGGTGTTGTAGTCGGAGAGCTTCAACCCCTCGGGCCGCGGGATGTTGAAGGCGGCGCGGATCTCGGAGAACATCTCGGCCTGCTTCACGGTGTCGATGCCGAGGT
>JAAZNF010000046.1 GCA_012798435.1 Myxococcales bacterium | reverse complement strand
TGTCATGGAGGGCGTTGACTTGTTCACGGTAGGACAGATCCTTGGCCACAGGAACCCGATGGTGACGAAACGCTACGCCCACCTTGCCCCGGGCCACCTTCTCGCGGCCATCGACCGCCTGGCACCGGGAGGCGGACAAGAAGGGGAGCAAACAACAGAGCTTTGCGACCAGGACGCGACCAACGGAAACGTCATTCGTTTTTCTGTAGTGAATACGGTGCGTTAGATGTTTTTCGGCAAATACAAGATGTGAGGGCGCCAGCCGGCGTGCATGCCACACCCCGCCGCAAGATTCGCGTGGACGTGGTTGCCGCTCAGCCTGTACGTGGCGCTCATTTTTTCTCTTTCGTCGATTCAGACGATTCCGTTCAACCTGTCCTTTGATGGCCTGGACAAGCTGGTCCACGGCCTGGAGTATTCCATCTTCGCGTTTTTACTGCTTCGAGCGCTGGCCACGCTGGCTTGGCCCACCACCAGTCTCGGCACGTTGTTTTTCTGCTGGATCCTGGTGGTGGTCTTCGCGGCGGCGGATGAGATCTACCAGGGGACCGTTCCGGGCAGAGATTCGAGCGCGTGGGACGCTCTGGCCGATGTGCTCGGAGCCGTCCTCGGCAGCCTGATCTACTTTGGGTTGTCGGGTCTTCGCGTCAGGAAGAGAAGTCCGGACACGCCTCAGGGAGCCGGGGCCTCGAGCTGAACCTCGCGAAGCTCCACGCGGTTGTCGAGGATGCGCTCCAGCCGCTCTAGAATGCGCCGCGTCTGGGCTTCGGTGGCTAGGCTGATGCGGAGGACACCGGGGAGTTGAGAGGAGCGATCGCGCACGTGGACGCCCGCCTCCGAAAGCCGGCGGGCGATCTCCGGGGCGTTCGGGAACTGGACCAACACGAAGTTGGCGTAGGTCGGGCGGCAGGGGATCTTGCGCTTCTCGCAGAACGAGACGAACAAGGCCGCGCTACGCTTGGCCTCGCGCACGAAGGCGCGGTAGTAGGGGAGATCCTGTAGCGCCGCCTCCGCGGCTAGCTGGGCCAACATGTTGACGCTCTTGGGGTTGTGGGCGCGGCGCAAATCCGAGATCAGCCGCTGGTTGGCGACGATGTAGCCGAGCCGCAACCCGGCCATCCCGAAGCACTTCGAGAACGAGCGCGTGACCACAAGGTTCGGGACCTCGTTCACGAGCTTGATGGCGCTGATGCCGGCGAACTCGAAGTAGGCCTCGTCGGACACGATGAGGGCGTGGGGGAACCGGATGGCCAGCTCGAGCAGCCGCGCCGGCGAGTAGACGTTTCCGGTCGGGTTGTTGGGGTTGGCTAGATAGATGATCCGGGTGTGGGAGTCGATGTGGGGGATGAGCTCCTGGATCTGCGGCACGAAGGGATTCTCGCCTGGGATGCCCCGAAGCTCGGCGCCGGCCCGCTCGGCGAACTGCAGCATGTGGGTGTAGGTCGGGACCGGGAAGACCATGTTGTTGCCAGGGTTCAAGAAGGTCTGGCACAGAAGGTCCAGCGCCGAATCCGAGCCGTTGGTGAGGAGGATCTGAGAGGATTCGCACCCCACGTAGTTCGCCAGCCGGTCGAGCAGGGGTTGATAGGCCATGTCCGGGTACCAGTTGAGGCGGCCATCTCCCGTCAGGTAATCGACCAGCGCCTGCTTGACCTTGGGCGAGGGCGGGATGGTGCTCTCGTTCCAGTCCAGCTTGAAGTGCTCCACCCCCGGGTTGGCCTTGATGAGGTCCAGAGAGGAAACCGCGTCGTAGGGCTTTAACTTCTTAACCCGGTCGGAGACATCCGGCCCGCGGAAGAAAAGGGGATGAAGTTCAGGTCTGGCTTCCATGACGTCGCTCCATCTAGCTAGTTAGAAAACCATTCTTCTTGACTCATATGTCAAAATCGGCTTCGTTAGGTATTTATGCATATCTCATGCCACAATAGTTTTTATGACTCTTTCGACCTGAAAATGTTGTTGTTTGTAACTCATTGAATGAAATGGTTAAATGTCGGAAAGTCAAAGACCAGACCTTCTGATGAAAATATCTTCGATTGCGTCGTTGGTACAGATGTAGTGAAAAATCACATCACTGTAACGAATACGCCACAAAACTCCCTGGGAACTACAGGGTACTATTGTTCTCCAGGAGAGCCTTTTTTCTCTCTTTTCGTCTTTCGATGATGGTGATCAGGGCAGGCATGAGCAGCAGGGCCGCTGCCAGGGTGGTAACCTCCCCCAGGTTGGCCAGCAAGCCGAAGGAGACCAGGGCGCGGTTGTCGGCGATGAGGAGGGACGAGTAACCGATGATGGTGGTGAGGGAGCACAAGAACACCGCTCCTCCAGTGTTTTCGAGAACCCGCTGGATGGACCCCGGGCCCTCGATGCGGTAGCGGGTCAGGTTGTTCACCGAGTAGTCGATCCCGATGCCGAAGGTGATGGGCAGGGCGATGAAGTTGAGGAAGTTGAGTTTTTCTCCCACCAGCGCGGTGGCGCCCAGCATCCAGATGACGCCGAACACCATGGCGCTCACGATCAGCAGCACAAAGCGAAGCGATCGGTACAACAGGGCGACCATCAGGATGACACCCAGGAAGGACGCCGCCACCGCTCGCGGGCCATCGCGTTGGATGGCCTTGATCATGTCTGCGAACACGGTTCCCACCCCGGCCGAATGGATGACCTCCCCATCCGGGAGCCGGACCGTTCGCGAGGCGTCCGAAAGCTCGATCAAGAAGCGGCCGTCGTACACCGAGCGGTCATCGCGGGGGTAGAGCAGGACGATGAGCCCCTTGCGCCCATCCAGCTCGGTGTACATGCGGGTGATGGACTCGGGCAGGTCGGCGAGCGTCATGGCGCGCAGGTCTTCCGGGGGCCGGTACTTCTCGACGTCGGCGCGCTCCTCGTCGGAGAGCCAGCTCAGGGTGCTATCCGAGAGCTGGCGCCGGATCTTCGCGAGCACACGCAGTTTCTTGTCTTGCTCCGCCGGCAGGAAGGAGTACAGCGTGTGGATCTCGACGAACAGCCCCATGTGTGGCCCCATGGAGTTGTTCCGGTTCAACTCGGCCGCGATCAGCGGCACCTGGTCCAGGCGATCCGCCAAAATGAACGACGGGTCCAGCCGCCGCGGAAAGATGGGATCGACCCGGCGGATGAGCGCCCATGGGCCCGACTTGCGGGAGGCCTGGTTGCGGAGGTTGTTGAAGTTGTACTCGAAGGGATCCTTGAGGTACGGGATGGCCAGGATCGCCGAGCCGACGGCCAGCAGCACGCCGATCACGTGCAGCGACACCCCATGTCGCGTCACGAAGCGCCCGAGCGGCGCCACGAAGAACCCGTGGCGTGGGCCCTTCTCCTGATGTCGAGCCCGCCAGGGGAAGATCCGCTCGAACAAGATAATCAGCGCGGGCTGCACGGTGAAGGCGCTGAGCCAGCACAGGATCATGCCCAGGCCGCCCATGTAGCCGAACCCGTTGAAGCCCCGGAAGTTGGTGATGATCAGCGAGCCGTAGGCGATCGAGGCGGCCAGGGCGGCGGTGGCGGTGGCTTGCAGGGTGAAGGCGATGGCCGCCGCCAGCGCCTCGCGCAGCGGCTTTCCGGCACGGAGCTCTTCGTAGAGGCGCGCCAGCTGGATGAGCCCGAAGTTGATGCCGTTGCCGACGATGATCGAGGCCAGGAAGGCGGTGGCGGTATTGAGGTTCTTCACGATGAAGATGGAGATGCCGAAGGTGCACACCGTCCCGACCCCGAGGGCGATGCCGATGATGGGCACCGAGCGCAGCGAGCGGAAGTAGATGAAGATCACCAGGAGGTTGAGCAGCACGCAGATGCTGGTGACGAGCACGATGTCCTGGATGATGGCCTCTTGTTCCACAATGGCGTTGACGATGCCGCCCGTGAAGCCGACCTCCATGGAGGGGTGATACTTCTTCTTGCAGCCGTCGCGGATGAGCGTCTCCAGGTCCTCGCTGAGAAAGACCTTGCGATCGCTGCACACCTCCGCGGCGGCCTGGCGCACCCGGGCCAGTAGGCGCTTTCCGAACTCGACGCCGGCCGAGGATCCCGGCGGATACACCAGGATGACCCACAGCCGCCCCTCTTCTCCGGTGAAGTAGCCGTCCACGTAGCGCTGGTAGGAGGAGGTCTTCTTCTCGTACTTTGCGCGGATGTCGCCAAGGTCGAACTCCACCGGCTCCAGCGGCTCCCCGTCCAGGTCCAGGTTGAGCACGGGGTTGTTCTTGATGCGCTCGTAGCGGATCTTCTTCGCGAGCCTCTCGTGGATCTGCTCGAGGTCGACGAGGTCGGCGAACAGGTGCTTCCACTTCTCGTAGAAGGCCTTCTCCTGGTTGATGTCGTACTTCAAGAAGCGAAGGTATTGCGGCCCCAGGCGGTTCAGCCGGGCGACCAGATCGTCGATGGCGCGCCGGTTGGCCGAAGGGTCGTCGCTACTGACCGCCACGATCATGTTCGACAGCCCACCCACCCGGGCCTTGGCCCGCTCGAGGTCCTTGATCGAAGGCTCGTCCTGGGGCAGAAGCTCGGCGAAGTCGGTCTTGACCTCGAAGTGCGAGGCCGACCACGCCCCCAGGCCGGAGCATAAGAGGCCCGCCAGGAGCACCCAGGGATAGCGGCGCATCAGAAAGTCCACGTAGCGTAGCGCAAGCTTCTGCAATCGGGGGGTCATGGCTCCTCCCCGAAGCCCAGGACCTGAAGCCGCCAGGTCTCGGCGCTGAGGCGCTCGGCGCGCGCGCCGCCATGGCATACGAACGAGCCCGGCCGCCCGGGTTCAGTCGTGCAGGCGATGCCCTGGAACGCCCAGGCGCCGTCCGCGCTTCCGCCGGAGCCGAAACACTCGTGGTGCGGCTGGAAGGTCCAAATCTTCCAGTCGTCGTGCCGCTCCTCCTGCGGGCCGCGCAGCAGGACGAGGAACCCCTCGCGGGGGTCCGCCAGGGCCAGGTCGAAGTTCCGCGGCGGGTCCATCTGCTTACGTGTGATGAAACTCCAGCGGTCCCGCTCCACCACAAGTTGCCAGTAGCCGGCGCGCTGCGGTTGGGGGATGCCGTCTCTTCCTGCGAACCAGATGTCCCGCGCCGAGGGCGACAGCAGCAGGCCAGCCCGTCCGGTCATGCGCGGGCCGCCGTCGGTCGCCAGGCGGCGGAACTCCAGGCTCTCCAGGTCCAGCGCCCACAAGTCGTTCTGGTGGTAGAGCGGGGACGGCGCGTAGCCGCCGAAGAGGATGAGGTCCTCCGGCCCGACGGCCGCGGCGTGCCAGGCCCGCCCAGCGGGCCCCTCCTTGAAGAACTTTCGCGACCACCCCTCCTCGGGGGAGTAGGTCCACAGCTCCTTGTGGAACTGCGCCTTGCCGAAGGAGTCCGCCACGTATCCACCGAACAGGATGAGACGCTTTCGGCGCGCATCGTAGGAGAGCGAGTGTCCGCTGCGAGGACTGGGTGCCTCGCTCGCGCGGATCTCGGTCCATACCTTGCGATCCAGGTCCAGCACCCACAGGTCGTTGAGGAACTCGGTCGCCGTGCGCCCGCCGAACAAGAAGACCCGGTGACCTTCGTCGTCGCTGGCCAGCGCGCCATCCAGACGTGCCGCCGGCGCGCTCCCGCCCAACTCCAGTTTCTCCCACGCTAGGCCGATGCCCGAGGCGCACACCGGGTGATCACGCTCGGGCGACTGGCAGGCCGGCGCGGCCAGCGCGAGGACACCGAGCCAACCGAGGCGAAAGAGGGAGCGAGGGTATCTCAATGCCGGGCGTGTCCGGTCGTGCATGGCGATTCTCAGGGGTTCACATAGATGAACTTGTAGACGTCTTCACCCTTCCAGATCTTTTCACCCTTGGCGGTCTTGGCGGTGAGCGAAAACTTGCAGGCCAGGTAGTAGTCGCGCGGCTTCGAGAAGCGGCGCGCCACCGCCCGGCGGATGGCATCGAGATCGGCCAGCGGGTCGCTGACCTTCTCGATCTTGGTCATGGTGAGCGTCCCGCTGAGGGTTGCGGCGCCGTCCACCGCCACCACCCGCACCTGCCGGGGAATGCGGTACCCCTCCTCGGACTGGGTGTCCTGGATCCAGCCGTCGTACTCGAAACGCGCCCGGGCGCTGGCGATGACCCGGCCGCCGTCGTCGTACACCAGCACGTACCCGCGGGTGCTGCCGCCGGCGGAGGAGGGGTGCTCCACCTCGACCAGCAACACCGAGACCTCGGGTGAGAGGTGCTTGAAACGGAACCAGCGCCGCGCGAGCTTGTGCGGGCCGATGTTGGTGAACGAGTGATCGCACAGGCCGACGCCCTGCTTCACTTCGACCGTCTTGCCGCCGGCGCTGATGGTCCCGGTCACCACCGAGCGCGGGCTGGGGTACACCATGCGGTAGAAGCCTTCTTCCTTGCCGTCCTTCTCCAGGGTGAGCTTGCCGGAGCCCGGTTGCCAGGGCGGCGCGACGTTCTTCATGACAAGGTCCAACGTCAGCTCGGGGCAGGTGATCTTGAAACGCACGCCCTCCAGGTCGCCGGAGAGCCGGTTCTCCCCCAGGGTCAGGGCGAAGGCGCCGGCCTGGTTCTTCCAGTCGTCGCTCGAAAACTCCAGAAGGCACTTGTACTTCTTTCCGGCCGGATCCGTGTACTCGCCCCGCACCGCGGCCTTGTGGTCTCCCAGGCCGATGTTGGAGATGATAAAGTCCGCGCCCGCCCGCCCGCCACCCTCGGGGAGGATGGTGATGCCCCATTGCTCCGAGTACATCTCCGGGTTCATGAGGTGGACACCCAGGTCCAGAAGCGTCACCGTCTGCTCCGGCCCGAAGCTCGAAAACGACTCCGCCGCGAGCGTCGGGCGGGCCGAGAGCAGGCACAGCAGCGCAAGCAAGGAAAATTTTGTTCGCATCATGGCGTTCCTCCAGGTTCTTTGGACGCGGACGGCGCCAATTGCTTTACTTCTTGCGGTTCGCTCTCCTTGCGCTTGCCGTATGACAGGGCCAGGTACAAGAGGACCAAGAGCCCCACCGCGATCTGGAACACCCGCCGGGCGCGCCGCACCAGCTCGAAGGTAAAGCCCGTTCCGGGCTGGTAGTCCATGGCCGCAAACAGCGAGTCCGAGCCCTGCTCCATGACCCCGATCTGGCTGGGCACCAGGGCGAACACCCAGAACAAGAGCTGGCTCACCGCCATGATGAAGAAGGCCACCGCCGGGTTGATGGGGCGGGCGAGCAGCAGGCACACCACCCACACCTCCGCCACCGAGATCATCCGGCTCACCACCATGGCGCCGATGGTGAGGCGGAAGTCGCGCGGGTACTTCTGCTGGAACTCCCGCAGGTCGCGGTCCACCTGCTGTGCGTTCTGGATCCACTTCTCGGGGTTCTTGAGCGGGATGTGGATGCGGCGCAGGAAGCGGATGACCTTCTCGGCCAGCCCCCGGCGCAGGATGACCACCAGCAGCACCGTGTAGCCGCATACCAGCAACGAAGCGCCCCACAACACCAGCTTGAGCCAGGTCGGCACCTGCGAAAGGAAGGTGGCGCAGGCGGCGCCGGCCAGCACCATCACCGCCGTCACCAGGGTGTACATGAAGTTGTAGATGATGAGCGAGGAGACGGTGACCGCGGTGGTGGTGTGCTCGGCGAGGTACTTCCCCTTGACCAGCTCCCCCAGGTTGCCGGAGGGCGTCACCGAGTTGATGGCCTGGCCAGCGGTCATGATCAGGGTGAGCCGCCAGAAGCCCACCTGGCCGCGAGCCGCGCCGAAGCAAAAATACCAGCTCGCGGTGTCGGCGGCGACCATGACCGCCCATAGCAACACGATCCAGCCGAAGCCGAGGCCCACCCGGGCGAGGTCGGTCGCGATGGCCGAAAGGTCGTACTCCAGGAGGAGCTTTACGAAGAAGCCGATTCCCAGCGCGACGAAGAAGATGTTGATGAGCTTCTTCAGGCGCACTCCTTGCTTCTCTCCGACATGGCGGCCGAGATCCCGACCAGGACCGCGCGCGTCACGTTGGCGGCCAGGTTGACCGCGACGAGGACGACCTGGGCCTCGAGCGCGATGAGCAGCGCAAATAGGAAAGTGAAGAAGTCGCGTTTGAAAGCGTACTTGAGCACGCCCGCGAGCGAGGGCCGCGTCTCGGCCGCGATGGCGGGGGAGGGCTTCTCCCAGGCGAACTTGAAGTCCACCGTGTCGGACGAGTGGTAGCGCCGGTGGATGTCGAGGTAGACGTAGAGCTGCGGCAGCACGAAGGCCGCCGCCGCCACTGCGCCGAGGACGAGCCAGATCTCGCCGCCGCCGGTGCGGCTTTGATAGTACCCGCAGGCCAGGATGCAGGTGGAGGTCTGGATGTCGTCGGTGAAGGTGTCGAGCCAGCCGCCCAGGTAGCTCATCTTGTAGCGCAGGCGGGCGATCTCGCCGTCGATGCAGTCGGTGGTGGCGGCCACGAAGAAGAGCAGGCCCCCCAGCGCGGCCAGCCAGCGGTCGCCAAAGGCCACCAGGCCCACCCCGGTCATGCCGATGGCGAACGAAAGCAGCGTGACGTGGTTGGGAAGGATCGGCGTGCGCGCGAGCAGCCTCGTTGCGCGCAGGGTGACCGGCCGCATCAGGTAATAGGCGATCACGCCGTCGGAATCGATGGTCTTTCTGAGGCCGTCGATGAGGAAGCGCTCGACCTCTTTCTTCGAGTCCTTCGATACGGCGACGGACGTCCCCGGCAGGACGAGCAGCGAAAGCTTGTCCGCTCCTCCGTTCGAGCGCACGGCATCGGCGCCGCCGGGCCCGAGCAGGATGGCGCAGGTCAGCTCACTGTTGCCCTGCGCGACGACCTTGTGCGCCGAGGCGGCCGCCGGCGCCTGCGCGAGCAGCGCCTTGTAGAATCCCTTGGAGCAAAGGCATCCGTCCAAGACGATCGCGCACGATGCGTCGGGGCGAGCGAGCGCAAGGGCGTGGTCGATGAGCGCAACGCCGGCCGGGGCCTGCTCGATGGTAAGTTCGAGACCCGAGAGCACCGTCTTTTCGAGCGCCGAACGCGCCGTGTGTGGCTCGCAATCGACAACCAGGGTGAGTTTTTTCACACCCTGGAGGAAGAGTTCGTTCGCCACCCGGGCCGGGACCGGCACCTGGAAGAACTGCCGTTCCAGGGAGTCCGTGCCGTGCGCCAGGATGAAGACGTCCATGCCAAGCTCCGTTGCCGGGCCCGACACTTCGAGCCGCCTCTTGGTATAGCAATTCGCGGGCCATGACAAGAAAAAGCGAAAGAAAACATGGCAAGAGGGCACGCCCCCTTGGACCCCCAAAAAACAAAAAAACGCTGACAGGAAAAAAACAAGAAAAGGCTCTGCTAATAAGGGGATTTGAAAAGCGAATACATGGCACCCGGAACCATTTTTTCAGGTTTTCCTTAGAAGAATGTTTTTTCGGGGTCTTCTTTGGATTTGTCTCTGGGGGTTCAAGGGGGGAACCCCTTTGCCAGAAGCTTCTCGGTCAGCGCGCAAACAACCGGTCGGCCTCTCGCCAGTCGCGCTCGTCGTCGATCTCGAACCAGCGCATCCCGGTGACGTCAGCGCAACGGAGGTCGGGCCCACCGCGCCGGGCCAGCCGGTCGTAGGCGTCCTCGTAGTACGAGTTGGTGAGCCCCTCGCGGTCGAGCGCGCGCAGCTCGTCGAAGAGTACGCGCGAGAAAGCGGCGCCGATCCGCTCCATGCCGATGGACTCGCCGGCGCAGTCTTGGGGCAGAAGTTTCTTGGAGACGGACAGCACCCGGCCGTCCGGGCCGAGGCGGATCTTCATCTCCTCATCGCCTAGATGCACCGAGCGGTCCAGCGCCAGCACGAGATCGCCCGCGCCCGCAAGGAGCCTCTCGAGCACCTCGGGGGAGAACACAAGGTCGGCGTCTAGCTTGATAAAATCCTGGCCGGCCAGGGAAGGCTCGGCCACGAGCAGGGAGTAGTAGTTGTTGGCGGTGTCGTAGCGCGGGTTGAAGATCGTCCGCACCGGGAGCGGCGCATCTTGCACGGCCGCCTCGATGGATTCGTGAAGATGGCCGGTGACGATGACGGCTTCCTCGAGCTTGAGCCTGGCGAAGGCGTCGAGCGCGCGGTGCAGAATCGAGCGCCCCGCCACCGGCAGCAGGGCCTTGGGCGAACTCTCGGTGTGCGGGCGGAGGCGGCTTCCGACGCCGGCGGCGAGCAGGACGGCTTTCATGCGGCGGATCTATCCAAAAGGAAATGCCGCGTCAACTGCGTTCTCCCACTATCTGCACCGTGCCCAACTGATGCGGGACAAGGAAAGATCTTGGCAAGGGGCTCTGCCCCTTGGACCCCGGGGAAAAGGCCCGGAAAAAAGCGCCAATAATAGAGATGGAAAAGCATCGAAAAAATGGCCTGACGCGCCGCGCACAAGAAAACTCAACAAGGTTTTCTCCCGAGTTTTTTCCTGGGGGTCTAAGGGGGCGAGCCCCTTTGCTGAATGATTTTGGTGTCTTTCGAAAAAACTTTTGCCAGGATCCCCCGGGGTTGTGGTAGGACTCTGCGGCCATGCCGACCCTCTCGCCAGCCGATCTCGAGCGTCATTCGCCGGCCGAGCTCTCTGCGCTGCTTGCGTACCTCAACCTCCCACCGCTCGGAGCCTACGACGACCGGGCCGGCCCGCCCAAGATCGGCACCGACGAGGCGCACGAGATCCGCGATCCGCTGCGGACGAGGCTGCTCGAACGCCGGGAGCGGCTGGGGGGAGAGTTTCGAGAGCCGAAAGACCTCTTGGGCGTCGATGGCTTCGACGCGGCGGCGCTGGGCGCGCTGGTCGAGAGGCTTTCGGACCTCTCCCGCTACGGTCACCACCTGCGCCCGGTATGGGGCGGCCCCGAGGCCGAGCGCGAGCTGTTCGCCTTTCTCCAGGCCGCCGAGCGCTCCATCCACATCGTGACCCTCATCATGGGTGGCGAGGTGGGGGTGCGGCTGGCCCGTTTGCTGGCCGAGAAGGTCCGCCAGGGGGTGCAGGTGCGGGTGATGTTCGCCGCCAGCGGGTTCGTGATGTCGGGCTCGCCCTCCACCACGGGGTTCGTGTCGCCGCTCTCGGAGCTACGCTCTTGGCTGTGGCACGACCGCTACGTGCGAAAGAACGTCGTCGGCGCCATCCGCGAGGGCGGCGTGCCGTTCGTGGACTGCAACCCCATCATCCGCCACTGGAAGCGAAAGAGCTTTCGCGACCAGGGAGTCCGCACCCGCGATCAGTACCGGCGCTGGGCGAAGGAGCGGGGGATCCGCGACGATTGGCTGGCCGAGCAGGATGCGCTCGACGAGGCCTACTCCGGCTCCATCGCCCACGGCGATCACCGCAAGATGATCGTGGTGGACGGCTGCCGGGCCTTCATCGGCTCGCAGAACCTGGCCGACGCCTACCTGTACTCGAACGAGTTGTCTGCCGACCCGCGCGTGAACTGGAAGCGCTGGCAGTGGCACGACAACTCGGCCATCCTGGAAGGCGGCTGCGCGCGCGAGCTCAACCGGCAGTTCGCCAAGCGCTGGGCGCTCTCGGGCGGCGACGTCTTCGATCCCGACAGCCCCGCGGTGGCCGCGCCTCTCGAACGCAAGGGCGACGCCGTGGTCACGGTCCACCCCTCGCTGCCGCTCGGCTTCACCCAGCCCTTCTGGAAGAATTTTCCCCGGCTGGTGCTGTCACTCCTCGGCGGCGCGCCCGAGCCGGTGACGGAGGGTTACAGCGCGCTGCGCGAGCGCATCGGCTCGTTGCCCGAACTCGCGCGCCACTCCATGCACGTCGAGCACTGCTACCCGACCGACGGCGAGCTCTTGCGGCGCTGGGGACGGCAGGCGAATCGGCTCTCCGAGTTCCTCATGGTGGTGCCGCTGTACTACGACACCCTGCTCACCGGGTTCGAGAGCGACCGCTTCTACCCCATGCTGCAGCGCCTGGGGGTGAACCTGCAGGGCTACCAGCGCGCCATCGTGCACTCCAAGATCGCGGTGGCCGACCGCTTCTACACCGCCATGGGCTCGTACAACCTGGTGCTGCGCTCGGCGCGGGCCGACCTCGAGCTCGAGTTTTTCATCCAGGACCGGGCGTTCGGCGGGGCGGTGGTGGAGCGCATCATCAAGGACACCGAGCTGTGCCGGCCGGTGCGGCCGAGCGTGCTCGATCGCATCCGCTCCCGGCTGTCGATCCCCTTCTTCGACGCCTTCATGCGGTACTTCTTGCTATGATCGAGCACGCCCCCAACCTCGCCGCCGTCTCCGGACCATCCGCGCTCGATGTCTCGGTGGTGGTGCCGACCTTCAACGAGGCGCTGAACATCGCGGCCCTGGCGGAAGAGATCTGCCGCGCGCTAGAGAGCGCTTCTCTCCGCGGCGAGGTGATCGTGGTGGACGACGACTCACCCGACGGCACCGGCCGGATCGCCGAGGAGCTGGGGAGGCGGCTCCCGGTGCGCTGCATGGTGCGCCGCGGCCGACGCGGGCTTTCCTCGGCGGTGCTCGAGGGCTTCGCCGCCTCGCGGGCCCGGGTGTGCGTGGTCATGGACGCCGACGGCAGCCACCCGGTCGAGACGCTGGCGGACCTCGTCCGCCCCGTGCTGGAAGGAACCGCCGACATCACGGTCGGCAGCCGTTACGTGGCTGGCGGCGGCAGCGAAAAATGGCCCCTGCTCCGGCGCGTCATCTCGCGAGGCGCCGGCCTGCTGGCGCTGGGGGTGGCGCGGCTCTCCGATCCCACCAGCGGCTTCATGGCGGTGCGCCGGGATCTCCTCGAGGGGCTACCGCTGGACCCGGTGGGCTGGAAGATCGTGCTGGAGATCGTGGTCAAGGCGCACGCGGCCCGCGTGCGCGAGGTGCCGATCGTGTTTCGCGACCGCCGGGCGGGGGAGAGCAAGCTCTCGGCCAAGGCCCAGCTCCAGTACCTGCAGCACCTGTGGCGGCTGTACGCCTTCCGCTTCGCCGGCCTGTTTCGCTTTGCCCGCTTCTGCCTGGTCGGCCTCGTGGGGATGGTCCTCGACATGGCCACCGTGGCCGCGCTCAAGGAGACGCTGGGCCTCGACACCCGGCTGTGCGCGGTCGCGGGCTTTGCCATTGCGGTCAGCAGCAACTACCTGCTCAACCGCGCCTGGACCTTCCGTGACCGCTCCGTGCGCGGCATCGCGAGCTACCCGGCCTTCGTGCTGGTGAGCCTGGCCGGGCTTTCCGTTCGCATCGGCGTCATGCACCTCTTCATCGTGACGACGGCGCTCGACCAGGGGAGGGGATACCTGCTGGTGAACTTCTTCGGCATCGTGGCCGGGACGCTGGTGAACTTCGCCGGCAGCAGTTTGTGGGTGTTCCCCCGCCGTTCTTAGCGCTGCACTTTCCGCTTGCCCCGCGTGAACGCCTTTTGATATAAACCGGGCCATGCCGCTGCAGATCCTCAAAGCCTGCCCTGTCTTTGCGGGATTCTCCGAGGCCGGCCTGCTCATGATGGCCAAGATCGCGGCGGTGCGCTCCTTTCCCAAGCAGACCCCCATCTTCGTAGAGAACATGGTGGCGGAGTCGCTCTTCGTGGTGAAGAACGGCGTGGTCGAGCTATCGGTCAAGGCCCCGGACGGGCGGGACCGGCCGCTGGAGAAGCTGGCGCCCGGGGAGGCCTTCGGCGAGCTCAGCCTGCTCATCGGCGGGCACCGCATGGTCTCGGCCATCGCAGCTACGGATTGCGAGCTGGTCGAGATCACCCGGCGAGAGTTTTTGAAACTTCAGCGCACCAAGCCGCAGGCCTGTCTGAAGCTCATGATCAACGTCGCCGGGCTCTTTGGAAAACGGCTCCAGGGTTGCCGCGAGTACCTGAAGCCGACCATTCTCGCCGGTCTTCAAGACTGAAACAGGAGGTCGCTCGTGAGAAAGCTCGTCATGTGCCTTGGAGCCTTCTTCCTCATGCTCCCCACCGTCTCGGCCCAAGAGATTAAGATCCATCATGGGTTCCTCTTCTTTGCCAGCGAGAAATACACCTTGGACGAGAAGACCTATAGCATCTGGGAAGAGGGACACGAGCTCGACCGCATCCTCAAGGAAAATGCCGCCGCGTACGAGAAATTCGAAAGCTACAAGATCTGGCACACCACCGCCTATGTCTTCACTGGCCTCTCGCTAGCGGCCTTCGTGTTCGGTGGGGTGTATTACCTGTTCGAGAAGGACATGTCGGAGGCCCTCGGGAACAGCGCCGGAGTGATCGGTTTCATCAGCGGCGGAGCACTGCTCGCCTCCGGGATCGTGTTCGAGTTCGTGGCGCAGGGGAAGATCACCGACGCCGCCCGGATCCACAACAGCGGGCTCATGGACGAGGGCCCGGGCGGCAGCGCCTCGCTGGTGCCCTCCGTGAGCGTCGGCCCCCTGGCCGCTGCGCTGACCTGGAAGTTCTAGCGTCTCGCCGGCACTCCCACACTGCCCTTGACCGAGCTTTCTTCCCGACTTACTCATTGGGTCTGAGAAAGGGAGGACAGCATGATATTCGATCCGATGTACATCGTGTTTGTCGGGCCAGGGTTGCTGCTCGCCCTGTGGGCGACCTGGCGGGTGAAGTCTACCTTCGCCAAGTTCTCCCAGGTGAGTATCGCTTCCAGAAAAAGCGGCGCCGAGGTCGCGGCCGAGCTTCTCGAAAGAAGCGGCATCCGCGACGTGCGGGTCGAGCTGCACCAGGGGTTCTTGTCCGACCACTACCACCCGGGCGAGAAGGTGGTCCGGCTCTCCCCGGATGTCTACCACGGGCGAAGCGTGTCCGCGGTCGGCGTCGCCGCCCACGAGGTCGGTCACGCCATCCAGCACCAGCAGAAGTACGGCGCCATGGCGCTGCGCCAGTCCATGGTGCTGCCCGCCAACATCGGGACGTATGGCTCCTACATCGTCATCGTGATCGGCTTCTTGGTCCAACAGACGGGGCTCATCTGGGCCGGCATCGCGTTGTTCGGGCTGGTGGTGCTGTTCCAGTTGGTGACACTCCCGGTCGAATTCAATGCCTCGACCCGCGCCAAGGAGCAACTGGTGGCCACCGGGATCGTAGGGCGCGAGGAGGGCCAGGCGGTCGCCAAGGTCCTGAACGCCGCGGCGATGACGTACGTTGCCGCGTTGATCACCTCGATTCTCACGCTGCTCTACTACATCTACCGCTTCACCGGCTCCCGACGCTAACAGCTCATTCTTATAAGAATTTCGTCTGCTAACGAGTGAGGCATCGGAGGGGGATGCCAACGATCTTTTGAGTAGGATCCGTTGGAATTCACCCGATGCCTTACATCCGGCAGTCAAGATCGAGCGATTCTTGAAGGATACACCTTGCCACCCTTATCGAAAGGCCGAGAATCCGGCTGGAGACGAGACGTGCCGAAGAGGAAGGAACCCCTCTCTCGCCGCCGAGCATGAACCATCGGCGAGAGAGGGGAGGTGGGGATGAGGATGGAAAAGAGCTCGGCCAGGGAAAGAACAGGATTATTCGTCTCCTGTTATTAGCCAAGATAAGGACCGGGGGAAGCCTGTCAAGGGTAAATCCTTCGTAAGGAAAACGACTTTTGGCAATTTCTGGCTTGACGCAGATCGCGGGCTGAAGTACGGTCTGCCAGCTCTATCGCCAAGGGGTGAACCATGACCCGCCCTGTCATCCGCGAAGGATTGACCTTCGATGATGTCTTGCTGGTTCCCTGCTACTCCGATGTTCTGCCGACCGAGGTCGATCTCTCGACGCGCCTCACCAGACGGATCAAACTGCGGATACCCCTGGTTTCGGCGGCGATGGATACCGTCACCGAGTCCGACACGGCCATCACCATGGCCCAGGAGGGCGGCATCGGCATCATCCACAAGAACCTTTCCGTCGAACGTCAGGCGGCGGAGGTGGCCAAGGTCAAGAAGTTCGAGGCGGGCATCGTCCGAGATCCCATCACCATCGGTCCGGATCGACCCCTGCGAGAAGCGCTAGAGCTGATGCGGCTTCATTCCATCTCCGGCATTCCTGTGGTCAAGGGGAAGAAGCTCGTCGGAATCATCACCTCGCGAGATCTCCGATTCGAAGTCGACAATAAGAAGAAAGTCAGTGCGGTGATGTCTGCGCGCCTCGTCACCGCCAGGGAAGGCATTTCTCACGATTCCGCCAAGGCATTGATGCAAAAGAATAAAATCGAAAAACTTCCAGTAGTGGATAAGGGATTTTGCCTGACGGGCCTCATCACTATGAAGGACATTCAGAAGTCCGAGCGCTTCCCGATCGCCTCCAAGGATTCTCGGGGAAGCCTGTTGGTCGGGGCCGCTGTGGGAGTGGGCAAGCCAGGCATGGAGAGGGCCGAGGCGCTCATCGCTGCGGGTTGCGATCTTCTCGTCGTCGACACCGCTCATGGGCACTCGCAAGGGGTGTTGGACACCGTGCGTGAACTGAAGCGGCGGTTTCCAGACAGCGAGGTCATGGGGGGGAATGTCGCGACGGCGGATGGAACGCGAGCCCTCATCGAGGCCGGCGCCGATGCGGTCAAGGTCGGGATCGGCCCGGGCTCGATCTGCACGACCCGCGTGGTCGCCGGTGTGGGTGTCCCCCAGATCACGGCCATCATGGACTGCGCCGAGACTGCCGGGGAAGCCGACGTGCCCATCGTTGGCGACGGCGGCCTGAAGTACTCGGGAGACATCACCAAGGCCATCGCGGCGGGCGCGAATTCCGTGATGGTCGGATCGCTGTTCGCCGGCACGGAGCAGAGTCCGGGAGAAGTGGTGTTGTACCAGGGACGCTCTTACAAGGTTTATCGCGGCATGGGCTCGTTGGCTGCGATGAAGGCGGGCAGCAAGGACCGGTACTTTCAAAGCGACGTAGCCGAGGAAAAACTGGTCCCGGAGGGCATCGAGGGCCGGGTGCCGTTCCGCGGCAACTTGTCGAATGTTCTTTTCCAACTCGTCGGGGGGCTGAGATCGGGTATGGGATACTGCGGGTGCCGGACCATCGACGAGCTTCGCAACCGAGCGCGGTTTGTGCGCATCACCCAGGCAGGCCTTCTGGAGAGTCACGTCCACAACGTGATCATCACCCAGGAAGCGCCGAATTACTGGGTTGAACGCTGAATATCGAAAAGCCGAATCCGTCCGAAAAACATGAAGAATTGGCGCCCCGGCGTCCTTGACTAGCGCCGGGGCGCATGATAAAAGGGCGAAACTTTTCTGGAAAGTGACCAGGAGGATCCGATGAACAAGAGATTCCGAACTTTCCTTTTCGGTCTTCTGGCCGTCACCCTCATCGCGGGGGCCGCCTGGGCGCAGAATGCCGGCGAGGTGACGTCCGGCGACCTCAAGGTCGACCACGGTCAGGTCAACTGGACCGGCCGCACCATCACCGCGACCGGTAGCGGCGCACCGGATCTCAATGACCCTCGGGCACGCCAGAACGTCGCGGTGGCTCGGCTGGGTGCCGAGCGAGTGGCAAAAATGGATGCCCTGCGAAACATCCTTGAGACCCTCAAGGGCGTCCAGATCAACTCCGAGGTCACGGTCGAGAAGGAGCTGGTGACCAACGAGAAGATGCGCGCTCGCGTCGAAGGAGTCGCGCGGAACTTCAAGGTGATCAACACCAAGTACTATTCCGATGGAGGGGTGGACGTGGTGGTGCAGATGTCGCTGGACGGCCCGTTGGCGTCCACTCTGGTCAACCCCGGCAGCAAGGCCGCCGACGTGCCCGCCAGCGGCAGCTCGAAGAACACCGGTCTGGTGATCGATGCCCGCGGCCTCAAGCTCATCCCCGCGCTGTCGCCGAGAATTCTGGACGAGGCGGGCAAGGTGGTCTACGGCGCGGACATGCTCGACAAGGCCACCTTGGAGAGCAGCGGCGTCGCTGGATATTTTCGAGATTTGCAGGCGGCTTCCGACTCCAAGCGCGTCTCCGGCTCTCCGCTGGTTCTCAAGGGCCTGAAGCTGGCCGAGGGCGGACGCACCGACGTCGTCATCTCCAACGCGGACGCGGAGAAGCTGCGCGACCCGCAGGCTAACCTCAAGTTCCTGACCGAGGCCCGAGTCGTGTTCGTGGTGGACTAACCAGCCGACCAAGCGAGGGAGATCATGAAGATGCCCAAGATTATCATCGGATTGTGGTTCGTTGCGGCGTTCTTCACCGCTGGCGCGGCCTGGGCCGACGAGGCGCAGACCGTGGAGGCGAGGGGAGAAGCGGCCATCCTGGACAACGACAAGGCCATGGCCCGCGACAAGGCCCTCGAGGACGCGCAACGCAAGGCGGTGGAGTCGGCGGTGGGGACGCTGATCTCCTCCGAAACCGTCACCGAGAACTACCAGCTCATCTCGGATCGGATTCTGGCCCAGTCCAGCGGATACATTCGAAAGTACAAGATCGTCAGCGAGCGCGCCGAGGACAACGTGTACGTGGTGGAGATCAGCGCCGAGGTGATGACCGGGCAGGTGTCCAGCGATCTGGAAGGCCTGAAGAACCTCATGCGCCGCAAGAACATGCCCAAGATCATCGTCATGATCGCCGAGCAGAACATCGGCGTCGAGCGGCCCCAGTACTGGTGGAGCGTGACGGGCATCCCGGCCATCGACATGCGCGTCGCCGAGCACACCATCATCGAACAGATGCGCGAGAAGGGGTTCACCTTCGTGGACCCCGAGGTCCTCTCCGGCAAAAAGAAGGTTACCATGCCGGTCGCCATGCTCTCCGACAAGCAGGCCCGGCAGATCTCCAAGACCACCGATGCCCAGCTCATCATTGTCGGCAAAGCCATGGCCAGCGACCTCGGGCAGACGGCGGAGGGCGCACGTCAGCGTTCGGCCCGCGCCGAGGTGGCCGTCCGCGTCATCAACTGCGAGAACGGAGAGGTGATCGCCTCCTCCTCGCGCGCGGCCAACTCCTACCACATGACCGCCCAGGCCGCCGGCTCCGCGGCCATCAAGGTGGCCTCCAAGAAAGTCGCCGAGGAGCTCATCGACCGCATCGCGAAGAAATGGGTGGAGGAGACCGGCGGATCCAACTCCATCCGCGTGACCGTGAGCGGAGCCAACAACAAGAACCTGAACAAGTTCATCGACGTGCTGCAACACCAGGTCCGTGGCGTGAAGGCGGTCGCCCGCCAGTCCATGAAGGGTGGTACGGCGGTCCTCGACGTTACCATGGCGGGCGACGGACATACGCTGGCCACCGAGATCGAGGCCAAGGATTTCGGCGGCGGCCTTAAGGTCGAGGTGGAGGAGACCGCCAACAACGCGCTCAAGGTGAAACTCCTCCCGTGAAGACCGGCTTTCCCATCTGCCTGGCAGTAGTCGTCACCGCGGCCTGTGCCGGCGCCACACCGAAGGTTTATCCGATAGCCGACAAGGACTCTCTGGCGCTCCGCGTCGGATGCACTCCGGCGGAGGCGGAGGTGTTTTTGGATGGCGTGTTCCAGGGGACGTGCGCATCGCTGTCCCGCCCAGAGGCGTTGGTGCGCACCAGCGGCGGCACTCACACGCTGGAAGTCGCGGCGCGGGGCTTCATCCCGCACCGCACGGTGGTAGAAGGGTCTGGAATCACGGCAGGTTTTTCAATTCGTCTTCGAGCCGCGACCGACGCGGCCGGCGACTAGCGGGTCAATCCCGCCAGGGAGGTGTCCCATGGCGATTCGCGCAACCGTTCGTGCCCCACACTGGAGTTTTTGGGCATTTTTAGCGGTGCTGCTGGGTTCGATGTCGTTATCCGGCGCCGCCGACCCGGTCGTTGGCCGGGTGAACTATGTCGAGGGCGTGGTCGAGGTCCGTGCGCCGAAAGGGTCCTGGACCCCGGCCAAGGTCGGCCGCGAGCTCAAGCCCGGTGACGAGATCCGCACCGGTACCAAGGGAAAGAAGAACCGGGTCGAGATCATGTTGGCCGATAACAGTGTGGTACGCCTGGGCAGCCGTTCGAACCTCGTGCTAGACCAGGCGGTTTTCGGTGGCGCGGACCGCAAGTTCACGGCGCAGCTGCAACGCGGCCAAACCTATGCACTGGCGGCGAAAGCGAAATCGGACAGCTCGGTCTTCGAGATCAAGACCGGCAACGCGGTCGCCGGCGTGCGCGGCACGGCCTTTCGCATCGACGCCAAGACCGACCAGAGCACCGTGGTCCGGGTGTACTCCGGCGCCGTGGCCGTGTCGAACGCCCCCTTGTTCGCCAAACCGGGCAAGGCCACGCCCACCAGCGGCCAGGCGCCCCAGATTCCGCGCCAGGGCGTCAAGCCCGGCGGGCCCGGCCGTGTAGAAGTCGCGGGCCCGCAAGAGGTGACGAAGAAGCAGTGGGAGGAGCTGGTGGCCAAGGCCATGCAGGAGATCCGGGTGGCCGCGGATGGCACGATGTCAGAGCCGACCGCTTTCGCTGCCGCGGAGGATTCGGCCGACGAATGGGTGGCATGGAACCAGTCTCGAGACGCCTTGGTCCCTGAGGTGCAGTAGCCCATCCCATTATCATGAACCAGGCCTCCACCGCGGAGAACCTCACGCCGAGTCGGAAGACGCGTTGGATCTGGCTCTCCGTCCTGGCGGGGTTGGTGGTCTTGGTCTTTCTGCTACGGGGGATCCTGGCTCCCATCCTGCTTTCGTTCCTCCTCGCCTACGTCGCCAAGCCGCTGATGGAGTCGCTTTCGAAAAAGGGGCTCAACCGGACACTCGCGGCGACAGTCTGCCTGGTCCTGCTCCTGATCATCGCCGCCAGCCTGGTCGCACTCATCTTGCCCACCCTCCATCAGGAGATTGCCACGCTGGCTCGAAAGCTGCCGAGCTACCTGGATTACCTGGAACGGACCGTCATTCCCTGGTTGGAGCGGACGTTCGGTCTGGCTCTGCCCAACACCGTACCCGAGGCGTTGGATGCGGCCAAGCGGGAGCTGGGAGGCCGAGTTCCAGAGCTCGCGGGCCCGCTCACGACGGTTCTCAAAGGGCTCTTCTCGAGCACCATCACGTTGCTGTCCTCGCTCCTGTACCTGGTCCTGTTGCCTCTCTTCACCTTCACATTCCTCAAGAGTTATCCCGGCATGATCGCCTGGTTCAGCCAGCTCATTCCTCCCCGGAACCGTTCCGCTACAGCCGCGGTGATGAGCGAGATCGACCAGGTTCTCGCCGGCTTCCTGCGCGGGCAGCTGACGGTATGCGCCATCCTGGCCGTCATCTACTCCACGGTGCTATCCCTGCTCGGGGTCCCCGCGGCCATCACCATCGGCATCCTGACGGGCCTGTTGAACATGGTTCCCTACCTGGGGACCATCTCCGGCGTGGTGCTGTCGTCTCTGTTCCTCTTGCTCGAAGGAGCCGCAGGGATAAAGTTCGCCCTGGCCGGCGGGACCTTCGCGTTGGTGTCCACCCTGGACGGCCTTCTCTTGACTCCCCGTATCCTGGGAAAACGCCTCGGTCTTGCGCCGGTGGCGGTGATCATCGCGGTGCTGGCCTTCGGCGAGGTGTTCGGGTTTCTGGGCGTACTCCTGGCCGTACCCGTCACAGCCGTGGGCAAGGTCCTCGGGCATCGTGCGCTGCTCAGCTACCAACGCAGCCGGCTTTTCATCGAGGGTGCTGCATCCCCGCCGAGCGGTCCGAATGTCGCGTCGGAGCACCTGGAACCTCCTGACAAGAACCGTGCACCGGGTCCGGATGACGCCCAATGAAGAAGATCCGAGTAGTGATCTCCGACGTCCACCTGGGCAACGGAAGGTTCCTGCCCGACGGTACCGTCAACGCGCTCGAGGACTTCGCCTACGACGAGAAATTCATCGAACTCGTCGAGCACTACGGAGCGCCGGAAGAAGGTTCAGATGTTGAAATCATCCTGAACGGCGACTTTTTCAACATGATCCAGCTCATGCCACAGGAGCAGGATCTCGGCGTGGTGACGGAGAGAGCCGCCCTGCATAAGATCGAGGCCATCATGGCGGGTCATCAGGCGCTGTTTGCCACGCTGCGCCGATTCAACACCGAGCCCAACCGGCGCCTGGTTTTCATCATGGGCAATCACGAACCTGGCCTGCTGTGGCCGGCTGTCCGCGAAGTCATTGGCCGAGTGGTAGGGGGCGAAGTGCTCTTCGTGGAGGAGGCCTACGTATTCGACGGTGTCCATGTGGAGCACGGCCACCAGATCGAGCCCATCCATCGTTTCGAGAAGGACCGCTACTTTCTGACTCGTGGATATCCCGAGCCCGTACTCAACCTCCCCTGGGGAACCTACTTCGTGAAGGATTTCCTCTACCGGATCAAACGGAGCCGGCCCTACGTCGACAAAGTGAAGCCCTTTGGAAAGTTCATGCGCTGGTGCCTCTACAACGACTTCTGGTTCGGTCTGGCGACGGTGGTACGATACTTCTGGTTCATCCTGAAGACCTGCTTCTCCCGCCTGCCGCTCAAGCGCAAGGGTGCCCTCAAGGGACTCTCCGCCTGGCTGGAGTTGGCCCGTTCTCCGACGCTGGTCGAGGGGGCGGAGGACATCATGCGTCAGACTGGCGCCCGTATCGTGGTGCTGGGGCACAGCCATATCCCGTTCGTGCGGAACTTCGGCAACGAGCGGGTGTACCTGAACCCCGGCACCTGGAACGACATCACCTCCCTGGACATCCCCACGCTGGGGCATGATCGACGTTTGCTTTACGTTCTCATAGAATACCGGGATGGCAGGCCTTACGCGAACCTGATGGAGTGGCACGGGCAGAACAAGCTTTACAGCGCGGTCGTGCCGTAGCGATTTCAAGGAGTGCGCCCATGTCCAGTATTCGATGGGTGGCTATCGCGGCCGGGTTCCTGTTCGCTTCTCTTCCATTGGGCTTCTCCCATGCCGAATTCGACCTTCCAGTCTTGTCGAAGGTGGAGAAGACTCTGTCCTTCTCCGATGAGATCGATCCCCAGCAGGTGCTACGTTTTATCGATGTGCGCGATCTCACCGTCGAAGTGAGGCTGCACGCTGGCGATGCCCTGCCCGCTATGTGGCACAGCGTCCTGATGGACAAGTTTCGTTCCGTTCAGAAGCGCATCGTGATGTCCCAGATACCCAACGAGCGAGCCATCGAGCGCCTGCGCAAGCTCGAGCGGTTGGAAGTCGTCATGGAGTTGCCGTGCAAGAGTGCGGATCTCGCCGACCTCAACCGCCTGTATGCACTCGGCCCGGTGAAAAAACGCATCGTGCTACAGGATGGCTGCGGGTCGAGCGCGCTGCAGCAAGCGACGAAGTTGAATTTCTCGGAACTGGGTATCGTTCCGAGGGCCGATGGCGCGCTCGATCGCGAAACGCTCGCCCAATTGATCACGGACAAGACCCGGCGAAAATACGTGTACTTACCGGCCGATGCCACGGCCGAAGCGCTTTTGGATCTGGCCGCGATCGCGCCCCTGGCCATCCAGGTCAAGTGTGTCCGCAACCGCATACCCGATGTCCTGTTCGGGATCTTGAAGGACATGCGCCACGTCGATGTGTTCCTCGAGGTGGATGGCCGGATCACGCTCGAAGACGCCCGCCAATGGGTGGCGCTCAACCGCTTCGCCTTGCTGGTGCGGATCGATGATCCTGGCGCGATCACACCGGGGCTCGCGAACCTTCTCAACGGAATCGCGCCTCCTTGATGGCAATTCTGTGGTCGTATCCGGCAGGAAAGCTTTATAAAACTAGGTGGTTGTGCTAGACTGCAAACAAGATTCACGGTTGCGGGCCGGGAGCCCAGAGGTGCTGTTCCATGAGAAATCTTTTCTCATTCATTGGAGTCTTGTTGGCCTCCACGTTGGCTGCCTGCGGAGGTTCGACCACATCGGGGACGGACAATGGGGTTCATCTGTGCTCGACAGACAAGGATTGTCCGCTGGGAATGTTCTGTAACGATGGTATCTGCGAAGAGCAGCCAGACGCCGGTCCGGAGTGCAAGAGCGACACGGACTGTCCGGCGGGCAAGCACTGCGACATCCTCGCCGGAAAGTGCGTGGCCAATCCCGACGGCGGCGAAGAGCCGGCCGACGGCGGAGACGCGGGGACGGACGGCGGCCAGGACGCCGGTGGCGACACGGAATGCGCCGTGGAGCAGGTGCGCGACTGCGGGCTGACCAAGGTCGGCGAGTGCGAGATCGGCGTCGAGCGCTGCGTCGACGGCCGTTGGAGCGGGGTGTGCGAGGGTGCGGTGTACCCCGAGGATGAGAAGTGCGACGGCAAGGATAACGACTGCGACGGCGAAACCCCTGCGGATGAGTTGGACCAGGACGGGGACGGTGTGTCCCCATGCCAGGGAGATTGCGACGATTCCGATCTTGAGGTCCATCCCGGCGCGTCAGAGATCACCTGCAATGGCAAGGACGACGATTGCGAGCGGAGCACCCCGGACGGACCGGATCTGGATGGTGACGGCTATTCATCATGTGGGGGAGACTGCGACGACAACAACCCGGAGGTGCACCCGAACGCCATCGAGGTGTCCTGTAACCAACTCGATGATGACTGCGATCCACGCACCACAGACAACCCGGATCAGGATGGCGATGGGGTGACGCTTTGCGCCGGGGACTGCGACGACAACGATCCGGAGAGGTTCCCAGGCAATACCGAGTTCTCATGCGACGGGAAGGACAACGACTGCCTCACCGACACCCGCGACGATCCTGATCCGACCGATGCCGACGGAGATGGATACACCCGTGGTTGCGGCGGCGATTGTGACGATCTCAACCGAGACGTGAATCCTGGGGCCTCTGAGATCCAGTGCAACGGCATCGACGACGATTGCCGGTCGGCGACTCCCGACGACCCGGATGGACGCGATCAGGACAACGACGGTTTCACCGTGGGTTGCGGCCGAGACTGCAACGACCAGAACCCGGCCATCAATCCTTCGCGCCAAGAGATCACTTGCAACGGGTGGAACGATGACTGCAACGATCAGACGCCCGATGATCCACCAGACGGCGACGGAGATTCCTACACGATTTGCGGTGGAGACTGCGACGACGCCAACTCTGCGGTGAATCCTGGGGCCACCGAGGTCCCCTGCAACGGCCGGGACGACGACTGCAACACCAACACCCCCGAGGGCCCGGACCTGGACCACGACGGCGCCAGTTCGTGCGGCGGGGATTGCAACGACAACGACCCGGAGGTTTTCCCCGGACATCCAGAAGTGTGCGACGGCAAGGACAACAACTGTGATAACCAGTACTTGCCGGGCGAGGTAGATGGTGACAACGATGGATACATGGTCTGCAATGGCGATTGCGACGACACCGATCCGAACATTCACCCCACCGCGTCCGAGCGCTGCAATGGCCTAGATGACAACTGTGACAACAACGTTCCCGCCAACGAGGCCGACAACGACAATGACGGGTACCGGCTCTGCAATGGCGATTGTCGGGACAACGACCCCCAGATCTTTCCCGGGGCGGCAGAGCGCTGCAACGGTCTGGACGACGATTGTGATTTGGTGGTGCCCGCCAAC
>JAAZNF010000045.1 GCA_012798435.1 Myxococcales bacterium | reverse complement strand
TTTCTCGACTCGCATTCGGTGCCACCCGCCCCGTTTCACCCCTCGGTTCGATCTCGATGTGCCCAAAAAAAACCCTCCCGAGACCCGGGAGGGTTCCTATAGCGGGGGCTGGATTTGAACCAGCGACCTTCGGGTTATGAGCCCGATTCGGCATCCTTGCTCGCCTTGCGTTGACCTTCACCTCCTTGAATATACTTGGCGAACCTGACAAATCAACCCTTCATTCTTGGCATTCTTGGCTACCTTCGGTATTCTCTGGCCCGAAGATGACCCGAAGGAAAGACAACCAGAGGGTGGCGATCAACGGCAGGACGCTCACTGAGGAGCACGTACGCTGGCTCGCCGCCCGTCTCCTCCAGATCGCTGCCTCCTTCGACCTGCGGGAAAAGCAGACCAACAAGCTTAGATCCGAGGCCATCGACTCAGAGCGGGAGCTGCTGGCTGAGCTGGTCAACCGCCTCGACGAGGGCATGGGGAACCTTGAGGTGCGCCACAAGGGCGGTCCGCTCCGCAGGGGACACTTCCTTGCCGCGCAGCTCGTCCGCGAGGTGACGGACATCTTCTGGGACCTGAAGAGGAAAAAGCTGAGCACGAGCGATGCCCAGCGCCAAGTGGAAGAAGCGTTCGCACGCTTCGGTCACAAGTTGTCCTTGCCTGCTTGGGCCCGCGAGTCCTTCCGACCGGAAGCTTGGCATACCGGCGGACCCAGAAAGGTCGCAACCGAGCTTGTAGGGAGGTTGCTGGGCATTGGTGCCCGCATCCTGGGTCTGGCGGCCTCGCCGAAGTTCGCTCCCCAGAGCTTGCTCGATGCCACCGAGCGTGGGCCCCAGGCTGGCAGGCTTGGCGTGCTCAGGTACTGCCTCGCCGCCCTCCTGGGGGCCTCGGACGACTTCACCACGCTGGTGGTGAAACTGTGGGACCGTGAGGGCCAGTCCAAGTCCAGGGCTCAGCCTCCCGTGCCGACGAGAGTAAGGGTGTTCTTCTCCAAGGACGTTGCCCGCCAGGCCACCAAGCCACCCTGGAATGCCTCCCAGAAGGTCAGGCGAGCCCGTGGAGGGGTCGTCGTGTCCTTCGACATGGAGAACCCCGAGGTGCTGCTGCCCTGGCTCCTGACCTTCGGCCCGCGCGCCAAAGTGCTTGAGCCCGAGGCGTTGCAGAAGGACATCCATGAGCTGCTGTCCAGAACCGCTGCCCTCTATGCCAAGCGACAACGGAGCCGCCCGCCACCGTAACCGGAGGGACCTGCCTATCAGGGCGCGCAATCAAGTGCGCCATGAGGAAAACAGAGAGCCAGCGTTGGTGCCAAAGAAAGGAGACACTCGATGCCGCCGTGGACTCGGAAGCAAGCTGTGGCGTTGCGTAGGCAGCGTGAGCACCTCGGAATGAGTATGGCCGAGTTGGCTGACGAGGCCGGGATCTCCCCTGCGACCGTTTCTGCCCTCGAAAGCGGGACCCGTGACTTCATCCATCAGGGCACCTTGGATGCGCTCGACGAAATACTCGGGGATGGGCCCGAGGAAGCTGAGCGCGGTAGCGGGGCAGAACAACGCAGTCGTGGCGGCCTGACCATCGATCTGGGGCAGCAGATACGGAACAGAATCGACAAGGCAGTGACGAAGGTGGACCAGGCCAACGAGAACCTGTGGGGTGTGGTGACCGAAGCCGTTCTTGCCAAGCTCTCCAGAATCGACGGGCGACGGTTCGAGTCGGAGTTGCTGGAGAGAATCCTCCCCGCTCTGGGTTATTCCCGCATCGAGGTGACCAGGATGGTGAAGGACGGCGGGGTGGATGCGCGCTGTGTTGACCAGGATGGCAAGCGGGTTCACGTCTCTGCCAAGCGGTGGCAGCAGAGTGCTGGTCCGAAGGAAGTTCGGGAAATCCGTGGAACCGGCTGCGACCTCGCTGTTTTGGTTTGCCTTTCCGCGTCAAAAGCAGCCCATCGGGAAGCCGAGCAGTCTGGGCCGAACATCGCGCCTGTGCTCATCATCTCCGACTACAAGCTGGCTCGTGCCTGCATCAAAGCAGGGTTGGTCCCTGGCGTCGAGATTCGAGAGCTGGACCTACCGATCCCGGCAGAATAGACCGCTGGCGGAGGGCGAGATGAAGAAGGGCGACGGAACAGAAAAGGAAGGAAAGCCCGATGCAACCTTGGTTGCATTGGTCGGTGTTGAGCAAGCTGGGGTCACGGCGATTTCCACTATCGCTGGCGCAGGGATGGGACCGTTAGCTGGAATCGCAGGTGGTGCGCTCGTGAAGATTCTGTTCAGGGGCGGGGAGGCCCTCATTCATCAGAGGGGGAGCGAACGAATCGCCAGATTCTACGATGAACTGATTCGAGCAGCTTCCACGGGAAGACACAGTGTTGTCGAACGGCTCGTGGAGTCAGAGCCTCCGGAAATCCGTGAGGTTCTCTACCAGGCATTCAGAAGGGTGTTGGATTCCGCCAGTCCGAGCGTGATTGCCGCACTCGCCTCTCTTACCCTTGAGTACGCTGAGCGGAGTCCCGATTCATTCTTCCGCGGACTGGGAGGATTATTGCAGGACCTATCTGAGGAGGAGTTCCGGTCCTTCCAGGTGATCATCTCTGCTGTGGCCCAGATGGAAATGCCAGTCGTGACTCTGATGCCATGGAATGGGCCGAAAGGACATGAGGTAAAGCTGACCGCCACCCGAGGGAACCAAGGACCGATATTCGCCATTGCAGAGCCTCCTGGTGTCAGACGGATTCTCAAGCTGATGGAGCAGGAGGGGCTTACCTGGACTCGTGAGAGTTCTGGCCAGGACATTGCCACCACTGGTCATACCGACGTGGAACAAGCCGTTGCCAAACGAATCAGGGGTATCGTCGGCCAGGTCGCTGTTCAAGTGCATGCAAGCAACCTCGACCGCCTGCGTGGAGAATGAACGCCCACCAGCTCCTGGCTTTGTCTTGCCATCCTGTACCCGCTTGCCATACAGTGGTGCCCGTTGTACTCCATTGCCATTGGACTTGCCATTCTTGGCGAACGCGAAAGGGTCTGCACCCATGGGCGATGAGGTCCTGACCATCAGGGAAGTAGCGGCGCTGCTGAAGCTGGCCGAGAAGACGGTCTACTTGATGGCCCAGCAGGGCGAGCTGCCGGTGTTCAAGGTGCGTGGCCAGTGGCGCATCCGCCGTGCGGACCTGGACGCCTGGATCGAGGCTAGGACGGCGGGCTGCGCGGCGGTGGCTGGGGTGGGGGCCAGGCGGGCGCGAACGCGGGGGTAGGACGTGAGCATCGTCGATACCATCGAGGCTGGCCAGCGGCTACTCGACACCAGGTCGGGCAAGGAGCGTACCGTCAAGGCCGTCGAGCGCCTCGGCCGGGTAATCAAGGTCTGGTTCGAGGACCCCAAGACCGGCAACCTGGAACCCTTCATCTGTACCGCCGCCGAGGCGGAGGAGCGATTCCAGATCCTGACCGGGGACGCTGCCAGCGCCTTCCGGGCTGAGTGCGAGGTGGTCCGGTACGTGGCCGAGGCCCACCGCCTGGGCCACGCCTACCTGTTCAACAGCGCCTTCGCCACCGAAACCTCGCTCATCGACCTGCTGCCGCACCAGTTCATCGCGGTCTACGACCACATGCTCAAGCTGCCCAGGCTTCGCTTCCTCCTGGCCGACGACGCGGGGGCCGGCAAGACCATCATGGCCGGGCTCTACATCCGGGAGATGCTGCTCCGGCGGCTGGTCTCCCGCGTCCTGATCGTCCCCCCGGCCGGGCTGGTCGGCAACTGGGAACGGGAGCTGCGCAACCTGTTCCGGCTCCGGTTCCGCATCATCAGCAGCCAGGACGGGGCCCGGGAGAATCCGTTCGAGAACTCGCTGAACGACCTGGCCATCGTCAGCATCGACACCGTGGACCGGACGCGCATGCGCGCCCATGTCCTGGAGGCCCGGCCCTACGATTTGGTAATCTTCGACGAGGTTCACAAGCTCTCGTGTAGCCGGGACCGGCACGGCCTCCCCGACCCGTCGCTCCGCTACGAGCTGGCCGAGGCCATCGCCGCCCAGGGCCGCAACCTGTTGCTGCTCACCGCGACTCCGCACATGGGCAAGGACGAGCCCTACTACTTCCTGTGGCGGCTGCTCGACCCCGAGCTGCTGCCGACCCAGGAGACCTTCAACCGCCTGCCCAAGGACAAGCGGGCCCGATACTACGTGCGCCGCATGAAGGAGGAGATGGTCACCTTCGACGAGCGGCCCATCTACCCGCCGCGCGAGAGCAACACCGTCGAGTACCCGCTTACCCTGGAGGAGAAGGAGCTGTACGATCAGGCCACCACCTACTGCCAGTTCCACTACAACAAGGCCAAGCAGCGCAACCGAGGCTCCGCCGGCCTGGCGATGAGCGTGCTCCAGCGCCGGCTGGCGTCGAGCACATGGGCCCTGCTCCGCTCCCTGGAGCGCCGTGAGGCCAAGCTCACCGAGGAGCTGCGCCAGATGGAGCAGGGCCTGCTGACTGCGCAGCAAATGGAAGACCGGCAGGGCAAGCTGCCCACCAAGGACGTGCGCGACGAGAAGACCGGCGACGAGGAGGAGATCGGCGAGGACGGCATCGAGGAGGCGGAGCGCAACGACGAGGAGGTCGAGTCCGCCACCGACGCGGTGTCGCCCGAGGAGCTGCGGGAAGAGATCAACGAGGTCCATCGGCTGGTCGGGCTCGCCCGCAGCGTGTACGAGCTGAAGCACGAAAGCAAGTTCGAGCGGCTGTGGGAGGCCCTTCAGGAGCACCCGGACACGAAGGTGCTGCTGTTCACCGAGCACCGGGACACGATGGCCTTCCTGGTGGGGCGGCTGGAGGGTCTTGGGCTCACCGGCCGCCTGACCTGCATCCATGGCGGCATGGGCTACCAGGAGCGCGACCAGGCGGTGGAGCAGTTCCGCGATCCCGACGGTGCCCGTTACCTGGTCGCGACGGACGCGGCGGGCGAGGGCATCAACCTCCAGTTCTGCTGGCTGCTGGTCAACTACGACATCCCCTGGAACCCCGCCCGCATCGAGCAGCGCATGGGCCGGGTCCACCGCTACAAGCAGCGCCACGAGGTCAAGCTCATCAACCTCGTTTCCAAGGACACCCGGGAGGGCCGGGTGCTCAAGGTTCTGCTGAAGAAGCTGGAGGCCATCCGCAAGGAGCTGGGCACGGACAAGGTGTTCGATGTGATCGGCCAGCAGTTCGCCGAGGTGTCCCTGCCCGAGCTGATGTTCCGGGCGGTCGTCGAGGGCCAGGAGGCGGAGACGGTCACCACCATCGACAACCTGGTGACCACGGCCAAGATGAAGGCCAGGATCAGCGAGCAGCGCAAACTTGTCGAGTGCTCCGAGGTCCGGAACCTCCTGGTCTCGCTCCGCGAGCGCCAGGAGCAGGCAGAGCTGCGCCGGGTGATGCCGTCCTACGTCCGCCGGTACTTCGAGAAGGCGGCGGGCATGGTCGGCATCGAGATCGTGGGCAGCCTCGACGGGATCTTCTCCCTGCGCTCTCAGCCGGACAACGTGCGCCGGGCCCTGCTTTCCTACCCCGAGGACCTCTACGACAAGCTGACCTTCAACCGTGAGCTGGCCATGCCCCAGGACAAGCTCACGCCCGAGGCCATCTACCTCCACCCAGGCGAAGTGGTGTTCGAGGCTGTGACCACGCTGTTCCTGGGGAAGATGGAGGACATGGCTGCCCAGGGCGCGGTCTTCCGCGACGCCTCGGCGGGCGAGCCCTACTTGTTCTTCCTGGCCAAGGTTCCGGTGCTCAAGGATCTGCCTGGTCGGCCCGGCGAGCCAGTCGAGCGGGAGATCGTGGACGAGGCGATGATCGGGGTCCGCCGGTTCGCTGCCCAATGCGAGGAGGCCCCGGCGCACCTGCTCCTCGAACTCGACGACGAGGGCCCGGGGAAGGTCGAGGACCTCGCGCCCGAGTGGGCCCAGCGGCTCGCCGACCTGGCCACGGTCGAGGCGTTCGTCTACGAGAAGGTCGGTACGCCGGCCCTGGAGAAGGCCAGGCAGGAGGGCGAGGCCAGGCTTGACGAGCGCAAGAAGCAGCTCCAAGCCTCCTTCGGGCTGTACGAGGCCGAGCTGCTCGACCGCCGCCGGACCCTCAAGGATGCCGTGGCCAAGGCTGAGCCTGCGGCCAAGACCAAGCTGAACGCCTGTGAGGAGGAGCTGGCCGGGCTCGACGCCCGCCGGGCGGCGGCCGAGGCGGCCCTGTTCACGGAGGTGGACTCGCTACGCCTCGGGCCGATCACCATCTTTGCTAGGGCCCTGGTCCTGCCGGGCATCGACGACGAGGCCAAGCGGCGGAGGAATGACGAGATCGCGGCGACTGCGATGAAGGTTGCAGCTCAGCACGAGAAGGGACTCAACGCGGTAGTGGAAGATGTGTCCGATCCCCAGTTGGCCATGGGTTTTGACCTGCGCTCGACCCGGCCTGACGGGGAGGTGCGGTACATTGAGGTCAAGGGTCGGGCCAGGGTTGGCGAGGTGGAGCTGACCGAGAACGAATGGGACCAGGCCAAGAACCACCCGGACCGGTACTGGCTCTACGTGGTCTTCAACTGCGACACGACTCCCACGCTGCGCCGGATCAAGGACCCCGCCGGCAGGGGCATCGGCAAGCCCAAGGGCGGGGTGACCATCGACGCAGTAGATATTTTGGTCTGGGAGGGAGAGGAGGGAAGGCCATGAACGAGAATACCCACAGGGTCGTGGCAAGAGGCGAGCGAGCCCAGGGCGGGATCGACAGCTTCGGCGCTGGCGCGCTGCTCCAACTCGTCCGCAACCACCTCGTCTACTCCTCCGCGATGGCGTTCCGGGGTGCCAGCAAGGATCGCGGGCGACCGCCTCAGTGGCTCGCACGGCTCAAGGACATCAGGTTGGTAGGCATGGAGAGCAACGGGAGTGGGGAGACGAACCTCTACTTTCGTGCTCCACGCTACCAGGACGCGGCCGGAGAACTCTACGAGCAAGCTGAGCTGTGGCCCACACGGCCGGACCCATGCTGGACCAGCTTCGAGTCCTATGCCGAGGTGGTGCGCGACATCAAGGCTGCCAACAAGGACTCTGACCGATTCGACCGCACCTTGCTTGAGAACTTCGTGCGTTGGGACAAGAAGGTATTGGGGTACTTCGATCAGGTCATCTTCGAGGAGCATCGAGAGGGCAGGCCGCAGGCAGTCGAGATCACCCGGGAGCTGATCAGGGAGGCGAGGAAGCTCGACTCTGCGACCCCCAAACCTCGCCTCGTCCAGGTCGTGGGGATGTTGGACATGCTTCGCGCCAGCGCCCATGCCTTCGGCCTTTGCCTGGATGATGGCGTCGAAGTCCGAGGAGTCTTTGAGGGGGAGCAACTCGAAGGCTGGAGGCCGCTTCTTGGGCAGAGAGTTCTCGTCCAAGGCAGCGCCATCTACAAGCCGTCGGGCAAGCTGCTTCGGATCGATGCCACGTCGGTGAGTGAAGGCTCCAAAGAGCCAGCCCTGCTCTCGAAGATCCCGCCGCCTCTTTCCAGATCAACTCGTGACCGTGACTGGCACCAACCACAGACGGCCACATCCGGGGTCAACGCTTTCTTCGGCAAGATCCCTGCCGATGATGATCCGGTCGAGTTCGCCAGGGTGCTCAAGGAGCTGAGTTGATGAGCACCCCGTTCTACCTACTCGACACGACGGTCCTCGTCCACCTGGTGCGGGATGCCGACTTGGGGAAGAGGATCGACAACGCCTTCGGTCTTCGGCAGGCCCCGCGTAGGCCGGCCATCTGCATCGTAACCCACGGCGAAGCCTGGACAGTCGCAGAGCGACTGGGTTGGAAGGACAAGAAAAAGGCTGCACTGGCAAAGGCTCTCGATGAGGTCGTCACCATCGACATCCACGATGAGAAGATCATCCAAAGCTACGTCGAGATCTGGAACCACCTCCGCAACCATCCGACTGGCTCGAAGACCAACATCGGCGAAAACGACCGCTGGATCGCAGCGGTGACCAGGGTGGCAGGGGCCAAGCTGCTGACCACGGACACGGACTTTCAGTGCTTCGCTCCCAGCTTTCTAGACTACCAGTACATCACCATCGAGCCTGACGGGGCCGAGGGAGGCGCCTGCTGATGCGACGGCTGATCGAGGAGGCGTTCCCGCTGAAGAAGGTCAGCGAGGACTCGAAGCACGAGAAGTCCGCCGGTCGGAAGGGGCACATCTCCACCCTGCACATCTGGCCCGCGCGGCGTCCGCTCGCTGCGAGCCGGGCTGCGGTCATCGCCACGCTGCTTCCTGACCCTGCTGATGCCCCGGCCGAGGTGAAGAAGGCATACACCGAGCTGGCAGGTTCGCCAGATCCGGTCAGGCAGCGAGAGGACCTCTGCAAGCGGATTGAGAAGGTGACCCGGTGGAACGGTGTTGACCAGGCCGAACTCGAACGGCTGCGGGGGCTCATCAAGTTGGCCTACGGTGGCGAGGCGCCAACGGTGATGGACATCTTCTCCGGTGGCGGAGCGATCCCGCTGGAGGCGATGCGGATGGGTGCCAAGGCCATCGCCATCGAGTACAACCCGGTCGCGTGGTTCATCTTGAAGTGCACCCTGGAGTTTCCAAGCAAGCTTGCTGGCAAGACCTGGCCTCTGCCCGATGACGGCAAGAAGAAGGAACAGCTTCTCAAGGGCATGGCCCCGCGCGTGGGTGACCTCGCGGCACAGGTGAGGTATTGGGGTGGGTGGGTCCACGAGCACGTCGAAAAAGAGCTTGCCCCTTACTTCCCGCGCCCAGATGGTAAGAGTCCCATCGCCTACTTCTGGGCGCGCACCGTGCCATGCCAGGACCCCAAGTGCGGCGCAACCGTGCCGCTCATCAAAACTCTGTGGCTTTGCACAAAGAAGGGAAAGGAGCGTGCGCTTCGGCTTAAGCCGAACGCCAAGAAACGCCGGGTTGAGTTCGAGGTCTTCTCGCCATCGAACAAGAATGAAGTGGGGGCTGGTACTGTCGCAAACGCGAAAGCTTTCTGCCCGTTCCACGATCAGCCGCTGCCGCTGACTGCCCAGTACATCAAGAACTGCGGCAAGGCGGGCAAGATGGGAGCACAACTTACAGCGGTCTGCGTCGAGGGGAAGTCAGGAAAGGAGTACCGCAACGCAACGCCGGAAGAAACCGAGGCCGCAACAAAGGCCGAGCGGGACATGCCCGCCTTGATGGCACAGCTACCTGGAGGGCCGCTTCATGAGCCTCTTGTCGAAGTTCGGCCAGCGCCCAACACAAGGGGGGTATCATCCCTGGCGCGCTTTGGCATCGTTCATTTCGGTCAAGTTTTCGCGCCAAGGCAACAGTTAGCCCTTGGTGTGATTGCCAAGTGGACTCGTGCTGCGTTCAAGGAGGTACAGCGCACAAGCGGGGATACTGTGTTGGCCGACACTGTGCTTGCCTATCTGTACTGCGCTCTCGTGAAGGTAGCCGACCGTAACAGTTCCATCGCTACCTGGGATGTAGGTTTCCAGAAGATCAGAACCAGTTTTGCGAAGTTCGCTCTACCGATGACGTGGGATTTCTGCGAGGCGCAGCCGACATCGGACTCATCAGGTGGATACCCTGGGGCAATAGCCCGGACAACAGACGTATTGGACCATCTTTGCACTGCGGCAATAGGTCCAGCCGATGTCCATCTTACCAGTGCCACCAAACTGGAAGGAATTGCTGACGTTGATGCTATCGTCACGGACCCACCGTACTACGGAGCTATCCCATACGCGGATTTGGCTGACTTCTTCTACGTCTGGCTTCGCCGTGCCGTAGGTGATCGGTACCCAGTTGTCTTCGATGGTGAAGAGGTCGTGCCCCGATCTGAGGAACTCGTGCAGCACGCTGCCTATACCAACGGAGACCACGCTGCTGCAAAGCGCAGGTACGAAGAAGGGATGGGCACGGCCTTCTCGAAAGCCGCAAGAACACTGAGCAAGGACGGCGTGATGGTCGTAGTCTTTGCCAACAAAGAGCCCGATGCTTGGGATGCGTTGGTGACTTCTCTTGTCAATGCAGGCTGCACTGTCACCGGGTCTTGGCCAATCGATACAGAACTCGCAACGAAGATGGGCGCGATGAAGGCTGCCTATCTTGCCACGTCGGTCTGGCTCGTTTGCAGGCCACGGCCCGAGAACGCAGGCATCGGTCGCTACAGTGAAGTCCAGAAGAGAATGCAAGAGCGCATCGCCGAGCGCCTCCGCTACTTCTGGGATCTCGGCGTGTCGGGTCCGGACTTTGTGTGGGCGGCGGTAGGGCCAGCCCTCGAAGCATACTCCCAGTTTCGCGAAGTGCGGCGGATCGACGGGTCGGCGTTCACGGTGAAGGAGTTCCTCCGCGAGGTGCGTCGGCTGGTCACCGACTTTGCCCTCGGGCAGATCCTCCACGGGGCCTCGACAGAGGGGCTGGACGAGTGGACCCGCTACTACATGATGCACCGATCCTCCTTCGGCCTGGAGCCCGCGCCAGCCGGGGAGTGCATCCTCCTCTCCCAGGGCTACAACCTGGACCTCAACGAGCTGCGCGGCGGCCGGGGCATCCTGGCCAAGGGCAAGAAGGCCAAGGTCGCTGAAGATGGCGAAACCGACGACGACGAGGGAGGCGGCAGCGGGAGCGACCTGCGCCTCCTGGCTTGGGACGAGCGCAAGCACGACGACCTCGGGCTCCCGCACGCGAGCGGGGGCCTGCCCTTAATCGACGCCCTGCACCGCATGATGCACCTCTGGTCGGCCGGCGACACCAACCGGCTCAAGGACTACGCCGACGAGCAGGGGCTCAAGCAGAACGAGCTGTTCTGGACGGTTGCCCAGGCCGTCCTGGAGACGAGTGACCCGAAGTCGAGGGAGCGCACCCTGCTGGAGGCGCTCGTGGCCTGGGGGCGCGGCAAGGAAGCTCGCTCCACGAAGCCCGCCCAACCCACCTTGTTCGGAGGGGAGAACAACCGATGAGCACCCTTGCCTGGCACCAGCAGTGCCGCCTGCGCGAAGAGGTCAGGACCGGGACGCTGCGGCTCAGCGAGTTCGCGGCCGACCTGAACGCCGTGCGGACCAAGGAGGCCCCGGCGGTCTACAAGGACCCCGAGGCGTTCTTCGCCAGGACCTACCCGACCTACAACCTGAAGAGGCTGGTTGGCGAGTGCCTGATGCGCCTGGCTGGCCAGGGCGGCGCGCCCATCATCCGGTTGCAGGTCTCCTACGGCGGTGGCAAGACCCACACCCTGGTCACCCTGCTTCACCTTGCTGAGCAGGGCAGCAAACTCGCGAAGCACAAGACCGTGGTGGAGTTCGTGAAGTCCGCTGGGCTCAAGGCCGCTCCCACCGCCCGGGTCGCGCTGCTGCCCTTCGACAAGTTCGATGTCCACGAGGGCCTGGAGGTGTTCGGCCCGGATGGCAAGGCCCGCAAGGTCAAGACCCCCTGGGGCGCGCTGGCCTACCAGCTCGCCGGGGACGCCGGGTTCACACGGGTGAAGAAGCACGAGGACGACTACGACCCGCCGGCCGAGCCGCTGCTGGTCGATCTGCTGCGCGCCCCGGCCGCAGACGGGCTCGCGACCCTGGTCCTGCTCGACGAGGCGGTGTGGTACTGCCGCTCGGCGGCGAACGCCGACCCGAGGAAGCTTGGCACCCTGAAGGACTTCTTCCATGCCCTGATCCAGGCTGTGGCCAAGGTCGAGAAGTGCTCCTTCGTGGCCACGCTGATCGCCTCGGCGGTCGAGGCGCAGGACGTGACCGGCGGGCAGGTGCTCCGCGCCTTGGAGGACGAGTTCGGTCGCTTCGAGGAGACGGCCGAGCCGGTCCAGAAGGACGACCTGGCCGAGGTGCTGCGCCGCCGGCTTTTCGAGAACGTGGCCTCCGAGGAGGAACGCCGCCCGATCATCGACGACCTGATGGCCCGCATGCAGCAGATGGAGCTGCGCTCGGGCCAGAAGGATCAGCAAGCCTACAATCGGCTGCTGCACGCCTACCCGTTCCATCCCGACCTGCTCGATGTCCTGTACCAGAAGTGGACCCAACTCGCCGGCTTCCAGCGGACGCGCGGCGTGCTTCGCATCCTGGCCCTTTCAGGGCGTGGAGCCGAGAAGACCGACTGCGCCGCCCTGCTCGGGCCGTCGGCACTGCTCGGACCCTCGGCAGAGCTGTCGGAGGCGGTCCTGGAGCTGGTCAAGCAGTGCGAGGGAGAGGGCGACTGGCCCAAGATCCTGGTCGGGGAGCTGGCCAAGGCCCGGGACATCCAGACCGAGTTTCCCAGCCTCAAGGAACGCGAGATCGAGCAGGCCGTCCTGGCGACCTTCATGCACTCCCAGCCAAGGGGCCAGAAGGCCGACCCACCCGAGCTGCTCAGCTTCCTGGCGCATGCCCAGCTCGACGTGTCCGCCCTGACCGAGGCGTTGACCAAGTGGAGGGACAGGTCGTGGTTCCTGTCCGAGGAGCCCGGGACCTGGCGGCTGAGCACCCAGCCGAACCTGAACCACATGCACGTCCGGGCCTTGGAGAAGGTCACCGCCAAGCCGGAGGCGGTTGCCGACGAGCTGCGCAACCGCATCCGCTCCGCTCGCCTGGGCGAGGTCGAGGAGGGCGTGATCGTCCACAACCTCCCGGACAGCCCCAAGGACGTGGGGGACTCACCGGAGCTGCACTTCGTGGTGCTGCCGCCCGAGTGCACGGTGGAGCTGGGCAAGGCCCTGCCGAACCAGGTCGAGGCGTATTTCAACACGACCAGCGGGCCGAAGAACCCACGCACCTACCGGAACGCCGTCGTCGCCCTCGCCCAGGACCGCGCCAGGCTTGCCGGGTTGAGGGAGCGGGTGATGCGGCTCATGGCCTGGCGGATCGTCGAGACCGAGGAGGAAGCCCAGCTCCTGTCCGACATCCAGCGGAAGGAACTCTCCCGGCGCAAGCGGGAGACCGAGGAAGGGCTCCTTGACGCGGCTAGAGCGGCCTACAGCGTGTTAGTTTCCGTGGACGAGGCTGGGGCCGTCGAGGCCCGTCCGCTGCCTTCTGGGACCGATTCTGCGTTCCTGAGGAGCAAGAAGACCCTGATCGACGCGGAGCGCCTGCTGGCCACCAGCCTGGACCCGGAGCTGTTCTTGCCGGGAAGCTACCTGGAGCTGTGGGGAGAAAAGGAGCAAGCCAAGAAAGCCAAGGAGCTGGTCGCCGCCTTCGGGCAGTTCCCCCGGTTGCCGAAGCTGCTCAGGCCCCAGGTGCTGTTCGACTCGCTCGCCAGGGGAGTCAGGGAAGGCAAGATAGTCCTCCGGATCACCCGTGCCGATGGCTCGGTCAGGACGCTCTGGAACACGGAGCCGCTGAAGGAGGACCTGGCCCGACCCGAGGCGGAGGTCCTCCCCATCGCCACGGCGAAGCTCGCGGAGATCGAGCCCGACCTGCTCATGCCCGGCCGGATCGAGGGGCTCTGGGTGGCGGACACGACGCCGCTCTCCATCGACCGCATCGAGGCGGTGTTCGACGGGACCAAGCACCCCGGTCTCACATCCCCCGAGGTGATCGACCGGGCGGTCCGAGGGGCTGTCCAGCGGGGCCTGCTCATGGCTCGGTCGCAGAGCAAGACCTACCTCCGCCAGTCGATGCCGGATGGACCACTGCCCAATGACCTGGAGCTGTTCGTGCCACCTCCACCCGTGCGCGGAGCCGAGCTGGGCCAGAAGGATCTGCCCGAGGCATGGCCGGGCCAGCAGTGTACCCTGGCGGCACTCATGCAGGCGATCTCGGCCAGGCGCGGGCACGCTGTCCCGTGGAGCCTGGTGCGGGATGGTGTTGCCGAGGCGCTCGCCGCCAGGCTGTTCGAGGTGGCGAAGGATGGAACCTGGCCCTGCGGGCCAGAGGACGCCGACAAGGTGGTTTTCCGCGTGGTCGAGGTGATCGAGATTGACCCGAACGAGCTGGTCTCGGATGCCACCCAGGTCGTTCTCGGGACCAGCGCCGCAACCCTGGGCAAGCTTAAGACCGCCGTGGAGGCCGCGAAGGGGAGGACCCTTCCGGAAGATGTTTTCCGGAAGGCGGCTGAGAAGGCGGTTGCCCGAGGGCTGCTCGCCCTGGCCGATCCCAAGAAGGGCATCCCGACCGGCAAGAGCTTCCTCGAAACCCGTGTCCACCGCCCGAAGGCGACCATCCTTGCAGAGGCACAGCTCACGGCCAAGGAGGTCCAGGATCTCGGCGAGGCAATCGCCGAGCTGAAGAAGGCAGCCCCAGACCTCGACTTCACCTTCAGGATCGTGATCTCGGCCGAGGGAGAGAAGCCCACCAAAGCCAGGCTGGAGGCCCTCAACAAGCTGCTGGAGGGGGTCTCGGGGAAGCTGAAGTTCGAGTAGCCAGAGGCAGGTACATGCGATTGAATTCAGTACCGGCTGAGGATAGCATGCGAAGTGGTAAGAGGTTGACTGAATCAAGGCAAGACTGAAAGGGGTGGAGCGAAATGGCAACAACGGTTTCGTTGATCAACATGAAGGGCGGCGTTGGCAAGACAACTTTGAGCTTCAACCTGGCATGGTATGCCGCCTGGAAAAAGAACCTCCGTGTCTTGGCAGTTGACCTTGACCCACAGTCGAACCTAAGCCAGTACTTCATGGGCGCAATGGGGTACCTCAACTATTTGAAGAAGGAGGGCCGGACTGTAGTTGAAGTTTTCGAGCAATTCTCGCCTCCGGCGGCAGCACGGAAGGCTCCGGAGCCGATTTCGCCTGAGGATATCGTCTATCCGCTCCAAGAATGGAATGATGGTAGCCGTCTGCACTTGGTGCCATCTAGGCTTGAGCTTGCATGGACCCTACGAAACCCCACAGACAAGTCCGACCTACTCCCACGGTTTCTTGCTAAGGTGAAGGACCAGTATGACCTGATTATCATTGACTGTGCGCCAACTGAATCCATCCTCACGACTTCCGCATACATCTCAAGCAGGTATATTCTTGTGCCTGTGAAGCCAGAGTACCTTGCGACAATCGGTCTCCCGCTGCTGGAGCGTTCGCTGCGGGAGCATAAGCTCAGGCGTGAGGACCAGACCCTGGACTTGGCGGGCATCGTTTTCAATGATGCCGATCCACAGCGTGTTAAGCGTGAGCACAACATCGCAAGAAATGATGTCCGTGAAAACGCGGCAAAGTATGGTTGGCCTGTCTTCGAGAACGAGGCCCGCCACTCTGACTCATATCCAACGGGGGCAAGGACCGGCAAGCCCATCTTCCTGACGAAGTGGGCTCGCTATCATGTCGCTAACGAATTCAATCTGGTTGGAGATGAATTCCTAAACAAGGTTGGTCTGCTTTGAAAAACCGTTCAAGGAAAGCTGCTCTTGAAATCCGGTTGCTCCTTGAGGAGTACACCGCCGATGAGTTGAATGAAGCTCTTGCGTTGATTGGTGGCCAGACGGAAGAGGATCTTGGTGCCTTTCTTAAAAGGGTTGCAGCAACTTCCTCGGAGGAGAGGCCACAAAGGCGTCGAGGTAGCCCAAGTACCAGGGGTGAGACGAAAGCCCTCCAGCTCCTGAAAGAAACTGATCCTGAGAAGTATCTCATCCTCAGCGAGTTGGAGCAGAAGATCAGAGCAGGGGCGGTGCTACCAACCCTCGACGACATTAAGTCATACGGTAACGTGCTCTGGAAAGACTACCGCCCCGCGAAGTCCCGAAAAGACGCCCTTGTCCAACTGATTTCCATGCTCTCCAAGCTAGATATGACCGCGCTGCGTGCCGCTATCGCAAAAATCCCGGTCGGTCGTACGTCAGGTGAGGGTGATTTCGGTCGCCTTGCTGAGCACATCATCACTGGTGGCACGCCTCGCTCGCCCGGTAACTGACTTAAGATACGTCATGTCCGATTCCATCTTTGGTAGGAGGGTCCGATGGCCGCGTTCCGATGCCCGCTGTGCCACAGTGTGCTCAGTGAGAAGCACTACCGGAAGGTCCTGGGGATCGAGCGGGAACGGGAGAAGGTGCTCGGCTCGCTCAAGGGCCAGGCCGAAGCCCTGAAGCGGGCGGTGTCCAGCGAGCGGGCTGAGCTGAAGCGGCAGAAGGCGGCTCTCAGCAAGGAAGTCAGTCGCAGGGTGGCGGCCAAGGTCGCGAAGGCCGAGGACGCAGGCCGTGCCCGCGCCGAGGCGGACTACCGCCGCCAGATCCGGAGCCTCAGCCTGGTCAACAACCGCCAGGAGGAGCTGATCAAGAAGCTCCAGGAAGGTTCGCGGCCCCAGGAGCGTGGCCTCTGGAAGGAGGAGGATCTGGAGCGGGAGCTTCGCCGGGCCTTCCCGAGCGATCTCGTCTCCCGTGTCGGGCGCGGTGTGAAGGGCGCTGACGTGATCCACCAGGTCCGCGCAGGCCGCCAGCACTGCGGCACCATCGTCTACGAGTGCAAGGCCGTCAAGAGCTGGCAGAACGCCTTCCTCAAGCAGATCCGCAAAGCGGCGGCCGAGAACGACGCCAGGTTCTCGGTCCTCGTGACCAGCGCCTTCCCCCGCAACGAATCGGGGTTCTCGGTCAAGGGCTCCTGCCTGCTCGTGAGCCATAGCGGTGCCGTTCACCTCGCCAACATCCTCCGGCAGGCCCTCGTCAGCATCGAGGAGCAGCGCCTCAGCGCAGGTGAACGTCAGGAAGCGGCCCAGGCTCTGATGGCCTTTGTCGCTGGCCCGGAGTTCAAGGGGTACATCCAGCGGATCATCGAAATGGTGGGAGACATGAACTTGCTCCTGAAGAAGGAGAAGGACTCCCACCAGAAGTGGTGGCAGGAGCGGACCGCCGCCTACGCCTCGGTGACCGAGGAGGCCAGTGCGGCATCGCAGAAGGTCCGCACCATCGTCGAGCGGGCCAGGAACCTCCGGGTGATCGAGGGGCACGGCAAAGGCAGGCGCGCCGCGAGTTCAGCCTGATGCCCCGCGTTCCGTGTGCTTGCCTTGTCCAACCTGGCCCATGCCGCAGCGCCATGTGGACGAAATCAATTGAGCAGTTCTTTGTCGGGCACATCATCATCGAACTCATCCTGGGGTGCGCAGTTCCAGAAGGTCAGCTCCTTGCCGCATGCTTCGCACATCCGGACCGGCCCATAGGCCCCACAGCGCGGGCATCTCTGGTGGCAGACCTCGCACAGGCCATCGCAGATTTCCCAGTCCTAGGTGAAGCTGTTGAAGATCGGCACCACAGTGCCGCACTTTGAACACGTTCTGGTTTCCGGGATGGGCGTCCCACAGCCATCGCATTTCAAGGTGCCCTGTTCCTGATCTTCCTCTTCATCATCGCGTTCCATCGCTTCTCTCCCTATGCCAACTTGCCTGTGTCAACCGCCGGTCGCTCTCGCCAGTTTCGGCCCCCCTTGATCGGCCGGTTCTTGGCTGGATTCCCTACCTCGTCGCGCAATCAATTGCGCGATCGTTCCCTGAGGCAGTATCCGGATTCCTTCATCTCTACAGATGGTTGCCAGCTTTCGCGACCTGCAGCGGCCCTCGCTCGTAGCCCCAAACAGGTTTTCGGAGAAACGTAGCCCTCCCAGCCATCGACCGCTCAACTTGCTCTGCCAGCCACCCATCGCTCACTCCGCCATTGCCGAACTCAGATCCTTGATGATCCCGCAGGTCCGGAAGTCCTCGCACAGCAGGCAATGCCGCACGTTCTTTACCCATTGGCAGCCGTCCATTCTCTCTTCCACCTCGCGGATGCGGCGCTTCCGCCGATGTGCGGCCATGCTTGCTACTTCTGCCAGGTGTTCTCCGGCCGGGGCGAGGCGCTTTCGGCTTCGAGGGTCCCAAGTCATGGCTTGTCCTCCTGGTTCGACAAGGCAGAATGCGCATCAACCCCTGTTTGTTTTTCCACCCCAGCGGGCGCGATGCACACCGGGGCCGAGGATCCGATGGCGGGGTGGGGCCCCTTGGAGTCCGCGATGGTGGCGAGTGCAATTGCATTGCTGCCCACCTTGTTCCGCCGATGGAACCGTCCGTACGTGAGGAAGGTCCGCAACCGGGCCACTCCCTTCGCGTAGGCCACGAGGTCGTTGCCTCGGAGCGTGCCAGGCCAGGGGAGCCGACCGTCAAAGAGCTTTGCCAGGTACCTTGCGACCCTCGCGTGATCGCCATGCTCCACCTGGACTGCCTGCCCGCCCCTGGAGGAGCCGGTCAGCTCGGCCCACTCGCACTGTATCCATTGCGACCATGCCTCGATGTCCTCGCCCTGGAGATGCGGATCGACCAGAAGGTGTAGGTGGACCCAGAAACGCCGAGGCGCCGGGAACCACTTGATCTCCATGGTGCCCAGACCGCCCTCGACCGCCTTCACCCAGCGGGCGCGCCGCCGCAGCCTCGTGAACGTGGACTTCACCTTCCGGACAGTTTCCGGGATGTCGGTGGTTCCTTGCGTTCCGAGCCCCACGGTGACCAGCACTGGTTGCTGCATCCATCTGAGGGCCCCGCTCAGCCTGTCCGCATGCCTGGAGTTTCGGAGGCGTCCGCAGATCGGGCAGAGCCGCTGCTGGCACCGCTGCACCAACGTGGTCCGGAGCCCGTTCCCGTAGTCGAGCTTGATGATCTGTGGGCACGACGCAATCGAGTGCGCGCGACCGACGAGATCGCTGTGTCCGGTCGCCTCCATGTCCTGGGCAATCCGCCTCGCAGCCCTTTTCTCCCAGTCCTCCGGGCCGTCGAAGCCACGGCTGTACCAATGGTTGGCGGGTCCCCACACTTCGAACGTGTGAAGTCGTTCACTATGGGGATGTGGAAACCTCTTCTTCATGAGGCTAGTCCTGGACAACCGCCTGCTGCTCAACCTCAGGTTGTACCCGGTGTGCCTCCAGCCAAGCGATCAGTTCATCGGTGCCAAAGCGGACTGCGCGCCGGCCAAGTCTGATATGCGGGATCCGCCGTTCGCTGACCCAGGCATACAAGGTTCCTTTTGCCACGCCCAGCAGCTCCGATGCCTCACGGTAGTTGACCATCGTCATCTCACACCCTCCTTGCGGACCGCGCCGCAGTTCTTGTCTGGCTGCGGGCTGGCGACTCCAGCCTCGCACGAGTTCTTGGGTAAATCGGACGCAATCTCGGGGGCAGTTCCGCGTCCGTTTTGAATCCGGACCAACTGACCTGGTTGTCCTGGCTCTTGAGTCCCGAGACGCCCCAGGTCTGCGGTGAAGGCATCGGCAGCCAGGTGCGCGTATCGCTGGGTCGTGGCAACGTCCTGGTGGCCGAGGAGGGCCTTCAGCTTGAACACATCGCCGCCGCACATCACCCAGAGGGACGCGAACGAGTGTCTCAAGTCGTGGAACCGCAGTCGCGGCAGCCCTGCTCGCTTGATGCATCGCCGGAAATCCTCTTGAAAAGGCCGAGCCGACCTCGACTGCCCCGTGCCCACTGCGGTCGGGAAAACGAACTCGGACGTGCACTGGAGCCTCCATCGGATCAAGATCGGAAGCAGTGGATCGAAGATCGGTACGTACCGGACCCTGCCTGACTTGGTGCACTGGTCAAAGCTGCGCTCGACAACGATCCGCCGCTTTTCGAGATCGACGCAGGTCCACAGCAGACCGGCAAGCTCGCCTGCCCGGAGGCCGGTGTAGATCGCTGTGGCGTACAGGGCGTAGTGCAGCTCACTCTCCTCACGGGCGGCAAGCAGGAGCCTGCGGATCTCGTCATCGGCCTTGAGGTAGGCGAACTCCTTGGACCACCGCGCAAGCTTCGGTTTCCGGATCCTGGGCATGTTGACGAGCCAGCCCAAGTCAACGGCCAGTCGGAGGAGCGTGATCAACAGGGTGAGAAAATTGTGCAAGGACTTTCGGTGGGCCTCGCCCTTGGATGCCACGAACGAATCCACCTTATCCAACGTGATGTCGCGCACCAGGAGCGAACCGAACGCGGGGAGCAGGTGGCGACGCAGAATGGAGAGGTCGTCTTTGGGGGAGCGCTTGTGGGGCAGTCGGTTCTGGACCCAGTAGTCGGCCAGCTCGGCGAAGGTCTTCGTGGGCGGGGAGGGCAGCCTCACGCCGCGCTTGATTTCATCGACCTCCGTCTCGTGCCGGGCCAGCGCGACCTTGGCTTCCGCATAGGTGGCGTACGTCTCGCTTCGGCGCTTGCCGTTCTCGTCCACCCAACGGATTCGGAAACGCCCATAGTGTCTGACTGGCCTTGCCACAGTGCCTCCAGGGTAGGGCAAGGCGGGCTGGAAATCGGGCGCAGAAAGGGAGCCTCATCTGCGTCCGAATGGCCGGAACCGGGGGGATGTTCGTGCTCGGTGGCCCGAAAGTGGCCCGAAAAGGAAAACGCGGACCTAGCATCTCTGCTAAGTCCGCGTTTACTATAGCGGGGGCTGGATTTGAACCAGCGACCTTCGGGTTATGAGCCCGACGAGCTACCAGCTGCTCCACCCCGCAGCGACCGGCAGGGGACAATGCCCCAAGCAGACCCGGGTGTCAAGGGTTTTGGGGCCTACAACAATAGCCGCAGCAGGAACATCACCCGGGGGCCCAGCGGCTCGGCTCCGTAGTTCTTTCCGGTTTCGAGCGTGGTTCCGGCGAACTCGCGGAACCGGCCGCCGAACGGGTTGAACCAGGAGACGCCGACCTCGAGGTGCTCCTGGCCCGGCCGTAGCGGGATGCGGTACCCCAGGTAGGCCAAAAGGTACAGCGCCGCCGGGATGTGCATCGTCAAGGTGGGCGCCATGATGCTGTAGGGGTCGCGGAGGGAGGCCTCGGAGCTCGAGGTGGCCAGCGCGGTGAGGCTTATGGTGAGGCCAGAGTCCAACCGGAGCACGCCGCCCAGCGCCACGGTGAGCTCGGTGCTGCGCGCCAGGGGTTCGCCGGTCTCGATCAGCCAGGGTTGCTGGTACTCCGCCCGGGCGAACAGACTCAGGCGACGCTCGGGCTCGCCCTCGACGAATGCGTACACGCCGGCCTGGTTGGTGTCCTTGCCGGTGTTGTCGTAGCCGACGAGGCTGTTCTCCAGATCCAGCCGCATGCCGGAGAAGCGCACGTCCATGGCGAACTCGATCAGGTTGCGGTTCATGGAGAAGTAGGCGCCGGTTCCCAGGCGCAGGCGCCTGGACAGCAGCCAGGCGCGATAGCCCAGTTCGAAGGTGGTGAGCGACTCGTTGCCCAGATCGGTGTTGCTCAGGCCCTTGTCCTCGAACAGACGCTTGAGATCGTCGAACCCCGGCGCGGGCTCGATGACGAAGTTGATGGACGTCTCGAGCAACGTCGGCTTGCGGAAGGCCGTGCCGTAGGACAGGCGCAGGTAGTGCTCGTCCGCCGGGTTCCACACCACCGCCACCTGCGGGCTGAAGGCGGGATCGGTCCGGCTGTTGAGATCCAGGCGCGCCCCGACCGTGAGCAGCCACCGCTCCGAAAGCGTCTGCTCGTCGTGCAGCAAGACCCCGGCGCGCCACTCCACGATCTCGGGGTTGACGAATTTCTCCGAGCGGTAGCTGGTGAACCTCCCGTCCGCCCCCAGGATGAGCAGGTTGTCCTCCCACGGGTTGAGGTCCGCCTGCGCCTCCAGGTGGGCGGTGTCGCCGTCCATGCTCACGTGCGGAATGCGGCCCAGGGTCTGGCCCTGGTAGTTGAGGCCGAGATCCGCCTGGAAGCCGCAGCGCACCAGGTTCCAGAAGGCCCGCAGCTTGAACGGCCCCAGCGCGGAGCGGAGCTGGAAGTGTCCCAGCACGAAACGATCGTATCGAAGCGTCCCGATCAAGGAGAGGATGTCGCCGTACCCGAGCACCGCGCCCCCGTCCAGGACGAAGCGGCCCACGGGAACATCGAGCGCCACCTCGCCGCGAAGGCGCGCCAGGCGGTAGGCGCTGGCGTCCGGCTCGGTCCAGAAGGCCGACTGATCCGCCCCGGCGCTGAGCAGGAAGGACACCGGCCCGGTGCCGCCCTCGGCCCGCGCCTCGGCGAAGGCCCGGCCGGTGCCCCCGGCCCCGGCGGAGATCTCCACTCCCGGCTCATGCGCGGGCGCGCGGGTGATGACGTTCACCACCGCCGAGACCGCGTTGGCGCCGTACAGGGCCGAGTTCGGCCCCACCACGATCTCGATGCGCTCGATGTCCGAGAGCCCCACCGGCAGCATGTCGTAGAAGGGCTGCGGGAATAGCTCCAGGTTGGTCTCGCGCCCGTCCAGGGTGAGCAACACCCGGTAGTTGCCGCGCACGTCGGCCGACTCGTAGAGCGGCGACATGGTGTACACCTGCACCGGGGGATAGCGGCGCAGAAGCTCCATGAAGGTGGTGGCGCCCGAGGCCTGGATGTCCCGGCGGGTGATCACGATGACCGCGGCCGGGCTGAGGCCGATCTTCTGCTCGTGCTTGGAGGCCGAGAAGACCTTTTCCTCCTCGGCCAAGAGCTCGAACTCCTCGTCGATCTCCTCCTGTGCGCCAGAGCCGGCCGGCTCGTCCAGCGCCTCGTTCACATCCTCCGCGTCCTGGGCCCGAAGGGGCGGGTCGAGCCCGACCAGGGCCAGCACGGCGGTGAGGGCGCTGAGGCGGGAAAGCATGTGAGACGAGCATCTCACCGCAACGAGGTGGATTCAATACTGGAGGCGCGCCGACAGGGTGAGCTCGCGCGGAACCATCTCGCCGCCGAAGTTCGACCCGTCAGGGAGGGTCTCGCCGGGGTATTCGCGGCGCCGGGTGTTGAACAGGTCGGAGACCGAGAGGCCCAGGGCCAGGCTGGCGCGCGGCAAGTGGATGGTCCAGCCCAGGTGTCCCATGAAAAACAGGCGCGCCGGCACCCAGCGCGGCCGGGTGGGCATGAGGAGCGAGGTGGGATCGCGGAAGTCCTCGCGGCGCCGCCCCCCGTAGGCCATCGCCAGGCTCAGGCCGAAGCCCGCGTCGGTGCGCCAGGTGAAGCCGGCCAGAAGCTGCTCGTGCACGCAGAAATCGAAGGTGCCTTCCTTCTGGGTGTACCAGGGGTAGCGGTACTCGCCGCGCAGGAAGAAGTCGAGCCGCGGCCGCGGCTCGTACTCCAGGGAAGCCGACAAGACCAGCACGTTGGTGTCGTCGTCCAGGTTGGCGTATCCGATCACCGAGCGCTCGATGTCGATCTGCAAGGGGTTGCGGAACACCACCTTGGTCTGAAAGCCGATCCAGTTGCGGCGCATGTCGAAGGAGGCGTCGAGGTTCCAGCGCAGGCGGCCCTCCAGCGCCCGGCCGCGGTAGCCGAGCTCCAGCGAGGTGATGCTCTCGTTCTCGAGATCGGCGTCCGACAGGCCCTTCGTCTCCAAAAGCTCGCCGATCTCGGGGAAGGCCGGGTTGATGTTCACCTTGGGCTTGATGCTGGTCTCCATCAGGGTCGGCTTGCGGAAGGCCGTGCCGCCCGAGAGCCGCAGGAAGTGCTCGCCCGCCGGGTTCCACACCACCGCCAGTTGCGGGCTGAGTGCCATGGGGGTGTTGCTGTTCACGTCCCAGCGCAGTCCGGCGGTGAGCAGCCAGCGCTCGCCCAACCGTTGCTCGTCGTGGAGGAACACCCCGGCGCGTTCCTCGCGCAGGTTGGGATCGACGAACTGCGCCGCGCGCAGGTCGAGCAGCCGAAGGTCCAGGCCGCACAACAGGAGGTTGCCCGCGAAGGGCTCGAGGTTCGTCTGGACCTCGAGCTGGGCCGAGTCGGTGGCGATGTGCACCTCGGGGAACGTCCCCACCACGATGTCGGTGTTCGGCAGCACCAGGTCGAAGTCCTGGAGCGAGCTCGCGCGCACGCCATACCAGTGGGCCCGCACCTCGAGGACGCGGAAGGTGTAGCGCGCGGCGGCGTGGGCGAAGGTGAAGTGGTCGAAGGACATGGTGCCGAGCTGGGTCCACATGCTGCCGGTGCCGTTCACGAGGCCGGCGTCGATCTCCAGCCGGCCCGCCGGAAGCTCCCAGTCCGCCACCATCCCGGCCCGCCGCTGTTCGTAGGCCAGCCGGCGCGGGCTCGACCACATCTGGTTGCGGTCCAGGCCGAGCGTGAGCTGCAGCGCGAGGGGCCCCAGGCCGCCGGTGACCCAGCCGCCCAGCGAGGTGCGGTGGCTGTCGGAGCCGAACAGCCAGGCGTCCAGGCCGAACTCGCGCCGGGGCCGGCGGGTGATGACGTGGATCACCGACAGCACCGCGTTGGCGCCGTACAGGGCCGAGTTGGGCCCGAGGATGATCTCCACCCGCTCGATGTCGTGGATGCCGAAGGGCAGCACGTTGTAGAACGGGGCCGCGAACCACTCCACGGACACTTCCCGGTTGTCGACCAGCAACAGGCCACGGTAACTCCCCCGCATGTCCGCTCCCGGGTACAGCGGGTCGAAGGCGTAGACGTTGACCACCGGGTAGCGGCGCAGCAGGTCCGCCAGGCTCACCGCGCCCAGGGCCTCGATCTCCTGGCGGGTGATCACCACCACCGCGGACGGCGAGAAGCCGATCTTCTGCTCGTGCTTGGCGGCGGAGAAGACCTTCTCCTCCTCGGCCAGAAGATCGAACTCGTCCTCGACGGCCTCGTCGATGTCGCTGCCCGCACCTTCGCGCTGCGCCGGGTCCGCTTCGAGGTCGGCGTCGGCGCCCTGCGCGGCGAGCGCCGGCGCGGCGACCAGCCAGGCCCACGCAACGGCGATGGGGATTCGTCTCGCCATGCGTTAGTGAATCACCTCGTGGTAGCGCATGATCCAGTACGGCAGCAGCCAGGGCCAGGGGGCCTGGATCTCGCGCCCGTCGCCGCCGTCGCGCACCCGGTACGGGTTGCCGTTCCACTTGAGGAAGGAGATCTCGTCGTAGGGCGGCACCGTGGTGAACTGGGGATCACCGAAGCGGTCCGGTGAGGAATCCTTGGTGTAGTCCTTGCGGTGCGAGTTGTCGATCATCCAGGCGCGCCAGTCCTCCGGCCACTCGCGCAACGTCTGCAGGGCGCCCGCCAGATCGTAGCCCTCGGTGACGAACCCGGCCAGGATGGCGTGCCACAGCGGGTTGCGCTCGGGCGCCTCCCACTCCAGCATCGAGCGCAGCGAACGGATCCAGCGCTCGCGCCGCTCGTCGTTCGGCTCGTAGCGGATCAGGGTGTGATAGGCGAGCAGGGCCAGCTCGTGGTCCGAGTGGTTGGCGGTGAAGCGCTGGGTCACGTTCCACACGTTGTCGGAGAAGTCCACCAGTTCGGCGTAGCGGTATCGGGTGATCAGCTCCTCGTAGGCGTCGTAGAAGAAGGTGTCGCCGGTCATGTGCCAGGTGGAGAGCAACACGCCCAGGATCTGCATGCCGTTCAGCCAGCCGGCGCCGTAGCGCGAGGCGATGCACACGTCCACCGGGTGCGTCTCCTGGCACTTCTCCAGCCCGTCCAGCGCGGAGGTCAGGGTGTCGGGGTCCCAGTAGCCGAAGGTGGTGCGGGCGCCGTCGAGGTCGAGGAGCACGAAGCCACCCTGCACGATGTAGCGCGCCAGGGCGGCGGCGTGCTCGGCGACCTCCTCCCGCTCGGCCTGGTCGCTGGCGCACAGGTCGAAGTACAGCGGGTAGCCGAAGAAGTGCCCGGTGATCTCGTCCGAGGAGGTGTCGTTCTTCCAGTAGTAGTCGTGCCCCTCCCCGCGGAAGTTCTCGACCCGCACCCAACGATCGCTGCCTGCCTTGGAGGTGTACACCTCCCCCTCGTCGTCGCGCACGAACGAGCGGGCCACGAAACCGCGGGTCTTGCCCGCCGCCTCGAAGCTCACCGCCGGGAGGTCGATCTCGTCCATCATGGCCCGCATGGCCCGGCGCGCCGGTTCGCAGAAGGAGCGGTTGCCGCTGGCCGCGGCGGCGTAGCTCCAGGCGGCGATCTGCATCTGGGTCCACAGGCCGTCGTTGTCGTGGTCCCAGTGCGCGCGCGCGCCGTGGGGCTCCCAGGGATCGGCCAGGGCGTCATCGCAGGAGACGAAGTCCAGCCGCCAGTGGTAATCGTTTTCGGCTTCGAAGCGCGCCGCCCGCTCGGCAAGCGTGGTGGGGACGAGGTCGATGCGGCTCACCCCGGCCGTGGTCGCGATCCAGCGCCGGTTCTCTTCCAGGGCCACCGCGGTGACCGTCTGCGCCGGAATCCAGCGCAGCGACTGGTAATAATCGAGGTGGGTCCGGTCGGGGTCCAGCACGCTGGCGCCGATGTCGTGCCCGACCGCCCACAGCCCCGGGGCCGCGGCCACGGCGCGCACGTCCGCGGTGGGGAGCTGACCGATCCCCGCGGTCATCACCCGATCCGCGCCGCCGCCGACGCGGGCGAGGCCCGTGGCGCAGCCGGCCAGCATGCCGCCTTCGGGCGGGGCCGCGAGCGCTCGCACGTCGTCGTCGGGGAGTTTTCCGGAGGAGGCCGTGATCATCGACAGGGAGCCCGCCGACAGCCGGGCGAGCCCCGTCCCGGTGGCGAGCCACACGTCTCCCGCCGCGTCCACGGCTACATCGCGCACGCTCTGCCCCGCCGCTTCGGGCGCGGCCACGAAGGCGCCGCCCTCCAGTCGAAACAGCCCCGTCGTCGTGCCGGCGAAGACCCGCGAGCCGTCGCTGGCCACCGCGCGCACCTCCGAGAGCGCGATGCTCTCCGAGCCGCTGCCGCTCGCCAGCAGGATCACCCGGTCCGCCAGCCCGACCACGATCCGGCCATCGGACATGGGGGTGCTGGCGATGTCCACCACCGCGCCATCCCCACCGGGGAGCGAGATCCGCTCAAAGCGATCGTTGCCGCTGTCGTAGCGGAACAACCCAGAGGCGGTTCCGGCGTACACGCCACCGTCAACGGCGGCGAGCGCTCGGACATCCAGATCGCCAAGCTCGGCCGTGGTGCGGTACAGCCGCGGCTTTTCGTAGCGAAAGCTCTCGTCGGCGGCCGTCGCCACCTGCCCCGTAGCCCGGTACACGAAGGCGGGATCGGGGTAGCCGTCGGGCCCGCCGCCGGACGAGCCGCACGCCGAGGCGAGAAGGCCAAAAGACAGTGCAAGGAGCGACGATCCAGATCTCATGCGATCTCTCCTCGACCCACGGACGTTTGTCGGCGCGAGTGACATCGATCACACCTGGACGAAAAAGCGTGACGACGCTCACGAGTTTACGCCGTCTCGGTAAAACCGGTCAAATCCCGAAAATCCTACACGGATCGAGCGCTTCGCGGCCTGAAACATTTTTTCGGTGAGGATTTTTGTTTTCCTCCATGACGAATCGGGGCGGGTCTTCCGTAGATTGGCGCATTCGCAAGACGGTCGGGCGGAACCCGGCCGGATGAAAAAATAGGAGGATGCGATGAACACGAGAGTGAACACGAGACGGTCGAGCGGATTTTTCCAGGCGAGCCTGGTCGCCCGGGCGGCGGCGCTCCTGGTCTGGACGATCGGCGCGGGCTGCGGGCCTGGCGAGACGGCTCCGGCCTTCCAGCCGGAGGAGACGCTGCCGCCGGTGATGGCGCTCAACCAGGCGCACCTGGATGGGAGCGTACGCCTGCCCGGTGCGCAGGTGGCGGCGGTGGAACTTCCCGCCAATTTCTCGACAGGCCATCGTTGGGATGTCGAGCAGCTCGAGACCGGCGCCCTGGCCTACCTCGGCGATGAATACATCCAGGACGGCGCGGGCCTGCTGGGCGCGCCCGGTCGCCAGGTGCTGTACTTCCGTGGCGAGCGGCAGGGTGACGAGTACGTCCACCTGGCCTACCGGCACGCCGCCCCGGGGCGCACGCCGCTCCGTCGCGCCACCCTCCACGTCCGGGTGCTCGAGCCCTACCGGGGCGACTTCGCCATCCACCCCAAGGTGGACTTCACCCCCCGCTTCAGCATGGGCGACAACCCCCTGGGGCTGCCCGAGCACTTCTCGTGGTGCGAACAGGGTGGCTGCACGCCGGTCAAGAACCAGGGCTCGTGTGGGAGCTGCTGGGCCTTCGCCACGGTGGCGCCGCTCGAGAGCGCGGTGAAGATCCAGGACGGGGTGGAGGTGGATCTCGCCGAGCAGTACCTGGTGTCCTGCAACAACGAGGGCTGGGGCTGCAACGGTGGCTGGTGGGGGCACGCCTACCACTTCGATCAGATGGTGGCCGGCGAGCTGGAGGCCGGTGCGGTGTCCGAGAGCGGTTTCCCCTACAGCGCGACCGACGAGAGCTGCAACCCGCCCCACGCCAAGGCGAACAAACTCGCAGGCTGGAACTACGTGAGCTCGGCTTACGACGTCCCCAGCGTGGATCAGCTCAAGCAGGCCATCTACGAGCACGGCCCCATCTCGGTGGCGGTGTGCGTGAACACCGAGTTCCAGTACTACAGCGGCGGCGTGTTCAGCGGCCCGAGCTGCACCGGCGTCAACCACGGCGTGACGCTGGTCGGCTGGGACGACAGTGACGGCGCCTGGATCATGAAGAACTCCTGGGGCGAAGGCTGGGGCGAGGGCGGCTACATGCGCATCCGCTACAACGTGAGCCAGGTAGGTTACGCCGCGGCCTGGGTCGACTACGGCCCGGCCAAGCTGCAGGCGGCCTTCGACTACACCTCGAGCGATCTCAGCGTCGCCTTCTCCGACCAGAGCTCCCCGGGCGCCGGGGCCAGCCTGCAGGCCTGGAGCTGGGACTTCGGCGACGGCGCCACCTCGGAGGAGCAGAACCCGCTCCACACCTACGCCGCCCCCGGTAGCTACACCGTGACCCTCAGCGTGAGCGATAGCCTGGGCGCGCAGGCCTCCACCGCCCGCACCCTCACCGTTCCCTTCGTACCCCAGGTGTGCCAGGCCGCGGGCCAGAGCGTGTACTACGAGTGGATCGCGGGCGTGGCCGTCGGCGCCTTCGACAACACCTCCGGCGCGCAGGGCTACTCCGACTTCACCCAGCTTTTGATCCCGGTCGCCGGCAGCGTGCCCATCACGGTGACCCCGGGCATGAGCGGCGGCACCTGGCTCGAGTACTACCGCGCCTGGATCGACTGGAACGGCGACGCCGACTTCGACGATCCCGGTGAGGAGGTCCTCAACGGCTCGGGGTACGACATCATGAGCGGCACCATCCAGATCCCGGCCGACGCCACCCCGGGGCAGCGCCGCCTGCGCGTGGCCATGCGCTACGCTGCTCCACCCCCGGCCTGCGGCTCCTTCGACTACGGCGAGGTGGAGGACTACACCGTGGAGGTCGCCGAGCCGGTCGAGGCGCTCAACCTGTTCTTCTCCGAGTACGTGGAGGGCAGCTCCTACAACAAGGCCGTCGAGATCTTCAATGGCGGCGCTAAGCCGGTCGCCTTGCAGCACTGCGTGGTGCGCCAGTACACCAACGGCGCCGCCACCCCCAGCCGCACCGTCACCCTGGGCGAGCTGTCCCTCGACCCGGGCGCGGCCTATGTGGTGTGCAGCTCGCGCGCCAGCGCGGCCGTCAAGGAGCGCTGCCACCAGCAGACCGGCTCGCTCGACTTCAACGGCAACGACGCGCTTCAGCTCGCCTGCGACACCGGCGCCGGCATGACCGTCCTCGACGTCATCGGGCGCGTGGGCGAGAACCCCGGCACCGCCTGGGGCAGCGGGGCCGTCTCCACCCTGGACCATACCCTGGTGCGGCGCTGCTCGGTGAGCCGCGGCGACACCAACCCGAGCGACGTGTTCGATCCCTCGCTCGAGTGGGACGGATACCCCAAGGACACCTTCGACAACCTGGGCATCCACCAGGCCGTCTGCCCGTAACCCTCCCATCCCACATCCCGCATCCTCGCCCCCGTAAGTTCTTATCCTTTTTCCTGACGCGGCCTCCTGCCGCCGCGACCTCTGGGCCAAACGCGCCGGCTTGTTGCATTTCCCGCGGAACGGGGTTCTAATCGGTGCACGCTCAGGCCGGATATGCGATGCGACGCGTGGGAACACTGCTGATGTTCTTGGCCCTGCTCATCGTCCCTCGGGAGGCGCAGGTGAGCAAACTCCATCTGGATCGGGTGAGCCTGGGTGATCTCGTCGCGCGCGCGCCGGTCATCGTCGTCGCCGTGCCGGTGCCGGACTCCCGGGCGGAACGGCGCATATCGCTCGGCGCCGGAATCCAGTCGTACCTGTTCGTCGAGGAGCGCTACCGGGTGGTGGAGCGCCTGCGCGGCCCGGACACGCTCGCCGCCGGCGCGGAGCTGACCCTCACCAGTTTCGGCGCGGAGGCGCTCGAGGGGCACATCGAGTACTACGCCGAGGGGTTGTCGCGAAGCTACAAGGTCATGGCCTACGAGCCGGAGCCGCCGCTCCCGGCCGACCCCGCTTCGCCGCGAATCATGTTTCTGGAGCGCCGGGTGCTGCTCGAGGCGGGGCCGCGCGCGAAGGGCGGCGCTGCGTTCAAAAAAGCCACCGACGGCTTCGCCCTGGTGTGCTGGGGCGCCATGGAGAACGTGGCCCGTAAGGACGAGGTGATCGCACTCGTCGGGCAACGCCCTTGTGCCGGTCTCCTGAACATCACCATCGGTGTTCACGGTGACCCTCGCGGAGCCGACGACGATGTCAGCGACGAGGTGCGAAAGATGTTTCCAGAGGAGAGAACGATCTCCTGGCGGACGGTCAACCTGCGGCCTCGGGCTGTCGGGAAAATCACAAGACCCTGATGATCGGAGAGCGTACGAAACGGCTTGTATTCCGCACCCGCTGCGGGGACAGCCCCTCCAGCCCCGTTGGCCGCTATTGAAATTTCCCTTTTCCCTTCAGTTAGTTGCTTCAGTAGGCGGCTGTACTTTTGTTGCTACCTTGGGGACAGGCCCCTGGGTTGTTGCGGGCACGCTGGGGACAGGCCCCGTGGTCGCGCTGTCCGGATTTTTGTCGCGCGTGTCGAAATCCGGACGGAGAGGCGGGGGTTGGCATTGCAAGTCTTTGTTTGTTCTGCTCTTTTTTTCTGGCATCGTTCTTGCTTTTACTCTCGGGCATGGCCAGACCTTCTCGACAACAAGTCCTCGGCTCAGGCCCCGCCGTCGTCCACCTCATCCACAGGTTCACAAAC
>JAAZNF010000044.1 GCA_012798435.1 Myxococcales bacterium | reverse complement strand
GCGTTGGTCGCCGCCTGGGGGCAACGCGGGACGCTGGCGCGGGGAGGGGGATGGCTGCGCGTGCTGGCCGTTGCCACGGCCTGGGTCGTGCAGGTCGCCCGCGTCCTTTTATCCTGAGGGCCGATTATTCCGTTGACGCCCGCGCGCCGGGGGTGGTATGGAATCCGCGGGGAGCGGTCCGGATGTCCCAGACACGCCACAACCGAGCGCTGGAAGACGAGGGGCAGGGAGTGCTGGAGAAGCTGCTGTTCAGCGCGCGGCAGGCCCGCGAGGATCTCGAGATCCGGTTGGAGAAGATGCTGGCGGGGCCGGCCCAGATCCTGCGCCGGGTGCGCGAGGTGCTGCACACCGCGCCGCTGCCGGATCGCTGCCTGGGCTCCTCCGGTGAGGAAGGCACGCTGCGGGTGGCGGGCATCCTGGACGAGTTCTCCCAGGCCACCTTCGCCTTGGAGTGCGAGCTCATCGGCTTCGGGCCCGACGACTACCGCGAGGTGCTGTCCCGCACGGACCCGCACTTCTTGCTGGTGGAGTCCACCTGGCGTGGCAACGGGGGCCGCTGGCGGGGTCTGGTAGACGATCCGCTGACGCGCCTGCTCGACGGCCGCCTGGAAGAGCTGCTACGCTTCTGCCGGCGCCGCGGCATCCCCACGCTGTTCTGGAACAAAGACGACCCGCTGCACCTGCGGCGGTTCCTGCCGGTGGCTCAGCTGTTCGACCACGTCTTCACCACCGACGCCAACAGCATCCCCGAGTATCACCGGAGGCTGCGGCACGAGAACGTGCACGTGCTTCCCTTCGCCGCTCAGCCGAGGTTGCACCACCCGGTGGTGGAGGCGCCCCGCGAGAACCGGGTGTGCTTCGCCGGGAGCTACTGGGCCGACCGTCCCTGGCGGCGAGCCCAGCTGGAGAGCCTGCTCGCCCCGGCGATTCCGTTCGGGCTCGACATCTTCGACCCGCACCACGGCGAACGCGGGCTGCGCGCGCTGCGTTACCGCTTTCCGCGCCGATACCAGTCCTGTGTCCGCGGCCGACTGTCGTACGCCGAGACGATCCAGGCCTACCGGCGCTACCGGGTGGTGCTGAACGCCAACTCGGTCGTCGATTCGCCCACCATGTTCTCGCGCCGGGTGATGGAGGCGCTCGCTTGCGGCGCGCCGGTGGTGAGTTCGGCTGCGCTGGGGATCGAGCGGGTGTTGGGCAAGGACGCGGTGTGCCTGGCGCGCAGTGCGCAGGACACTCACGAGCACCTGGCCCGTCTCACCGAGGACGACGAGGCCTGGGCGCGTCAATCCCTGCTGGGCCTTCGCGCCGTGCTACAGTCGAACACCTGCGCCGATCGGTTGGCGACCATCTGCTCGACCCTCAACCTGCCCACCCCGGAAACCGGCATCCAGGGCCTGGGCTGCCTGGTACCCATCCGCGAGCGCCGCGACCTCAAGTGGTTCGGCAGCACCCTGGACCGGCAGTTGCGGCTCCCGGAGGCCATCTGGATCCTCGGCGAGCCGCCGGTGAACGCGGCCGACCTGGAGGTGCTGCGCCTCCGTTTCCCCGAGATTTTGGTACTGGGCTTGCCCTCCGAGGTGGAGGCGGAGCAGCTCTTGCCCGTGATCCGCGAGAGCGGGGTGGACCTGGTGACCAGCCTCCGGCCGGGCCACTACTACGGGCCCAGCTACCTGCTCGACTACTCGCTGGCGGCGCGGTTCGCCAAGGAGCCGGCGCTGGGGAAGGCCAGCCATTTCCAGGCCACGGCCGAGGGACGGATCGAGCTGCGCCAGGCGGGTCACGAGTTCCGCAGGGTGGAGCGCCTGCCCGCCGCCAGCGCGATGCTGCGGGTCGACTCGCTTCAGTCCGGCCGGCTGAAAGACCTGCTGCGCGCCGAGGAGCTGACCGGCTCGCCCGGCGAGTTCTTGTCGCTGGATCACTTCTCCTACGTCGCCGCCCCACCGGGCCGAAGCTGGAAGAAACTTTTGGACCGACCCGTCATCAGCGTGGACGTGTGAAGGCCGGCTGGTGGTCGCTCGGGGCGCTGCTTCCGGGGATGAATCCGAGGTCATGTCTTCGAGCAAGGAACGGCCAGCGCTGCAACGCATCGGGCCCTTCACCCTGGTGGAGGCGATCGGTAAGGGCGGCATGGCCGAGATCTTCCGCGCCGAGGAGGCGCTGCCCGACGGCCGGGTGCGTCCCGTCGCCATCAAACGGTTGTTCCCGCGCCTGTCGGCGGACCGCGAGTTCGTGCGCATGTTCGTCAACGAGGCCCGCCTGGCGGCGCGCATGCAGCACCCCAACATCGTCCGCACCTTCGATCTGATCAACACAGGTTCCTACTATTACATCGTGATGGAATTTCTGGAGGGCGCCGACCTAGAGGACATCCTGCACCAGGGGGCGCCGGGGACGCCGGTGCTCAGCCTGGAGGAGACCGCCTTCGTGGTGTCGGAGGTGGCGCGGGGCCTGGACTGCGCCCACCGCGGGGGCCACGGCGGCGGGACGGTGGTCCACCGCGACATCTCGCCCGGCAACATCCTGATCGGGGTGCAAGGCGAGGTGAAGATCACCGACTTCGGCATCGCTCGGGCCCTGGAGGCGGTGAGCCACACCCAGCCGGGGATCCTCAAGGGCAAGTACGAGTACATGGCGCCGGAGTACGTGCAGGGCAAGGAGATCGATGGTCGCGCCGACCTGTTCTCGTTGGGGGTGGTGCTGTACGAGATGCTGACGACCGTCAGCCCGTTCGCGGCGGTTTTGGCGCAGGACGTGTGGGACCGCCTGCTATACGAGGAGCCCGAGCCTCCCAGCCGGAAGGTGAAAGGACTGCCCCGCGCGCTCGACGGCGTGGCGGCGCAGGCCCTGGCCAAGGAGCCGGCCCAGAGGTTCCAGGATGGCGAGGCCCTGGCGCGCGCCCTGCAACCCTTCTGGCGGCGCTTCTCGGCCAACGAACTCAAACGCCGGCTGGGTGAGCGCGCCCGGCAGATCCGGGAGGCGCGCTCCGCCCCGGCCACCGAGGCCAACCTGGCGGCCTTCCTGCCGCCGGGCGAGGGCGGAGGCGACCGCACCCAGGAGATCCACGTCGACGAGGTGCTGGACCTGGTGGCTCCCGGAACCGGCGAGACCTCCTTGCCGGATGCCCAAGTGAAGCCGCGTCCCACACTGGACGAGAGGGGTTCAACCCGGCGGCCGGGACGGCCCGTCCTGGTGTTGCTGGCGCTGCTGGCGTCGGCGGTGGTGGCCTTCGCCGGTTGGGGGGCCTGGCGGCTGTGGCTGCGGCCGGACCCGGTGGGGTTTCTCTCGGTGACCTCCGACGAACCGGCGCACGTGTGGGTCAACGGCGAGGACCTGGGAGCGGTTCCGCTGAGCCGCATCGCCCTGCCGGTGGGGAGCCACGAGGTCGAGGTGCGGCGCGCGAGCGGCGGCGTGCTGCGACGGAAGATGGTGATCGAGGAGGAGCGGGAGTCCACCCTGGCGGCCCGCTTCCGCAAGCCCCCGCGCAGGCCGCCTCGCCCGCACAAGAAACATCGCTGAGGCCGGGTTGCGTTGACGCGGTCCGGCAAAGGTGCTTCAATCCGCCCGGACCCTGACCGGAGGAGCCTCGTGCCCGAACCCAAGACCGAATCTTTCTTCGACGCCCGCGACGGCGTGCGCCTGTTCTTCCGCCGCATCGACACGGCCTCGCCGCGGGGCCTGGTGGCCATCGTCCACGGATTCGCCGAGCACTCGGGACGGTACCTGGAGTTGGCGCGCCGCCTGAACGAGGCGGGTTTCTCCGTGGCGGCCTTCGACTACCGCGGCCACGGCCAGAGCGGCGGCCGGCGGGCGCACATCGACAGCTTCGAGGAGTATCTCAACGATACCCGTTCCTTCCTGGACCAGTGCCGTGGCCTGGGCTTTGCGCGCCCGGTGCTGCTCGGGCACAGCCTGGGTGGGCTGATCGCCGCCCGCCTGGCGGAGTCGGAGGGCGAGGGCCTGGCGGCGCTGGTCCTGAGCTCGCCGTTCCTGGGGCTGGCCATGAAGGTCCCGGCGGTCAAGCGCGCCGTGGGCAACTTCGTCTCGCGATGGCTCCCCACCCTCAGCATGTCCACCGGCCTGGACCCGGCCTGGCTCAGCCACGATCGGGAGGTGGTGGAGCGCTACGCGGCGGATCCGCTGGTGAGCCGGGTGTGCTCCGCCCGCTGGTTCACCGAGACCGTCGCCGCCCAGAAGCAGACCCTGGCCGACGCCGGCCGCCTGTCCCTGCCCCTGCTGATCCAGGCCGCCGGCGACGATCGCCTGTCGGACCTTTCCGAGACGCGCGCCTTTTTCGAGCGTTGTGGCGGCGCCGACAAGACGCTGCGGGTCTACGACGGCCTGTTCCACGAGATCTACAACGAGGTGGAGCGCCAGCGGGTGGTGGACGATCTCATCGCCTGGCTGCGGGAGCGCGTGGCACAGAAATGAACTGGCGTTTTCTTCTGCCCAACCTCGCCACCGGCTTGAGCCTCGGCCTGGGGCTGGCCTCGGTGCTGGCCTCGGTGCTCTCGCACCTCGAGTGGGCCGCCTGGATGATCCTGTGGGCGGTGCTCCTCGACAAGCTGGACGGCACGCTGGCCCGACTGGTGAAGGGCACCTCGCGTTTCGGCGCCGAGTTCGATTCGTTCTCGGACTTCACCGCCTTCGGGTTGGCGCCAGCGGTGCTTCTGTTCCAGTACCTGCGGGCCATGGGCCTTCCCGAGCACGGGGGCGCCTTCGTGAGCGCGGCGGCAGGTTGCGTCCTGTACGCGTTGTTCACCGCGTTGCGACTGGTGCGCTTCAACCTGACGGCGAGCGGGGTGCCGTCCCGCTGGTTCTCGGGCGTCCCCACCACCCTGTGTGGCGCGCTGGTCAGCAGCGGGATCCTGTTGTGCATCCGATACGGTTTGCCCGCGGCGTTCCTGCCCTGGCTCCCGGCGTTGCTTACGCTGCTGGGCCTGGGCATGGTGTCGCGGTTGCCCATCCCGAAGCTCGTGCCGCGCAAGCAGCGCTGGTTCAACTGGTTCCAGGCCTTGAACATCCTGGGCGCGTATGCCTGCGGCATCCTGCGACGTTTTCCCGAGTACCTGCTGGGTCTGGCGCTCTTGTACCTTTTGGTCGGGCTGGTTTCGGGCCTGGTGTTACGTCCGGGAGAGCCCGGCGCGCCGGCCCAGGATCCGGCGGGAGGCAACGGTTGACAAGGCGCGGCCGCTGCTGTTATGGTCCGCCGGAGCCGGAAGGAATCTTGCGAGAGAATCCGCCGCCGCGGGGACTGGCCTCGCCCGGCGAAAGCGATCAAGGAGGCTTTTCATGGCCAACGAACCACCGGGTGTGATCGGAAAGGGCATCGCGATTCGCGGCAACTTGAGCGGGGAGGGGGACCTCATCATCGAGGGCACGGTGGAGGGGGAGATCTCCTTGAAGAACCACCTGACCATCGAGGAGACCGGTGTGGTGCGCGCCGACATCAAGTCGGAGCGACTGACCATCCGGGGCGAGATGAGCGGCAACATCGAGGCCAGCGACCGGGTGGCCATCCAGGCCAACGCCCGGGTCACCTCGGACATCAAGGCTCCGGTGGTGGTGATCGAGGACGGAGCGCGCTTCAAGGGCAAGGTGGACATGGACGTGGAACTGCCCGACGGGATCCTGTGAGAGAGCGAAACCTGAGAGGAGAATCCTATGGCCAACGTCATCGGTAAATCCATTGTGATCGACGGAGAAATCAGCGGTGACGAGGATCTGGTGGTGCAGGGCACGGTCAAGGGAAAGATCATGCTCAAGGAGAGCCTGCTGGTGGAGAGCTCCGGCACGGTGGAGGCCGACATCCAGACCCAGAACGTGGAGATCTCCGGGGCGGTGACGGGCGACATCCAGGCCTTCTCCAAGGTGGAGATCAAGTCCGACGGCCGGGTGGTGGGCAACATCAAGGCGCCGCGTATCCTGATCGCCGACGGGGCCAAGTTCAAGGGCAACGTGGACATGGACCGCTAGCGGTCCGGCCGGAACACAAAGGAGCCTGCCATGGCGGATACCAATACGATCGTCGGCCAGACCATCCTCATCAAGGGCAACCTCCAGGGCGATGAGGACCTCACCGTGCAGGGACGGATCGAGGGCTCGGTCCATTTGAGCAAGACCCTGATCGTGGAGCCCACCGGCGTGGTCAAGGCCGAGGTTTCGGTGTGCAACGCCATCATCAGCGGCATCATGGTGGGCAACGTCAACGCCACCGAATCGGTGGAGCTCGCCGAGACCGGGCGCATGATCGGCGACATTCGCGCGCCGCGTGTCATCATCACCGAGGGCGCCCGTTTCAAGGGGCAGGTCGACATGGGAGACGTGGCCTCCAACCGCGAGTCCCCCGTCCGCGCCGTGGTGGCCAAACCGGCACGTTTCGAGCCCGCGCGCAAGGCGAGCGCAACCGCGGCCCGGCCCACCCCGGTTCCCGCGCGCCCGGCGCCGGCACGCGCCGAGCCCAAGCCCGAGCCCCACATCGAGAAGAAAGAACTCGTTGACGAAGAGGGCGCCTCGAAGAAGAAGATCGTCGTCCGCAAGCGCCGTTGATCCATGTCCCCGGCGTCCAGCCAAGAGCGAGAGCGCCTGCTCGGGTTGCTGCGGGAGCGTTCCTTCCGCGCCGGCCGAGTGGTGCTCAGCTCGGGCAAGGTTTCCGACTTCTACATCGATTGCAAGCAGACCTCGCTCCACGCCGAGGGCGCCCGCCTGTGCGGCGTGCTGTTTCTGGAACGCATCCGGGCGCGCTTCCCCGCGGCCCGGGCGGTCGGCGGGCCCACCCTGGGCGCCGATCCCCTGGTGAGCGCCGTGGCGGTGCTCAGCGCCCAGCAAGGGGCGCCGCTGCACGCCTTCATCATCCGCAAGGAGCCCAAGGCCCACGGCACCGCGGCCTGGATCGAGGGGATGGGGAACCTCGCCCCGGGCGACCCGGTGGTGTTGCTGGAGGACGTGGTGACCACCGGGGCCTCGACGCTGCGTTCGATCCAGCGCGCCGAGGAGGCCGGCCTGAAGGTCCTGGGTGTGCTGGCCCTGGTGGATCGCTGCGAGGGCGGTGCCGCGGCCATCCAGGCCACCGGCCGGCCGCTGGAGGCGCTGTTCTCGCGCGCGGATTTCGTGGCGGGGGATCCCCCGGCCTGAGATCGCCCGGGACGGGCCGCGCTGGAGCTTCCCCGGACTCCAATGCGGGCGCCCACATCTCATGAACGAAAAAGCTCTTGCCGGGTATTCCAGCCTGCTCCTCACCGGCTGCGAGGGCATTTCGTTGGTTCGGTTTTTCCCTGACAGCAGGTTTTTTCTTCATGCCAATGGGCGTCCATGGGGCATGCGTTCCTTTGTGAAAGGATGGAATCTCAGGAGTTGGGCCGGGCGCCGGATCGCTTGACCCCGGACGAGGCGCGGGGCATGATCCGCCGCATGGTGAATGGCAGAAGCAAAGCGACGCGGACCCGCGCCTGGCTGGCGGTGATGTCGGTGGTGGCGCTGGTCGGCGCGGCCTGCTCGCCGCCGCCGGACATCCGCGGACTGCAGAACCTCAGCCGCGGCTACGAGGAGGAGCTTTTACGCTGGACCTCCTCGAGCCGGGTGTACCACGGCCTGGACCGGGTGATGTTCGTACACGCGACGTATCTCTCGCCGAAGTTCCGGCAGGCCTTCGGGGTGCAGTACCTGGCGGTGTTCGGCATCGATCCCGGCAAGGTGGACAGCGACCTCGAGCGCCTGGCCACCTCCGAGGGCCGGGGCCTCGAGTTCTTCGTCTTCATGGACACCTCGGACTACTCCTGGAACAACCTCGACGAGCGCGGCTCGGTGTGGCGCATGGCCCTGTGGGGCGGCGCCGATCAGCTCGGAACGCCGCCGGCCTCTATCCACCGTTTCAAGGGCCGCGGTCCCAACCTGCAGGCCTTCTTCCCGTACCTCAACGGTTACGGCCGCTCGTACCTGGTGACGTTCCCGCTGCAACAGGCGAACGGCAACCCCATCCTGTCGGAATCGGGCGGCTCGCTGGTGATCCGCCTGTCATCGGCCTTCGGCGTGGCCGAGCTCTCCTGGAGGGTCGGGACATGAGCCTGGCCGACTTCTGGCAGCGCTGGCAGGCGCGGCGGCACGAGCGCGCCGTTCAGCGTCACCGCAAGCACATCAAGAACCGCTTCGGTTTCGGAGAGGATCGCAAGCGGGCGGTGGAGTTCTTCCGCGCCCTGGGCGGGCTGGAGGGGTGCCGCGGCCTGCTGGAGCGGTTCATGGTCAACATCGATCACACCATCCGCGACGAGGAGGAGAAGCAAGAGGTCTTCGGTATCATCCAGGGGTTCGGCGCCGAGGCGGTGCCGGCCATCGAGGAATACCTCAACCGGCGCGACGCCACGCGCGTGCCGGTCACCTGGCCGCTGCGCCTGCTGGCCGCGGTGGCGCCGCCCGAACAGGCGGTGTCGGTCATCATCGGCACGCTCGAGAAGCTGGGCACCAGCTACACCACCGATCCCGAGCGCAAGGTGTTGCTGGTCTCCCAGCTCGCCGAGTACGACGACCCGCGGGTGGTGCCCACCCTGATCTCCTTTCTGCGCGATCACCGGGACGAGGTGCAGGTGGAGGCGCTGGGCGCGTTGGTGCGGCGCGCCGACGAGCGCGCCCGCGAGCCGATGCTCGACCTGCTCACCGACGACGAGACGCCCCTGCGCATCCGGGCCGCGGTGGCCGACGCGCTGCAAAAGCTCGACTGGGACGTGAAGGGCTTCCGCAAGCGGGTCGAGGAGGTCCTGCCCGAGGGCCTCCACCTGGACCGCGCCGGACGCATCCGGGGGCGCTGGGCAGGGGCCAGCGGAGACGTGACGGATGAAGCGGGCTGAGCGATTGCTGGACCTGCTGGCGCTTCTGCTCAATACGCGGCGCCCGGTGCCCTTTTCGGAGATCCGGGAGGCCTTCCCCGAGGACTACGGCGACTGCTCGGAGGAGGCCGCCCTGCGCAAGTTCGAGCGCGACAAGGCCGACCTCACCGATTTGGGCATCCCCCTGGAATACCAGGCCGGGGACGAACTCTCGGACGAGGGCTACCTCATCCGGCGCGAGCGCTATGCGCTGCCCGCGGTCAAGCTTGCGCCCGAGGAGCTGGCCATGTTCTTCCTGGCCGGCGTGGCGGCGCTCCACCTCGAGGCGTCGCCCTTCCACGACGACCTGTTGCTGGCGCTCAACAAGATCTCCTGGGCGGCCGGGAGCCGTGAGGACGCCGGCCGCGATTTCGCCCTGCCGCGCTCGCTGGGGCGCGTTCCCCAGGAGGGCAATCCGCGCTTGCAGGAGCACCTCGGCGCGCTTCGGCGGGCGATCGTGGCTCGCAAGTCGGTGACCCTGTCCTACCATGGCTTCTGGCGCGACGAGGTCAGCCAGCGCCGGGTGGACCCCTACGGGTTGGTGCTGCGCCGGGGAGCCTGGCACCTGGTGGCGTACTGCCACACCCGGCGCGACATCCGCGTGTTCCTGTTGGAGCGCATCCGGGGGCTCTCGGTGAACCCGCTCAAGCCCAAGACGCCGGATTTCGAGTTCCCGGAGGGCTTGAAGCTCTCCGAGCGCGTGGCCCGCGAACCCTGGGAGATCCGGTCTCATCCGCCGGTGCGCGCGCGCATCCGCTTCGAACCGCCGGTGGCGGAGGCGGCGGTGGCCGAGTTCGGACATCGCGCCTGCCAGGTCGAGCAGGACGGCGAATCCCGCATCCTGGAACTCGAGGTCACCTCGCTCGATGGCCTGGTGCCGACGGTGCTGTGGTACCGAGGGCGCGCCACGCCGCTGTCGCCCCCGGAGTTGTGCGAGCGGGTTCAGGCCGCCTGGCGAAGAATCGGCGAGGAACACGCATGAGGGATCTCAACCAGCGCCTGCGCATCCTGCTGTTCCTCGTCCCCTACGTGGTGCGCAACCGGGGGGCCTCCCTGGCCGAGTTGTCGCGGCGGCTCGGGATGCCGGAGGCCGAGCTGCGGCAGGAGATCGACTTTCTGCTCATGATCGGCCAACCGCCGTTCGCGCCGGACGACCTCATCGAGATCTACGAGGAGGCGGGCCGGGTGTACGTGCACCTGCACCAGTCCTTCGATCGCCCGGTGAACTTCACCCTCTTCGAGGCCCTGGCCCTGGTGTGCGCCGGCCGGATGTTCTGCACCCCGGCCATGGGGGACGCGGCCGTGGCCATGGAGGGAGCGATCTCGCGCATCCTTTCGGCCCTGCCTCCCGAGATGCGCCGGCTGGTGGCGGATCTGGCCGAGCGCTTCGTGTTCGAGAGCGGCGAGGCCGCGCCGCACCTTTCGGTGCTGCGCCATGCGGTGGAGGAGCGGCGTGAGGTGGACATCCGGCACTTCAGCGCCGGCCGGGGCGAGGTCATCGCGCGCAGCGTGCGGCCCCTGGGCCTGCACCTCTCCCGGGGCCACTGGTACCTGGTGGCCTTCTGCACCCGCCGGGAGGCGGTGCGGGTGTTCCGCCTGACCCGCATCCAGCAGGCCACGCTCACCGATCGCATCTTCGACCCCATGGGTGAGATCGACGTGCCGGGAACGGTGGAGGCGGCCCTGCGCCTCCCCCCCCGCGGCTCGCGCGAGGTGGTGATGTCTTTCTCTCCGGCGGTGGCGCGCTGGGTGCGCGAGAAGTGGGGAGGGGAGGGCTGCCAGCCCGAGCCGGACGGCGGCCTGCGCCTCCACCTGTTCGACGTCAGCGACGAATTCGCGCTGTCTTACGCGGCCTCCTTCGCCGGGGAGGCGCGCATCCTGTCGCCGCCACAGCTCGCCGAGCGGCTGCGGGACGAGGCGCGCGTCCTGGCCGGCGGCGCCGGCTCCCCGGCGGCAGCGGCACCGGAGGGCGGCATTTGACGGGCGCGCGCATATCGGCTACATAGCCCACAACCCGCGGGGCTCGACCCCGCCCGCACCGAAAAAAGGGAGGCGTGCATGCCCACGGACTTCACGGTGAACAAACGCGATCTGCAGTTCGTGCTGTACGAGCAGCTCAAGCTCGAGGAACTGTGCGCCCTGCCGGCGTACGGCGAGTTCGGCCGCGAGATGTTCGACATGGTGCTCTCCGAGGCCATCAAGGTGGCGGTGGAGGTGCTGGCGCCGCTCAACGGCCCGGGGGATCGCGAGGGCTGCACCTTCGACAAGGGCACGGTGCGCACCCCGAAGGGCTTTCGCGAGGCGTATCAGCAGTTCGCCGCCGGCGCCTGGAACGGCATGGTGCACAGCCCCGAGTACGGCGGCCAGGGCCTGCCCAACCTGCTGCGCTCGGCCTGCGCCGAGGTGTTCGCCGGGAGCAACGTGGCCTTCTTCCTGACCTCCATCCTGACCGAGGGCGCGGCCCACCTGATCGAGTCCTTCGGCAGCGACGAGCTCAAGCGCATCTACTGCGAGAAGATGTACACCGGCGTGTGGGGCGGCACCATGGGCCTCACCGAGCCCTCCGCCGGCAGCGACGTCGGCAACCTGAAGACCGTGGCCAAGCGCAACGGGGATCACTTCCTGATCACCGGCCAGAAGATCTTCATCACCTCGGGCGAGCACGATCTCACCCCCAACATCATCCACGCCGTGCTGGCCCGTATCGAGGGAGCCCCGGCCGGGACGAAGGGCATCAGCCTGTTCCTGGTGCCCAAGTTCCTGGTGAACCCGGACGGCTCGCTGGGCGAGCGCAACGACGTGTGCTGCGCCGGCATCGAGCACAAGATGGGCATCAAAGCCTCGCCCACCTGCACCCTCAACTTCGGCGACGAGGGTCGCTGCCGCGGCTGGCTGCTCGGCCAAGAGGGCGGCGGCATGAAGGCCATGTTCCAGATGATGAACGAGGCCCGCCTGGGCGTGGGCGTGCAGGGGCTGGCGCTGGCCGCGGCCGGGTACCAGGCGGCGCTGGATTACGCCAAGGAGCGCACCCAGGGCGCCCACTGGAGCAAGGGCAAGGATCCCAGCGCCCCCCGCACCGCCATCATCGAGCATCCCGACATCCGCCGCGCCCTGCTGCACATGAAGGCCCTCACCGAAGGCATGCGCTCCATGATGCTGTTCGTGGCGCGGGCCATCGACCTGTCGCTTCACTCCCAGAGCGAGACGGAGCGAGAGCAGAACCTGCACCTGGTAGACCTGCTAACCCCCATCTGCAAGGCCTACGGCTCCGACCAGGGCTTCCGCGTCAACGAGATGGCCATCCAGGTGTTCGGCGGCTACGGTTACTGCCAGGAGTACCCGGTGGAGCAGTACTGCCGCGATCAGAAGATCGCCTCCATCTACGAGGGCACCAACGGCATCCAGGCCATGGATCTCCTGGGCCGCAAGGTGTTGGGGAGCGGCGGCGCCTACGCGCGCGAGTTCGCCGCCCTGATTTCCCAATTCATCGAGCGCCACGCCCGCCACCCGGTGCTGGGGCCGCTGTGCGCCAAGCTGAACGAGGCGCTGCAGGAGCTGACCCGGGTCACCTTCCACCTTGCCGGCACCATGCAGAAGGACACCGCCCTGGCCCTGGCGCGCGCCACCCCGTACCTGGAGATGTTCGGGCACGTGGCCACCGCCTTCTTCCTGCTGGACGGTGCGGCCGTGGCCGCGGAGAAACTGGACGCCATCGCCAAGCGCGAGGGCGCCGCGGACGAGGCCGCCCGGCGCCGCCTGGCCGAGAGCAGCGCCGAGGCCTGCTTCTACCTCGGGCGCATCTCCTCGGCGCGCTTCTTCGTGTCCCAGGTGTTGCCGCAGGTGCAGGCGCTGGGCACGGCCATCACCGACGGAGATCACAGCCCGTTGGAGATCGTGTTCCCCCGTTGACCGCGAAAGCCGTGGGTCAACCGCCCCGGACGGTGTCTTGGCGGTCAAGGCGGGGTCCGCTCCATTCTACAAAGCATGGCGGCGGGTAGAGGGACATCGCGCGATCCGCGAGAGGGCACCCGGTGCGGTCGGTGATCTGAAGAACCTCAGATGGCGTTCACGTCCACCCGCAGCTTGATGTCCAGCTGGAGATCGACCCGGTCGGGGGGCGGCGGATCCAGGCTGGCGCTGGCGCCGAGGGCCATGCCGCCGGCCTCGAGGTACGGCTTCAGCTCGAGCTCGGGCGTCACCGGGATGGAGGCGCGCCGGGTTCCGGCGGAGAACTGATCCTGGCCCGCCAGGCGGGTGGCGACCATCCCGTTGGCCTGCACGGTGAACATCAGCCCGTGCAGGAAGGTGAGGTCCCGGGTGAGGCCCCCGTCCGCGGTCATGGAGAGCACCACCGAGGTGACCCGCATGGAGTCCACGTCGTCGGGATCGACGCTGCGGTCGGACAGGGCCCTGAGCAGCGTCCCGCCGAACTGCTCCATCCCGGGGAACTGCAGCGAGGCCATGCCCACCTGGCCGGTCTGGGTGATGGTGAACTCGACCACGTCCAGGCCGCAGGCCGAAGAAAAGATCCCAAGAGCCAAAACGAAAACACGCGTCCGGGTCATGGGTTCTCCTTGTCCTCCATGATATTGCCTCGCGAACCCAGCGGGCGCAAGCGCCGCCGGGGTGCATCTTGACATTCTCCATCGCCTTCGGGAGGATGCTTTCACGAAATTAGAAGAAGGGACAAGCGGGCAGGCCATGAGGGCACGGATGTTGCGCAGGCAGGCAAGCAGGCAGGCAGGCTTCTAACCAGAGCGCGATCTCCTCCCGGAAATCCGCCAACAACGAGACAAGATTGGCGTAGGCGGTTTTTCATCCAGACCAAGCCGCCGGCAGGCGGCGGGGAGGAGTGTCAATAACTACACCTTCATTGGTGGTGGCGCGGGGAACAACGTCGGAGCGTATTTTGGCACGATCGTTCGGGGTCTCTAAAACCAGTTGCCGAACGGAGCGTCCTAGCGGCGGCTGCCGGATGGTCAATACAACGCGGAAGATCCGGGTCGGCAGCTCGACCATGCCAGTCTGACTCCGTTCGTGCGCGCCGTGGACGAGGACGGGCAGTGAGGGCCGGAACCTCTCGGCTACGGTGTCGGCACAGAACGAGGTCATCAAGGATCTGGTGGTTCGAATCAACCAACTCGAACAGCAGGTCGCGATACTCCAGGCCAGGTTGAGGTAGTGGGCGAATGTTCGAAGGGAGACGGCCTCGGCGATCCCGGGTGGCGGGTTTTACCGAGTTGGCCTAGAATTCAGCTCTACTATCGGGTGCCGGGCCACTGCGGACCCTTGGGGCTGTGTGGCTACGACGCGGAGGAGGCGGAATGCGCCGGCGGCTGCCGCGACGGCGCCTGCGCCGAGGACGTATGCGTTGGTCTTTTCTGACCCGACGACCGAAATCCTTGCGATCGGGCTAAATCAGATCGTCAGATGCATCGTTGAAGACAACGGCGTGGGGATTGAGAATCCGCTGGGGCACGTGATCGGATGTTCAATCGTTGGCAATTCGGAGTCTGGCATCCAATGGTCGCTGGGTGGATACGGAATGCCCGTCGATATCAAGAGCTGTGCAATTACGGGAAACGGCATAGGCATCTACCACGATGACCAGGACTGGGTGCAGCACCCGCTCATGCGCGACAACATCATCGAGAGCAGATATCTGGAGGATAGTGCGGGTCGCGTTGACAGGGCAGGGGGGTTCTGCTGAAATGCCGCGGTCCGTTCACCCGAGCTAGGAGTCGGTGCGACATGGGTTCTCGACTACGCCTCGTGCTTTCTCATCCGGACGTGCTGCGGCTGCTGCTCCTCGTGACGCTCACCTGTGGGGCCTACCTGCCCAACCTGGGAAGCTACGCCTTCTGGGATCCCTGGGAGCCGCACTACGCCCAGGTGGCCAAGGAGATGGCCGATCACGACACCTGGATGGATCCCTGGTACCGCGGCCAGGACAACTGGTGGTCCAAGCCCATCCTGCCCTTGTGGTTGCTGCGGGCGTCCTTCGCCGCCTTCAACATCTCCGACCCCGGCGACCCCTGGGTGCACTTCGCGGGGAGGCTGCCCATCTTCTTGATGGCGCTGGCCGGCATCCTGCTCACCTACGGCTGGGTGTCGCGGCTCTTCGACCGGCGCGCCGGCCTGTTCGCCGCCTTGGTGCTGCTCACCACGCCCATGTACGCGCTGCTGGCCCACCAGGTGATGTTCGACATGCCCTTCGTCAGCATGTGCAGCGCGGCCCTGGGTTATTACATCCTCTCCCGCTCGGAGAACGGCCGCCCCGCCCACGTGATGGTCTTTTACCTGCTCACCGCGCTGGCGTTCTTGTCCAAGTGGTTGCTGGCGCTGTTCATCCCCATCGGGGTGGTGTTCGCCATGACCGTGATCCGAATGGATCTCGGGTTCTTCCGGCGCATCGGCTGGCGCCAGTGGTCGGCCTGCGGGACCATCCTCGCCGTCGCGGCGGTGTACTTCTACCTGGCGACCCGGGACGTCCGCTTCGCCGGCATGCTGCTTCTGGTGGTGGTCTCGTTCATGCTGGTGTACCTGCTGGGCCTGGATGCGGTGCGGCAACTCGGCGCCAGGGATCGGATCAACTGGATGGGGTTCGGCCTGCTGATGCTGATCGTGCTGCCCTGGCACATCTTCATGATCGCCCGGCACGGCTGGCCCTTCGTGCGCGAGGCGGTGATCTACCACCACTTCGACCGCGCCGCCGGGACCATCGGCAAGCCCGAGGGCACCTTCGACGTGTACGTCAAACAGATCGGCTTCGCCCTGTTCCCCTGGTTCGCGCTGTTGCCGGCGGCCGTCATCCGTTTCCTGCGCTGGAACGCCTCCGACCTGGAGGGCGCCGGCCGGCGCAACCTGTGGGTGTTCCTGGCGGCGGCGGTGCCGTATGCCGCCTTCAGCCTGTTCCAGACCAAGTTCCACCACTACATCTTTCCGGCGGTGCCCTTCCTGGCCGTGTTGATCGGGGTGTTCCTGTCACGCATGGTGGACGAGGACGATCGGGCCTGGATGCGGCTGCTCGTCATGTTGTCGCTGCCGGTGGGCGCGGTGCTGCTCATCGACGTGCTGCACGACTACCAGTGGTTCGTGCACCTGTTCGACTACTACTACGGCTACCCGCTGCCGCCACAGCTCAACCCGTACCCGTTCTTCGCGGTGGCGGGAGGGCTGTGGCTGCTCCTTTTGGCCTGGCTGTTCTTCCGCCGGCGCATCGGGCGGGCGGCCTTCGCCGGCATGGTGGTCGTGGCCGGGAGCATCTGCGTCTTTCTCACCGCCTGGATCCTGCCGCGGGTGACCCGCACCTTCACCCAGGAGCCGCTCTACCGAGCCTATATGAAGGAGACCGGCGGGAAGGCGCCCATCGCCCACTACAATGGCTGGCTGGAACGTAGTGTGTCGTTCTACTTCGACAACCGGGCGGCCGATCTCTCCCAGGCGGATCAACCCAACGTGGAGAAGGCCATCGAATTCCTGCGGCGTCCGGAGCGCAGCTTCCTCATCCTGGGCGCGGGCTACGGCCGGGATTGCAAGGCGCTGCTGGCCGATCTGCGGCCGCACGTCCAGCGCCGGCTGAACCGTTCGCTGTACGTGATCTACGATCAACACCCCTTTAGCTGCCTGGTGTCCACCGAGCGCGATCCCGAGGGCGAGCGCCGGGTGAAGGCATCGCTGCTCACCGAGCTCCCCGCCGGGGCGCGCCCCCTGGACGTGGACTTCGAGGGCAAGATCCGCCTGGTCGGCTACCAGCTCGAGCCGGAGGAGGTGCGGCGCGGCGAGTCGTTCCGCATCTCGTACTTCTTCCGCTGCACCGCGCCGGTGAACGACGACTGGCTGGTCTTCATCCACGGCGACGGCCCCCAGGGCGGCGCGCACCGGGTGTTCGGCGACCACGCGCCGCTGGGTGGCCTGTACCCCACCTCCGAGTGGCAGGTCGGCGATCTCGTCCGCGACGAGCACGAGATGAGCGTTCCCGCCAACTATCCTTACGAGGGGTTCACCTTGTGGATGGGCTTCTGGAAAGGCAACATCCGCCTGCCGGTGAGCCAGAAATATGCCCACGACGGCGACAACCGGGTGCGCTCGGCCTACGTGCGGGTCCGTTGACGGTCGATCAGGCCTGGGACGGCCTTTCCGGCGAGCGGCACGGCAGATCGAAGCGCTGGCACAACGAGCGAATGGGATCCTCCGCCAGGCGCTCCAGCACGCCGTCGAGGTGGATCGCCTGAGCCACCTCTCCTCGCTCCGCGGCGGCGCGCCGTGCCATGGAGAGCGCCTGCTCCAGAAGCTCGTTGTCCAGCCGGTCCCGAGGCATGCCGCCCCCCGCCCGGCGAGGCCGAAGCAGCGCCTCCAGCAACTTGACGAAGGGCTCCGGGGGAACTCCCGCCCGCTCCAGCCAGCGCACAAACAGCTCCGGCTCGTGCTGGCGGACCGCCCACAGCAGGTGGTAGATGCCCACCACGCGGAAGCCGCGGCGGCGCGCGTCGTCGGCGGCGAAGCTCACCAGCATCTCCAGAGTGGCGGGCAATGCGTCCTCCTCTGCGCGCAGTGTAGGTATAGCGCAGCAAGGAGTCAATGCCGCGCCCGCTTGTGGCTAGATGTTTGACAGCGTACCGGGATCCGCTTCATCATGGACCGTACGGGGAGAACATGAACGCCAAGATCCTGGTGGTGGACGACGATCCGGTGGTGTTGCGAACGACCGCGGATTGGCTGGAGCGGGCCGGCTACCAGGTGCTCACCGGCAAGAGCGGGCAGGAGGCCCTGGCCCGCCTGCGGGACGACAAACCGGATCTACTGCTCATCGACGTGGAGATGCCGGACCTCGGCGGACGGGAGATCTGCCGCATCGTGCGGGCCAACAGCAACAAGAGCTTCGGCTTTCTGCCGGTCATCCTGATGACCGCCCGCGGCGACGTGCAGCAGAAGATCCAGGGCCTGGAGCTGGGGGCGGACGACTACTTGATCAAGCCCCTGAACGACCTCGAGCTGCTGGCCCGCGTGAAGTCCATGCTGCGCCTCAAGTCCTTGCAGGACGAGCTGCTGTCGGCCAACCAGCGCCTGCAACAGGTGAACGAGAAGCTCTCCGAACTCTCCATGACCGACGGGCTCACCAGCGTGTACAACCGCCTGTACTTCCAGAAGCGCATCGGCTACGAGTTCCAGCGCATGCAGCGTTACCGCAACCCGCTTGCATTGCTCATGCTGGACCTCGATCACTTCAAACGGCTCAACGATTCCCACGGTCACTTGTTCGGCGATTACGTGCTGCGCCACACCGCCGAGGTCATCCGGCGCTCCATCCGCGGGGTGGACATCGCGGCCCGCTACGGCGGGGAGGAGTTCGCCATCCTGTGCCCGGAGACGAACCTGTCGCAGGCCCGAATCGTGGCCGAGCGCATCCGGGGCAACGTGGAGCACGCCCAGTTCCGCCAGGAAGAAGCGCAGGCGCAGGTCACCATCAGCGTCGGTTTCGCGGTGTGCCCGCACGACACCATCGGTACCCCCGAGGCCCTGATCGAGCGGGCCGACCAGGGCCTCTACCAGGCCAAGGAGTCCGGGCGCAACCGCGTGTGCACCGTCCTCCCCGAAGAGTGACCGCCACGCGCCCGTTCGTCGTCTCTCGAAAACGTGCCTCGAGCATTCTCTCATTCTCCCGCTCCGCTGCGGCTGTCACTTAGTCACAAATCTTCACGCATTGGCCTGGTCGCGCTGGCTTCAGGGACCCTGCGACCTGTGTTGGATCATATGAGGTAGGTCTTCCTGGCGCAGGAAGAGCATGCCTGCATGCTCTTCATATCAGCGGATTTTCCGAAGCTCGGCTGCTGTCAAGGGTGAGCAACGCGAATCCCGCAGGGACCGAAGGCCCTTGACAGCGCAAGCCGAGCGCAGGCTACGCCTGGAAATGTGACTACAAGACAGCCCCGTAAACATCGCCAATAGAGAAGCCAACGTGGAGGAGCGAGATCGCCGCGGAAAATACGCTCACTTCGGATCGGCGCAGCAGCGGAAACCCAGGTCGCCCTTGGACGAGCCCGGCGGCAGGTTGCTGCGGCTGGCGCAGCGCACCGCCCAGTTGGGCCGCGAGGCCGAGCCGCCCTTGTAGGTGCGATCGCCGACGCCGTCCGCCCAGCGCGAGGCGGTCCACTCGCTGACGTTGCCGCTCATGTCGGCCACCCCGAAGGGAGAGAAGCACTTGGCGAAGGCGCCGCTGACGCCGACCTCGCGGCCCTCGCCGTCCGCGTTCTGAGAGTTGCAGGCTTCCGGATCGAAGGTGTTGCCGTAGGGGAAGCTCAGGTTGCCCCGGCCCTTGCAGGCGAACTCCCACTCCTCCTCGGTGCACAGGCGCTTGCCCTTCTTCTTGCACATCTGGTCGGCCTGGGCCCAGGAGACGCCGGTCACGGGTTTTGCGCCCTTGCCATTGGGGTATTCGAAGATGTCGATGCAGAAGGCGCCCACCGTCACGGTGTGCAGCTTGATCTCGCCGAAGTTGCGCATGGGGTCGCTGATCGCCGAGCCGATGGCCGCGTCGCCGCCGGGGATGTGGATCATGCCCCGGGGACAAGCGCCCTTGCCGGCAGGGGGCGCGGCCGCGGCGACCTTCTCCTCCTCGACCGGGGCCGGGGGCGAGGGCGGGGGCTCGGCCGGGCGGACGGGCTCTGGAGGCGGGCTCTCGCCGCCGCCGACGTCCGGAACCTCCTCCACCGGCAAACGGCTCGCGGTGCGGGCCTTCTCGGCCTCGGCCTTGCGGCGGGCCTCTTCCTCTTTGCGGGCCCGCTCCTCGGCGGCTCGCTCCTCGGCCTTGCGGCGGGCCTCCTCGCGGGCGCGCTGTTTCTCTTCTTCGATGCGGCGCCGCTCTTCCTCGCGGGCGCGGCGTTCTTCCTCCCGCGCCCGGCGGCGGTCCTCCGGGTTGCGGCTGGCCAGCAGGGCCTTGCGCGCCTCGTCGGCCCGCTTCGCTTCCTCCAACCTCTTGGCCTCCTCGGCCTTCTTCGCTTCCTCGACCTTGCGCGCCTCTTCGGCCAGGCGTGCCTCTTCGGCCTTCTTCGCCTCTTCAGCCTTGCGCGCTTCCTCGGCCTTCTTCGCCTCCTCGGCCTTGCGCGCCTCCTCAGCGGCGGCCCGGGCCTTCTCGGCGTCGGCGGCCGGCGGCGGTTGAATCTGGGTCTCCGGCGCCTTGGAAGGCTCCTTGGTGATGGCCGCGGCCAGGAGTTTCTTGGTCTCGGCCAGCTCGTCCTGCTGGCTCTTCATCAGTACCAGCACTGCGGCCAGGGCCCCGGCGAACACCAGGATGCCCAGGATCAGCACGATCCAGGGCAGGCGCGAGGGCGGCGCCGGCGGCTGGGTGTAGATGACCGGCTGGCTGAACGGGCCATAGGCCTGCGGCGGGTACGGGGCGCCGGGGTACACCGCGCCCCCGGGCCCCTGCGAAACCGGCGGGACGCCCGCCGGAGGCGACGAGAAACGGGCGGCAGACGGCCCGGCGGACACCGGCGCCGGCGCGCGCCGCATGACACTGGAAGTCTTCTTCTTGGGCGCCTGCGATTGGACCGCAGCCGCGACCGGGAGTTGCTGGTTGACCGGGAGGGCCACCCGTACCTCGGCTTGACGCTCCGGTGCGGGACGAACCGGAGTGGCGGGGCGAGCCACCTGTGTCTCGCTGCCGTCCTCGGCCGCCTCCTGGTCTTTGGCCCCGGAGGTCTCGTCCGTAATCTCTTCCTCCATCATCTCCCCATCGCTGACCGACTCCCGCTCGGCGGCGTTGGCCTCCACCTCTTCCTGGGCCTCCCCGGCCAGCTCCTCGATCAATCGGTTCTCATCGACCGGCGGTGTGGGCGCGGCGGGTTCTTCCTTGCGGGGCGAGTCGAGCATGATGGCCGCGTCGACCACGGTGGGGGGCGCATCGTCGAACCCGTCGCTCACCTTGCGCGCCGCCGGGGCCGGCTTGGGCGGGCGCGACACGGCGGGCATCTCGGGACGGGTGGACGGCCGTGCCGTCGGTGCTGGCTGCGGCGCGGCGGCGGGCTTCTCTTCCTCGCGCGCGGGGGCCGGACGAGGTGGACGGGACACCCGGGACCGGCCCGGGGCCATGGCGGTGTGCAGCTCGTCAAAGAACTCGCGGGCGGTGCGCGGACGCTTGCCGGGTTGCTCGTTGAGCGCGCGCTTCACCACCGGAAGCAAAGGCTCGAACTCCGCCGGCACCTGGCCGAGGCTGGAGGCCGGGCCTTCGTACAGGCGCCCGGAGATCATCTCCCACAGGATCACGCCCAGCGAATAGGTATCGGCGGCAGGCTCGGCCCGCTGCTCGCCCTCGCGAATCTCGGGCGCGAGGTACGCGAGGCAGTGTGCGGCGGCCTGGGCGGCCACGAAAGGACGCCGCGGCAAGGCCTCCAGCAACCCGAAGTCGGTCAGCTTGAGCATGTCCGGCAGGACGATGACGTTCTCCGGCTTGAGCCCGCCGTGCACGCAGACCTCGTGCGCCCGGTCCAGCGCCTGGCAGACGTGGGAGAAGATGGGCTCGATCTCCTTGATGGCAAACTGCTGGTTCTTCTCCTGGCGCAAGCGAATGATCTTGCGCAGGCTCAGCCCCTCGAGGAGCTGCATGGTGAAGAAGGTGAGGTCCTCCTGCTGATCCTCATCGTACAGGCGCACCACGTTGGGGTGGTTGATCTTGCGGGCGTTGCGGATCTCCACCAGGAACTTCTTTTTCTCCTCCTTGGTCTGCAGGAGCTTTCCCGCGATGACCTTCACCGCCACGTCCACGTCGATCTCCAGGTCGTGGGCCCGGTACACCGTACCCACCGGACCGGTGCCGACGACGGCCTTCACCTGGTAGCGCTCCCCGATCTGCCGGCCCGGTTGGAGCTGCGGCGCCTCCTCGGGCGGCTTCTCCGTGGGGCGCGGTGCGGACACCGGCGCCGCCACCGGCTCGGCGGGCGTCTTCTTCTTTTCGCCGAACTTCTGGCCGCACTGGGAACAGAACTCACTGCCGTCCGGATTGTGGCTGCCGCAGCGGAAACAGAGCACGGTAGTCTCCTGTTTTGACCGCAACCGGTTATGTCAGCGGAAACACTTCGGATCCCGCCTACCACAACTGTGGACGTCCGACAAGAGTTTTGGGTTTGGGATCGGGGTTCGGGAGGTCAGGTCCCGGTGTGTCCGAAACCGCCATCCTGACGCGAGGTCTCGGGCAGGGTGTCGGCCTCGACGAGCTCGGCCCTGGCCACGGGGGCGATCACCAGCTGGGCCACGCGCATGCCGCGATCGATCGACACGGGTTGCTGGCCCAGGTTGACGAGCAACACCACGAGCTCGCCACGATAATCGGCGTCGATGGTGCCGGGCGCGTTGAGGACGGTGAGGCCGCAGCGCCGGGCCAGGCCGCTGCGGGGCCGCACCTGGCCCTCGAAGCCCTCGGGAATGGCCAGACAGATTCCAGTGGGCACCGCCAGGGTCTGGCCCGGGCCGATGACCACGGTCTCGGCGACGGCCGCCGGAAGATCGAGCCCCGCCGACCCGGCGGTGGCGTAGGCGGGCAGGGGAAGGCCCGCGCCGTGGGGCAGGCGCCGGAGCAGCACCCGGGGAGGCCTGGCCGCGGCGCGGCTCATTCGGGCTTCTGGTTGAGCGCCTCTTTGCGCGAGAGGCGGATCTTGCCCTGGCGGTCGATGCTGACCACCTTGACCAGCACCTCGTCGCCCTCGCGCAGCACGTCGCTGACCTTCTCCACCCGCTTGTCGGAGAGCTCGCTGATGTGCAGCAGGCCGTCGGTGCCGGGCAGGATCTCGCAGAAGGCCCCGAAGTCGGTGATCTTGCGCACCGTGGCCATGTACAGCTTGCCGATCTCGGCCTCCTGGGTCAGCTCGCGGATGATGCGGATGGCCTCCTTGGCCATCTCCGGATCCGAGGAGCCGACCCGCACCGTGCCATCGTCCTCCACGTCGATGGAGCAGCCGGTGCGCGCCACCAGATCCTTGATCACCCGGCCTCCCGGCCCGATCACGTCCTTGATGCGCTCGGGCTTGATCTGGATGGTGGTGATGCGCGGGGCGTAGGGGCTGAGGTCGGGGCGCGGGGCGGCCAGCGTCTTCTCCATCTCGCGCAAGATGTGCAGGCGGGCCTCCCGGGCCTGGGCCAGGGCGCGCTCCAGCACCGCCCGGTCGATGCCGGTCACCTTGATGTCCATCTGGATGCCGGTGATGCCGTCGCGCGAGCCCGCCACCTTGAAGTCCATGTCGCCCAGGTGATCCTCGTCGCCCATGATGTCGGTGAGCACGTGGAAGCCACTCTCTTCCTTGATGAGGCCCATCGCCACGCCGGCCACCGGCTTGTGCAGCTTGACCCCGGCGTCCATGAGCGAGAGCGAGGCGCCGCACACCGTGGCCATGGAAGAGGAGCCGTTGGACTCCAGGATGTCCGATACCACGCGGATGGTGTAGGGGAAGTCCTGGTGGTTGGGGAGCATGGACTTGATGGAGCGCTCCGCCAGCGCGCCGTGGCCGATCTCGCGCCGGCCCGGGCCGCGGATGGGCCGCACCTCACCCACCGAGAAGGGCGGGAAGTTGTAGTGCAGCATGAACTTCTTGGTGAACTCGGCCTCCAGGTTCTCGATCAACTGCTCGTCCTGGGTGGTGCCCAGCGTGGTGGTGACCAGCGCCTGGGTCTCGCCACGGGTGAACAGCGCCGAGCCGTGGGTGCGCGGCAACACGCCCACCTCGCAGGTGATGGGGCGCACGTTGGTGAGGCCGCGGCCGTCCAGCCGTCGACCCTCGCGGGCGATGGCGCCGCGCACCAGGTCGCGGTGCATCTTCTCCAGCGTCTCGAACACGTCCAGGGTGGCGTGCTCGACGTCCGGGAAGGCCTGGACCACGCGCTCTTGCAGATCCAGCCGGATGGCCTCCATGAAATGGTAGCGATCCAGCTTGACCGGGATGGACATGAGCTGGCCCAGGCGCCCGCCCACCTGCTCCCGCGTCCAGGCCGCCACCCGGGGATCGATCGCGTGCGGGGTGAAGGTGCGTTTGGGCTTGCCCAGCGCCTGGATGAGCTCATCCTGGATGCGGATGAGTCCCTGGGCCTGCTCGTAGGCGAACATCAGCGCGTCCACCAGGTCCTTCTCCGACACCTCGCGCGCCTCGCCCTCCACCATGCAGATGGCCTCGCGGGTGGCCGAGACCACCAGGTTCACGTCCGAGGCCTCCACCTGCTTGAAGCTGGGGTTGACCCGCCACTGGCCGTCGATCCTCCCGACGCGCACGGTCGCCAGCGGGCCGGCGAAGGGCACGTCCGACAGGCACAGCGCCAGCGAGGCGCCGGTGGCCGCCAGCACGTCGGGGGCGTTCTGGGGATCCGCCGACAGCACCAGGGCCTGCACCTGCGTCTCGTGGGCGAAGCCCTTGGGGAACAGCGGCCGGATGGAGCGGTCGATGATGCGGCTGTTCAGGATCTCGGTCTCGGTAGGGCGGCCCTCGCGCTTGAAGAAGCCGCCCGGGATCTTGCCGGCGGCGGAGGCCTTCTCGCGGTAGTCCACGGTCAGCGGCAGAAAGTCGACTCCTTCACGCGGCTTGGCGGCGGCCACCGCGGCCACCAGCACCATGGTGTCGCCGAAGCGGACCAGGCAGGAGCCGTCCGCCTGCCGGGCCACCCGGCCGACGTCGAGGGTGAACTCGGACTCGCCGAGCCGAACGGATTTCTTCATAGGCATTTTCTACTCTCCTTCTCTCTGGGACGCGTGGCCGCACCGGGCGCACGACGTCCATGCGGGGGATATGTTTGGATTCCGTGAAAGAAGATCAACCGGCGGGATGCATTCAGTCCTACAACGCCGCGCTCGAGGCTTCTCGAGAGAGGGGTTTTAGAACCAAGTGCTCCCGTCTGTTGTCAACGGCCGCGGAATCCGGCCAACACCAACCAGGGGAGCCGATGCTCCCCGTCATGCCTCTCATCGGCCGCCGTGGCGGCCCCACCTACTTGCGAATGCCCAGCTTGTTGATGAGCGCCTTGTAGCGCTCCTCGTCCGACCGCTTGAGGAAGTCCAGCAGACGCCGGCGCTGGCTGACCAGCTTGAGCAGGCCGCGCCGCGAGTGGTGGTCCTTCTTGTGGGTCTTGAAGTGGTCGGTGAGGTACGCGATCCTCTCGGTGAGCAGGGCCACCTGCACGTCCGGCGAACCGGTATCCTTCTCGTGGACCCGATACTTCTGGATCACTTCCGTTTTTTGACCAGGTCGAAACGCCATCCTGTCCTCCAGGCTACATCCACCCCTGAAACGGGCGAGAACCTACGCGATTCCCTTCGGGTTGTCAACATATTTCCCGGTCAGGGTGCTCACTTTCGTTCCGGCCGCAGCACCCGCAGGATCCGCAGGCGCGCGGTGCCCGCCTCCGGGTCCGGGCCAAGGACCAGCATGGGTGCCTGTTCGGGCGGGATGAGCACGACTGGTTGGTCGTCCAGCCCGGCCAGCCCCAGCGCCGCCAGCTCTTCGGCCCGCGGCTCCCGGCCGCGGGCCAGCGGCAGCAGCGCCTCTCTCGGCACCTCGAGACAGCGAAAGCGGCGGACCAGGCGCTCCAGCGGTTCGATCGCCCGGAGCATCTGCTCGGGTTCGTCGGGTGCCACCGCCTGCTCCAGCTTGAAGCCAGCGGCCTCGGTTCGCTCCAGCTCGGCCAGGTGACCGACGGTCCCGAGGGCGCGCGCCATGTCCGCGGCCAGCGCGCGGATATAGGTCCCGGCGGAGCAGCGCACGTCGATCTCGAAGGTGTCCGCCGCGAAGGAGACCAGCTCGATCCGTTCGATCCGCACCCTTCGCGGGGCGCGCTCGACCTCCACGCCGCGCCGGGCGAGCTGATACAGACGCTTGCCGCCCACCCGGATGGCCGAGTGCATGGGGGGCACCTGCTCGATCGTCCCCACGAAGCGCGCGCAGCACTCGCGCAGAACGGTCTCCTCGAGCGGAGGCACCGGCGCCCGTGCCACCTCCTGACCCGCGGCGTCCAGAGTGTCGGTGGCGGATCCCAGGCGCACCCGCGCCCGGTAGCGCTTGTCCGAGGCCGAGAGCCAGCGGGTGAGCTTGGTGGCCTCGCCCAGCGCGACCGGCAGCAGGCCGCGGGCCGCGGGGTCGAGGGTGCCGGTGTGCCCGGCCCGGACGCGGAGGAGCCGGCGCACCCGCTCCACCACGTCGTGGGAGGTCATGCCGGCGCTCTTTCGCACCGGCAACACCCCGTCGGGGGCTGCACCCGGCAGGTTCATTCGGGGAGGGCCGCCTCCACCGCCTGGTAGATCCTGCGCTTGACCTCGGGCAGGGGGTGCTCGAGCGTGCAACCCGCGGCGTTGCGGTGGCCGCCGCCGCCGAAGGAGCCGGCGATCTCGGCCACGTCCACCTTTCCCGCCGAGCGGAAGCTCACCTTGAAGCGTCCCGGGGCGGTCTCGCGGAACTGGATGGCCACCTCCACCCCCTGGATTCCCCGCGGGAAGTTGATGAACCCGTCGATGAGTTCCTCGCCGCCGCCGCTCTGCTGGTACATCTCGAGCAGGATGACGATAGAGGCGTACCGGCCCCGGGGTTCGATCTCCAGCGTGGGCAATACCCTGGCCAAGAGTTGCAGCCGCGCGGCGGGCTGGGATTCGTACACCGCGCGCGCCACCTCCCAGGGTTGCACGCCGGCCGACAGCATGCGGGCCGCGGTCTGCAGGGCGCGGGGAGTGGTGTTCGAATAGCGGAAGGAGCCGGTGTCGGAGAGGATCGAGGTGTAGATGCAGGTGGCCAGGTCCCGGTCAGGCTCGATGCCGAGCTCGACCAGCACCTCGGCAATGAGCTCGCCGATGGACGAGGCCAGGGGATCGAGCAGGTATCTCTCGCCCAGCGGCTCGGCCGATAGGTGGTGATCGATGGAGACCAGCATGCCCCGGCGCTCGGGCGGGGGCAGGGGGCAGGCGCGCTCGAGCTCCGAGCAGTCGAGCACCACGGTCACGTCGAAGGCCTCATCACCGAAGTCGCGCCGCACCTCGGCGAGATCCGGCAGGAAGCGGAAGTTCACCGGGGCGTCCTCGACGTGGTAGGCGCGCACCTCCTTGCCGAGCTGGAGCAGCAGACGGCGCATGGCGAGCATCGAGGCGATGGCGTCGCCGTCGGGATTGGTGTGGGTGGTGACGAGGAACCTCTTGTGCTCGCGCAGGGCGCGGGCCACCTCGCTGGCCGAGCCGCGCACCCGGTTGGGATCGTCCCAGCCCTCCTGGGCACGGACCTCCTTGAGCAGGCGCTCCATGCGGTCGCCGTCGTCCAGGCTGCGGTCGTAGTGAAAGGAGATCTCCGGGATGGTGCGCAGCCGCAGGCGCTTCTTGAGCGTGGCGCGGATGAAGCCGGCGGCGCTGCTGAGGCCCTGCTCGGATTCCGCCCGTTGCTCGGGCGTGCCGGGCGTGCTGAAGAACACCCGGGCCGAAGACAGGTCGGCGGTGATCTTGACGCCGGTGATGGTGACGAAGCCGATGCGGGGATCCTTGAGGCCCTTCTGCAACAGGGCGCTGATCTCCTGCTTGAGCTGCTCGGCGATGCGTTCCAGGCGGACGGTTGACATGGGCGCATCCTAGCCGCGAGCGGGCAGGGGTGTCAATTTCGCGAGCCCTGGTTGGGGGTGCCCGGCTGCGAGGCCGAAAGAGCCAGCGCAGCCAGGCGCTCATGAGGTGTGTTGCACGTCTGGCCGCGCTTGCTTTCTGGGGCATCGCGGCCAGACGAAAAAGAAAATGAAGGAGATCTATCTAGAACAGGAGGGAAATCGGACGGCTAGAACTTGTACGAGAGCTTGGTCCAGAAGTACGTGCCCAGCGCGTCGTAGGAGAGGGTGTTCGCGTTCTGGCTGCCCTCGGGCAGGTACGGCGGATCCTTGTCCAGCACGTTGTCCACGCCGAACAGCCAATCGAACTCCTTGAAGGTGTAGGTGAGCACGATGTCCCAGTAGGCCACCGCGGGCACCTTGTACACCGGCATGTCCCACAGGCCGGTGTTCTCGTCCTTGGTGGCTTCGTAACTCTGTGCCCCGCCGATGTAGCGGATGCGGTTGCCCACCGACCATCCCTCGCCGGCCAGCGTGAGCATGAGGTTCCAGCGGAAGCGGGCGAAGGAGCCCGAGCCGTACTGGATCTTGCCCTCGTAGTTGATCTCGTTGTCGGCCTTGTCCTTCTCCTGGTAGTGCAGGAGGTAGTTGCCGTGCCAGTTCAGGATGACGCCCTGGATCACCGGCAGCCCCAGCTTGCGGGTGTTCACGTGGATGTCGGCGGTGATGTCCAGGCCGTCGGTCTTGAGGGTCGAGAAGTTCTGGAGCTGGGCGTTGATCCAGGGGATGTTGTTCTTGTTGTTGCGCTTTACCGAAGATCCCGGGTTGATGAGGTCGCAGTTGGCCGGGTTGGTGCCGTCGTAGCAGCTGTCCAGGATCCACTGCGGGGTCGGGGTGGTGATGGCGTTGTCGACCTTGGCGTTGTAGTAGTCGAAGGTGACCGAGGTCTCGGCCATCCACTCGGGGACGAAGCTGGGGAGCAGCACCATGCCTACGTTCCAGACCATGGCGGTTTCCGCGTCGAGTTTGGGGTTGCCGCCCACGTTGGTGCGGATCTGCGAGCCGCCTGCCTGCACCTGGTCGTAGTCCGGCGGCACACCCTCGGCCTGGCACTTCTGCTTGATCAGATCGTTGGTGGGGCTGCTCGGCAAGCTTCCCCATTTGTTGCACGGGTCGCGCAGCTCCTCATAGGAGTCGGCCGCGCCGCCATAGAGGTCGGCGATGGAGGGCGCGCGGAAGGCCGTGGACAGGACGCCGCGGAGCCGGAGGTCCCGGATGGGTGCGTACTGCAGGCCGGTGCGCCAGGTGAAGTCCGAGCCGAAGGTGCTGTATTTCGAGAAGCGGCCGGCCAGGTCGATGTTGGCCAGGTAGGCGCCGGGGATGTTCTTGAACAGCGGCACGCTGGCCTCGGCGAACACCTCCTGGACGTTGTAGGTGCCCTGGGTGGGGTCGAGGCCGTTGCCCGAGGCCTCGCCGCCGGTGGTGGTGGGGCTGGGGTGGTTGTAGCCGAGCTCCTTGCGAAGCTCGAAGCCCAGGGCCACGCCCACCGGGCCAGCGGGAAGCTCGAACAGGTCGCCCAGGTTGCCCGACACCGAGCCGCCCACAGTGAACTGCTCCCAGTTGGTGACTTCCTCGTCGATGTAGCGCACGTACTTGATGGCGGCCTCGCTCATGGTGCCCAGGCCGAAGACGTTGCCCAGCACGCAGCCGGTGTTGGCGTTCTGCGCGCAGGCGGCCGGGTTCAGAATGTCGTTGAAGCGCTTCAAGTTGACCGAGTTGTAGATGGTGATGAGGTTCTGGTGGTGGCCGAGGTCCAGGAACAGGTCCCAGCCCAGGTGCTTGGTGATGTCGCCCCTCACGCCGGTCACGATGCGGAAGGTGTCCGAGTTGTTGTCGTAGATGCGCGGGCCGACGTCGGCGGTGCGCTTGTACATCCAGATGCCACCGAGATCCCACGGCCCCAGCATGTCCTTCACCGCCTGGGGCAGGTAGGGGTTGTTCATGGGGTCGGCGATGAACAGCGGATCGGGGAAGGCGTTGGTGCCGAAGCCCAGCGGCTGTGGGGCGAGTTGGTTGCGGCTCCAGCGCCGGGTGTAGGTGCCCTCCATGTAGGCCTTGATGTGATCAGAGAGCTTGTAGTGGCCGTTCACGGTGAGCTGATAGCGCTCCAGGGTGCCCACCAGCCACTGGTACTCGGCGAAGTTGAAGCGCGCCTGGCTGTTGAACCAGTCCACCGACACATTGCCGTTCTCGTCGGTGGGGAAATACATGTCGTACCCGCACTCCGGGTCGTCACCGCAGAAGAAGATGCGTCCTTCGATGGGGTTGCCGCTGCCCTGCACGCGGTAGGGTTTCTTGCCAACGCCGGACCAGACGTCGAGCTGGGCCGGGTAGTGGGCCCAGGCGCGGTCCTTCTGCCAGATCTTGTCGCGGTGGTAGTAGGTGATGTTGGCGGTGAAGTTGCCCTTCTCCGAGCCGGCGCCGCCGGTCATGGACACCTCGAGCTCGGCGCCGTCGCCGCGGCTGGTGATGCCGCCGCCCAGGTCGAACTGCATGCCCTCGAAGTTGTCCTTGAGGATGATGTTGATGACGCCGGCGATGGCGTCGGAGCCGTACACGGCCGAGGCGCCGTCCAGCAGCACCTCCACCCGCTCGATCATGGGCACCGGGATGTTGTTGAGGTCCACACCGGCGCCGGTGGCAGAGTTGATGAAGCGCTTGCCGTTCACCAGCACCAGCGTGCGGCCCACGCCCAGGTTGCGAAGGTCCACGAAGGCCAGGCCGTTGCCGCCGTTGTTCTGCTGTTTGTTGATACCCTGTAGCGTCACCGAGGGCAGCTTGTTGAGCAGGTCGTCGACGGTCTTGGCGCCCGACTTGATGATTTCGTCCGAGGACAGCACGGTGATATGGGCGAAGTCCTCCAGGTTGCTACGCTGGATGCGCGAGCCGGTGACCACGATCTCCTCGACTTCTTCTTCCTGAGTGGCCAGGCCGGCGGCCTCCTCCGGGGACAGGCCCAGCTCGGCCGCGGCCGGTTGCGCGGCCGGCGGCGTCTCTTCGGGCGCGGGAGCGGGAGACGGAGCTGGCGTGCCTTCCTCGGACGGAGGAGTGGTTTCACCGGAGTCTTGCGCCAGAGCCGGCAGGGAAAGCAGCAGGCCGCACAGGGCCGCGAGGATCGCGAGGGACGGAGTGTTGCGTTTGAGATTGGTATTCATGATGTCACCTCCTCAGTAGGCCGCGCAGCACAGGTTGCGCTGCCCCGCCGGATCCAGACAGCAGCTCTCGCCGAAGCAGAAGGCGTCCGGGACTACCACAGCGTGCTCACAGGTGGTCCCCGCCTGGCACACGCCGCCATTGGCCGCGCAGAAGCCGGGGCAGGGGCCACAGGTCGGAGTTCCCGTGCCCATGGCCGGCAGGCAGCACTGTCCGGGGCCGCAGTCCTCGCTGTCGTTGCATGTGGCAGTGCAGCAGGTGCCCGAGCCAAGGCTCGAGCAGCCGCACTCGGGGCAACCGTCGGCGGAGAATCCTGCGGCGCAGCTCTCGCCAGCCGGGGCACAGTACGCGCCGTCCAGGCTGGTGCACTCGGGGAACGGGACCGGGACGCAGCACACCAGGCCCGCGCCGCAGCAGTCGCCGGTCTTGCAAGTGTTGCGGCTACTCGGGAAAGACTTGTCCGGACAAGCGGCGTAGCAACCGCCGGCCATCTCGGTAAAGCAAGCGGTCTCTTCGCAGGTCTCGCCGCAGTGCTTGATGTTCATAGAGTCGGCTTCGCAAGTCGCCTCGCAGCCGAGCCGGCCGGAGGCCGAGCAGTCATCGGCCGTCTGGCAATCCGGACAGTCGGCCTCGCACATCTCGTCGGCGTTGCAAGACCAGACACAAGGAACTACGATGTCCTCGCCGTTGGCGTCCTTTCCGAAATTCACCTTGCCGGGGCTGCCTAGCGACGAACACTCGGTCGCCGGGTTGCTGGTGCAGGTGGGGCAGGTTTCGTCGCACCAGCCGTCGGTGCACTTGGGCAGGCAGCCGGGGTCGACCATCTCCGCGCAGTCCGCGTCCACCGAGCACTTGCCACAGTCCTGGGTGCACTTGTTGGCGACACACAGCCAGCGGCAATCGTCACCCGGATCGGACGTGCAGTCCGCGGCCGTCTGGCAGGGGCAGATCTGGATGCACTCGTTGGAGAAAGTGCACTTCCAGTTGCAGCCCTCCTTGGCCTTGCCGTGGTCCCGCTCGCAGTCCAGGTTCACCGCGCACTGCGGGAAGGGCGCGAGATCCTTCTCGCAGGCCGCGAGCCCAAGCGCGGCCAGGACGGCGATTACCACCCCATACTTTCTTGCGCTTCGCATTCACTTCCTCCTTTTTGGAAAACTGAAATAAATTTACATAGTTATATACAAACGCGTCCTGTGATTATTCTATTTTTACGGCCATGTCAAGCAAGATGTTTGCACGATTTGCACTTCATCGCACTTCATCAGGGCCAGCCCCTTTTGTTTTGATTTTGCTGCTGAATTCTCCCAAGCCGCCCCAAGCCCGACCAGCGAGCGGGCGCTTTTCTTGTCTGAAGCCGCCCGCTCGCGCAGCTCCTGCGAGATCTTTTACCTTTTTTTGCTGGTTGATTTCGAAAACCGCGGCTCGGC
>JAAZNF010000007.1 GCA_012798435.1 Myxococcales bacterium | reverse complement strand
GGAGGCCATGCCGCTCCCGGTCGCCAGCCCCGCCCGGTTGCCCTGGGGGGAGGCCGGCGCCCATTCCTTTTCGGTCAAGTTGCCCAAGGAGCGCGCTGCGCCGGCCGCTGAATGGGCGGCCCGCCTGGCTCCGCTTCCTTCGGGAAAGGGGGCCTTCCTCGCGCTGGCGACAGCGCCGGAGCTCCTGGATCGCGCCATGCTGCGACGCGGGCTGGGCCCCCCCCGAGGCTTGCTCGACGCAAGGGAGCTTCGAGGGCTCGACGCGCTGCTCCCCGCGTGGCAATCCCAGGGCGAAAAGCTCACGGGGCTGGGCTTCGAGCGCCTGGCCGACTTCGCCCGGGCCCAGGGGGGCACGGCGGACGAGGCGCACCGGAGGTTGCCGGTCCTGCTCGCTTCCTTCTGCCAGGAGGAGGCCTGCTGGTCCCTGCGCGCGATGGAGCCTGCAGATCCCGCTGCGGCGATCCAGCTCTACGACCGAGTGCTGGTCGGGCCGCGGGCGGACTTCGTACGCCGGGTGCTCTCCGACAAGCGATTCAAGGTGAACTACGACGTGGGCCTGTCCATGCAGGAGGTCGGGCGGGGGAGCGGCTGGTTGCTGCGCGGCGCCGGAGGAGGGAAGTGGCGCGAGCTGTACTTCACCCGCGAGCGGCGGGTGTTTTTGCTGCAAGCGGAGGAGCCAGTCAAGGGAAAGCCGGAGCTTTCCCTGGTCGAAAAGGCGCTGCGCATCGCCGAGCAGGGTCCGGGCGACCAGGCGCCGTGAAATCCGCTCTCAAGGTGCGGGTTCGATCCGGTGGCGGGTCTCGATGACCGGGTTCCCCTGGAGGGTGGCGCGCACCGAGCAGTACTTCTCGTAAGACAGCGAGATGGCCCGGGCCACTGCCGCCTCGTCTATGTCATGCCCCCGCACCACGAACTCGAGCTCGATGCGGGTGAAGCGCTTGGGATGGTCCGGCGCCCGCTCGCCACGCAGGCGGACCTCGAACCCGGTGACGGCCTGTTTCTTCTTCTTCAGGATGGAGATGACGTCCATGGCGGTGCAGCCACCGAGCGCGAGCAACAACATCTCCATGGGATGGACCGCGCTGTCCGCCCCGCCGCCTTCCTTTCCCCCGTCCAACAGCACCGCGTGTCCCGAGGGGGCTTCGCCCACGAACTGGAGCCCATCCATCCACTTGAGCCTCGCCTCCATGCGAACCTCCTTTCCTCCAGGTGCCGAGGTATCTCAAAAAATGCTTGCCAACGCAAAATCCATCCATATAATGGTGCGCCCTGTTGGATGAAACAGAAGGAGTCTTCCATGTCGAGTGCAATCCTTGGCCGAAAGATCGGTACGCTGCGCCTTTTCGATCCGAGCGGAAACGCCGTCTCCTGTACCGTGGTGCAGGCCGGCCCCTGCGTGGTGCTGCAGAAGCTGAACGCCACCAAGCACGGCTACAGCGCCATCCAGATCGGCTTCGAGGAGGCCCGACCGAACCGCATCAACAAGCCCCACGCCGGCCAGTTCGCCCGTCTCAACCTGAAGCCCATGAAGGTCCTGCGCGAGATCCGCATGCCAGCCGACAAGGTCGAGGCCCTGAAAGTGGGCGACACGCTCACGGTGGGCATCTTCCAGGACGGGGAGCTGGTGGACGTCATCGGGACCAGCAAGGGCCGGGGTTTCGCCGGCGTGATCAAGCGTTACCACTTCGCGGGCTTCCCCCGCACCCGCGGCACCCACTTCTACCGCCGCCACCCGGGCTCGATCGGACACCGCGAGTGTCCCGGCAAGGTATGGAAGGGCAAGAAGCTCCCCGGGCACATGGGCGACGAGAGGATCACCACCCAGAACCTCCGCCTGTTCAAGGTGGACCCCGAGAAGAACCTGCTCCTCATCCGCGGAAGTGTGCCAGGATACAACGGTGCCCTGGTGATGATCCGCAAGGCCAAGAAGGCCGCCAAGGCCTGACCGAGCCCCCGATTTCCCTGGAAGTTGTTCCCTTCTGACGCACCGGTTCAACCGGGTGCAAAAATTGCTTGCGTCCCGATCTTGCTTGTTATACAGGGGACGCAGGCATGGACGGCCGTTATCAACCTCACCTGCATGGAGAGAGTGAAACCATGGGTGTCAGGAAAATCCTGCTCATCGTCGGGAGTTGTCTGGCTCTGTCGGCCGCGGCGCAGGCTGTCGCCGCCGAACCCATCGTCCGCAACCAGCTCTTCGGGCTGGGCGGGCGCTTCGAGGCCAGCCTCACGCCGGCCTTCTCGGTCTTCGACAAGTATACCCGCCACATGACGATCTCGGCCGGGCTGGGGTACTTCTTCAACGACTACATCGGCCTGGAGTTCGAGGGCGGATACGCGGTGCTGCACGGGGACCGCAGCCTGCTCAAGGAGATCGTCTCCACCGCGGTGGACACCCTGCAAGGCATCAAGAAGCTCCCGCTCTCCGATCTCAAGTACATGACCTGGTTCGTCCAGGGCGGGCTGGTGCTGTGCCCGCTGTACGGCAAGCTGGAGCTGTCCTCGGAGCTGGCGGTGAGCTTCCACCTGTACTTCGTGGGCGGGGCCGGTGTCGCCGACTGGCGCTACCACCAGCTGGGGGACGCGCTGCCGGACGACTTCGAACGCATCGAGGTGGACTACGGGGTGAAGCCGACCTTCTACTTCGGTGGCGGGTTGCGCTTCCACATCGCGCGCGCCTGGAGCCTGCGCCTCGAGATCCGCGACGAGTTCTTCTACGACAAGTACGAGGCCGAGCACAAGGTGGCCACCACCGTCGAGCCCAAGACGATTACGGACTTCAACCACGTCACCCTGGTCCGGCTCAGCATGGGCTGGTCGTTCTAGCCAGGAGCACCGCCATGAAAACCACCCGCATCCCGGTCGCCATCCTGTGCGCTCTGTGGCTGCCTGCCGCGGCGTACGCCCAGAGCGTGAACGAGCGCGTCCACGTGCTGCAGAAGCGCGACTACTCGGTGAAGGGCAAGTTCGAGATCGGTCTGTTCGGAGGCCTCACCGTCGGCGACGTGTTCACGCAGCAGTTCGCCCACACCCTGACCTTCGACTACCACGTCAACGAGGCGCTGGCCATCGAAGCGCTGTGGATGAGCAGCAAGCTCCCCTTCGCCAACGGCACCCGCATCGCCGGGTCCGGGCAGGCGGAGTACAAGGACGACAAGAACTTCCGCTGGGGCGAGACCTACACCGGGGCCTACGACCAGGTGAAGTCCGACGCCCAGCTCTCCCCCAGCAACGCCGATCTGGTCATGCTCTCCAACTACATCGGCGTGGCGGTCCAGTTCTCCCCCATCTACGGCAAGTGGTCGCTGTTCAACTGGGGGCTGGGGCATGCCGACATCTACCTCACCGCCGGCGGCGGCGTGGCCACCACCGACTACCGCAAGGCCAACGGCAACTGGGTGGACACCGGCACCTACTTCGTGGGCTCGTTCGGCGGCGGCTTCCGTATCTTCCTGGCGCGCTGGCTCGCCCTGCGCCTGGACCTGCGCGACTACACCTTCGCCGCGCGGGTGGAGGTGCCGGCCCAGGGAGGCGGCGGCGGCACGGTGGAGACCAAGATCCGCAACAGCCTGTACCTGATGTTCGGCGTATGCCTGCTCTTCGGCGGCGAAGCCCCGGTCGAGATCTGGAGCCCGTACTGAGGTACGGAGGGAAAGACGACCATGAAAACCGCGATCCTTTCCGCGTCGCTTATGCTTCTTTCCTCGGCCGCATTGGCCCAGGCGCCGGCGGCCAGCATCACCCAGGCAGTGGAGAGCTACAACGCGGGCAGCTTCCAGCGCGCCGCGCTGCAGTTCTACGAGGTCAAGCAGACCGACGGCAACGCCGCCAACCGCGCCCAGGCCGAGTACTACCTGGGGCAGTCGCTGTTCCGTCTCGGCATGTACCAGTCGGCGCTGGCGTACTTCAACGCCGCCTTCGTGGCCGGCCCGGCCCACCCCTATTACCTCAAGGGCGCCGAGGGGCTGATCAAGGTGGCCGAGGCGCTGCGCGACGACACCCTCATCCCCTCGCAGATCAACAAGTATTACAACGCCCAGGAGTTCGCGGCCATGGACCCCATGGCCCTGTCGCGCATCAACTTCTACGTGGGCCTCTTGCTGTACCGCCAGGAGAAGTACGGCGAGTCCATGGCCTTCCTGGGAGCGGTGGACGAGAGCTCCCCGGTGTTCGCCAAGGCGCTCTTTCTGCAAGGCGTCATCCACATCCGCCTGGGCGTGCGCGCCGCGGCGGCCCGCGACGAGGCCGGCTCCCAGCGCGAGTACGAGCAGGCCATCGCCCTGTTCGAGCGCATCATCGATCTCAGCGGCCGGGAGAAGCAGAAGGCGCTGGCGGCCATCGCCCGCTACGACAACATCGTGCGCATCTGGCAGCTGTGTACGCTGAACCTGGCCCGGGCCTACTACGGCAAGGGCGACTACCAGAAGGCGGTGCAGTTCTACGAGCGCATCCCGCGGTTTTCCCAGGACTGGGCGGACGCCCTGTTCGAGGTGGGCTGGGCGCACTTCATGCGCAAGGACTTCGGCAAGGCCCTGGGCGCGCTGCACACCCTGCACTCGCCCCACTTCGGCGAGATGTTCGTGCCCGAGTCCTGGATCCTCAAGGCCACCATCTACTTCCACGTGTGCCTGTACGAGGAGGCCGAGGAGAACCTCAAGTTCTTCGAGGACACCTATGCCAAGATGATCCCGGTACTGCGCGAACTCACCGAGAAGGGCCTGCCCAACGAGGCCTTCTCGAACCTCTTGCTCAAGGACAAGCTCGACGAGGCCGACCCCATGGCCAAGGTGCCGGCCATGGTGCGGCGCTACATCCTGGAGAACCCCCGCGTGGAGAACTTCCGCCACTTCCTGCGCTCGCTGGACGGTGAGGGCCGCGCCATCGCCGAGACCTCCGAGTGGAAGGGCTCGCGCCTGGCCGAGGAGCTGGCGGGCATCGTGACGGTGCAGCGCAACCTGCTGGAGAAGACCGCCGGCGGCTTCGTCAAGGCGAACCTCCTCTCGGCGGCCCAGACCATCCAGGGCTTCTCCAACCATGCCAAGCTCATCGCCCTGGAGATCACCCCGGCCAAGCGCGAGCTGGTCAAGGCCGGCGTCTCCATCAAGGCCGAGGAGCGCGGCCGGCTGGCTCCGCGCCCGCGCGTGGTGGACGAGACCTACAACTACTGGCCCTTCCGCGGCGAATACTGGGAGGACGAGCTGGGCTACTACGAGTACACGGTGCGCCAGGCGTGCCTGAAGACCGAGAAGTGAGTTTGGGACGATCGAGCAGACATGCTGGATGTGCACGGACATCTGTCGGCGCGACCGACCGCGGTGCCAGGACAGCCGGCGCGGTTGGTTGTGCGTGTTGGTTGCGGCCGCAACCGCGAAAGCGAGCGCAAGTGGTGAGCGTGGCGCGGTGCGGCGAAACGATCGGGCCATGTGCCCGCATGACGGCATTCGGAGGGCTTTCATGAACCGACTCGGCAAGCTGGCCCTTTTGGTGGCGGCCCTGTTCGCCTGGCCTCTCGTGTCCGAAGCAGCGGTATCGGACCTCAGTTCGGGAATGCTCGTCGCCAAGAAGCCCGCCAAGAAGCCCGACAAGAAGGGACCGGCGGAGAAGAAGCCGCAAGACAAGAAGCCGGCGGACAAGAAGCCCGAGACCCGGCCCGAGGACGAGCTGCCCACCGGCCCGGCCAAGATCCAGCTCCCCACCATGGAGGAGAAGAAGGGCGACTCGGCCAAGCTCGACATCCAGCTCCTCGACTCGGAGATCGAGCAGCTCAAGAACATCGTCAAGGACTACCCGGAGGGGCCGGCCAAGGCCGACCTGTATTTCCGCCTGGCGGAGCGTTACTACGAGCGCTCGCGCTACGTGTACTACACCGAGATGCAGAAGTACGACGAGGACGTCCAGAAGTGGATGGAGGCCCGCGAGAAGAACCCCGAGGCCCCCGAGCCCAAGATCGACAACCGCGGCAGCAAGGTCTACACCGACGCCGCCATGCGCATCTACCGCATCATCTTCGAGCGCTACAAGGACTACCCGCGACGGGACGAAGTGCTGTTCACCATGGGCTACAACCTGTACGAGTCCGGCGAGAAGGCCGAGGGCGTCAAGATGTACTGGGAGCTGATCAAGTCCTTCCCGGAGAGCCGCTTCGTGCCCGACGCCTACCTGGCCATGGGCGAGCACTACTTCAACAGCAACGACGTCAACAACGCCAAGAAGGCCTACGAGAAGGCCCTGGCCTTCAAGGACTCCAAGGTGTACGTGTTCGCGCTCTACAAGCTCGGCTGGTGCGACTACAACCTGGGCGAGTACGAGAAGGCCATCGAGAAGTACAAGCAGGTGGCCGGCCTGGCGCAACGCGAGGCCGCCGCGGGTGAGGCCGGCGACAAGAACAAGATCCAGCTTCGGCGCGAGTCGATGCAGGACATGGTGCTGGCCTACTCCCAGATCGACGCGCTGGAGGACGCCAAGGAATACTACGTCTCCCAGCTGGGCGAGAGCGGCGCGCTGGAGTTTTTGCGCCGGTTGGCCCGCACCTACGAGACCCAGGGCAAGGCCGAGATGGTGGTCAAGTCCATGCGGCTGCTGCTCTCCGACTACCCCAACGACCCCGAGTGTCCCTCCTTCCACAACTCCATCGTGCTGGCCTACCGCAAGCTCAACCAGCGCGAGGACGTGAAGCGCGAGGTGAACCGCCTGATCGATCAATACCGGCCGGGCTCGCAATGGGCCGAGGTCAACAAGAACAACAAGGCGGCCATCGCCCGGGCCAACAACCTGGTGGAGGAGAGCCTGCGCGACCTGGTCACCAGCTACCACCGCGAGGCCCAGGAGACCAAGAGCTGGGACACCTACAACCTGGCGCGGGGCATCTATGCCAAGTACCTCAAGACCTTCCCCGACTCCGAGTCGGCCTACAAGCTGCGCTGGTACTACGCCGACATCCTGTACAAGATGGGCGACTTCTTCCACGCCGCCGACGAGTACGCCAAGGTGGTGCAGAAGGATCCCAAGGGCCAGTTCTCCGCCGAGGCGGCCTACGACGCGGTGCTGTGCTGGGAGCGCTGCATCGAGCTGCGCGACAAGGAGAAGATCGACTGCACCCAGTGGAAGCCCAAGACCGGCACGGCCAAGATCCACGAAGAGACCAAGGAGATGAAGCGCGAGAAGATCGGCTTCGTCGAGACCAACATCTCCAAGGCGGCCACCAAGGAAGACCTGGTTGCCAAGGAGATCCCTGCGCTGGAGAAGAAATTCCTGGAGGCCACCGACATCTTCTCCCAGGTGGCCCCCAAGCACGACATGTACATCCCCATCCGCTTCAAGAGCGCCTTCATCTTCTACAAGTACCACCAGTACGACGAGATGACCAAGCGCTTCGGCGAGATCATCGAGCGCTACCCCACCAACGAGTACGCCATCAAGGCGGCGCGGCTCTCCATCAACACCCTGTACCTCAAGGCCACCGCCAGCGAGAGCGAGGACGAGCGCACCAAGTTCTGGGGTGAGATCAACCACTGGTCCAAGGCCTTCAAGGACAACAAGGTGCTGGTGAGCTCGCCGGTGGCGGTCAAGGAGAAATTCGCGGACGAGCTGCAGAGCCTGATCGAGGAGTCGGGCTACAACGTGGTGCTGGCCCTGCGCCAGAAGGACGCCCTGGCGGCGGCCAGCGGCTTCGACCAGTTCGTCAAGGACTACCCCAAGAGCAAGTACGCGCACCGGGCCCTGTACGCGGCCATGGTCATCTACGACGAGGCGAAACAGCTCGACCTGGCCATCGACGCCGGCAAGAAGCTGCTCAAGAACTATCCCGACAGCGACCGCATCAACCCCACCATCGGTTTCTTGGCCACCTTCCACACCCGGGTGGCGGACTTCGACCAGGCGGCCCGCTACTACGAGCAGTACTTCGACAAGTGGCTGCAGCAGTCGGGCGAGGGCGGCAAGGGCAAGAAGGGCAAGCCCCAGCCCAAGCCCAAGGCCAAGCCGGCCGGCAAGGGCGACAAGGAAGAAGTCGAGGCCATCCTGATCACCGACAAGGAGGCTCAGGACGCGTTATACAACGCGGCGCTGCTACGGGAGAGCATCGGCGATCACAACGGGGCCATCGCCAACTTCGCAAAGTACGTCAAGCACTTCGAGGATGCCAAGGACGCCCCGGACGTGTACTTCAAGGTGGGCAAGATCTACGAGCTGCTCGGCAAGGTGCGCGAGGCCGATCACATCTGGGAGGGATACAACGAGAAGTTCGGCCAGAAGAGCCCACCCGGACGCAACCTGAACGTGCTCTACCGGCACGCCATGGCCCTGCGCAAGCTCGGCAAGGAGAAGGACAGCGACAAGTTGCTCGACAAGATCCTGGACGGTTACAACCAGCTACCGGAGGAGGCCCGCGACGCTGAGGCGCGCATGGCCGCTTCCCACGCCCGCTTCCTCCAGATCGAGCCCGAGTTCAACACCTACATCAACACCAAGCTGGTGCTGCCGCCGGCCACGCTGAAGAAGAACCTGTTCTTCAAGATCGACACCCGCCCCAAGCTCGAGAAGAAGTACGAGGAGATCGTGGCCCTGCGGGATCCCGACTGGTCCATCGCCTCGCTGGTGCGCATGGCGCAGCTCAGCCAGAACCTCTCGGACTCCATGCTGGAGGCCCCGGTGCCGGCGGGCCTGACGCCGGAGCAGGCGGACATCTACCAGGAAGAGTTGCAGAAACAGGCCCTGCCGCTGGAAGAAAAAGCCATCACACTGTACCGCAAGGCCATCGACGTCTCCAACGAGAAGGGTCTGTACAACGAGTGGACCATGAAGGCCCAGGACCTGTTGCGCGAGAAGTACGAGCCCAACGCCTACCCCGAGGTCTTCCGGGCCGAAACGGCATCCACCGAGTACTTCTACCTGCAGGGCCCGAAGCTCGACAAGCTGGAAGTCCCCGACGAGCCGGAGCCCGCCGCGCTGCCGCCGCCGGCCCCCGCGGCCCCGGCCGCGACGGAACAACCCGCATCGTAGAGGGAGGCGCGATATGAAAACCGTATTCACTCGTCGGCTTGGGGTCGCGGCGATCGGGGTCATGGGTTTGTTGGTGGCCGGCTGCCCCGAGAAAAAGGAAGTCATCAAGCAAGAGCCGGTGGTGCAAAAGCCGGTACGCCCGAAGAGCGCCGAGCAGTTCTACAACGAGGGCGTGGAAGCGCTCGCCGCCGGGAACCATGCCGCGGCCGAGACGGCGCTACGCGAGGCCCTGGCCAAGGCCAAGGATCCCGCAAAGCTCGCCGACGCCCGCTACAATCTTGGCGTGCTGTTGCTGCGCAAGGGCGATCTGGAGGGGGCGCGGCAGGAGTTCGAGGAAACCATAAAGCTCGTGCCCGCGCACCGCGACGCGCTGGTCAACCTCGGCGCGGTTCTTACGCAACAGAAGAAATACCCCGAGGCCATCGAGGTGTACAAGAAGGCGCTCGAGGCGGTGCCCCGCGATCCGCTGATCATGAACAACCTCATCGTGGTGTACCGGCTCAACAAACAATACAAGGAGGCCGAGAAGACGGGCCACCGGCTGCTGGCCCGCGCCCCCACCAACGTGGAGGCCTACAAGAACATGACCCTGGTGTACTACGACCAGGGAAAATGGGAGATGGCCGAGCTGTGCGCCATCAACGCCGGCAAGATGTTGGAGGAGCAGAAGAAGCTCGATCCCTCGATGAAAGACGACGCCGGCATCCACAACAACCTGGGCATGATCTACGTCAAGCTCAACCGGCCGCGGGACGCGCTCACGCACTTCGAGAAGGCGTTGGCCATCGATCCCGAGTCGGTGGAGGCGCTGATCAACGTCGGTGCCATGGCCCACCAGTACCGCGACTATCCCCGGGCCATCACCGCCTATGAGAAGGTGCTCCAACGCGCGCCGCAGGAGGACAAGGCGATCACCGGGCTAGCCTACGCCTTCTACGGTATGGGCAACGCCCAGAAGGCCGTGGAGTGGCTTGGCAAAGTCGTCGAACGGCACCCCGACGACGCTCGCTCGGTCTTCGCGCTCGGCCTGGTTTACGACAATATCCTCAAGGATTACGCCAAGGCGGTGAGCTATTACGAGAAGTACAAGGCCATCAAGGGGATGAACCTTCCGAACAACGACGCCGTGATCCAACGCTTGGAAACCGCCAAGGCCCGCATGCAGATGGTGGCCCAGCAGAAGGAGGAGGAGGAGAAGGCGCGCAAGGAAGAAGAGCAGAAGCGCAAGGCTTTGGAGGAGTCCAAAGCCCAGGGGTCAGGCCAGAGCGAGGAGAAGATCAAGGAGCTGCTCAAGGGCGCGCCGGAGGAGGGAACGGCGGGAACGCCGGGCGAGAACAAGCCAGAGGGCTCAGGCGAGGCCAAGCCGGAGGGATCGGGAGAGGCCAAGCCGGAAGGCTCGGGCAAAACGGAACCCGCGGCCAAGGACGGCGCCAAGGAGCCGGAGAAGGCGCCCGCCGAGGCGCCGGCGTCGAAGGACGACACCAAGAAGGAGCCCGACAAGGCCGAGGCGGACAAGGCGCCGCCCAAGGGGGAGGCGCCGCCGGCGAACCCCTAGGAACTTTCACGGTAGCGGATTGTCACACGAAGGGTTTTCCGGTACCGTACTCGGTGGTCAGACCGTAGTCCCAGGAGGTAGCGACACATGAAGAAGAACCGGTTTTGGGCGTTGTTGGTGCTCTCGTTGCTGTTCGTCTATCCCTTGCTGGCGCAAGCCCAGGAGACCACCGCCGAACCCGGTGCCGGTTCGACGGATGATTCCGTGATCTACAAAAAGACCACCATCATCGACTTCTCGGACGTGACCATCACCGGCGAGCTCACCAAGCCCGAGGGGTCGTACCTCATGAACAAGAAGAAGGCGACCTTCAACCTGCTCATCAACGTGCGCGACAACTTCTTGCCTGAGATGCTGAAGACGGTGGACAACCTGTAACCGGCGGCGACGGCCGGCGCGGGAGACTTGCCATGGAAAAGAAAGAAGCGACTCTCTCCATCATCCTGGACGTCAGCCTCGAGGGCGAGGGTGGCGGGCGGCACGAGTTCACACAGAAGAGCGTGATCATCGGCAGTGGGCCTTCGGCCAACCTGCGCATCGCTCATCCGTCGGTGTCCAGCATCCACGCCATCCTCAAGGCGGGCGAGGACGAGGCCAGCGCGCTGCTCTCCGACCTCGGCAGCGAGGAGGGCACTCAGGTGAACGAGGCCGAGATCCGGCGCGAGGCCAGCGTGAAGCGCGGAGACCAGATCCGGGTCGGCCAGGTGGAGATCTTCGTGATCGGGGTCGGCTCCGACGCGGTCGAAACCAAGACCGAGCGGCCGCCGCAGCGCCCCGCGGTGCGCGAGGTCCCGGAGGAGAAGCCCGACAAGCCCAAGGAAAGCGGGGCGAAACCCGCGGCCACCCCGCCCCGGCCGCCTCCCCGCCGCGAGGAGAAGAAGCCTGCACCGTCCGAGCCCAAACCCGGGACGCAGGTGGTGCGGCGGCGTGAGATCCCCCGCGATGGCGGGGCGGGTGGCAAGAGCGGCGAGACATTCTTCCGGCGCGAGCTTTCGCCGATGGAGCGCCCGCGGGATGGCCTGAAGCTCCTCGAGGTGAAGGCCATGTGGGGGCGGGTGGTGCTGGATGCCCGCCAGTTCTCCGCTGGTGAGATGGTCACCGTGGGCGATGCCCCCAACGCCAGCTTCCGGCTGTCGGCCGATCGCACCCCGGGCGAGGTGTTCACCCTGGTCTCCCCCGGCGGCCCCCACGGCTACGTGGTCCAGGTCGCCTCGGGCATGGAGATCGATGTCATGCGCGACGGCAAACCGCAGCCGGTCGACGAGTTGCCGTCCCAGGGGGCGGTGCGCACCTACGCCCTGGGCCTTTCCGACCGCGTTCGGGTGAGCATGGGGCAGCTGGCCTTCATCATCCAGTACGTCTCGCCGGTGCAGCCGCTGCGCAGCCCGCTGGCGTACTCCTTCGACGACCGGGTGGTGCGTTGGTTCGCGTTGGTGCTGATCGTGGCGGTGGGCATGTGGCTGGCCATCGAGGCCACGCCCAAGGCCGAGGCCGAGGTCTCCGACTACCTCAAGAACCCGGCCCGCTTCGCTCAGCTCATCATGCCCACCCAGCGTGAGGAAAAGAAAAAGTCCTTCGAGGAGATCAAGAAGAAGCAGGAAGAGAAGAAGCTGGTGGACGACAGCGACAAGTGGAAGAAGGTCACCGCCAAGGAGAAGGCCAACACCAAGGACATCCCCCGCGAGGTCAAGAGGGAGATCGACCGCAAGGTGGCCACCAACGCCGGCATCCTGGGCCTGCTGGCCAAGAAGGGCGGCGGCAGCGGCGACAACGCCTCCTCGGTGTTCGGCGGCTCGGCGCTGACCAACATCGACCAGGCGCTGGCGAGCATGAACAGCACCGGTATGGGCGACTCCAGCGGCTTCGGTGGCATGGGAACCCGCGGCGGCGGCCCGGGCGGCGGCGGTGGTGGCCTCGGTCTGGGCGGGTTGGGCACGGCGGGCTACGGCCGCGGCGCCGGAGCCGGCTACGGCAGCGTGGCCCTGGGTCACCGCGGGCGCAGCGACATCCAGGTGGTCCACCAGAACACCAAGGTCATCGGCGGCCTGTCGCAGGAGGTGGTGGGCCAGTACATCAAGCGCTACTGGGCCCAGATCAAGTTCTGCTACGAGCGCGAGCTCACCAAGAACCCCAACCTGTACGGCAAGGTGACCATCACTTTCACCATCGGCGGCAACGGGCGCATCAGCGAGGCCCAGGTGATGCAGACCACCATGAACAACGCCAACGTGGAGGAGTGCATCCTGCGCGTGATCCGGCGCATCATCTTCCCGCAGCCCAAGGGCGGCGGCCAGGTCATCGTCACCTATCCGTTCCTGTTCCAGCTGGCTGGCGGCTGATCGCATCGGGAGCGTCTTGGCGTGGCGGTCGAGATGTCAACCGGGTGCATGAGCGCTATCGTTTTCCCATGAGAGACCTGCCTCGAACGAGTGTTCGTTTTGCGCGATCGACCGCGAGGCACGACCATCGTGCGCGACCAGGCGCACCCTACGTTGCGGCCCGAGGCCGCGCCAGAGGAGGCATTCACATGCGGCGATGGACACAGGGGGCGGTGTTTGCGTTGGCGATGGTGGCGTGGGTCGGGATCGCCGGGGCGCAGGAGGCCCCACCTCCGGCCGGAGCGCCTCCGGCCGCGAGCGCGGTGACCCCACCCGCCAAGACGGCGGCGGACGAGTCGGAGCAGATCGTCTTCGAACGGCTGATGGGTTTCTACCTGGAAGGACGGGTGGGGACCTTCTTCACCGTCGCCGGGGCCCGGGGCTGGTCCAACGCCCAGCCCTTCTTCGGCTTCGAGGTCGGGTATGACCTCACCGAGGCTCTATCCATGCAACTCTCCTACGCCTCGGGTTACCAGGCGGCGAACCCGCTCAAGTACGTGGGCGTGTGCGACCCGAGCATGGGCGACTGCTCCAATTATTGCAATCCCTCCACGGACGCGAGCTGCAACGACTACCACATGGATTTCTCGCTCACCTTCGTCAACCTGTCGGCCGATCTCGACATGTGGGCCGGTGAGCGTTGGGCGCTGGAGGCTCGGCTGGGCGGCGGCATCGTGATCATCCAGCCCTCGGCCAAGCCCGATCAGCCGCCGGTGGACGGCAATGCCTTCGCCGGGGTGCGCTTTGAGTATTACACCCTGCTCAAACACTTCACCGTGGGCGCGGAGTTCGATTTCTACTACGTCTTTGCTGCTGGCATTCCGGCCTTCTCCGGTTCGGCGTCGGTGGTGTACAACTTCTGAGCTGCGCTCGGACAGAATCGAGACAGGGTCAGGGGACAGGTGGAGAGGGAGTCTTTGCGAGTTTTACCTCCGAGGTGTCAGAACTCGGAGGAGTCTCGCGCCTCGCGGTATGACCAGTCTCGGGTACCGAAATTCCTTGTAGTGGGACCGAGCGCCGGTTCATCAGCGTCGGCGAGGTCGGCGGCGCGATGGGGATGGGGGCAAGGGTCGCGCGCTGACCGGGAGAGAATGGCTACGTTCCGCTGGAATCCTTTTGCCTTTTGCCGGGCAGGAAGGCTTCGACCAGGCTCAGAAGCGGCTTGATATGCTCCTGCAGCCGGGCCTGGCACTCGAAGGCCTTGCTCATGAGCCGGCCGGTGCGCGGATCGGACAGGATGCGGCCGACCCACGGGTGGGACAGGAGCTTCATGGCGTGCTGCATGGCGGCCTTCTTGAGCGAATCCAACATGATTCCTCCTGATGGCGTTGGGTACTCTACAATTTGAGCATCTTGCGGGCCGCCTGCTGAATCGCGGTCCGCACGTGAGGGCTCTTGGCCAGGGTACGCACGTCGCCCGGGGGGAGCCGGGAAAGCATCTGTACCGCGAGCGGTAGCGGTGTCTTGGGGTTGTGCACCAGGTTGCGGCACACGGTGGCGGAGCGTGTCCACTCCAGGTTCATCCCGATCATGCGCAGGGCATCGGGGTTGACCCCGGGCATCTTGGCGATCTGCTCGATCTCGTCGAGCGTGATGGCCGGGTTCTTGATCACGAAGGGATGGACGGTCTTGTTGCTGTCGCGGATGAGCAGAAGCCGCATCTCGCGCCGGCCGTGCAGGGCGGCGCGGCGCTTCTCGTCCACGCTCATGGCCTCGATCTGCTGGATGAGCGGAAGATCGGCGTTGTCCGCCGGTTTGGCGTCGAGGTCGGGTTTCTCGTCGGGGGACGGTGGGGCCGCCGGTGCGGCGTCCGTTGTGACGGGCAGGCCGGTTGCCGCTCGCGGATCGGCCGCGTCGGGCTCGCCGTCGAACGGCGCCGCCCGGATCTCGCCCTCGAGCGTCGCGATGGTGGTCTTCAGCTCCGCTGCCGGAATCTGGATCGCCACCCCTTGCCCGGGGATCACCTGGACCACCTCGGCGGAGAGCTGGATGGCTTTTCCCGAGGGGAGGAGCAGGTGCAGGCGCACCTGCGAGAACTGGGCGAGCGGTACCTGAAAGCGCAGCAGCATCCCCCCCAGCGAGAGCTGGGTCCGCACATCCCGCTCGAGCGAGGACCAGCGGGCATAGCGTAGGGTGATGTCGCTCGTTCCCATGGAAGGCATCATGGCGGTTCCGGCCTCGCTTGGCAAGGGTCAAGTGATGTCCTCGGCCGCGCGCTTTGTGGCCATCGCCCCGCTGTGATACCATGCCCCGCCGAGGGGTGGAGGAGTGGCGAGGGATGAGCGAGCATAGGCACCGCATCCTGGCGGTGGATGACGAACCGGACGTACTGGACGTGTTGCGCCGCGCCCTGGAGGAGCAGCACCAGGTCTTCACCGCCCAGAGCGGAGCGCAGGCGCTCGACATCCTCAGACGAGAGGACATCGATCTGCTCATCACCGACCAGCGCATGCCGGGAATGAGCGGCGTCCAGCTCATGGAGGAGGCACGCCGGTTGCGGCCCCAGATGGTGCGCATCATCCTGACCGGCTACACCGAGCCCCGCGACATGGTCGACGCCATCAACCGCGGCGAGGTGTACCGCTACCTGACCAAACCCTTCGACCTCACCGAGCTTCTGTTCACGGTCAAGAACGGCCTGGAGGCCTACGACCTGCGCCGGGACCGGGAGCGGATGCTGCGCGATCTCGAGCTCCGGCTCAACGCCATGACGGCCTTCCTGGACCTCAGCCGGGAGTCGGCGCTGGCGCGCTCCACCGATGAGGTGAACGCCGCGCTGGCCCGCTACCTGCCCTTCATCGTGGACTTCGACGCCTGCGTGTTCTTCTTCGAGCAGGAGCGGCCCCACCGGGCGCAGCTCACCATCCACCTGCGCCGGCCGGTGGGCGAGCAGATCCTCCAGAACATGCGCCGGGAGGCGTTGGCCGGCTTCCGTGAGCTGGCCGGCCGGGGGGTGGCCGAGGCGCGGGTCCAGATGTCCGTCACCGGGGACCTCTCCCGGCCGGAGCGAGAGGAGCCCTTTGCCTCGGAGCTCACGGTCCCCATCAAGGTCCAGGGGGAACCGACCGGGCTCATCCGCTTGTACGCCCGGGAAGCGGGGGCGTTTCGCCATGATACCCGCGAGCTGGTGGACATCCTGGCCAACCAGACCGCCGAGACCATCCGCAACCTGCGCGAGAAACTCTCGGCGGAGCGGCACAGGCTCGAACTCATGATCGAGAGCCTCCCCGACGGCGTGCTCATGGTGGACTTGCACGATGAGGTAGTGGTGATCAATCCGGCGGCGCGGCGCCTGCTCAACTTGACGGCGGAAGTCTCGGTGGACGCCCGCTACCTCAAGGAAGCGCTGGGATTCTACCCCTTCGACCTGGTGCGCGGGTTCTCGGGCCGGGATGGCACCATGGTGCGCGAGGAGGTGCGCCTGGGCGATCGCATCCTGCACTCCCTGGTCTCCCCGGTCCACTGGGCCGACAAGCTGCTGGGGGTGGCGGTGGTGTTGCGGGACATCACCGAAGAGAAGACCCTCGAGCACCGCAAGCAGGACTTCTTGTCCGTCGTGAGCCACGAGCTGCGCACGCCGCTGACCAGCATCGGGGGCGCGCTGGACCTCCTGCTCCACCGGTTCCCCGGGGAGATCAACGAGAAGCAGGAGCGCTACCTGCAACTGGCCAAGGGCAGTTGCGACAAGCTCAACCTCATCATCGACGAACTCCTCGATCTCTCCCGCTTCGAAAAAGGCAAGATGCGCCTGCAGATGGCGCGGCTCGATCTGCCGGCGCTGGTGCGCGAGGCGGTGGAGAACTACCAGGCCGCGGCGCAGGAGAAGCAAGTGCGGCTGCGGGTCGATGGCGATGCTGGCCCGCTGTGGGTGCATGGCGACCGGAACCGGCTCCATCAGGTGCTCAACAACCTGTTGTCGAACGCCCTGAAGTTCACCCCCGCCGGCGGCGAGGTGCGGGCCGAGGTCTTCTGCTCGACCGCCTCGCCGGGGCTGGTCGGTGCCAGCGTGTTCAACAACGGCGAGGAGATCGAGGAGGCGGATCACGAGCGCATCTTCGACCAGTACGAGCAGACCCGACGCACACGCACGGGCAAGGTGACCGGCTCGGGCCTCGGTCTCAGCATTTCGAAGAACATCATCGAAGCCCACGAGGGGCGCATCTGGGTCGAGAGCGGGCAGGGGGCGGGCACGCGCTTCATCTTCACCCTGCCGTTGATCCAGGATCCCGAGGTGGGACAGGTGGTTCAGGAGGTGACGGTGGCCGCCGGGAACCGACCGCGGTTCAAGAACCCGCCGCAGGTGCTGGTCGCGGACGATGACCTCAACACCGTCCTGGTCGTCAAGGGGCTGCTGCTGTCCATGGGCTACGGCGTCAGTGTGGCCACCAGCGGACAGGACGCCTTGCGCCTGTCGCGGGAACGGCGCCCGGATCTGGTGCTGTTGGACGTGCGCATGCCGGGGCTCGACGGCCTGCAGATCGCGGACATCTTGCGGCACGATCCCGACACCCGGCAGGTGGCGGTGCTGGCCATGTCGGCGCCACAGGCGCGAGAGGAAGCATTGCGGGCGGGCGCCGCGGAATTTCTGGCCAAGCCGTTCTCGGCCGAGGCGCTGCGGCAGGCGGCGGAGCGGGCCCTGCGCCAGCGGCACATGGAGCGATCGCTGTACTCGGTCCTCATCGTGGATGACGACCCGGTGATCCGCTCGGTGTGCCGCGAGGTGCTGGAGGGCCAGGGATTCTCGGTCATCGAGGCGGCGGACGGCACCCAGGCGCTGGACATGGCCGTTCGCGAGAAGCCCGACGTGGTGCTGCTCGACGTGATGTTGCCGGACATCGACGGTTTCCAGGTGATCGAACGCCTGCGCGAGGAGCGCGCCACCGAGCAGCTTCCCATCATCATCATCAGCGCCCGCGGCCGGACCGGAGACAAGGTGCGTGCCCTGCGCCTGGGCGGCGACGACTACCTGGTCAAGCCCTTCGACGCCATGGAGCTCGGCGCGCGGGTGGAGTCGGTGCTCAAGCGCAAGGAGCGCGAGATCGAGGCCAGCCCGACCACCCGGCTACCGGGGAGCCCGGTGCTGGAGCGGGAGTGCGAGCGCCGCTTGCAGGCGGGGCAGTCTTTCGTGCTGTGCTACTTGGACCTCGACAACCTGAAGGCCTTCAACGACTACTACGGCTATGCCAAGGCCGACGGCGTCATCCAACAGACCGGGGACATCATCCGCAAGGCAGTGGAGCGCCACGGGGATGGGAGCGACCTGGTGAGCCACATCGCCGGCGATGACTTCGTGGTGGTCACGCAGGAGCCGCAGTTGCGGGCCATCGCCGAGGAGGTGATCGCCACTTTCGACCGCCTCATCCCCATGTACTACACCGAAAGCGACCGCGAGCGAGGATACATCGAGACCGAGGACCGCTTCGGCGAGCGGCGCAAGTTTCCCTTGATGAGCATATCGCTGGCGGCGGTGAGGGTGAGGCATGGTGCCTTCCGCTCGCACGCCGAGGTCTCGACGCGTGCCGCCGAGCTCAAGAAACGGGCCAAGAGCATCCCCGGCAGCGTGCTGGTGGTGGGAGACGAGCGAGGAGAAACCGTCATCCGATGAGGCTCTACCAGCAGCTCCTGCTGTTCGTGGCCGTGGCCACCGTCATCCCCCTGGTGGTGGGGTTCTGGATCCTGCGCCACAACGAGAGTGCGCTCGAGCGGCGCTTGCTCGCCGAGCACCAGGAGTCCGCTGCGCGGCTGGCCGAGGCGCTGGGTCGGGAGCTGCGCGAGGTGTTCGATCGAGTGCAGCGCTCCAGCGAGTACGTATCCCTGGAGGGCATGTCGAGCGACGAACTGGGGGGATTGCTGGGGATCGTCTACAAGCAGAGCGAGGACATCGCGCAGGTGTGCCTGCTCGACGAGGACGGGCGTGAACTGGCCCCCGGTGTCTTCCTGGAGGCCCCGGAGCGTTTCCCCGAATACCGCGGGCGGCTGGCGGTACGCGCCGAGGAGCACCGCGAGTTCCTGGAGCGCTTGCCGTGGCGTCGCGCACGCGAGGCGCCGCCGGGCAGCCTGGTGCTGGGGGTGGCCCGCCGGCTCTCGAACGCCGAGGTGGGATTGGCCTTCGTGCTTCCGCTGGACGTAGGCGAACCGCCCAAGCGCTGGTCGTTGGGCGTGGATCTCTCCCTGCGGCGGCTCCACCGTCTGGCGGCCGATCTGGGCGACACGCGCGGTTTCGTGACGGCCTTGTTTGACGAGGAGGGCCGCCTCCTGGCGGGCAGCGATATGTCCCTGACGCCCCTGTCCCGACCGGCCGGCTGGCCGGTCTTGCACCACCTCGCGACCACCGAACGCGGGGCCTTCTTCGAGGCCGACTCGATGTGGGCTTTCAGCCGCCTGTCCCTCCTGGGGTGGGGAGTGGCGCTGCGCGAGAGCGCAGACCGGGCGCTGGCCGAGGTTCGGGCCACTCGCGGGGTCACCCTGGCCTGGACCGCGGCCACCATCCTGGGACTGGTGGTGCTCGGCGGCTTGTTCACCCGACGCATCAGCAACAACCTGAAGCGCCTGCTGTGGGGCGCGCGCGAGATCTCCCGGGGCAACCTCGGAGCGCGGGTGACGGTGGCAAGCTCCGACGAACTGGCCGTGCTGGCGCAGTCCTTCAACCGCATGGGTGAAGACCTGCAGGCCTCCCGGGCAGAGATCGAGGCCTGGAACCGGGAGCTTGCGCAGCGGGTGGAGGAGCGGACCCGGGAGCTCGAGCTGGCCCACCAGCGGCTGTTGGAGACGAGCAAGTTGGCCGCCATCGGCCAGCTGGGAGCGGGCGTGGCCCACGAGATCAATAACCCGCTGGTGGGGATCCTGGGCAACGTTCAGCTTTTGCTGCTGAAGCCGAATCTGCCGGAGCCGCTGGTGGACACCTTGCGCAAGATTGAGGCCGCGGCCCGGCGCTGCCGCGAGGTCATCGTCAACCTGCAGCACTTCTCCGAGGCGGAGCCCGATCCCGAGCACGTCCCGTGCGACATCAAGAAGGTGCTGTACGACGCCCATAGCTTGATCGAGCAACGCTTGCTGGCCGCGGGAATCGCCACCGAGTGGAATTTGAGCGAGAATGTCCCCCCGATCCTGGGTGACCACCGCCAGCTGATGCAGGTGTTCTTCAACCTGTTCGCCAACGCCAAGACCGCCATGGAAAAAGGCGGAAGTCTGTACGTCTCGATCGAGCGACGAGCGGATGGCGGAATCGAGGTGCAGGTGCGCGACACTGGCAAGGGTATCGCGCCCGAGCACCTGAGCCGCATCTTCGAGCCGTTCTTCACCACCAAGGACGAGTGGACGAACACGGGTCTGGGGCTATCGGTGGCCTATCGCATCGTATCGGATCACGGCGGTCGGCTGGAGGTGGAGAGTCAGCCGGGACGCGGCAGCCTGTTTCGGGTGGTGCTGCCGGCAGCGGAGGCCGCGCCATGAGGGGTCGCATCCTGTTCTTGCTCATCCTGCTCCTCCTGGTGGCGGCCGTGCCGGTGCTCTACTACCTGCTGTTCGAGTATAACCTCTCGGTAAGCAGAGTCACCGCCGGGAAGCCGCTGCCGCCCTCCCGGTTGCGCCTTGCGGTCGAGCCGAGCGAAACCGTGCCCGCGTTGGCCCTCTCGCTCATCCAGGTGACCGGTCCGGTCGAGGTGCGGCGTGGCGAGGGTGTCTGGCAGCCAGCCGAAGAGGGCATGGTGCTGGAAGCCGAAGACCGGGTGCGCACCGGGACCGAGGGCAGCGCGTTGCTCTCCATCCCAGGCTCCTTCTCGGTGGCGCTCGAGTCGGATTCGAACTTCACCGTCAAGGCGCTCGCCGAGCACATCTCCCGCTTTCGGCTGGAGGACGGCATGGTCTCGGCCAGCGTGGTGGATAACCCGCGGGCCCTTTTCGAAGTGAGCGCCTCCTCGGCTACCGCCCGGAGCCGGGGCGGGGACTTTCGCCTGGCCGTGAACCCGCGTGGGTTGGTGGCTCTGGGCGCCTCGCGCGGTTCGGTGGAGTTGGCGGCCGAGGGCAAGGTGGTTCAGGTAGACGCCGGCTACCAGGCGCGGGTCGAGAAGGGCAAGCCCCCCGAGGACCCCATCCGCATCCCGCGCAAGCTCTTGCTGCGCGTGCGCTGGCCCAGGGAGCGCGATCTGGCCATGGCCCGCATGACCGTTGTGGGCCAGACCGATCCTGCCGCGCGGGTGCGTATCGAGGGCCAGCGCGTGGAGGTGGACGATCGGGGGCGCTTCACCCACGTCCTGTCCCTCAAGGAGGGACGGAACCGGATCCGAGTGGAGTCCTGGGACGTGGGTGGGAACCGTCAGATCTCCGAGTCCCCCGTGTTCCAGGTGGACACCCGGCCCGAGGCCTTCCAGATCCACACCGATCCGGGAATGTGGCGCAAGAAGGATAAAGACCCTGCCCAGCGGCCGGACTCTCCGTAAACAACTCTACGCGCCGCGTTGACAGCACTCCGCGGGCAGCATAGACTGCGCGCATGGCGGACGGAGCCGAAAGACGCCAATACTCCCGCGCCCCGGTCGCGGTCATCGTACGGGTGGAGAGCGGAGGCCAGGGGCGTCACTATTATTCGAAGAACATCAGCCCGGGCGGGGTGTTTCTTTTGGCCGAGCAGCCTCTGGAGGCCGAGACCAGGGTCGACGTCGAGATGTTCCTGCCCCTGGTGAAATCTCCAGTCCGCGCCTCGGGTGAAGTGGCCTGGGTCCAGCGCCAGGAGCCTTCGGGATTCGCGGTCCGCTTCACCGACATCAGCGACGCGGCGCGCGAGCTCATTCGCTGGGTGGTCGATCGGTACCTGGGGCGGCGGGAGTGAGCCGCCGGGCGTCGGTCGGCGTTGCCGTGGCCGATCTCGCGGCCGGTCGCGCGGGAAGCGGGTGGCACGCATGAAGCGGGTGTATCCAGCTCCTCTGCTATGGCTATGGTTGCTGAGCAGCATACCGTGCCCGGCACGCGCCGGCGCATGGGCCTGGCGGCACCCCGTGCCTCACGGCCATGACCTGTACGGCGTGGCCATGCGCGCCGGGATGCGGGTCGTGGTGGGCCAACAAGGGGCCGCCGCCTGGAGCGCGGATGCGGGCGAGAACTGGTTCGTCGCCGATGTCCCGACGTCCTTCGACCTGCGCGCGGTGCAGTACGTCTCCGATGATCGGCTGCTTTCGGTGGGCCGCGCTGGGACCGCGCTCTCCTCCGACGACGGTGGCCGGACCTGGCACGCCGAATCGGTGCCGGTCGCCACCTCTCTCACAGCGCTGTTCTTTGTTCATCCCCGCGCGGGGTGGGTGGTGGGCGACGAGGGGGTGATCCTGCACACCACGGACGGCGGCAAGAGCTTCCGCCAGCAAGCGGTGCCGTACGTGCGCAACTTCAAGAATGTTTTTTTTCGCGATGCCATGATCGGTGCGGTGGTGGGCGAGGGGGGCACGGTGTTGACCACCGTCGATGGCGGCCGGACCTGGGCGGTGAAGAGTGGGGGCACCTACTACACCCTGCGCGGCGTGCGGGTGCTGGACGAGGCGCGCATGGTGGCGGTGGGAGACAACGGAACCGTGATCCTCACCGAGGATGGCAACACCTTCACGCGGCTCGACACGGTGGGCACCATCCGCAACCTCAACGCGCTGGATCTCCCGGACGGGCTGCAGGGATGGGCGGTGGGCGATCAAGGCACCATCCTACGCACCACCGACGGCGGGCATACCTGGGTCCTCCAGACGAGCGGAGCGTCCGAGGATCTCATGGCCATCCAGGCCAGCGATTCCGAAAAGGCTTGGGTATGCGGCCGGTCGGGTGTCGTCCTCTCGACCGCGGACGGCGGTGAGACCTGGCAACGTCGCTCCGGCCAGGCCTGGGCCTGGCTGCGCTCGGTCTCCTTTGCCGATACCGAATCGGGTTTCGCCGTGGGAGATTCCGGTCAGATCCTTTCCAGCCGGGACGGCGGGCGGACCTGGGAGGCGCAGGCGGCACCCACCTCGGCCCGGCTCTCTTCGGTGGCCGCGCTGAAAAACGGTGTCGCCGTGGCGGTGGGCGCTTCCGAGGCGGGCGGGGGGCGCATCCTGCGCACCGGGGACGGAGGCCGGACCTGGCAAGCGGTGGTGCTGGATGCGCCGTACAGCCTCTCCGGGGTCCGTTTCGCCGACGATCGCAATGGCTGGGCTGTGGGATACGCCGGCTATGTGCTCGCGACTTCGGACGGAGGACAGAGTTGGCGCCCGGTCGAGTCGGGGACCTCGCAAGCGTTGCGCGACGTGGCGTTTGTCGAGGCGCAGCGGTTTGTCATCGTGGGGAACGGAGGGACGTTGCTGCTCACGCGCGACGGGGGCGGCAGCTTCCAGCGACTCTCGACCGGTACCAGCGAGGATCTGTTGTCGGTGAGCTTCACCCCCGCGGGCCGTGGTTGCGCTGCGGGCGCGCGAGGGGTGTTGCTCGGCACCACGAACGGCGGAGAGAGTTGGCAGATGGTCGCCTCCGGGGTGGATCGCGACCTCCAGGTGGTGCGCTTCCTCGGAGAGGAGGAAGGCTACGCCGCGGGCACCCAGGGGACGTTGCTCGCGACCCGAGACGGCGGTGGCACTTGGCGCAAGCTCGTCTCCCCGGCCGGCCTGGACTGGAGCGGGATGGCGTGGCTGGAGGCCGGCACCGGTGTATTGGTCGGGGCCCGGGGGGCCATCCTGCGCACCGAAAGCGGCGGCTGCGCGGCTGCCGATCCCTGCAACGGTGGTGACGACGACTGCGACGACAGCGTGGATGAAGACCCCGTCGTCCATTCTTGCGGCGCGCTCTCCTGCACCGCCGCCGGAAGTTGTGAAAACGGACGGGAGACTTGCCCACTCCCCAGCTTGTTCGCCGAGATTTGCGATGGGCAAGACAACGACTGCAACGGGCTCATCGACGACGGCGAGAACTTGTGCGGCGGCGGCGGACCCTGCCTGTGCGGGCGCTGCGCCGCCCCTTGCGTGGACGGGGCCTGCGCCGAGGGTAGCCAGGCGTGCCGGCTGGGATTCTGCGTGGATCCCTGCTGTGGGGTGGCATGTCCCGGTGGCCAGGTGTGTGTCGACGGTTCCTGCGCCGATCCCTGCCAGGTGGACCCACCACAATGCCCGCCAGAGCAGGAGTGCCGCCTGGGCGTGTGCCGCGAGCCGGACTGTGATTCGGCGGGGCACGCGTGCCCGAGTGGCCAGCTCTGTGTGCTCGGCCAGTGCACGCCGGATCCCTGTTCGGGGGTGTCGTGCCCGGCGGGCGAGTATTGCCGGCGAGGAGAGTGCGGGCCGCCCGCCTGCGGTAGTTGCCGCCGCGACGAGGTTTGTCAAGACGGCCAATGCCTGCGGGACGGGTGCGCCGACCGGGCGTGCCTTCCGGGCCAGGTGTGCGTGGACGGCGAGTGCGTGGCCGATCCCTGTCAGGGCGTGGCGTGCGACAGGGGTCGAGTCTGCCGCCTCGGGGAGTGCGTGTGGGACGAGTGCCGGATCCTGGTCTGCCCGGCCGGGAGCGATTGCCGGTCGGGCTTCTGTGAGGTGCCCGAGGAGCAGCGCGACGGGGGCCCCGACGGGGACGGAGCGGACGGAAGCCCTGACGGTTCGGTCGACGGCGCGGACCTCGATGGCGGGGACGACGGTGGCGACGGTGGGCGGGATGGGGGAGGGGACGCCGGTGTCGAATCCGAATCGTGCGGCTGCGCTGGCGGGGGATGGGCCGGGAGCTTGCTGGGCCTGTCGGCCCTGCTCGCGGCGCTGGCAATTCTACGGCGCCGCGCAGGGCTCGGGCGGCGGGGTTAGCGGCCGCCTTCCGCGGCCAGGCGCTTGAGCAACTCCATGAAGCCGTCGGGAGTGAAGAACAGGTAGTCGCAGTCACCGAACGACACCACGTTGCCATCGCGCAGGTACACCGGCTCGCCGGACTCGACCGCCTGGCCGTTCAGCAGCGTGCCGTTGGTGGAACCGGCGTCGCCGAGTTGGTACGCCTTGCGCTGCTCGTCGTACAGGATGAATGCGTGACGCTTGGAAACGGTGGAGTGATCGATGTTGTACTCCCGCTCGCTGCCTCGGCCCACCAGCAGCTTGACGGTCGGGGAGCGGTCTTCCGGGGGGGCCAGCACGTGGTAGGCCCGCATCTCTTGACCCCCGCCGGCGATGCGCGAGCCTGCGCCGCGATCGGCCATGCGGGTGTGGTAGCTGGAGAAGCCGCGCGCGCCGTGTTTCTCGGGGTAGATAAAAACGGGGTGGCGCACCCGGCCCCGCAGTGCTTCTTCGCCTTGCTGCTGCAACGCCTCGAGGTATTCCTGGACCGTATCCATTCCCGCGCTCCTTGGCGATACTGCCGCGCCGAGCCTAACGCACGCCTGCCCGCGGGGCAACAGGTTTCCCGCCGGGTGCTCCGCCGGGCGGATCCGCTCAAGGAGAGGTGTAGCTGATTTTCTTGATCTGGAAGTCCGCCGGCCCCTTCGGTCGTCGCACCGTGACCCGATCGCCGACACGCTTCCCCAGCAGTGCCCGGGCTACGGGCGACTCGCAGGAAATCGCCTGCCTGCGCAAGTCGGACTCGTCGGGCCCCACGATGCGATAGGTGACCTCCGCGCCGGCCTCGTCCTGGATGGTGACCCAGGCGCCAAAGAACACCCGATCCCCGTCGCTTCGCGGTGGCACCACCGTGAGCCGCTCGATCAGGCGGGACAGGTAGCGGATGCGCGCGTCGATCTCCCGCAGGCGCTTCTTTCCGTAGATGTACTCGGCGTTCTCGGAGCGGTCGCCCTCGGCCGCTGCCGCCGACACCATGGCGGTCACCCGGGGGCGCTCGGTGTGCCAGAGGCGGTCGAGTTCCTGCTCCAGGCGCTGGAAGCCCTCTGGAGTGATGTGGCGCGGGCCGGACCCGGAGGGCAACGCCTCGGCGTCGCCCGGCTCGTCGGTGAGCTCGTCTTCTCGGATGAAGGCTTTCGACATGCGCGCCTCGCTTGCCTGGCTGCCCTCTTCCTAGCCCATGGCGGCAAAGCCTGTCAATCGAGGCGGTCAGGCTTCGCGCCCGGCGTGGCCCGAGGAGGCGAAGGGAGTCACCCGCCGGCATTCCTCCGCCAGGCGGCCCAGCCGGGTGGCGAGCTTTTGCTGCAAGGCGTCCTCCAGATAGCGGAAGCCCCAGTTGCCGCGCGAGGTGGCGGGGTTGTTCATACGGGATTCGCTGCCGAGCCCCAGCACATCCTGCAGCGTCACGATGGCCAGCCGCGCGCGGCTCTGGAAGGCGAGCCGGATGAAGGCCCAGGGGACATCGTTCTCGCCGCGCAGCCGGATGCGCTGGGCGCGGAGCGTCGCCTGTGCCTGCGCCCGTTCGGGCTCAGACAGGGTACGCCACCAGCCCAGGATGGTGTCGTTGTCATGGGTGCCGGGGTACACCACGCAATGGCCGTCCTCGGGGAAGTTCTGCGGCAGGAAGGGGCTCTTGGGATCGTTCGAGAAGGCGAACTGCAGGACCTTCATCCCGGGGAGGCGGAAGCGATCGCGCAGGGCGTAGACTTCATCGGTGATGATGCCGAGGTCCTCGGCGATGAAGGGCAGTTCGCCGAGCTCCTGGCGCAGCCGTTCGAAGAAGCGCTCTCCGGGCGCCTTGACCCAGCGGCCGTTCTTGGCCGTCGTCTCCGCCACCGGGATCTCCCAGTAGGACTCGAAGGCCCGGAAGTGGTCGATACGGATGAGATCGCAAGTGCGCAGCACGGTGCGTACCCGGTCGATCCAGAAGTCGAAGCCGCGCTCTTCCATCCGCTCCCAACGGTACAGCGGGTTGCCCCAGCGCTGGCCCTCGGGGCTGAAATAGTCTGGCGGCACGCCGCCGACCACCGTGGGCTGGCCCCGGCTGTCGAGAAAGAAGAGATCCTGGTTCGCCCACACCTCCGCCGAGTTGAGGGACATGAAGATGGGCACGTCCCCGATGATTCGCACGCCGCGCTCCGAGCCGTAGCGGCGCAACTCGCTCCACTGAGAGAAGAACAGCCACTGGGTGAACTCGTGGAAGCGGATCTCCGCGGCGAGCTCCCGGCGGGCGTTGGCCAGGGCAGCCTCGTCTCTCCGGCGCAGCGGCTCGGGCCAGCGGTTCCAGGCTTGCTGCTGGTGCCGGAAGAACAGCGCCATGAACAGCGCGTAGTCTCCGAGCCAACTCCGTTCGCGCTGCGTGAAATCTTCCAGTGCGCGTTGCTCGCTGGGACGAGTTCGTGTTTCAAAGCCGGCGAAGGCTTTTCGCAAGAGGCCCCACTTCCAATCCATCACCCTGGGGAAATCCACCTGCTGAATGGGAAAGACGGGCGGGTCCTCCCGGGGAAGCCAGCCGCGCGCGAAGAGATCCTCGGGGTCGATGAGGTAGGGGTTGCCGGCCCAGGCGGATACTCCCAGGTAGGGGCAGTCGCCATAGCCGGTGGCGCCGAGCGGCAGCACCTGCCAGTAGCCCGCACGGGCCCGGGCCAGCCAATCCAGGAAGCGGCGCGCCTCCTTGCCCAGCACGCCCATACCCCAGGGACCGGCCAGGCTGGTCGGGTGCAGCAACACGCCGAAGGTTCTCGCAAGCTCCATGTCCGCCACCTCCAAGGCGCGCCCAACCTACCCGAGGCGCGCCGCGGGTTCAACCGCTTTGTGAGCTTGCACCGTCTCGTTGAAAGGGCAGGCGAACTCTGCTAAAACATGCCAGGTTTAGACCGGAGGCGAGCGGTGCGAACTGGAACGATGCTTCTCATTCTGGCGACGGCGGTCGTGGCGGGATGCCCGAAAGGGGGCGCGTCCCGTTCCGGGGGCGCCAAGCAACGTGGAGACTGCGTCCAGCAATCGCACAGCGAGGGCGTGGAGCCGCTGTGGATCCAACAGTGTCCGGGGCGCAGCGAGCACTTGCTGGTTTTCTGCGGGGAGTCCCACGGGCAGGTGGCCCAGGGCCCAGCCTGCGCCGAGGCGTACGCCGACGCCCTGGGCAAGCTGCGGCGCCACATCGGCCAGAAGGTCGAAGCGGCCATCGAGCCCGACGCCAGCGGAGGGTACCGCTTTCGCATCCGCGGCGCCGACAGCGAGGGCGTGACCCTGCGCGGGGTGTGGGAAGACCAGCGTTGGTTCGAGGAGTACCGTTGCCCTGAGGGCCCGCGCCACTCCTGCTATGCCATGATCACCTATCCGATGATGCAGTACGAGCTCCTGGTCAAAGCCGCCCAGGACGCCACCCAGGGACGGGTGCTCAAGGCACTGGAGCTGCAAGGCCAGGGCCGCGAGCAGGCGCGCCAGGGAAAGTTCGTCCCCGCCCAGACCACCTTCGAGCGCGCCCTCAAATTGCTCGAGGGGCTCAAGGAACCGGTGAGCCTGCCCGGCGGCGAGAACAGCGCCCTCTTGGCCGAGCAGCTTGCCGCGGACCTGGCCGAGGTGCGCTCTCGCGGCACCGACACCTCCCGCACCGTGTTGCTGGCGGTGCGCGTGATGCTGGACGGGCAGCCGGGAGGAGGCGCCCCCGCCGCCCAGGCGGTGGAGAGCCGGATCAAGGGCTGGCTCACGGAGCGGGGTGTGAGCACCCTGCCCGGGGCGGTGTCGCTCGAGGAGCTTTCCCAACTGGTGGACCCGGCCCGGCCGGATCTCGCCGCCCGCATCGGCGCCGAGCGTGGGGCGGGCTGGGTCATGGCGGTCGACTTGCGGTCGGACTTCAAGGAGAAGGCGGACATCGGGTTCGTGGCCTACGCCTCGGGCGCGCTGCGCCTCTTGCGTTGTGCCGACGGCCGCGAGGTGGCGGCGGCGGATCTCCCGCCCCGGAAGTTCGTGCACCCGCTGCAGCGGGCCGACTCGGTGACCAAGGCGCTCGAGAAGTTGCGGGAGGAAGCCCTGCAGAAGGCTGTCGGCGAGGCGCTGGCCCGGCTTTCGCAAGGACGGTGAAACACATGAATCGTATGCTTATCGCCGGCGTCCTGGCGTGCCTCGCGTGGGTCTATGGCTTTCCGGGTTCGGCCGCCGAGCCGGTGGCGAAGAGCCGATTCAAGGCGGGGGACCGGGCCCCCGACTTCTCCCTGCGCGACCGGGAAGGGAACCTGCTACGCCTGAGCGACCGGGCCTATCCTGGAAAGGAGCTGCCGCGGCGCCCGAAGCAGGTGCTGCTACTCGACTTCTTCGCCACCGATTGCAAGGCCTGCCGCGAAGAGCTGCCGCAGATCGTAGAGCTGTCCAAGAAGCGTAAGGACATCCAGGTGCTGCTGGTGGCCATCCCGGAGGCGGAAGACGGCCAGCGCAAGCTGGAGGATTTCCTCAAGGACCACCCGGTGCCCTTCCCGGTGCTGGTCGACACCTACCAGACCGCGGCCCGGAAATACGTGGCGACGCAAGACAGCATCACCCTGCCGGCCTTGTTCCTCATCGGCAAGTCTGGCCGGATCCGCGCAGTGTGGATGGGGCTGGAGAAGGACTTGATGTTCCAGGTGGAGAAGATTCTTCCCTCCCCGGTGCAACCTGCGACGACACCCTGACCTCGCGTGTATTTTCTGCTGCGACTGCTGAGCTGGTTCTTCTGTCTTCTCCCTCGGCGTGTCGCCCTGGGGCTGGGCGCGGCGCTGGGTTGGATATGGCACACCCTGATCCCGGTGCGCCGCGCCGTGGCGCGGGAAAACGTGCGGCGCTCCTTTCCGCACTGGAGCCGGCGGCAGTGCCGGCGGGTGGTGCGGGCCTGTTACCTCGAGCTGGGGCGGGGCGCGGCGGAGCTGCTGCGCCTGCCGGCCCTCGACCGGGCGGAGATCGAGGCGTGGATCGAGCATCGCGGTTTCGAGCACCTCGAGGCGGCCCGGCGCGCCGGGCGGGGGGTCATCGCCGCCTGCGCTCACTTCGGCGCTTTCGATCTGCTGGCCTGCGCCGAGGCGCTGCGGGGTGTGCAGCTGGCGGTAGTGACGCGGCGCCTGCGCGTTGCCGGTGTCGAGCGCTTCTGGCGCTGGCTGCGGGACAACTGCGGCCTCGAGCGGCTACCCCCCGACGCGAGCATCTTGAGCCTCGACCGGCGCCTGCGCAGGGGCGCGGTCCTGGGCCTGGTGATCGATCAGCACATGCCGCCGGGCCGGGGTATCCCGGTGGAGTTCTTCGGCCGGCCCGCCTCCACCACGCCGCTGCCGGCCGCCCTGGCGCTGGCCACTGGCGCAGCGTTGTTGCCAGTGCGGATCGAACGTCTGCCGCAGGGACGGCTCCGGGCCACCGTCGATCCGCCCCTGGCGGTGGACCGGAAGGCCGAGCGCCGCGCCGAGATCGCGCGCGTCACCCGGGCGCTCAACGCCTGGCTGGAGGAGCGGATCCGCGAGCGGCCCGATCACTGGCTGTGGTTGCACCGGCGTTGGAAGCTGCCGGATTCCCTTTGACGTATCCTCGGACGCCTGGTAGCATGCGGCCCATGAAGGAATCCGAGAACGCGGAGCCCACCCAGCGCGCGGTGGAACGGTTACCGTTTCAGGCCATGGTGACGTATCGCCTGGACGGCCAGGAATACGGCAACCTGGCGGCCGACGTGTCGGAGAACGGCATCTTCATACGCACCTTCTTGCCGCCGCCGGTGGGAACCCGGCTCGAGCTCACCGTCCGCCTGCCCACCGAGATGGGCGGTTTCCAGGTGGAGATCGAGGGCGTGGTGGTCCGCGTGGTGGAGGACCCCGACCCGCGCCAGAACGGTATGGGCGTGCAGTTCACCGCCATCCACGCCACCGACGCCGGCGCCGTGCGCGCCATGGTGGCGCGCATCTTCCGCTTCGACGTGCTGCGGCGCAGCCAGCCCGCGACCATGGATGAGGAGCCGACCCTGCCGGGCGCGCCGCGACGCTAGGGGCGCCAGTCTACTGGTCTTCCTTGGGGGGGGCTGGATTCGGCGACGCAACGGGAGCTGGCGAGGAGGCGGACGCGCCTGTGTCGCCATTTCCTGCGGTGGAATCCAATGCCGGCCTGGCCACGGGAGCAGGCTCCGGCGCCGGCGTGCCGGGCGCGGGTATGGCCGGCATGGGCTGCGGCGTGAGGTGGGAGGGGAGCGGGGGGACCGGTTGGGCCACGCGGAGCTGCTGCAGCGAGAAAGCCGCCAGGTTGGGGGAGGTCAGCATGCTGGGCCGGTCGAAGCGGCGTTGCCAGGGGTACTCCACTCGCATGTGGAACTGGGCCGAGAGGAACTGGATCAGGCTCTGGCCGATCTGTTTGAGATCGCGCGGGCTCAGGCCGGAGTCGTCCAGGTAGCCGTGGATGAGTTTCTCGAACAAGATCTGACGCACCAGCCCCACCACGGCCTCCCGGTCCGGTTGGGTGAGCGTGCGCGAGGCGGCCTCCACCGCGTCCACGATCATGACGATGCCGGTCTCGCGGCTGGTGGGGTTGCGGCCGCGGTACTCGAAGGCGGCCGGATCGGCGACGCGGCCCTCCTGGCGCAGTGCCTTGTCCAGGAAGAACTCGACCGTAGAGCGGCCGTGGTGTTCGACCAAGAAGTCGATGAGCCGGCGTGGCAGGTTGGCCCCCTGGGCGATGGCCACGCCGTTCTCCACGTGGCTGCGCACCATGGTCGCGCTGACCTCGGGGGGGAGCTGATCGTGGGGGTTTTCGTCCTTCTGGTTCTCGACGAAGGCCTCCGGCCGCTGCATCTTGCCGATGTCGTGGTAGTAGGCGCCCACTCGCGCCAGCAGCGCGTCCGCCTGGATGTCGTGCGCCACCTTCTCGGCCATGTTGGCCACCGCCAAGGAGTGCTGGAAGGTGCCTGGTGCCTTCTGGGCCAGCTCCCGCATCAAGGGATGGTCGAGGTCGTTCAGCCGGATCAGGCGGGAGCGGGGAGTGGCCCCGAACAGGATCATGGTGCTCTGCCGTAGTAGCAGCGCCGCCACTCCCATCCCCAAACTGCCCAGGGCCAGGCCGGTGAAGTCGCTCTCCACCGTCAGCGCAAACGACAACGGCTGCGGGGTGAAGCGGCCCAGAAACAGCATACAAAGCGCGCCGGTAACCGTGGCTATCACCGAGGCGAACAGGGTGCGCGCCCCGCTGGCCTCGCGGGTCAGCAGGCCGGCGGCGCTCCAGCCCGCGAGCAGCAACACCAGGAAGGTGGCCGGCGGGAAGTGGCTGAGGTAGGCCGCGATAGCCACCGTCAGCAGGTGCAGCGCGAACGCCGGGGTCCGCCCCAGCAACGGGGTGAAAAGCAGCACCGGCAGCAGGGTCGGTGCGGCCAGCGTGGACAGGGGGGTGAAGTCCAGCAGCAGGCGCGTGCCCAGTGTCGTGACGAACAGCGCCAGAAAGATACTGCCCACCGCGCGAAAACGCAGGAACAGGTGGCTCCGCGTGCCCAGCAGCACCAGGCGGAAGAAGGCCAACGCCAGGAAGTGGAACAGCGCCACGCCGGCAGCCACGGCCGGATCGAAGCGGCGGTGCTCGGGGAAGACCATCTGCAATCGTCGCAGTTCGGGCGCCGGGAGCGGTTCTCCCCGCCGGGACAGAAAGCGCGGCGTCGCCAAACCGTCACCATTGGCGTCGGGCGCCCGGTGGAAGATGGGCGCGGGTTGGTTTTCGATCCAGCCGGCGGTGGGGTAGAGCAGCGTGTCCAATTGCCCGGTCAGGGATAGCAGGCAGGCCAGCACGGCGTTGGAGAGCCAGGCGGCCCAGGTGCGTTCGTAAAACGGCCTCGAAGGGCGGGCGTTCATGGCAGGCGGGCCCGGAGGGCCGGAGGGGTCGGAGTTCGGGCAGCGCGGCCGCGCTCAGAAGCGGACGCGATAGGCTAGCATGAAGGCCTGCCCATCCGGGTTGTAAGCGACCTGGAACCGGTCGAGGTTCTCGTTGATGCGGACGGCTTCCATGGTGGCGTCGAAGATCGAGAAGAGGTGCAACCCTCCTGCCAGGGCGAAGAAGAACACCGCCTCGACGCCCATGTGGATGCGGCGCGAGGGGTCGAAGACGCCCAGGTAGGCGAGCGCAGCGGTGTACAGACCGGCCTCGGAGGCCAGCAGCATGCCGCCCAAGAAGTAGCTCCCGTTGTACATCTGCCCCAGCCCCGGGATCAGGGAGAGGGCCCCGGCCAGGATGGGACTCTTGCGTTCGTACGGGAGGGTGGAAACCTTGGTAGCTTCCTCGGGGGCGGACGCCGCGGGGGCGGCGGGCGCTTCCTCGGCGCGTGCGAAAGAGAACGGGCTCAGGGCGACTGCCAGTAGAAGGAACAGGGCCGTCGACTTCATGATTGCTCCTCCCTCGAGCGGCGAGATGGAATTCAGCGTGGTGCCTCTGCTCGAGATGGCGGAACCATACATGGACCTCGGTGCGCTGTCAAAGGAAAATACCGGCTTGCACCGCGCTCGGCCTCTTTGCTACCGTAGGGCGGCCATGGGGAAGATCGTCAGAACGGAGAACAAGCCCCGACCGGTGAGGCGCCTCGGAAACGGCCGGATGGAAAAGGTTTTCTTCCTGGCACCGGACGGCACGCGTTTGTGCGGCGTGTGCCATCACCCGGCGCGCTGGCGGGGCACCGGGGTAGTGCTGTGCCACGGGATGATGTCCTCCAAGGATGGGGACAAGCACCGGGCCCTGGCCGGACGGCTGGTGCGGCGAGGCCACCTGGTGCTGCGCTTCGACTTCGCCGGGAGGGGAGAGAGCGGGGGCGACTTCTTGGGGCTCTCCATCAGCCGCCAGGCCGGCGAGGCCGCGGCCGCCCTGGCTTTCTTGCGCGCGAGAGGGGCGCGGGTGCTCGGGGTGGAGGGGAGCAGCCTGGGCGGTGCGGCGGCCATCCGCCTGGCGGCCGGAGGCGGCGTGGACGCGCTCGTCACCTGGGCAGCGGTGGGACGCGCCGAGCGCCTGGCCGAGGGCATGGCCGGCCCGGAAGGCATGGAGCGGTGGGCCCGGGACGGCGTCCGGTGCGTCGAGGGCCAGCCGGTCGGCTACTCGCTCATCGAAGACGCCCGACGGCTGGATCTACTGACCGCGGCGGCCCGGGTCAAATGTCCCTGGCTGATCGTGCACGGGGCGAGAGACGCTGTGGTGCCGGTCTCGGACGCCGAGGAGCTCCATCGCGCAAGCTCGGGGCGGGCCAGGCTCGAGATCCTGCCCGAAGCCGATCACCAGTTCACCGCGGCGTCCGATCGGCGCCGCGCCCTGCGACTGGCGACGGAGTTTTTGGATTCGAACCTCGGGGGTCGGCCGCGCCCACCGCGGGCCGGCCGGAGACGAACGTCATGAAGACCGGCTCGCGCAGCGTGATCGTGGCCGCGCTCATCGCCAACCTGGCGATCGCGGCCATCAAGTTCGTGGTGGCCTTCTTCACCCTCTCGGCAGCCATGCTGGCCGAAGCCGTTCACTCCCTGGCCGACACCGGCAACCAGTTCCTGCTGCTGCTGGGCCTGCGGCTGAGCCGGAAACCGGCCGACGCGGCCCACCCCTTCGGCTATGGCAAGGAGCAGTACTTCTGGGCCTTCGTGGTGGCGTTGATGCTGTTCTTCGTGGGAGCGGTGGTGTCCATCTACGAGGGCGTGGGCAAGGTCCTGGAGCCTCACCCGCTCGAGAGGGTATGGCTGGTCTACCTCATCCTGGGCGTCTCCATCGCCATCGAGACGGTGTCGTTCACTCTGGCCCTGCGGGAGTTCAACCGGCGCCGGGCGCCGGGTGTGGGAATCCTGGCCAGCATCCGGCAGACCAAGGACGCCAGCCTGGCGGTGGTGCTGCTCGAGGACAGCGCGGCTCTGCTGGGGCTCTCGCTGGCGCTGTTGGGTGTGGCCACGGCGCAGCTCACCGGTCTGGTCTTCTTCGACGGGTTGGCCTCCATCGCCATCGGCCTGCTGCTGGCGGCGGTGGCCTTCCTGTTGGCCTTCGAGACGCGCGAGCTCCTCATCGGAGAGGCCGCCAGCGCCGAGAAGGTGCAGGCGATCCGGGCGGCGCTGACGGGGCAGCCGGGGGTCGCCGCGGTGGGTCGCGTGCTCACCATGCACCTGGGGGCGAACAACATCCTGGTGGGCGTCAACTGCGATTTCGAAGATGCCCTGAGCGCCGGTGAGGTCGAGGCCCTCATCGAGCGGCTCGAGGTCCGGATCCGTGAGGTCGTGCCCGAGGCGGGGCGTATCTTCATCGAGGCCAATCCCGGCCACCCCCGCCCGGCCTGAAAAAACCGTTGAGTCCACGCTGCGGATGGCTTATATGGCGCGAAGCCCATGGTCAGAACCTATGCCATAGAGAACGGAAAGCTCGTCGAGGCGACCGCGGGCGGCCCCATCCAGGTGTTCGTCGCGCCCACGGAGGCGGAGAGCCGCGAGCTCACCGAGACCTTGCGCATCGATCCCCACAACCTGCAGTCCGCCCTGGACCCGGACGAGCAGGGGAGAGTCGAGTTCGAGGAGGACCACTTGGTGGTCATCCTGCGCCGACCCTGCAACTACACCTCGGCGGACAACTTCTTGTTCCGTACCATGTCTACCGGAGTATTCTTGTTCCGCGAGCGCCTGGTCATCGTGCTGGCCAAGGACATCGCGGTGTTCGAGGGCAAGCACACCTTCCGGCTCAATTCACTTGCGGACGTGGTGCTCAAGCTGCTGCGGGTGACCATCAACCACTTCATGGGCCACCTCAAGGTCATCAACATGCTCTCCGAGGCGTTGGAGAGCAAGGTCAGCCACTCCACCGAGAACAAGCACCTGCTCAACATGTTCACGTTGGAGAAGAGCCTGGTGTACTTCCTCAACGCGCTCAATGATAACGGCACGGTGGTGGCCAAGCTCAAGAACAGCGCGGCCAAGATCGGGTATTCCGGCGAGCAAGTGGAGTTGCTCGACGACATCGCCATCGACAACGCCCAGTGCCTGACCCTGGCCCAGACCTACTCCAACATCCTCTCCTCGCTGATGGACGCGCGCGCCTCGCTGGTGGGCAACAACCTCAACGTGATGATGAAGAACCTCAACGCCATCGTCATCGCCATCGCGGTCCCCAGCTTCTTCGCCGGCGTCGGTGGCATGAGCGAGTTCTCCATGATGACCGGGCCAGAGCGGTGGTTCATCGCCTATCCGATCTTCCTGCTCTCCATGATCGGGCTCGGGACGCTCACCTATTGGATCGTGAAACGCTTCGAGAAGCATTGAGGCCGCGGGTGGGCGCGCCGATTGGAGATCGCGGCCGCAGGTCGCGTCGAGAGGAAGCCGCACCGCGGGAGACGGACGGGCCGCGCCGCAGCTTTCACCGAGGCCAGCTCGGCCGCCTGGGCCGGGTCTTGGACCTGGCGCGCGAGGTCACCGGGGACTTCTACCGGCTCACCGCGGAGGCGGCCGGTCGCCTGCCCTACGAGGTGCGCACCCTACGCCAGCTGGAGCGCTCGGAGATCCGGCCCGCGGGCGTGCTTGCCGACGTGGTGCGCTACGAGTACCGGGATACGCACTACCAGCGCAAGCGAGACCTCTACCGTATCAACCTGCAAGACCACAATATCCTGGCCGCGCTGACGGAGGGGCCCAGGATCGATTTTTCGCCCTTCCTCCTCTACATCCTCACCCACGAGCTGGTCCACGTGATCCGCTTCTGCCGGCACGAGGTGCCGTTCTACCTCGATCCGCGGCCGCGCCAGGAGGAGGAGCGGCGGGTGCACGAGCTGACCCGGCGCATCCTCGAGCGGGTGCCCATGCGAGGGCTCGGGAGGGTGCTGGAGGGGTACCGCGGCATGCTGGAGGAGTTCCGCGCGAGGTGAGGGGGCCTACGGATTGGGGGTGGCGGGGGGAGTGGCCGGCTCCTCCTCGTCGCGCGCGGTCATCTTCTCCACCCAGGCCTTGGCCACCTTGGCGGTGGGGCCCTTCTCCTTGGCGTGCTTGGTGATGAACTGGAAGAACGGGTTGCCGGTCTCGCCGTGCAGCGCGCCCACCAGGATGTTGGCGATGGGGTCTTCCTCGTACTTGATGGCGAGCTGGTTGGCGGCCTTGAGGATGTACTCCGGCTTGGCCGAGGCCATGTTCACCAGTGGCTGGACGTACACGCTGCGCGGCTTCTCGTCGGCCTGGTAGCAGCCCTTGTAGAGGCGCAGGGTCGGGGCGAGCTTGGCGGAGACCGTGGCGCAGTCGTGCAGGCCGGTGACCAGGACCTGGTAGGCGTCGACGTCGGCGTCGTAGAGCTGGGTCTGCAGGTCGCGCTCGATGGGGAAGGCCTCGGCGAAGGGCTCGCAGGGGCCGTCCGATTTCCAGGCGGCGTAGAGCAGCGCCGCCTTGACCCAGGGATCCTTCTCCTGGCCGGCGAAACGATCAGCGATGGCACGGTCTTTGGAAGTGGCCACACGCAGGGCCGCGTTCACCCGCTCCTTGACAGTCGCCTGGGCGTCCTGCAGCACCGCCACCGAGGACAGCAACGACGGCGGGTAGGCGGGGGTGGACCCCTTGATGTTGAACTTCTTCTCGAAATTTCCGAAAGCCACGTCCACGTCGTCGAACTTCCAGCCGTCGGGGCTGGGGGCGAAGGGCACGTTGCCCTTGACCTTGTCCACGGTGACCAGCAGCAGCCGCAGCCGCCCCGGCTCCCGCGCCCCACGGATCTCCAATTTGTCGAACTTACCCGCGGCGGCGTCGGCGATGAACTTGCTGGCCTTGGCCTTGAACTCCTCGGTCTGCATCGCGGACAGCGAGGCGGTGCTGAAGTGGTGCAGGAGCTGGAGCGCGTCGTCGGGTTTCAGGCCCTTGGCCTCGGCGATCAGGGCCTTGTAGCGCTCGCTCAGGGTCTGCAGATCGCGATCGCTGGCCTTCTGCATCTTCTCGTACTCGTCACGGCACCCGGACAGGAACAGAAGCTGCGTTGCGATGCCGGCGACGAGCAAAACCACACGACGTGACAGCATGCTCTCCCTCCTTTTCAATTCTGCGCCCCCGGTTCACACGTCGAAGTACAGCTCGATCTCGTATGGATGGGTGCGGCGTTTCATGGGTTCCACGCCCTTCTCCCGCAGCAGTTTCGTCCAGGTGGGGACGAAGTCCTCGGGGAACACCTGGCCCGGGAGCAAGAACGCGCAGTCGGCCTCGAGCGCCTGCAGCGCCTCCTCGAGGCTGCCGGGGGCGGAACGGATCTTCTCGCGCTCCGCCTCGGGCAACTTGAACACGTTGAAGTCGTACGGGCCGAAGCCCAGCGCCGCCGGATCGAGCTTGTGCCGGATCCCGTCCAGGCCGGCCAGGAGCTGGGCGGCCAGGGCCAGGTAGGGGTTGCAGGTGCCGTCCGGGCAGCGAAACTCGATGCGCTTCTCCTCGGGGCGGCGCGCCTGCTTGGGGATGCGCACCGCGGCGGAGCGGTTGGCCAGCCCGTAGAAAAGCCTTGTGGGGGCTTCGAAGCCGGTGGTGAGGCGCCGGTAGCTGTTGCTGGAGGGGTTGGTGATGGCCAGCAGCGCCGGGGCGTGCCGCAGCAGGCCGGCGATGTAGCTGCGCGCGAGATCCGAGAGCATCGCGTGGCCCTTCTCGTCGAAGAAGGCCGGTTTCGCGCCGGAGAACAGCATCTGATGGAAGTGCATGCCACTGCCGGCCTCGTTGATGAGCGGCTTGGGCATGAAGGTGGCGATGCGGTTGTGCTTCCGGGCCACCATGCGGATGAGGTACTTGATGGTCATCACCGCGTCGCCGGCGGCGAGCAGCGGCAAGAAGCCGATCTCGATCTCGCACTGGCCCGCCCCGCCCACCTCGTGGTGGTGGTACTTCACCGGGATGCCGGCCTCCTCGATGGCCAGGCACATGCTGGAGCGGAGATCGTGCAGGTCATCCAGCGGCGGCATGAGGTGATAGCCGCCCTGGTAGGGTACGCGCAGGCCCAGGTGGCGCGGCTGCTCGTCGCCGGTGCGCCAGTGGCCGGTGTCGCTGTCGATCTCGTAGGCGGCCCGGTTGTTGGTGTTGCTGGAGGTGATGTGATCGAAGACGTAGAACTCGAACTCCGGGCTCCACAGGCTGCGGTCCGCGGGGCCGAACGAGCGCAGCAGCGCCTCGGCCCGCGCCGCGATGGTGCGTGGATCACGGGCGTAGGGCGCCAGGGTGTCCGCCTCGCGCAGAGAGCCGATCATGGCCAGGGTGGGGGTGGAGAAAAAGGGCTCGATGGCGGCGGTGGCCGGGTCGGGTACGACCACCATGTCGCCGCCCTCCACGCGCTTGAAACCCGCCACGCTGGAGCTGTCGAAGGCCACGCCCTCCTCGAGCAGGCGCTCGTCGAGCTTGGCGACCGGCAGCGTCACATGATGCCAGGCGCCCGCCAGGTCGGCGTAGCGGACGTCGATCATGCGAATCCCGTGGTCCTGGGCCAGCTTTTGCAGTGATTGGAGGGTTGGGTCCGCCACGATTCACTCCTTCATCTCGCGCATGAATTCTTCCTTGCTGATGAGCCCTTTCTTGGCCATGACCCGCATCAGGGCCCAGAAATACTTCTCCAGCTTGTGCAAGGTCTCGATCTCCGAGAGCTGCACTTCGTTCAGGTAATCCTGCAGGGCCTCGTCGGAGGAGATGCGGCCGGAGCGGCCGCGCGCGACCTGACGGGCCCGCCGCGCCTTGATGGCCTCCACCTGCTCCTGGGGGCTCTCCGGCGCTCCCGCCTGGTCCTTCTCGGCGGTGATGGGGCGCAAGTTGCGCTGGCTGTCCTCCGGCCGGGTACCGGTGTCCACCGTCTCGACCGCGCCGCCGGGGCGCACCAGCTGCATGCGGCCGGACTCGGTGTGCTCGGCCTTGACCAGGGAGAGCGGCTTGATGACGGTGTTCTGGCCGCGGTAGTGCTTGCGCACCGCGCTGTTGATGGCCGAGATGGTGGCCAGCACCGGGCGCACCTTGCAGCCGCTGGTGAACTCGATCTCGTCGATGATGGCCAGGTTGAGCGGGTCGGCCATGGCGATGGTGAGGGTGCGCGAGTTGCGGACGTTCTCGTAGGCGATGGGGATGAGGTCGTTGTTCTCGCACACGTTGACCGACACCATGCGCAGCGCCACCGGGTCGAAGGTCACCCGGGCCAGATCCACCACCTGCAGCTTCATCACCTCGCCCAGCACCTTGGCCAGCATGCCCTCGGTGATGAAGCCCTTGGCCACCAGGGCCACGCCCAGACGGTGGCCCCACTGGCGCTGGTAGGCCAGGGCGGAATTGAGCTGGTCCTGGTCGATCACGCCGCGCTCGATCAGGATCTCGCCCAGTTTCTTCTTTTGCATCACATCCTCGCTAACCGCCCGTCGAACCGGAAAAAATGTAGCAGAGCCCCTGTACCGGGTCAAGGAAACGACCGGCGGCGACGAAGCGGAACGTGTTCGCCGGGAACCGCCGACGCGCCCCCGCGGCCCTCGGCGGACTCGAACGTCCCCCCGATCTCGGGGTCGCTTCAGTGGGCCCGGAACGGGTTTTTCACCATGATGGTCTCGGCGCGGGCGGAGCCGACGGAGACGATGTCCACCGGCACGCTCACGAACGACTCGATGCGCCGGATGAATTTGCGCGTGGTCGCGGGAAGCGCCTCGATCTCGCGCACGTCGCGGATGTTCTCCTTCCATCCCTCGCAGGGCTCGTACACCGGCTCGAGCCGTCCGACCGCGCGGGGGTCGTCCGGCAGGGCATCGAGGCTCACTCCGTCCAGCTTGTACCCCACCGCCACCTGGATCGGGTCGATGCCGGTGAGCACGTCCAGCTTGGTGAGGCACAGGCCGGTGCAGCCATCCATGGCCACCGCCTGCTTGAGGGCGACCAAGTCGAGCCAGCCGCAGCGCCGGGGCCGGCCGGTGGTGGCCCCGAACTCTCCCCCGGCCTGTCGCAGCCGTTCGCCGAGCTCTCCGAAGACCTCGGTGGGGAACGGGCCGCCGCCCACCCGTGTGCAATAGGCCTTGGCCACGCCCACGATGCCGCCGAGGCGCTGCGGCCCGATCCCCATGGTCGAGCTGGCCGCGCCGGCCACGCAGCTCGAGGCGGTCACGAAGGGGTAGGTGCCATGGTCCACGTCCAGCAAAGCCCCCTGGGCGCCCTCGAACAGCACGTTGCGCCCGCGGCCCATCTCCTGGCGCACGACCTCGCCGGTGTCGCCCATGTAGTGAGCCAGCTTCTGCCCCTGCTCGGCCAGGCGGCGCTCGAGCTCCGCACCCTGGAGCGGCGGTTTGCCGTAGTGCGCGAGTACCGCGTTGACCTCGGGCAGCCGCGCGGCCAGGCGCTCGGACAGGTACTGCGGGTCCAGGAGGTCCACCATGCGCAGGCCCGTGCGGGCGGCCTTGTCTTCCAGGCAGGGCCCGATGCCGCGCAGGGTAGTGCCGATGCGCTTGTCTCCCCGGCCGGCCTCGCGGGCGGCGTCGATGGCCTTGTGGTAGGGCGTGACCACGTGGGCCCTTCGGCTCAAAAGCAGCATGGAGTCGTCCGCCAGCGCGCCCAGCGCCTTGAGCGCCGCGATCTCCTCGAGCAGCGCCTCGGGATCCACCACCACGCCGGGGCCGATCAGGCAGCGCTTGCCGGCGTGCAGCACCCCGGAGGGGACCAGGTGCAGGACCACCTTGCGCCCGTCCACCACCAGGGTATGACCGGCGTTTCCGCCGCCCTGGAAGCGCACTACCACGTCGGCGTTTTCCGCCAGGATGTCGACGATCTTCCCCTTGCCTTCGTCGCCCCACTGCACGCCGACGACCACGACATTCGCCATGGGATGCTCCATCCGCGGGTCCATCCAACCGGGCTGTCCGCACGACCGCGGTCGGTCGGGTCCATACCACGCGGCATGGAGAGAATCAACCAGGATATTGACCCCGTTTCGCCGCGTGGGCCGGGGTTGGCCTCTTTTTCTCTTGAATCGGGTTGGGCGGTTTGCTAGGGGTAGGAGCGGGTCGGACCGTGACGGCAAAGCGCTTACAACTCACCGAAACCATCTGCTCGCAGAAGCTTCATATGATCGTGGGGAACTACGGTTCGGGGAAAACCGAAGTGGCGGTGAACCTCGCACTGGCCCTGGCCCGCGCCGGCCGCCGGGTGAGCATCGCCGACCTGGATGTGGTCAACCCCTATTTCCGGTGCCGCGAGGCCCGCGTTCTCATGGAAGAGGCCGGGGTGCGGGTGGTGGTGCCCTCCGGCGCCCAGAGCTTCTCCGAGCTGCCCATCGTGCTGCCCGAGATCCGCGCCTTGTTGCGGCCCGCACCGGACGAGGTCAGCCTGTTCGACGTGGGTGGCGACCCGGTGGGGGCCAAGCTGCTGTCCTCCCTGGTGGAGCCGCTCGGGGACACCCCCTACCAGCTATGGCAGGTCATCAACTCGCGCCGGCCCTTCACCGACACGGTGGAGGGCTGCCTGCGCATGCGCGATGGCATCGAGGAGGCCTCGCGCCTCAAGGTCACCGGTTTCATCGCCAACAGTCACCTGGTCACCGAGACCACGCTGGAGGTGATCCAGGAAGGCATCCGGATGGGACGGGAAGTCTCCCGCCGCTCGGGCCTGCCGCTGGTGTTCTACACCGCCATGCAGGAGTTCGCCGATTCCCCGCAGCTCGCGGGAGAGGAAGTGCCCTTGTTCGTGATGAGGCGTATCATGTTGCCGCCCTGGATCCGACGTACGGACGCACAACCCCAACCGGCCGGCCGGGCCGTGCCGCTCGGCCGCCGCACGGGAGCCTGACATGCCCAAGATCGTCATCAACCGCGAACGCTGCAAAGGGTGCGAGCGCTGCAACGACGCCTGTCCCCAGAAGATCCTGGCCATGAGCAAGGAGATGAACGCCAAGGGCTACACCTTCGCCAAGGTCAAGGACGAGAGCCGCTGTATCGGGTGCCGGCTGTGTGCCATCACCTGCCCGGACGTGGCCATCGAGGTGTTCATCGACGGCACGCAGTACGAGTTCTTCGCCTACTGAGCCAAGGGGCCGAGCCATGAGCAAGATCCTGATGAAGGGCAACGAGGCCGTCGGCGAGGCCGCCATCCGCGCCGGCTGCCTGCACTTCTTCGGCTACCCCATCACGCCGCAGAGCGAGGTGCCCGAGTACCTGGCGCGGCGGCTGCCGGAGGTGGGCGGGGTGTTCGTGCAGGCCGAGTCCGAGGTGGCCGCCAGCAACATGATCTACGGCGCTGCCGGGGTGGGCGTGCGGGTGCTCACCACCTCATCCTCGCCCGGCATCTCGCTCATGGCCGAGGCGCTGTCCTACATCGCGGCCTGCGAACTCCCCGTGGTCCTGGTGAACATGATGCGCGCCGGACCGGGGTTGGGCGGCATCTTGCCGGCCCAGGGGGATTACCTCCAGGCGACCAAGGGTACCGCCCACGGCGACTTCCACTTGATCGTGCTGGCTCCCTCCTCGGTGCAGGAGGCGGTGAACCTGGTCATGCGGGCCTTCGAGCTGGCCGAGAACTACCGCAACCCGGTGATGGTGATCGGCGACGGCATGATCGGCCAGATGATGGAGCCGGTGGAGTTCCCCGAGCCGGCGGTGGGAAAACCCCTCGACCCCGGCGACTGGGCGCTGACCGGCTGCAAGGACCGGCCGCGCCGCATCGTAAACTCCCTGTACCTCGACCCCGAGGCCTGCAACCGCCACAACTTCAAGCTCACCGCCAAGTGGCAGCGCATCACCGAGGCCGAGCAGCGCTCCGAGTCGGTGTACCTCGACGAGCCTTGCGACATCCTGCTCACCTCCTTCGGCATGACCTACCGCATCTGCAAGACGGCCGCCGACGAGCTGCGCGCCGAGGGGATCAAGGTCGGCCTGTTTCGGCCCATCACGCTGGCGCCGTTCCCCTACCAGGCCTGCCGCGCCGCCGCGGACCGGGCCGGCCGCATCCTGGACGTGGAGATGAACATGGGCCAGATGCTGGAGGACGTGAAGTTGGCGGTCCAGGGGACGAAGAGCATCGACTTCCTCGGCACCGCCGGCGGGGTGGTGCCGTCTCCCGAGGACGTGGCCAAGAAGATCCGCGAGGTGCTGGGGAGCGCGCCAGCGAAGAACGCCTCCCCGAAGCCCGCGCCGCAAAAAAAGCGTAAGGACAAGGAACGCGCATGAAGAAGATCTTTTCCGCGACGCCGCTCCTGGTCGACCGGCCGACGCACTACTGCCCGGGTTGCACCCACGGGGTGATCCACCGGCTGGTGGCCGAGACCATCGACGAGCTCGGCATCCGCGAGCGCACCGTGGGGATCGCCCCGGTAGGCTGCTCGGTGCTGGCCTACGAGTACTTCAACGTGGACATGTTCGAGGCCTCGCACGGGCGGGCCCCGGCGGTGGCCACCGGCGCCAAGCGCGCCCGGCCCGAGCTGATCGTCTTCTCGTACCAGGGGGACGGCGATCTGGCCAGCATCGGCATGGGCGAGATCATCCACGCCGCCAACCGCGGCGAGAAGATCACGGTGATCTTCGTCAACAACGCCATCTACGGCATGACCGGCGGCCAGATGGCGCCGACCACCATGCCTGGCCAGTACAGCACCACCACCCCCGGCGGACGCAACGTCAAGGAGGTGGGTTACCCGGTGCGTATGGCCGAGCTCATCGCCTCGTTGCGCACCCCGGCCTTCGTGGCCCGGGCGGCGGTGCACTCCCCCAAGGAGATCCTGCGCGCCAAGGAGTACATCCGGCGGGCGTTCAGCTACCAGGTGGCGGGGACGTGCTTTTCGCTGGTGGAGCTTCTGTCCATCTGCCCCACCAACTGGGGGCTCTCGGCGCGCGAGTCCGAGAAGTGGCTGGAGCGCGAGATGATGCCGTACTACCCGCTGGGCATCAAGAAGGAGCCGGAAACGGCCGAGGCGGAGGTGAAGCGTGGCTAGCACCGAAGTGCTGATGGCGGGCTTCGGCGGCCAGGGCATGCTGCTCTCGGGCAAGCTGCTGGCCCACGCCGCCATGGAGAAGGGCCTGGAGGTCTCGTGGCTGCCGAGCTACGGGCCGGAGATGCGCGGCGGCACGGCCAACGTGACGGTGTGCATCTCCGACAAACCGGTGGCCTCGCCCTACATCGTGTACCCGCGGGCGCTTTTGGTGATGAACCAACCCAGCCTGGAGAAGTTCGCCCCGCGGGTGAAGCCGGGCGGGCTGATCGTGGTGAACTCCTCGCTGGTGCCGGTGAAGTCCGACCGGCAGGACTGCCAGGTGGTGTACGTGGCCGCCAACCAGGTGGCGCAGCAGGCCGGCACCGGCCGGGCCGCCAACCTGGTGATGCTGGGGGTGTACGTGGGCTGGTCCGAGGTGGTGAGCCTGGAGTCCACCGTGCGCGCCATCGAGGAGGAGTTCGCCGAGAAGGCCAAGTTCATCCCGGCCAACGTGGCCGCCTTCAAGGCCGGGTACGAGGAAGGGCGCAAGGCCCGAGGAGCGAAATCATGACCCCCGCCGCCGCACCGGCCGTGGACACGGCCAAGGTCAAGGAGATCCTGTCGCGGCACCCCGCCGGCGACGCCGGCGCGCTGGTGAACGTGCTGCACGACCTGCAGGCCGAGTTCCGCTACCTGCCCGAGGAGGCGCTGAAGCTCGCCGCGGAGCACCTCCAGATCTCCCAGGCCCAGGTGTTCGGAGTGGCCACCTTCTACGAGGGCTTCCACCTCAAGCCGCGCGGCAAGCACGTGTGCACCGTGTGCATGGGCACCGCCTGCCACGTGCGCGGCGCGCCCAAGCTCCTCGACCAACTCGAGCGCGACCTGAAGGTCCGCGCCGGTGGCACCACGCCCGACCTCTCGGTGACTTTGGAGACGGTGAACTGCGTGGGGGCCTGCGCGCTGGGGCCGCTGCTCATCGTGGACGGCGAATACCACGGCAACATGACCACCGGCCGGCTGCCCAAGCTGGTGGACTCCGTGCTCAAGGAAGGGAAATCCTGATGCCGCGCTTTTCGAGCGAAAAGGACCTGGAATCCTACCGCCACAAGGTGGCCGCCGGGCGCGCCCCCGATCGGCGCGCGGTGGCGGTGTGCGCCGGGACTGGCTGCAAGGCCTTCGGCTCGGCGAAACTCTTGCCGGTGTTCGAGGCCGAGCTCGCCAAGGCCTCCCTGAAGGGAAAGATCGAACTCCGCGCCACCGGCTGTCACGGTTTCTGCGAGCGCGGCCCGCTGGTGCTGATCTTCCCCGCGGGAAGGCTGTACACCAAGGTGAAACCCGAGGACGTGCCCGAGATCGTGCGCGAGGATCTCGCCGGCGGCCGGGTGGTGGAGCGGCTGCTGTACCGCGACCCGGTGAGCGGCAAGGCCTACGAGAAGGAAGAGGACATCCCCTTCTACATGCACCAGCAGCGCCTGGTGCTCAAGAACAACGGCCTGCTCGATCCCGCCAGCCTGGACGACTACCTGGCCCTGGGCGGCTACCGGGCCTTGGCCAAGGCCTTCGCCATGGGCCCCGAGAAGGTGCTCGAGGAGGTCAAGAAGTCGGGCCTGCGCGGGCGCGGCGGGGCCGGGTTCTGGACCGGCCGCAAGTGGGAGATCTGCCGGGCCGCCCCCGGCCCGGACAAGGTGATCATCTGCAACGCCGACGAGGGCGATCCCGGGGCCTTCATGGATCGCTCGGTGATCGAAGGCAACCCGCACTCGGTGCTGGAGGGCATGCTGATCGGGGCATTCGCCATCGGGGCGAGCACCGGCTGCGTGTACATCCGCCAGGAGTACCCGCTGGCGGTGGAGCGCCTGGGCCGGGCGGTGGCCGCGGCGCGCGAGGCGGGGCTGCTCGGCGAGAACATCCTGGGCAGCGGCTTCGCCTTCGATCTGCGCATCTACCGCGGCGGCGGGGCCTTCGTGTGCGGCGAGGAGAGCGCCATGATCGCCTCCATCGAGGGGCGGCGCGGCGTGCCGCGGCGGCGCCCGCCCTACCCGGCGCAGTCGGGGTTGTGGGGCCGGCCCACCAACATCAACAACGTGGAGACCTGGGCCAACGTGCCCTGGATCATCGATCGGGGGGCGGACTGGTACCGCGCCATCGGCACCGAGAAGTCCACCGGCACCAAGATCTTCTCGCTGGTGGGAAAGGTGAACAACACCGGCCTGGTGGAAGTCCCCATGGGCATCTCCCTGCGCCAGATCGTCTTCGACATCGGCGGGGGCATCCCGGGCGGGAAGAAGTTCAAGGCGGTGCAGACCGGCGGCCCCTCCGGCGGTTGCCTGCCCGCGTCCAAGCTGGACATCCCGGTGGACTTCGACACCCTGGTGCGCGAGGGCGCCATGATGGGCTCGGGGGGCATGATCGTGATGGACGAGTCCACCTGCATGGTGGACGTGGCGCGCTACTTCCTCAACTTCCTCAAGTTCGAGTCCTGCGGAAACTGCACCAGTTGCCGCGACGGGCTGTACCAGCTCCACCGACTGTTCACCGACATCGCCGAGGGGCGCGGCTCGGAGCACACGCTCGAGCTCGTCGAGGAGCTGGCGCGCACGGTGAAGGCTACCTCGCTGTGCGCGCTCGGCTCCACCGCGGTCAACCCGGTGGAGTCGACGCTCAAGTACTTCCGCGAGGAGATCCTGGCCCACGTGCGTGATCGCCGCTGCCCGGCCAAGGTGTGCAAGGCGCTGATCACCTACACCATCAACGACAAGTGCAACGGCTGCACCCTGTGCGCCAAGCGCTGCCCGCAGCAGGCCATCACCGGCACGGTCAAGAAGCTGCACGTCATCGACCAGAAAAAATGTATCAAGTGCGGCATCTGCCTGGACGTGTGCAAGCAGGACGCGGTGTGGGTGGAGTGAGGCGGCCATGGCCATTCGCATTTTCATCGACGAGCAGGAAGTGAAGGCCGAGCCGGGCGAGAGCGTGCTCATGGTGGCGCGGCGCGCGGGCTTCGACATCCCGGCCCTGTGCTACCACGAGGCGGTGGAGAGCATCGGCGCCTGCCGCCTGTGCCTGGTGGAGGTGCGGTCCGGCGCGCGGCCGGGGATCTCCACCTCGTGCAACATGAAGGCCGAGGATGGCCTGCGTATCAGCACCGACTCGCCCGAGATCCGCCGCGACCGGGCCACCAACCTGGAGCTCCTCTTGCTGCGCGCCCCGGGGAGCCCGGTGCTGCGCGAGCTGGCCGCGCGCTGGGGGGTGCGGCCGCGCTTGCAGCCGCCGCCCGACGCGGGGATCGCCAACTGCATCCTGTGCGAGCTGTGCGTGCGGGTGTGCGCGGCCCTGGGGCACAACGCCCTGGCCGCCGTGGGCCGGGGCGAGAAGAAGCGGGTCGGCCCGGCCTTCGGCAAGCCCGCGGAGGGCTGCGTGGGGTGCGGCGCCTGTCTGTCGGTGTGCCCCACCCGCTGCATCGTCATGAAGGACACCCCGGCCGCGCGCACCATCTGGGGCCAGAGCTTCGAGTTCCACCGCTGCCAGGTGTGCGGGCAGCCGGTGATCACCGAAAAACACCGCGCCTTCGCCATCGCCAAGCGCGGTCTGCCGGAGGACTATTACGATGTGTGCGAGCCCTGCAAGCAGTCCCAGGCCAGCCAGCGTTTCGCCAGCGTGGTCTGGTGAGAAGGCGCCGCCGCTCGTGGTGGGAGCGGTCGAGCGCACCCTGGTGGTGATGCCGCGGCGCTGCATCGGCTGCCGCACCTGCGAGCTGGCCTGTTCGTTCGCCCATGGCGGCCCGGGGCGCATGGCGCGCGCGCGCATCCGGGTCCACCCGGCGGGCGAGAAGCGCTTCGTGCAGATCACCTGCCTGCAGTGCGAGAACGCCGCCTGCGCCAAGGTGTGCCCGGTCCAGGCCATCGCTCGCGACGAGCGCACCCGGGCCCTGGTGGTCTCGCTGGAACGCTGCGTGGGCTGCGGCCTGTGCGAGGCCGCCTGCCCCTTTGGCCACATGCACTTCGACCGGGAGACGCGGCGTGCCGAGAAGTGCGATCTGTGCGGGGGCAACCCGGCCTGCGCCGCCTTCTGCCCCGCCAAGGCGCTGGAGTACCGCTGATGGAAGAAGTCAAGGTCAAGATCCCGCCCGGCCGCATCTGCATCCACGACGGGCGTTGCCCCAACGGCTGCTCGCTCATGAACCGGCGCAAGCTGTTCTCGGGCAAGGCGGCCATCACCGCGGCGGTGCGCTTGCGCGGCAAGATGGGGCTGATCCACTTCAACCCGCTGTACGGCGTCTTCGAGTACCAGTGCGACCTGCCCTTGAAGAAGGGCGACGTGGTCGACGCCTACTGCCCGCACTGCAACGTGTCGCTCTCGGTGGAGACCCAGTGCGGCATGTGCCAGGTGCCCATGTTCGCCATCCAACTTCCCAACGGCGGCGAGGTGCGCGCTTGCCCCACGGTGGGCTGTCGCAACCACGAGCTCACCATCGTGGACCTGGACGCCCAGATCGCCCAGCTCTACTCTGAGGAGCGCCGGCCCAAGATGTGAAGGGGGGCTGCAGCATGTCCGTCAGGGAAAAGCGTCCGAGAGGATGTGCATCCATCGGCAAGGTCTGCCTGGTGGGATTGCTGTTTTTAGGCTGTTCGCGCAAGGAGGAGAATCTAGCACCCATGCCGTTCTTCGACGACTTCAACCGCGTCGAGCTGGGCGAGCGCTGGAGCGGCGATCCGGTGTGGCGCATCCAGGACGGCGAGATCACCGTGGCCGGCGCCCAGAACCGCCCGCTGTGGCTGCGCGCCTCCCTGCCGGACGACGCGGTGATCGAGATGACCGCCCGCAGCGAGAGCCCGGACGGGGACATCAAGTTCGAGATCTTCGCAAACGGCCGGGATCACGCCTCGGGCTACATATTGATCTTCGGCGGCTGGAAGAACAGCATCTCCTGCATCGCGCGCCTGGACGAACACGGGGCCGACCGGCAGGAGCTGGCCCGGCCGGGGCTGGTGGAGCCGGGGCGCAGCTACCGCATGAAGGTCGTGCGGCGGGACAAGGTCATCAAGTGGTACGTGGACGACAAGCTGCTGCTCGACTACTACGACTCCGAGCCGCTGCGAGGGACGGGGCACGATCGCTTCGCCTTCAACGACTGGGCGGCGCGGCTGTTCTTCGACGATGTGCGCATCCGCGCGGCCACGGCGCAGGATCCCTGACCGGCGCTAGCTTGACCTTGAGGCGCACCGTTGAGCGAACGTAGAAAAATACCCGGATCGGATTCGCCCACGCTGGCCGAGGGAGCGCCGGGTACCCCAGGCCCGCTGGAAAATACCGCGCGCGGGGTGAAGGAACGCCTGGATCTGCCCACGGTGAGCGAGAGCCAGCCCCGCCGCTGGCCGGGCGCCGGGGCCGAACCACCGCCGCTGCCCACCTCGGTGGATCCGGGGCTGCCCGAGATGCGGCTGGCCGACGACGACGAGCGGGTCAGCCCGGAGCAGGCCGGCCGCTACACGGTGAAGGGAGTCCACGGCCGCGGCGGGCAGGCGCGGGTGCTGCTGGCCTTCGACGAGCACATCGGGCGTGACGTGGCCATCAAGGAGCTGCTCACGGAGGGGGCCCGCGACGAGAGCGGCTCCTACCCCTCCAGCATGCGCTCGACACCGGGCATGGTGCGCTTTTTGCGCGAGGCGCGCGTCACCGCCCAGCTCGAGCACCCCAACATCGTGCCGGTCCACGAGGTGGGGCGGCGCGCCGACGGCACGCTGTACTACACCATGCGATTCGTGCGCGGCGAGACGCTGGCCAAGAAACTCAAGGCCTGCCAGGGCCTGCCGGATCGGCTGAAGCTGCTCGGGGCTTTCTGGGACCTGTGCAACGCCATCGCCTACGCCCACAGCCGCGGCGTGGTGCACCGCGACATCAAGCCCGAGAACGTCATGGTGGGCGAGTTCGGCGAGACGGTGCTGCTCGACTGGGGCATCGCCAAGGTGAAAGGACAGAAGGACATCCGCGCCCGCGACCTGGAGAAGGACCTGCGTCTGATGCACCAGGGCGGGGGCAAGACCTCCGACGGCACGGCCATCGGCACGCCCTCCTACATGAGCCCGGAGCAGGCCCGCGGCCAGATCGACGCCATCGACGAGCGCTCGGACGTGTGGGGCCTGGGCGCGGTGCTGTACGAGATCCTCACCGGCCAGCCGCCTTTCCCGGGCGCGGTGGCCATGGAGATCATCGTCCGCGTGGGCCGGGATCCGGTACGGCCGGTGACCGAGCTATGCGCCGCGGCACCGCGTGAGCTGGTGGCCATCTGCCACAAGGCCTTGCAGCGCGAGCCCGCGGAGCGGTACCAGAGCGCCCGGGAGTTCGCCAGCGAGATCAACGCCTTCATGACCGGCGGCAAGGTGGGCGCCTACCGCTATAGCTCCCTCGAGCTGCTCCGCCGTTTCGCCGCGCAGAACAAGGCCGCCATCGTGGCCGCGGGGGCGGCCGTCCTCACCATCGTGGTGGCGCTGGTGCTGGTGTCGCTGGCGCTTCGCAACGAATCTTACGCCCGGAAGAGCGAGAGCCAGGCCCGCGAACGCGAGGCGGCGGCGCTTGCACAGGAGCACGCCGAGCGGCTCACCGCCGGCTATCACCTGGCGCAGGCCTACGCAGAGAAAGCCGGCCGGCTGGCGGAGGATTCGCGCTTCCTGGCGGCGGAGGTGTTCGCCGCGGCCTCTCTGCTCCACAACCCGGCCCACCCGGGTTCGCCCGACCACCAGCCGGCGTTCGCCGACTCCCATCCCGGGAGTCGCGACCTTCGAGTGCAGGCCGCCTCCCTGGTGTTCCGCGGCCGCCTGCACTCGTTGCTGCGTTTGCAGCGGACCCTCGGCGGGCCGGAGGTGTTCACCGGCGTGGACTTCTCGCCGAAGGAGGCGCTCCTGGCCGCTGGCAGTTACGACGGGCGCGTCCGCTTGTGGCGGCTTCCCGGCGGAGAGCCGGCGGGAGAACTCGAGGCCGGCCTGGAAAAGGTGCTCACCGTCGCGTTCTCGCCGGACGGAGAGTACCTCGCCGCGGGCGGTCGCAACGGCGTCGTGGCGGTATGGGATTGGCCGTCCCGCAAGGAACGCCGCCTGAGCGCGGGCGGGCCGGCGGCGCACGCGGTGCGATTCTCCCCCAACGGGGACGAAGTGTGCGCCGCCCTGGGAGATGGCAGCGTGCGTCTATGGCGCATCGACGGCAAGGCCCAGCGCCGGCTCCTGGCTCACCGGGGCAAGGCCAGCGCGGTGGCCTTCTCTCACGACGGGCAGCGGCTCGTCTCGGGAGGCGAGGATGGCCGGGTGCGCGTGTGGTCCCTGAAAAGCGGAAAGCCCGAGCGCGATCTTGCCGACCGAGGAGCCGAGGTTCTCTCCCTGGCGTTCTCGCCAGACGGCCGGCGCCTTCTGGCGGGGGACAACGGCAAGAAGATCACCGTCTGGGACATGGACACCGGAGCGGTGGAACGGGCACTGGAAGGTCACGCCGACGGCGTGCTGGCGTTGGCCTTCTCGCGGGACGGGCGCTTCCTGGCCTCCGCCGGCTATGACAAGTCCATCCGCCTGTGGGAGGTGGGCACCGGCGAGCTGTGGCTGGCGAACGAGGTGCACCAGGACTTCGTGTGGGGGCTCGCCTTCTCCCAGGATGGCAAGCACCTGGCCTCGGCCTCGTTCGATCGCAGCGTGCGCCTGTTCGAGTTCTCGCCCGAAACCGCGCTCGTCTCGCTGCACGGGCACAGCGGAGAAATCTACGGCATGGCCTTCTCGCCCGACGGAAAGCGCCTCGCCACTTCGGGCTGGGATCGCAGCGCCGTGGTATGGGATCTGCAAACGCGCCGGCCGCGGCTGCGCCTGGCCGGCCACGGCGAGGTGGTGGACCGGGTGGTCTTCAGCCCCGACGGCATCCTGATCGCCACCGCCTGCCGGGATCGGCTGGTGCGGTTGTGGGACGGAGACAGCGGCAAGCTGGCGCGCACGCTGCGCGGGCACGGCGACATGGTGTACGGCGCCGCCTTCTCTCCTGACGGCGCGCTCCTGGCCACCTCCGGGACCGACCGCACGGTACGGCTGTGGGAGGTCGCCACCGGGCGGGAGCGCCGGGTGTTCCAGGGGCACCGGGAGGCGGTGGACAAGGTGGTGTTCTCTCCCGACGGGCGCACCCTGGCCTCGGCCTCCAACGATCTCACCGCGCGGCTATGGGACGTCCGCACCGGCGAGCAGGTGAAGGTGCTCGGCGGGCACAGCGACTGGATCTCGGACGTGGTGTTCTCGCCGGATGGGAAGCGCATCGCCACCTCCGGCAAAGACGGCAAGGCGCTGGTCTGGGACATCGAGAGCGGCAAGCAGGTGTTCGCGCTTGCGGGGCATTCCCAGTGGGTGAACTCGGTCCGCTTCTCGCCGGACGGGAAGCTCCTCGCCACCGGCAGCGATGACGGCACGGTGCGGGTATGGTCGGCCCGGGACGGGCGGCCGCTGCTGATCATCGCCTGCCGCGGGGGCGTGGTGGCCATCGAGTTCTCGCAGGATTCGAAGCTGCTCGGAGTAGGCGACGGCACGGTGGTGCGGCTGTATCCGCTGGATTTCTCCGCCCTCGACGGCGATCCGCGGGAGTTGCTGCGCCAGGGCGAGGAGACGCTGGGCCTGCGGCTGGACGGGTTCCGCCTGGCGGGTCGGCCGTGAACCCTTTCCCCGACGGCGAGCGGTATTCCCGCCTCTCCACCGGCCTCAGACGTCGTTTCGGAAAACCCGTGCGCACCGTGACCCTGCGCGGGAACTTCGGCTGTCCCAACCGCGACGGCCGCAAGGGACACGGGGGATGCCTCTTTTGCAGCGAGTCTGCGCTGGTTCCGCGCGCGCCAGATCCGTTCGGCCCGATATGCTCGCAGCTCGAGAGCGGAATCGCCGCCGCCGAACGGCGCGCCAGGGAGTGCGGCATCCTGGCCTACTTCCAGGACGGCACGGTGACGGCGGCGCCCCGAGAGAGGCTGGAGCCGATGCTGCGGGAGGCGCTGGCCCACCCTCGCGTGCTCTTGCTCGCGATCGGCACCCGGCCGGACTTTCTCCCGGACGATGTCCTGGATCTCTTGAGTGCGCTCTCGAAAGAAAAGCCCGTATGGCTGGAGATCGGCCTGCAGGTGGCGAGCGACCCGCTGCTCGCCAGGATGAACCGCAACCACAGCGTGGCGGACTTCGCCGACGCGGCGCGGCGGGCGCGGGAGCGCGGGTTGGAGGTGATCGCCCACCTCATCCTGGATTTCCCCGGGGAAGACGAAGGCGACCGTTTGGAGACCGCAGCGCTTCTCAACCGGCTCGGCGTGACCGGCGTGAAAGTCCACAACCTGCACGTGCTGAAGGACACGCCGCTCGAACCGATGTGGCGGCGGGGAGAGATACCGCTCAGCTCCATGGACGAATACGCGGCGCTGGCGGGGCGCTTCCTGGAGTACCTCGACCCGGCGATCGTGGTGCACCGGCTCACCGGTGAAGGCCCGGCCGGGCAGATGCTGGCGCCGCGGTGGGCGCTCGACAAGGGCCGCGTGATCCACAAGATCCGTGCGGAACTCGAGCGCCGCGACACCTGGCAGGGCCGGATGCGCGCTGGATAGGTCTCTTGGCGGCGAAGCGCCGCTGACCGTACCTCACTCTTTTTCGATCTTGCGCGCCGCGCCACTGGAAGTACCACAATGGTTCAATCGAATTGCAGTATTTGTGAGGTGCGGTCAGGAAGCGCCGGGTTTGCGCCGGAACGGGGGCTGTGGTAGCGTGCCGGCTCCGCGGGGGGATGACAACGCGGGAGGATGGCTTGCTTCTCGATCTACACGTGCACTCGTTTTACACCCCCGGCGTGCCCTGGAGCGTGGCCCAGCTCGCCGAGCGGGCGCGCCAGGCGGGACTGGACGGCTTCTGTCTCACGGACGTCCACACGGTCGCGGCCCTCAAGGAGGCGGGCGAGGTGGAGTCCCGCACCGGGCTGCGCATCCTGGTCGGGCTGGAGGCCTTCACCGATCGTGGGCATTTTCTGGTGCTGGTGCCATCGCCGTATTCGCTGCCCGAGATCGGGGCCTGGCTGCGGCGGGACGACTCGGGGCGGTGCATGTTCGAGTCGCTGCGGCAGGCGGTGGAGGCGCGCGACGGCTTGCTGATCGCGGCCCATCCCTACGACCGCGACATCCCAGGGGCGTTGGGAGACGGCCTGGCGCGCCTCGCCGGCGTGGGCGCGGTGGAGGTGCTGAACGCCCGCCGGCGCCCGTTGCAGAACGACCTGGCCGAGGAGGCGGCGGCCGGTGCCGGCTTGCCGGGTGTCGGCGGCAGCGACGTGCGGGATTCGCTCGAGGTCATGGGCACGGTGGCCACGCTGATTCGTGGGGAGGTGCAGAACGAAGCCCAGCTCATCGCCCGCATCCGGGCCTTCGATTCCTGGCCGATCACCCTGGGGCGTTTGGCGCCCGAGCCGGAGCGGCCGGCCTCCAGATTCCCGGAGGGCCGGCCGGCGCGGGAGCGCGCGTCCCGCACAGGAGGACGAGAAGGGAGCGGCCCGGGCAGGCCTCGTCGCAGCGCCGGAGCGCCGGATGACCGGCCGCGGCGCGGCGGCCGGGGAGGACGGCGCGGCGAGGGCCCCCGGCCCGGTTCCGAAGGGGAGAAGAGGCCGCGCGGACGGCACCGGGGCCGGCGCAAGGGGCCGGCGCCAGGCGAGTGACTTCAGGAAGTCTTTTGCCGTTTGATCTCGGCTTCTGAAAGGCGGCAGTAGTCGGGCTCCAGCAGGGCGGGGTCGTCGCTTTCCTCTCGAGACAACCGTTCCCAACCCAGGCGCCCGATCACGGTGGCGCGCGGCTCGTGATCCTCCGGCATGTCGGGTAGCCGCAACGCATCGCCCAGCACCTCGGCGAAGACGTCCCGGTAACGCAGGGCGCCGCTCCCGAGCAGTATGCAGGTCGCGCCGGCGGCCTTGAGGCTCTCGGCGAAGGCGCGCGGCTCTGAGGCGGCTTCGTGTCGCACCGTCTGAGCACCGCTCGAGGTCATTCGAAAGACCGCGCCGTACACCTCTCCCTTGAGGGCGTCGAGCGCCGGGCACACGAGGTCGTTCGGGCCGGCCGCGGCGTTGTGCGCCAGGGCGCGCAAGGTGGAGACGCCCGCCAGGGGGATGTCGAGCGCGTAGGCCAGCGTCTTGGCCAGCGTCATGCCGATACGCACGCCGGTGAACGAGCCGGGCCCGCGCCCCACCGCGATGGCCTGGAGCGAGCGTGGCGTGTGTCCCGCGTGAGCGAGGATCTCTGAAACCGCCGGCAGAAGCGATCGAGAGTGGGAGGCGGCGGACAGTCGCATCTCGGCGATCGGCGTCGCCGAATCGAGCAGCGCCACCGTGGTGGACGGCGTCGCCGTGTCGAAGGCCAAGAGCAGCATCGCCTACCCGAAAAAGTCCGACCAGTAGCGGCGCAGGTCGTTGCCGAAGGCGAAGATCATCAGAGCCGCCAGCAGCGCCAGTCCCACGTAACTCGCGATCAGCCGTGCCTGGAGCGAGAGCGGCCGCCGGCGCAGCACCTCGATCAGAATGAACGCCAGGTGACCACCGTCGAGCAGCGGCACGGGCAGCAGGTTGAGCAGGCCGAGCAAGATGCTCATGAAGGCCATCATGGCCAGGAAGGCGCCGAGGCCCTTCTCGGCCACCTTGCCCGCCACGTGGAAGATCATGATGGGGCCGCCCACCGCCTCGCTGGCCGCCACCCGGCCCTGGAAGATGCGCACGAAGCCCATGACGTTCATGCGCACGGTGCGGCCGAACTCCACGAAGGCCATGCGACCGGCGTAGGCGAGGCGATCGGGCCGGGGGATGGTGAGGCCGGACACGCGGTTGGCGTCGGGCTTGAAGCCCAGGCCGCGGATGCGCTGGGTCTGGCGCAGCTCGTCCTTGTCCTCGATGATAGCGGGGACGAAGGAGAACTCCCGCACTTCGCCCTGGTGCCGCACCTGGATGCGGATGGAGTCCCGCGGGTGCCGGGCCAGCACGTTGCGGAACTGCTCGATGGAGGTGAGGATCTCGCCGTTGGCGCTCAGGATGCGGTCGCCTGCGACGACGCCGTTCTGCTCGGCGGGGTAGCCTGGAATGACCTCGCGCACGAATAGATCGATGGGCTCGAATCCGAAGTAGGCGTGCGCGGTGCGGAAGGCCCCCAGCGGCGCCTGCTCCGCCGGCAGGGGTTGGAGGTCGACGTCGATCACCGCGGTGGCGTTCAGGGTGACGGCGCCGCACGGGATCTCCACCCGGCGGCGCAGCGAAAGGCGCAGCGGTGAGTCCTTCGCCTTCTCCAGCTCGCGGCGCGCCTCCTCGAAGTCCAGCACCGGCACGCCGTTCACCGCGGCCAGCTCGTCCCAGCCCTTCATGCCGGCGCGCGCCGCCGGCGAGTCGGGGGAGACCAGGCCCAGGATGGTCCCGCGCCGCTCGTGGCGGATGCCGAGATCCCACTGGCGGCCCAGCAACTCGAGGCCGGTCTCGTCGATGGCCGGCTGGGCCGCGAGGCGCAACGCACGCTTCTCGCCGCCGCGCTCGATCTCCAGCTCCACCGGTCGGCCCTCGGAGTCGTTGATGGCGTCCTCGACCTCCTCGAAGGTCCGGGTGGGCGTGCCGCCGACGCGCAGGACGGCGTCGCCGGGCAGGATGCCGGCTTGCGCCGCCGGCGAGCCGTCGATCACCAGGCCTACCACCGGCGCGGCGGCGCGGCTCAGGGTGAGGTGGTAGGCGAAGTAGATGGGCGGCGCCAGCAGCAAGGAGAACATCGGCCCGCCGAAGATGATCAGCGCGCGCTTCCAGGCCGCCTGGTGGGAAAACGAGCGCTGCCTCTCGGCGGGATCCACCTCCTGGGTGGGATCCTCTCCCAGCATGCGCACGAAGCCGCCGATGGGGAACCAGCTGATGCGGTACTCGGTTTCGCCGCGGGTGAAGGCCAGGCGGAAGCGCCCCAGCCGGATGGCTCCGCCGAACCCCAGCGAGAAGGTGAGCACCTTGACCCGGAAGAGCTTGGCGAACAAGAAGTGCCCGCTCTCGTGGGCGAAGATGAGCACGCCGATCAGGATCAAGAACCACAACAAGTTGGTCATGGTCACCCGCGGCCGGCCCGCGTGCCGGCGTCGGGCCATTCTCACCGCTGCCGCCTCCGGGGTCAAGGCGATTTCGGGGTCCGTGGCCCGTTTGGGTTTGCCGAAATGCCCGCCTCGATCTAGGATGCCGTGCGGAGGCCGGACGTGATCTACGCCACCCTGGGAACGCTGCTCTGCTTGTTGCTCGCCTTCGGCGTGCTCGAGTACCGCGCCCACCGGCGCAACCTGGCCAGCGTTCCCATCCGCATCCACGTCAACGGCACCCGCGGCAAGTCGTCAGTGACGCGCCTCATCGCCGCCGGGCTGCGCGCCGGCGGCATCGCCACCTGCGCCAAGACCACCGGCTCGGCCCCGCGCATGATCCTGGAGGACGGCGCCGAGTACCCCATCCAACGCCAGGGCCGCGCCAACATCATCGAACAGGCGCGCGCCCTGTCGGTGGCCGCCCATCGCAACGCCAGGGCCCTGGTGCTGGAGTGCATGGCGCTGAACCCCCGCTACCAGGCCTTCTGCGAGGAGGTGTTGGTGCGCTCGACCGTGGGTGTCATCACCAACATCCGCGCCGACCACCTGGACGTGATGGGGCCGACGGTGGCCGATGTGGCCAAGGCCCTGTGCGGCACGGTGCCGCGCAACGGCCTGCTCGCCACCGCCGAGAGCGACGAGGCGCACCTTGCCCTGATGGCGGACGTCGCCCGGCGGCAGGGGAGCACGTGTGTCCGCGCCACCCCCGAGGGGCAGAAGGTCAGCGCCGCCGACCTCGGCGGCTTTACCTACATCGAGCATCCCGACAACGTGGCCCTGGCGCTCGAGGTGTGCACCCGGCTCGGCGTCCCGAGGGAGAAAGCCATCGCCGGGATGTGGTCCGCCCAACCCGACGTGGGCGTGTTGCGGGTGGTGCACCTCGATTTCTTCGGCAAGAAGGTGGACTTCATCAACGGCTTCGCCGCCAACGACCCCGACTCCACCTTGGCCATCTGGCACCTCATCGCCGAGCGCTTTCCCGGGGAGCGCAGCCGGGTGGTGCTGCTCAACTGCCGCGCCGACCGGGTCCATCGCAGCGTGCAGCTCGGGGAGATCCTGCCGCGTATGCCCGGGCTCGATACGGCCATCGTCACCGGGACCGGCACCCGGCCCGCGGTGGAGGCGGCGCTCCAGCGGGGCATGCCAGTGGAGCGGCTCATCACTCTCGAAGACGCTCGGGCCGACGACATCTTCGAGCGCACCCTGTCCCAGATCCCTGGCCGGGGTCTGGTGTACGGCATCGGCAACATCGGCGGCGTCGGCCACGCGGTGGTGGAGTACTTCGAGAAACGCGCGGTCGATCCCGCCAAGACCGCGCGCGCCTAGGGCCCGGTTCAGGGTAGAAAACTTTCGCAAGGGGGCTTTGCCCCCTTGCCCCCCGGGAAATAACTCCGAGCAAATTCCGGAAGAACCTTCCACTCAGTGAAAGTCCCGAAAAAAATCGGAGAAAACCTGCTGACTAAGAAAAACCCGAAGAAGAGCAGGAAATAGTTGCTGACAAGGGAGGGGTCGGGTGAAGGCGAACACAGCGACCCAGAGCCCTTGAATGCGCAAGCCGAGCGAAGGCTATCGGAGCGGCCCGGAGAATACCTGCTGATCAGGAAGTCATCAGTGACCAGCGGCGCCGCGGATGACGGGGCGGCGCTCGTCGCGGGGCAGGCGCAGCAGCCAGTCGGGAGCGCCGCAGGGATCCTTGGGAGGCTTGGGGATCTCCACGGTGAGCTTCTTGGCGTCGCCGCTGACCTTGGGGGCGAGGCAGCACTGGGGCGGCCGGTTGCAGCGATCCTTGCCCGGGACCAGCAGGAGTTTCTCCCGCTCGAAGGGGAAGTCCGCCGGGACGTTCTTCCCCTTTTCCCCGAGCTCGTCGCGGGAGTGGAAGAAGCCGCTTCCTCCCAGGGTCTCCTCGGGCGTGACCTCGTTCTTGAGCTTGCCGAGCTTGAGGGCGTCCTTGGCCTCGGCCGCGATCAAGCGGTACCACTCCTCCGGGTATCCCGGGTGCAGCACGTTGCCGTGTTCGTCCTTGAGGTTGCCGTCGAGGTATTTCACCAACAGTTCCTCGCCCAGCCGGCGCCAGCGGGATACCGTCCGGCTGGCCTGGGTGGCAGAGTATTGCGTGAGGTACTCCCGCGCCGCCCGCTCGGACTCACGCAGGAGCTTCTGCGCCTGGGCCTCCACGGTGGGTTGCTGGGCGAGGAAGTCGCCTTCCAGGTTGGCCTGGACACGGCGGATGTCCTCGATCATCTCGCTGTAGCGGCCGTAGGCGAAGTTGGCCACCCAGTTGAACACCCAGAAAGCCGAGTCCCAGGTGAAGTGCCGGAAGTCCCCCGTGCCCACCGCGTAGTTTATCGGCGGCGCCAGGATCCCGCAGTACATCGGCACGTACACCGTGCTGTAGGTGTCGTCCACCCCGAACCACAACACCCCGCCGATGGGATCCGGAAGGCCCCGGCGGGCCTGGGCCACGAAGGAGAACCCCGTCTGCTGGGTGGAGGTGGCGCGCTCGTTGAGGTAGGTCACGCCTTCCACCTCCCAGGTGAGCGGCCGCCAGCGGTAGGGCAGCCGGTACGGCCCGGCGCCGAGGCCCTTGCCGAGGTCCAGCTCGGTGCCCTCGAAGTGGTCGCGCATGAGCTCCATGACGTCGCGCACGGACAGCTTGCGGTCGGGCTTGATCCACAGAGGGAGCGGCTTGGCCCCGTCCACGCAGCGTACGTAGTCCGAGGAGAGCTTGAGAGACGGGGCCACACGTCGAAAGAACGCCCACACCCGCGCCTCGCAGAAACGCAGCGCCTCGCAGGTGAGCGGGGCGTAGGTGTCGGCGAAGGAGAAGTCCTCGTCCTTGCCCGAGAACCAGCCGCGCTCGCGGGCGAACGACACCACGTCGCGGCCGTACATGCAATTCTGCGGGTCGTTGCGCGGGAAGGTGCGGATGCGGGCCTGGTTGGCGTGGGCGGAGACATACCCGTCGGGGACGCGGCGTGCCACCCACAGCGCTCCCTTGCTGCCGGGGCCGCGGCCCACCATCTCCAGGATCCACACCTCGTCAGGGTCGGCGATCGAGAAGCTCTCGCCCTCGCTCTTGAACCCGTACTCCTCGGCGAGCGAGGTCATCACCCGGATGGCCTCGCGCGCGCTGCGGGCGCGTTGCAGGGCCACGTACATGAGCTGGCCGTAGTCGATGCCGCCGACGGGATCGACCAGCTCGGGCCGGCCGCCGAAGGTGGTCTCGCCGATCGACACCTGGTGCTCGTTCATGTTGCCGACCGTGGCGTAGGTGTGGCCGACTTGCTTTATCTTCCCGACGTAGGTGCCGGTGTCCCACTCGAAGATGTCGAGCATGGCGCCGGGCAGATGGTCGCGGGCCGGGACGTGGTACAGCTCGCCGTACAGGGTGTGCGAGTCGGCCGAGTACGAGATGAAGGTCGAGCCGTCGCTGGATGCTCCCCGGCTCACCAGATAGTTGGTGCAAGCCGCGCCGGGGCGGGGGAGCGTCAGCGCAAGCAGCGCAAGCGTCGCAAGACCGGGGACTCTCATCGGATGTCTCCTTGGAAAGAGGCTGCATAGAATCGGTAACACAGGACGCGGTAGAGATCCAACACGGCGTGATGGACAACCGAGGCCGCGGGATCTAGATTGCTTCTGTGGAGCAATACCGCATCCTCCCGGCGCTCGCATCGCTTGCGGCGGCACTATGTGGTTGCGCGCCGCACCGGCTGGCGTACACCCCCGATGAGGTGCGCGGCGAGTTTGCGCGCAGGCTTCCCGGGCGCGAGCTGGCTTCGCTCACCGTGCCGTTCGAGATATCAGCAGACGACGCCGAGCGGGCGCGGCAGCTCGTGCGGCGGACCAGCAACCACGCCGAGCGCGCCGAGATCCTTAAAAACGCGCTCTTTACCGAGGAGGGGTTCGGCATCCGCTACGCCATCGGGCTCACCACCGGGGCCGCCGAGACGTTGCGCGAGCGGCGCGGGAACTGCCTGTCCATTGCCTCGGCCTTCGTGGGGCTGGCGCGCGCAGTGGGGCTTTCGGCCTACTACCTGGACGCCTCCGACGCTGGCGCCTCCACCGAGGACGAGGACCAGGTGCTGGTGAAGAGCGGGCACATCACCGCCGCGGTCGAGCTCGACACCGGCCTCTCGGCCCTGGACTTCGGGGGGCGGCTCTGGGCGTACGCTCAGTACCGGGTGATCGACGATCTCGAGGCGGCGGCGCACTTCTTCAACAACCGCGGCTACGAGATGATCCGCCGGGCCATCCGGCGCGGCGAGCCGGTGGACTGGGAGGCGGCCATCGAGAGCTTCACCCTGGCGACATTGGTGAAGCCGAGCTTCGCCCGCGCCTGGAACAACCTGGGGGTGGCCTTCGCCCGCCTGCACATGCGCGAGGCGGCCATCGATGCCTACCTCAAGGCGCTCGCGCTCGACGAGCGCTTCGCCTCGCCGGCCACCAACCTGGGCATCCTGTACCAGAACAGCGGGGAAGCCACGGCGGCGCGGCGCTCGTTCGAAGAGGCGGCCCGGCGTGACCCGCGCGACGGACGGGCCCGGTATCACCTGGGGGTAGCAGCCTTCCGCAACGGTGACATGAGGGTCGCGGTCCGTGAACTTTCAGAGGCGATTCGGCTCGATTCGAAAAACAGCCGCGCCCGCGCCCTGCTGGCCCAGATCCTTCGTTCGCTAGGCAAGACGGTAGAAGCTGCTCAAGTCGAGTCCGAGAAGACCTAGGAAAGACCTGGGAGAGTATGGGAGCGGGATTTCAGCAGGGGGGCTGCCACCCCCTTGAACCACTTGAAAACAATGAAGAAACAGTGGGGACAGGCCCCAGGGTTTCCAGGGTTTTGAAGATAGACGGGCGCCCTCGCTTAGAGGGCGCCCGGAGAAGGCAATGAGCTAAAAGAGTAGGTAGATCAGAGAGCTACGGGTTTCCGCGGACGTAGAAGTCGTCGATGCGCAGGGTGCCTGTATCGCCGGTCGCACCATAAGCCATGATGCGGAAAACGACGGTGGCCGCACCCTCGACCGCAGGAGTAAGGCCGCTGAGATCGAAGGTGAATCCGGTCCAGGTGCTTGCGGCGGGGATGCTGCTCGTCGAGTTTGGGATCGGTTGGAAGTTCGTGCCGTCCACGCTGTAGTGAAGCTCGAAGGCGTTCGGACCAGTACTGGAGCGGTAGGCATAGAACCCGACGCTCGGTGCCGAGCTGAAGCCGGTGAGGCTGGTCGAGAGCTCGAAGTAGTCATCCGCGGTGGGCCCGGTGGCGCCCGGGGTCCAGCTGTTGGAGTGCCAGGCCTTGCTCAGACCGCCGCCGTGACCAGTCGTAAAGGTGTTGGCCACGATGCCTGCTCCCGCCAGTGCCGTGCCGCTGCCGATGGCCGGTGTCAGGGTTCCAACACCGGCCGCGTCCTCGAACGTCCAGCGGACCGCGGTGTGGTTGTAGATCACGGTGACATTGAGGGTCCAGGTTCCGGTGGTGGAGGTGGTATAAGGTTCCGATACGAGGAAGTAGGTCCCAGGGGCGAGGTCGGTCTCGATTCGGGACAAGGTGCTGCCACCGCCAATGTCGTCGTCGCAGGCGAGCTGCTGGCCGCCGCAACCATCGAGGAGCCCCAGCACGGTGTCGGTGACCGTTCCCGGTGCGCTGGTCTCGATCACCACGTGGGCCGGCTCGATGATGGTGAAGCTGGTCCAGACGTCGCTTCCGGTCCGCCCGGTGGTGCAAGAGGTGTAGCTGGCATAGGTGTTGGTCATTGCGGTGTTGTCGAGCTGCAGAGAGGCGAGCCCGCCGACGAACGGTGGCATGGGCAAGGCCTGCTGGCAGGTGTCGCCGGGGTTCACGCACTGGGCCACGCCGCCGATGACCTGGCAGCCGTTCGTACAGGTGGAGTCCACCCACTGGCCGTTGGCGTCGCAGGTCTGGAGCGTGCTTGCGTCCAGGCACTGGGTCTGACCCGGGGTGCAGGCGCAGGCCTCGACGGTGAGGTCGAAGCTCGGGATGCAGTTCGGCGTGGGCCAATCGTCGACCATGAGGTAGTAGGTTCCGGCGGCGAGCTGCGTGCAAGGAGTGCCAAAGGCCGTCCCGCCGGTGCTGGTCCGGGTGAGCAGGCAGCTCGTGCCCAGCGGGCAGGTGGCAGAGAGCGCCATGCCGGTGTAGGTGGTTCCCTTGGGATCGAGCGTGAACTTCACCACGCTCGCCTCGGTGACCTCGAACCGGAAGATCATGTCTTCACCGCCGTCGTAGGAGCCCAGGCAGGTGTCGGCGTAGTCAGCGCCCATGCCGCAAGTGGTCTGGTTGGCAAAGCTCATGGGGAGTCCTGCCGGGATGGTCGCCGTCGGTGAATATGGCCGGTCGCAGTTGATGCCGTACACGATGTCGGAGCAGACAGGACCCGTTCCCGGATCGGCGCAGGTCTGCGGCGGGTTGTTTGTGCTGCAATCCTGGACGAGTTGAATGGCGAGGCAGCCGCCGTTGTTCGCATCCGGGGCGCAGGTGAGGATCTGGTCGCCCGAGCAGCCCATATCGCCGTTCGTGAAGCAAAGGTCGGCGCAGCAGGCGTTACCGATCTTGAGGTTGGCCTCGTCGATGAGGAAGCTCTCGTACGGCACGGTGATGGTGCCGCCCAGTGAGATGACGTGGGATGCGCCGTCGGCATAGGTCGAGAGATCCACCGTCACCAGGCCGTACTGGTTGAGGTAGGTCCCGGCGTTCTGCATCTGGATCGACCAGGCGACGTTGCCGTCCACCTTGACCTCGAAGGCATCCGTCGGCGCCTCGGGGTTCCCTGGGAGCAGCGCCAGGAAGAAGAACAGCGTGGCGGGCTTTCCGGCGGGGATCGCAACGCTCTGGCTGATGGAGGTGATCTCCGGGAACGTCCCGGTGGTCCCCACGCCGCCCATCCATACGTACTGGACGCCGGTGAGCGCGCCGTCAATGCCGCAGGAACTGTCGCACAACACCACATCGTTGAAATTGGTCGAGACTTGGGTCCAGGGCGGGGTTCCGGCCTCGAAGCTCCCGTCCTGGAGGATGGTGGCGCAGTTCGTCACGCAGGACGGCAGGCCGTTGCTCCCCACGATGCAGATCTGGCCGGCGTCGGCGCAGGAGGTTCCGGCCGACCAGTAGAGGCAGCCGTCGCTGTCGGCGGTGCAGGTCTCGGGGACCTCACCGCTGCAGCGGCCGGAGTTCGCCGTGCAGTCGTTCTGGCACTCGCATACGGCCGGCGTCACCGCCCCGTTGCACACCTCTCGCGTGCCGCAGGTGTCGGTGGTCGTCCAGTTGAGGCAGGCGCCGTTCTGGGTGCAGGTCTGGACGGTGTTGCCCTCGCACCGGGTGGCATTCAGGGTGTTGCAGTCGCTGGTGCAGGCGGTTTCACAGTGAGCCCCGCCGGTCTCGACGCAGGCCTGCTGGCTGGCGGCGCAGTCGGTGCCGTCCTGCCAGAAGCGGCAGGAATTGCCGTCCTCGGCGCAAGTCTGGATGAGGGTTCCCTGGCAGCGGGTGGCGTTCGCATCGCAAACGTTGTCGCACACGCAGGAGGCGACGCCGCCAACTTCCTCGCACTTCTGGTGAACGGCGCAGGTGGTGGTATCGGCCCAGTTGAGACAGGCGCCGTTCTGCTGGCAGGTCTGGACGACGTTGCCCGTGCAGCGCGTCGCGTTGAGGCTCGGGCAGTCGCTCTGGCAGGGGGTCACGCACTGGGCGGTATCGCCCTGCACCTCGCACACCTGGCTCGTCGCGGCGCAGTCGGTGCCCGCCACGTAGTAGCCGCAACCCTGGCTATCCTGGGCGCAGTTCTGGATGACGGTTCCGTTGCAGGCGCTCTGGTTGGCGGCGCACTCGTCTTGGCAAACGCAGGAGGCGGTGCCAGCGTCATCGTCGCACACCTGGCGGCCGGTGCAGCTTCCGGTGGCTGCCCAGTTGAGGCAACTACCGTTCTGCTGGCAGGTCTGGATGTCATTCGCGTGGCACTGGGTGGCGTTGAGGGTCGTGCAATCGCTCTGGCAGGTGTCCTGGCACACCGCGTCGCCGTTGACGATGGCGCACACCTTGCTAGATGTGGCGCAGTCCTCGCCATCGACCCAGATCCGGCAGCTGTCGGCGTCCTTGCCACAGGTCTGAACCTTGGTCCCGCTGCACTGGGAATTGCCGTCGGCGCAGGCGTCCTGGCACACGCAGGCGGCGCCGTTCGCGTCCTCGACGCACTGCTGGCGGCCGGCGCAGGTCTGGCTGTCCTGCCAGTTGAGGCAGGTGCCGTTCACCGTGCAGGTCTGGACCTTGCCGCCCTGGCAGCGGGTGGCATTCTCGCGGGTGCAGTCGCTCTGACACACATCGGTGCACTGGGCTGTGCCGTTCACCACCGCACAGGCCTGGTTGGTGGTGGAGCAGTCGGTGCCGGCGGCCCAGGCGAGGCAGCCCTGTACCGTGGCGCAGGTTTCGATCACCGAGCCCTGGCAGCGGCTGCTGCCGGTGGAGCAGGCGTCGTTGCAAACGCAGGCGGCACCGTTGTTATTGGCCTGGCAGGTCTGGGCGCCGGTGCAGGTGCTCTGCTCGACCCAGGTCTGGCAGCCGTCCTGGTTCTTGCCGCACTCGAGCACCGCCTTCTTGTCGGTGCTGCAGATGACTGCTCCGGGTTCGTTGCACTTGGGGTACTTGTCGCAGGTCGAGCTTCCCCCACAGCCGACCGCGGCCACGATCAGGATGGCCACGACTCCCGCAAACATCGCATTGCGCCGCATCATTCCGCCTCCTCCTGGTAAGGGATTTCGAATCGCCGGATATTCCCGGCAGCCAGGGGAACCTAGCCGACCCCGCGACGGCGCGTCAATCATTTTTTTGAGCGGAAAGCAAACAAGGCCAGCTCCTGACTTGCATGAAAGGTTATTTGCATAACCCATTGCAATAAAAGGAAATATATTGGGGACAGCCCCCGGAACACCCTTGCCGCGTTCTCGCTGTTCCTTGTCAGCAGGTTTTTCCGAGTGTTCTGCTTGTCTGGTGAGCGGATTGTCCGGGGTCAGCCTGGCGGGTTCACGCCGCCGGCGGCGCGGAGCCTGGTGCCGGCGGGGGCGGGGAGGGCTTGCGGCTCTTTTTGGGTTTACGCTCGGTGCTGCTCTTCGCGCCCAGGGCGATTTTCAGGACCTTCTCCATGTCGTCAACGAAGATGAACTGAAGGCGCTCCTTCACCTCGGCCGGGATTTCCTCGAGATCTTTTTCGTTCCGGGCCGGCAGGATCACCCGGGCGATACCCTGGCGCGCCGCGGCGAGCACCTTCTCCTTGACGCCGCCCACCGGCAGCACCTTGCCGCGCAGGGTGATCTCGCCGGTCATGGCCAGATCTGGCACCACCGGCCGGTCGGTGAGCAGCGAGGCCATGGCGGTGGCGAGCGTGATTCCCGCCGACGGCCCATCCTTGGGGATGGCCCCGGCCGGCACGTGCACGTGGATGTCAGTCTTCTCGAAGAAATCATCCGGGATGGAGAGCTCGTAGGTGCGCGAGCGGATGTAGCTGAAGGCCGCCTGGGCGGACTCGTTCATCACCTCGCCCAGCTTGCCGGTGAGCGCCAGGCGTTTGCCCCCGGGCATGCGGGTGGCTTCGATGAACAACACCTCCCCGCCGGTAGGGGTCCAGGCCAACCCGATGGCCACGCCAGGGACGTTCACACGCTCGGCCATCTCGGAGAAGAATTTCTGTGGCCCCAGGAAGCCGTGCAGGTCCTCGGGGTTGACCGTGACCTTGTCGGTCTTTCCCATGGCGACTTGCATGGCCACCTTCCGGCATATGGTAGCGATCTCGCGTTCGATCTGGCGCACCCCGGCCTCGCGGGTGTACTCCTCGGCGATCTTGACGATGGCGGGATCGCGGATTTCCAGGTGGGCGGCGGTGATGCCGTTCGCATCCAGTTGCTTGGGCATGACGTGGCGGCGCACGATCTCGAGCTTCTCCTCGACGATGTAGCCGGGGAGTTCGAGCACCTCCATGCGGTCGCGCAGCGGGCCGGGGATGGAGTCCAGTACGTTGGCGGTGGTGATGAACAACACCTTGGACAGGTCGAACGGTAGATCGAGGTAGTGATCGGTGAAGGAGAAGTTCTGCTCGGGGTCCAGGACCTCCAGGAGCGCCGAGGACGGGTCGCCACGGAAGTCCGCGCCTAGCTTGTCCACCTCGTCGAGCATGATGAGCGGGTTGTTGGAGCCCACCTTGCGCATGGCGCGGATGATGCGGCCCGGCAGCGCTCCCACATACGTGCGCCGGTGGCCGCGGATCTCGGCCTCGTCGCGTACCCCGCCCAGGCTGAGGCGCTCGAACTTGCGCCCCATGGCACGGGAGATCGAGCGGCCCAGCGAGGTCTTTCCCACGCCCGGTGGTCCCACGAAGCACAGGATGGGGCCCTTCATCTGTCCCTTGAGCTTGCGCACCGCCAGAAACTCCAGGATGCGCTCCTTCGGCTTGTCCAAGCCGTAGTGGTCTTCGTCTAGAGCCTTGCGAACCTCGCGGATGTCCAGGTTGTCCTCGGTGCTCTTGCTCCAGGGAAGCTCGCACAGCCAGTCCAGGTAGGTGCGGGCCACGGTGTACTCGGCACTCTCGGGGTGCATGTGGGACAGGCGCTGAAGCTCCTTCTCGGCCTCCTTGCGCGCCTCGTCGGGCATCTTGGCGGCCTGGATGCGCTTTTGTAGCTCTTCGACCTCGCGGGAGGCGCTATCGTCCTCGCCCAGCTCCTTCTTGATGACCTTCATCTGCTGGCGCAGGTAGTATTCCCGCTGGCTCTGGTCGATCTGGCTCTTGATCTCGTCCTGGATCTTGCTGCCGAGCTCCAGCACCTCGATCTCGCGGGAGAGCAGGCGCGCTACCTTGACCAGGCGCTGGTGGACGTCCACCGTCTCCAGCACCTCCTGCATGTCCTCCAGCTTCAGGTTGAGGTTGGTGGCCACGAAGTCGGCCAGCATGCTGGGCTCGTCGATGTTCTGGGCCGCTACCTGTGTCTCACGGGGGAGGATCGGCGAGGCCTCGATGAGCTTGGCGAACTGGCTGCGGATGGTCTGCACCAGCGCGTTGACCTGCACGCTCGAATCGAGCGTGCTTTGCAGCGGTTCGATCTCCGCCCGGAAGAACGGCTCGCGGGCGGTGATCTTCTTGATGCGGATGCGGCGGATGCCACGCACCAGGACCCGGATGGTCTCATCGGGGAACTTGAGCATCTTGAGGATGGTTCCCACCGATCCGTGGTCGAAGAGGTCCTCTTCGCCGGGATCCTCAACCGAAGGATCCTTCTGGGCCACCACCGCCAGCATGCGGTTGCCGGACAGGACGTGGTCGACCAGTTTCACGCTCCGTCCGCGGGCCACCATGAGAGGAAGCACCATGGAGGGGAACAACACCGTGTTGCGAACCGGGAGCAGAGGAAGCTCTGGGGGGATTTCAAGTATTTCTTTGGGCTTGTTTTCGCCGTTTTCACTCATTGTGCACCTCGCGACGTTCGTGTCGCCACGACAATATCGTCACTTTCCGGCGCGGCGCAAGAGGAATGAGGGTGCGCTGAAGGTAAAAAAAACCGGGAGGAGAGAGCCTCCTCCCGGTCGTCAGACCCGAGACGTTCCGGCGGCTCAGTAATCCATGTCGCCGCCGCCGAACCCGCCGCCCGGGCCACCGCCCGGCGCCGGCATCTTCTCTTCCTTCTTGGGCTTCTCGCCAACCATGACATCGGTGGTCAGCAGCAGACCCGCGACCGAGGCGGCGTTCTGCAGCGCGATGCGCACCACCTTGGTGGGATCGAGCACGCCGGCCTTGACCAGATCCTCGTAGGTCTCGGTGGCGGCGTTGAAGCCGAAGTCGCCCTTGCCCTCGCGCACCTTCTCCATCACCACCGAGCCGTCCAGGCCAGCGTTGGTAGCGATCTGGCGCAGCGGCTCCTCGATGGCGCGGGACAGGATGTCGATGCCCACCTTGCGGCCGGCGGGCACGTCGGCCTTCTTCAGCACCGACTGGGCCCTGAGCAGGGCCACGCCGCCGCCCACCACCACGCCCTCTTCCACCGCGGCGCGGGTGGCGTTGAGCGCGTCCTCCACCCGGGCCTTCTTCTCCTTCATCTCGGCCTCGGAGGAAGCGCCCACCCGGATGACGGCCACGCCGCCGGTCAGCTTGGCGTGCCGCTCCTGCAGCTTCTCGCGGTCGTAGTCGCTGGTGGTCTCCTCGATCTGGGTCTTGATCTGCTTGATGCGGGCCTTGATGTCGGCCGCCTTGCCGTTGCCGCCCACGATGGTGGTGTTGTCCTTGTCGACGGTGACGCGCTTGCAGGAGCCCAGATCCTTGATGGAGACGTTCTCCAGCTTGATGCCCAGGTCCTCGGCGATCATCTTGCCGCCGGTCAGGATGGCGATGTCCTCCAGCATGGCCTTGCGACGATCGCCGAAGCCAGGGGCCTTGACCGCGCAGCACGACAGGGTACGGCGCAGGTTGTTCACCACCAGGGTGGCCAGGGCCTCGCCCTCCACGTCCTCGGCGATGATCAGCAGGGGTTTCCCGGCGCGGGCCACCTGCTCGAGCAGGGGCAGCATGTCCTTCATGTTGGAGAGCTTCTTCTCGTGCACCAGGATGTACGGCTCTTCGAGCTCGGCCACCATCTTCTCGGCGTTGGTGACGAAGTAGGGCGACAGGTAGCCACGGTCGAACTGCATGCCCTCCACCAGATCCAGGGTGGTCTCCATGCCCTTGGCGTCCTCGACCGTGATGACGCCGTCCTTGCCCACCTTGTCCATGGCCTCGGCGATGATGCTGCCGATGCTGGTGTCGCCGTTGGCGGAGATGGTGCCCACCTGGGCGATCTCCTTGGGGTCCTCGATCTTCTTGCTGCCCTTCTTGATGGACTCGACGATGACCTCGACGCCGGCGTCGATGCCCCGCTTGATCTCCATCGGGTCATGGCCCGCGGCGATCAGCCGGCAGCCCTCGCGGAAAATGGCCTGGGCGATCACCGTGGCGGTGGTGGTGCCGTCGCCGGCCACGTCCGAGGTCTTGGAGGCCACGTCCTTCACCATCTGCGCGCCCATGTTCTCGAAGCGGTCCTCGAGCTCGATCTCCTTGGCCACGGTCACGCCGTCCTTGGTGACGGTGGGGGAGCCCCAGGACTTCTCCAGCAGGGCGTTGCGGCCCTTGGGGCCCAGGGTCACCTTGACGGCGTCGGCCAGCTTGTTGACCCCGCGCAACAGGGCGGCGCGAGCGTCCTCGCGGTAGCGGATAATCTTGGCTGCCATGGCGGTCTCCTTTACTTCTCGATGATGGCGAGGATCTCTTCCTCGCGCAGGATCAGGTGTTCTTCCCCGTCGATCTTGATGTCGTTGCCCGAGTACTTGGCGAACAGGATGTGATCGCCTTTCTTCACGTCCATCTCGACGATCTTCCCGTCCTCGTTACGGCGACCGCGGCCCACCGCGATCACTTCGCCCTCGGCGGGCTTCTCCTTGGCGGTCTCGGGGATATAGAGCCCGCCCTTGGTGCGCTCCTCTCCCGAAAGCCTCTTGACCAGCACCCTGTCGTACAACGGCCTGATTTTCATTCGTATATCCTCCTTGACTGTAAAAGGCTCACTCGGCCGGGCTGACGAATAATCATGCCCCGCGAGGTTGTCAAGCGTGCCGGGCCCAAAAATCCAAAAAACAGTGGACATCCGATCCGGCGCTTTCGTATCCTCGTCCGGCCGATGTTCTCCGAAGACACACCCGAACGCGTGACCCTTTCTCAGCGGGACACCCACGTCCGGCTCCAGGACGTATTGGATCTGCTGGTCCGCTCCCAGCCCGCTGCCAACGTGGACCTGGTGAAGCAGGCCTACGTGTTCTCGGCCAAGGTCCACCACAAACAGGTGCGACTCTCGGGAGAACCGTACCTGTTTCATCCGCTCAACGTCGCCTGGCTCATCGCCCGCATGAGCCTGGACGACATATCCGTGATCACTGCGCTCTTGCACGATACCCTCGAGGACAGCCTCACCCAGCCGGAGGAGCTGGAACGGTTGTTCGGGCCGGTGGTGCGTTTCTTGGTAGAGGGGGTGACCAAGCTGGCCCGGGTGAGCTTCCACTCCGGCGGAGAGCGACAGGCCGAGAACGTGCGCAAGATGCTGGTGGCCATGGCGCACGATCTTCGGGTGATCTTCGTGAAGCTGGCGGACCGGCTCCACAACATGCGCACCCTGGACGCGCTGGAGCCGGCACGGCGGGAGGCCATCTCCCAGGAGACGCTGGACATCTACGCCCCGCTGGCCAACCGCCTCGGCATCCAGTGGATCCGCTCGGAGCTCGAGGACTGGGCCTTTCACTGGCTCCACCCGCGCCAGTTCGACGAGGTGGCCGAAAAGCTCAGCGACTTCTGCGTGGAGCGCGAGAAGTACATGGCGGACGTGGTCGGAATCCTCAAGCAGATGCTCTCCGAGAACGGCATCCCTGCCGAGGTCTCCGGCCGCATCAAGCACCCCTATAGCATCTATCGCAAGATGCAGCTCAAGCATGTCGACTTCGACCAGATCTACGACATCATCGCGTTTCGCATCGTACCCACGACCTTGGACGACTGCTACCGGGTTCTGGGGCTACTGCACGCCATGTGGAAGCCCGTGGTAGGACGGTTCAAGGACTACATCGCGATGCCCAAGATCAACCGCTACCAGTCCCTCCACACCACGGTGTTGGGGCCGGGAGGAGAGCGGTTGGAGATCCAGATACGTACTCGCGAGATGCACCGCGTCGCCGAGTTGGGCGTGGCGGCGCACTGGGCGTACAAGGAGGGAAAGACCGACCAGCGACCAGCGCTGTCGCAATTCACCTGGCTGCGGGAGCTGATCGAGCAATACAAGGACGTTCGAGATCCGGCGGAGTTCCTCGAAAACGTCAAAGTGGATCTCTTCTCCGACGAGGTCTTCGTATTTACTCCGCAGGGGGATGTCAAGGCGCTGCCCTTCGGGGCGACGGCGCTGGACTTCGCCTACCTGGTCCATACCCAGGTCGGACACCACTGCGTAGGCGCCAAGGTGAACGGCAAGATCGCGCCGCTGCGCCAGAAGCTCAAGAACGGCGACACGGTGGAGATCCTGACTCGGCCCGACCAGAAGCCTTCCAAAGATTGGTTGGCCTTCGTCAAGACCACTTCGGCGCGCAACAAGATCCGGTCGGTGATTCGCGCGGAGGAACGCAAGCGGTCAGAGGAAATCGGTCGAGAGCTTCTGGAGAAGGAATCCAAGCGCCGCGGTATCAACCTGCAACGCGCCTGGAAAGCGGGAGGGGTCGGGGAGGCGGCGCGGAACCTCGGGTACAAGGACGCAGAAGAACTGCTGATCGCACTGGGGTACGGGCGGGTGCAGGTCTCCCGTGTGCTCGAGCGGCTGGCTCCCGAGCCCAAGAAGGAGGCGCCGCGGGAGCTGGCTTCTGAGATCAAGATCGACCTGCCGGAAGAGGCCTTTCGTAAGCCGGGGAAGAAGTCGAAGTCCGGCATCCTGGTCCAGGGCCTGGACGACGTGATGGTTCACTTCGCCAAGTGTTGTAGCCCGATCCTGGGCGACGAATTGATCGGCGTGGTCACCCGCGGCCGCGGGGTCACGGTGCACGTGCGGACTTGTCGCAGGGTCGCGGACGCCGATCCAGAGCGGCGGATCGACGTGCGCTGGGACATGGAATCCGCGGTGGCGCGTTCGGTGGCCCTGCGGGTGGTCTGCGACGATCGACAGGGATTGCTGGCCAATGTCTCCAATGTCTTGTCCGATGCCGGCGTGAACATCACCCAGGTCGCGGCGAAGGTGATCGACGTGGGAACCGCCGTGGTCAACCTGAAAATCGCGGTCGAGAGCCTCGAGCAGCTGCAGAAGATGATTCAGAAGCTTGAGCGGGTCAAAGGCGTGAACCGGGTCGAGCGGGTGCACGGCTGACGTGGAACCTCGAGAGAGAGACTTTTGGTGACTCCGGTCCTGAGAGGCGTGAAGGGGTGAAGAGAGCATGAACTGTCCCAAGTGCCGCAAGGTGGACATGAAGTCAGAGACGCACGCGGGGATCACCATCGATCGATGTCCGGTGTGTGGCGGAATCTACCTCGATCGCGGGGAACTCGAGAGGTTGCTTCAGAAAGACCTCGGCAACGTCGCGGATGGGTTTTCCTCAGCAGCGGCGTTGCACGACATGGACGGTATGCCGGCCTTCTGCCCGAAGTGCAATCGCGAGATGATGATGCTCACGGGTGCGGGGGAGATTCGTTTCGAGTGGTGTGACCGGTGCGAGGCGGTTTTTCTGGACCGGGGAGAGCTTGCGAGCCTTCAATTGTTTGCGGATGACGATCTAGAAGATTGAGGGAACCCATCGGGGCCAGCCCCTTTTGTTTTGTTTTTGCTGCTGAATTCTCCCAAGCCGCCCCAAGCCCGACCAGCGAGCGGGCGCTTTTCTTGTCTGAAGCCGCCCGCTCGCGCAGCTCCTGCGAGATCTTTTACCTTTTTTTGCT
>JAAZNF010000043.1 GCA_012798435.1 Myxococcales bacterium | reverse complement strand
CCGCCCCGGCGCGGCGGCCGCGCTGGCGTCGGCCTTGAGCGGCGACGCCAGCCCACGGGTGCGCGCCGCTGCGGCCCGCGCCCTGGGCGACGTGCCGGACGCGACCGCCAATCAGCTCCTTTCGGCGCTGAGCGACGGCGAGGCGGAGGTCCGGCGCGAGGCGCTGTGGGCCATCGGGCGCAAACGTTTCCCGGGCCTGCTGGGGAACCTTTTGGGCGCGCTGCAGAACGACCGCGACTGCCGCGTGCAGGCCGCCGCGGCCTGGGCGCTCTCCCGCGTGGGGGACCAGACAGTGAAGGACGCGCTGCGCGCGGTGGCCTCCGGCGGCTGCCGCCTGGCGGCCCAGGCCGCCTCGTTCGCGCTCGCCGAACTGGAACGGTGACGGCGGTGGCCGACCCTTCGGAAGCCTACCACCTGGAGCGGCAGAGCTTTTTCTCTCTGCTGCTGTCGCACCATACGGTGGATCGGTGGCACCTGTGCTACCGCTTCCGGGTGGGGGGGCAGGACGTGGCGCTGTGCGCGCGCTGCCTGGGGATCGTCCCGGCCATGATCTTGACGCTTGTGGTGGGCCAGCTCACCGGCCGCTGGCCGGCCTGGGCCGAGTGGGGGATCCTGATGCTCCTGCCGCTGCCGGCGGTGCTCGACTGGGCCACCACCACCGTGTCCGGCAAGCCCGAGCGCAAGAACTGGGTCCGCACCCTCACCGGCGCAGGCCTGGGGATGGGCATCGGCGGGGCGCTGCACGTCAACTCCTACGCCCTGCTCAACGAGCCGGTTTCCGCGCAGTTCTTGTATATCGTGTCCAGCGTGTTCTTGGTGCGCCTGTGGGTGTACTTCCGGGTGAACCTGAAACGAGCCCGCGAGGCTCGCGCGCGGCTGCGCAACCGGCCCACCCTGCTCGAGTACATCCAGAAGAGCGACGAGCGGCGTTGAGGCCCATCGCTCGGATGGAAGCTCGGTCGCCTGGCCGCGATGCCACCGGAGCAAGCGCGGCCAGGCCAACTCGGATTCACCGGCGGCAATAGCCGTTGAGCTCGATGAAGGCATGTCCGGTGCCGGCGCCGCTCGCTGTGGCCAGGCCCTCCCAGTACACCGGCACGCTGGTCGGGATCTCCTGATCCTCGAGGACCGGATCGAGCACGAACTCCTCGCCCCGGATCTTGACGCGCCAGCGCCGCGGGTAGACACAGCCCGTGTGCGGGCTCCTCCAGCTTTCCTCCGGCTCGATGACCACCTCGGATGGCGCGAGAGGCACGGGAGGCCCCTCCCTGGGGACGAGCGTCCCGCCGCGCAGCCGCTCCTCACCCAGGACGCGCATGCGAAAGGCCATGATGTCGCGCCCGTCGTCGAGCTGGAGCGCGAACCAGTCCCAGCCCTGCTCGAAGACCGTGCCCATGTCCCCCCACTGGTGGTCGAACCAGGCGCGGCCGGTGACCGGAAGCTCCCGCTCGCCGAGGCGCAGCACGCCGCGCGCTTCTAATCTCGAGCGCGAATAGTAGAAGGTGTGGCCGCCGAAGGCGTACTCGAGGTGGCCCCGATCGTGGTGCAGCGCCGGCGGCTTCTTCTCCTCGAGCTCGAGCGTGAGCCCATACTCCTCGACCTGTCCGCTCAGGCGGTGCCGGCCGTCCGCCACTCGGGCCGAAAGACCGGCGTGGAAAAGCTCGATGCCCGGCCGGGGGCCGGCGGGCGGAACCCGCTCCCGCTCGACGCGGAAACGAAAGCGCTCCGCCCGCGGGTCGGCGACGGCGAAGTGGCTCACCCGGAAGGGCACGCCCAGCACGCGCGCCTCGAAGAACACCAGGTGAAAGCCGAACGAGCGGCCGTCCTCCGTGTGCAGCAGGCCTGCCCAGAACCACCACTCGAGCAGCGAAAATTCGTGGGGGCCGTCGTCGCGGGGAAGCTCGACAAGGGCGGCGCCGGGCGCGGCCTCGGTCATGGCGGAGGCCCCGTCCCGCTGGCAGCCCCCGGCGAGCCAGGCGAGCGCCAGGAGCATGGTGAGGCGGCTCTTGCGGCGAGTCATCGTATGGTCCATGCGCGTATGATCCGCGGTCCGGGACGACCTTACCCTCCGGCGCGCGGCGCGGTCAATGCGAGTCTTCTTGCGCCACCGGACGGAATACAGCATGCTCCTTTCCACCGAGAGGAGAGACCCATGAGGAACGGCACAACGTCCGCATGCATTTTTTGCGACATCATCGCGAAGAAGGCCCCCGGCTACCGGGTCGGCGAGAACGAGCATGCTATCGCCATCCTGGACATCCAGCCCTACGCTCGCGGGCACTGCCTGGTCCTGCCGCGGCGCCACGTCCCCTGGTGGCACGACCTCTCGGCCGAGGAGACGGCGAGCCTCTTCGAGCTTGCCCGGCGCACCGCCCAGAAGATCATGCGCGCCTTCCGGCCGGAGTTCGTGTCCCTGTACGCGCGCGGCCGCCGCATCCCGCACACCCACATCTTCCTGGTGCCCACGAACCAGGGCGAGCCCTTCGACCGGCACTTCAACGCGCTGGAGGGCTTTCAGGAGGGGGCGCGAAATCTGGCAACATTGCAGGACCCGGCCGAGCTGGCCGAGGCGCTGCGGCGTCTTGAATCCGAATAGCCAGGTTCCCAGCTTGACCGCGGCCGAAGATTCCTGGTATCAACATGACCCGTTGCGCCGGCGTGGCGAAACTGGCAGACGCACGGGACTCAAAATCCCGCGGTGGCAACACCATGTGGGTTCGATTCCCTCCGCCGGCATGAAAAAGCCCCGCGATCGCTCGCGGGGCTTTTGTTTTTCGTGCGTGTCGAACGTGCTTCAGCGGGCGGGAGTGACGATCAGGGCCCAGCGGTTCAAGCGGCCGGTGTCGATGGCGGCGTGATCGACGACCTGGAGGGTCCAGGTACCGGCGGCGCTCTGGCCGTTGAACACCGACACCTCGAAGCTCTGGCGGATGTCGTCGGCCGAGCCGCCCGCCTGGTCCCACAGCGCAAAAGGCGTTCCGTCGTGCGACACCACCACCGTCAGGTCGCCCACGTAGCTGTGGCTGATGTCCAGCTCGACCTTGAGGGAGGCGATGCTGAGCGCGTCCGGGACCTCGATGACCGAGGAGACCCCACGCTCGTCGCCGTCGGGGATGTCGAGCGCGGCGCCGCTCGCGTAGGTCTTGGGCTCGCCCACCGGCGGCTCGCCGCCCCCGGAGGAGACCACCAGGGTCCAGCGGTTCAGCGTGCCCGTGTCGCGCGAGGCGGCGTCGATTACCTTGAGCGTCCAGGCGCCGCGGGCGGGCTTGCCCACGAAGCCCGGCACCCGGATGACCTGGCGGATGTCCTTGGCCGACCCGCCCTCGCGGTTCCAGATGGTCTGGCTCACGCCATCGTGGCTGAGCTCGATCTTGAGATCGCCCACCCAGGTGTGGCTCACGTCCAGCTCGAGCGAAAGATCCGAGATGGTGAGGTCCTCGCCCACCTCGATGGTGGAGGAGATCCCGGCGGGGTTGTTGTCGGGGATGGCGGCGGCGGGCTCCTGGGTGAAGCGCTTCTCTCCCGCGGGCGGCTCGCTGTGGCAGCGATCGCCGGCGGGGGAGTAGCAGTTGCCGCGGGCGCCGCTCACGCCGAAGCGGGCGTGCCCCAGCTTCTGGCTGGCGGCCTGCATGATGTCCTGCCACGAGGCGCGGCCGCCGTTCTCGAACCCCCAGATGAGCTTGGCCAGCACGGCCGAGGTCAGCGGCAGGTTCTCGCTGTAGTAGGTGGGCTCGACGTTGGAGAGCACGTCCACCTTGTCCCAGCTGCCCTTGCCGGCCAGCACCGGGTTGACGTAGTACTCGTACGACAGGCAGCTCGCCACCTGGAAGATCTGGTAGGAGTCGGGGTAGCGGATCTGCTCGAAGGCCATGCCGGTGCCGAGCACGCTGTGGCCGTTGTACATGACGATCTCGTGCTCCAGCACCGCCTTCTGCCAATTCTGCAGGTTGGTGTAGTCGGCCACGCTGTGAAAGACGTCCGGGCCGAACACGTCCACGATCACCGTGCGCTCGCCGGAGACCTTGGTGAAGCGCTTGCCGAGCTCGGCGGTCGTCTCGCTGAAGCCGGCCTGCGTAAGAAAGGTGCAGAACTTGTTGAAGTTGCCCCAGTTGTAGTCCTTTGCCACGTCGCCGTCGTCGAGCTTGGCCCAGAACACCGCCGCGGTGAGCTTGCCGTCGGCCCACAGCTTGTCGTACTCGGGGTAGCTCTCGGCGTTGGCGGGGAACACCTCCTCCACGGTGAGCTTGAGGGTGGTGGTGAGCTCCGCGGGGCAGCCGCTGCGGTCGGGGTTCCACAGGTACCAGTACACCGACTGGGAGAGCCCGATGTGATCGTCGGGCGTGGCGCACTTGTCGCCGGCGTCGCTCATGATGGAGTAGGGCTTCTTCGGGACGCGGGCCTCGAACACCTGGCCGGCCTGCACGTTGGAGCCGGTCTTCACCACCGCGTTGGCGTTGGCCAGGCGGAAGTGGGTGAGCTTGGCGGCGCTCACGGCGCGCGCCTGGGTGTGGTCGAGCCACACCCCGTCCACCAGCCACTCCACGCGGGCGGGCACGCCGGCGTCCTCGGCCAGGATCTCCAGGTACAGGCCCCGCTTCTCGCGCAAGTACGTCACCGCGAACTGGGCGAGCTCGCCCGGGGCCTCGAAGATGCGGTACGAAGGGGCTTCGAGGTCGCCCTCCAGGGTCACCTCCATCTCGGTGTAGCGCAGGTTGACATAGCCGGTGTCCTCCTTGTCGTTGCCGGCCTCCCAACCCTCGAGGAATGGATTGGATTCGAGCTGTTCGGCGCCCCCGCAACCGACAACCAGCGCCGCCGCGAAGAAGATGGCGAGATGTTTCATTGGAGTCCTCCTCCTGTATTCCCGCCGCGTCGGAAAGCAGGTTGCGTGCCAACCGAAATAATATATGTTTTTCAAGTTGTTACGAATAATAGCGCCGCTTGGCTGTCGTTTTTGAGATTACATGTGTTTTGCAAAAACGGAGGTTTAGCAATTTTCATAATGCTTATCAGCAGGTTGTATGTGTTGCCCGAGGGCTTCACAATGCGTGCGGGTGATGCCTCGCCGCATCGTGAGAAGTTGTCTGTTCTAGCGCCCGATCCGCCCCTCACCATGGCCGGCCTCGTCGAGCCGGATCACCGAGTCGGATAGCCAGGCGTCGGCCCTGGCGTCGAAGGCCCGCACCACCACCTCCTCGTCCGGCGCGCCCTCCAGCGCAAGCCGGAGGGTGTCGCCCTCCACCTCGATTGACAAGAAGCGCCGGTCGGCCAGGGTGATGAACTTGCTCGTCTCGCCGATGAGCGCGAGCCCGTTTTCGAGGACCGGGGCGAGCACCAAAAAGTCGAAGTCGTAAAGGTCATCGATGCGCGGAAGCTCGAACTCGCCCTCGACCCGGAAGGCCTTCCCGCTCCGCCAGTCGTAGGCCACCATCGGTCCCCGGGCGCCCAGCTCGCCGAGCGATACCGTGAAGTCGCGCACCGTCTCCGGGAAGACGAACATGCGGCCGGCGTCCGTGTCAGCGTACTGGATGCCCACCCACAGCCGGTCCTCGGCGGTGCGCTGCTGATGCTCGCTCGCCAGGTGGAAAGCCGCCAGGTACAGCCAGCGCCCCAGCCCCGCCCGCTCCGACCAGCTCATCACGGTGAACGGCCGCTCGTGCGGCAGGAACATCCCGTCCAGGGGAAAGGCGGGCCGGTCGGGTTTGAGCAGCACCCCGTCGGCGCGGCAGGTGCGGGAAAGCAGCTCGCCGTCGGCCGTCCCCAGGGCGTCGCCGGGGCCCACCAGGCCGGCGCTGAGCGCCGAGATCAGCGCCTCGGCCTGGGGATGGGCCTCGCTGGTGCGGAAGGTGTCCTTGAACGGCAGCAGGCCGACCTCCCAGGCCAGCATGGCCACGCTGAAGAACTGGGGCCAGTAGGATTCCTTGGAGATGGAGGGCGTGTAGTCGATGGAGGTGCGGACGCTGGTGACCGCCGGGCGATCCAGGGCGTCGAGCAGGTGGGCCGGCGAGGCCATGCACAGCTGCATGGTGAGATTCCGCCCGGCCACCGCCGCGTGCAGGTCCGACATCCAGCGCTCGGCGCGGCCCACCCCGGCGCGAAGGTACCGTAGCCCCCAGAACTGGTTGGCCAGCCAGTCCTGCTCGTAGGTGACCAGGCCCCACGCGGCCGCATCGCGCAGGATCCGGTCGAACACCGCGCGGCCGAGCGGCAGCGCGAAGTCGCCCTCCTCGACGAAGTCGGCGAGGTCGCGGTAGGCGTTCTGTGGGGCGAACCAGCGGTTGTGGGCCACGATGGGCAGGTTGGCCGCGGCCTGGAAGGCGGCAAGGCCCGCCGGGAACATCTCGGGCTGCGGCTCCCAGCGGATCAACCCGAGCCAGGGCGCCGCCGCCGAGCCGCCCGGCTGCTTGAAGTACCACCACGAGTCGAGTTGCAAATAACCGTAGGGGATGTTCTTTTCGCGGGCCTCCTCCAGCACGGCCAGGAGCGTCTGCTCCTCGGTCAGGCCGGGCTCCTTGTGGTAGTAATAGTACGCCCCGTTGTCGGTCCAGTACCCCAGGTGAGAGAGGCCGCGATCGGCGTAGCGATCGGCCCGCGCGCGCCCGTGCTCGGCGCGCATGATCTCGCCCCACCGGCTCAGGGTGGGTTGGATGCCGCGCCCGCTCACCAGGAGGAAGCGGTGCCGCAGGCCGGCCGGGATGCTCTCCAGGTCGCCCTGGAGCCCGGGCCAGATGGCCCCGTCCTCGAAGGCGATGAGACTCTCGAAGAAGTGGTCCAGCGGCGAGAACACCAGCACCTCGAGGTCGTCCGAGTACAGGATAAGCGGCCCCTGCGAGGGCGGCGCGGAGAGGAGCGGGGGCAGCATGGGGCTGACCTGGAAGGAGAGCGCGTGGGTGTAGCGCGGGTGGACCGGGATGGCGTCGTAAGTCCAGCTCTGTTCGAAAAAGTCGCCGCTCGCCGTGTTCTCGAATCCCATCGGGAACTGGTAGGTGAAGATGCTGTAGCGAAAGTCCGGCTCGGCAGAGCACCCCGCGGCCCACGCCACCGCCGCCGCAAGCGACACAAAGCCCGGCCTCCAACCAAAAGAGCGTCGCATCCGTCACCTCGTAGGAGTTCAGAACGAGTAATGATACCCGGTGCCGAGGATGTGCCGGGTGGGGTCCTCTGCATCGCCCAGGGGGTCTTCCAGCCGGTAGTAGAGCGACAGCGTGTGCCGGCCGATCTCCCAGTCCAGCCCCGCCGTGGCCCGCCACTTGTGCAGCGGCCCGTCGGGATCGGCGATGCGCAGGAAGAGCTCGCCGGAGAGGTTGGGGACGAACCCGCCGGGGAGCCGGACCTCGGCGCCGAACAGGTTTCGCACGGTGTGCTTGGCCGTGAGCGCCTCGTCCTTCCTCCAGGGCCAGCCGAACTCCTCCTCGAAGCGCAGGCGGTACTTGAGCGTGACGGGTTTCATCCGGTGTGAAAGCCGCGCCCCGGCGAAGAACCGGTACCAGGACTCGAGGTAGGTGTCCTCCAGGCTCTCGATGGGCTCGGCGATGTAGCGAAAGCCGGCCTCCAGGCGCAAGAACTTCGCCGCCCGGTAGGAAACGGAAAGCTCGGGCATCAGCGAGTCCACCACCGAGAGGTTCTTCTCCAGCCTGAGGTGCCCGTCGAACTCGAGCCGTAAGCGCTTTGCGACCTTGACCCGGATGCCGGCCTCGCTCCAGAGCCGGAACTCCTGCCCGGCCGACGCCGGCAGCGCCAGGGCCAGAGAAGACAAGATGAGCGCGAAGATCCTCAACGTGGGCACCTTGCCTGCGGTCTGGCCGTAGATCAACGCTGCGCGCGAACACGCTGGCCGGGTGTGCCCCGCGTTCGCGCTACCGGAAGGTGAGGTGGGTAACACGCCCATGATGGGGAATGGCTCCTACAATCCCAGGGCCTGGCGCACGAAGCTCACCCGCGCCTGGACGTGCAAGTTGAGCGGCGTCCCGCCCGGGCCGTCCAGCGAGGTCTCGAACTCCGCGTCGTCCTTGAGGAAGGTGTACGGCGCCGCCTCTCCCTCTGTGCCAGTCACGAACGGCGCCACCAGCTCGTGGTAGGCCCGGGCCGTCTGCTGCACCCAATCCGGCTCGAAGGCCCCGGAGATTGCCGCCACGAGCTCGTCGCGGTAGCGCTGCCGGTACACCGGATCGTCGAGCAGGCGCCGCACCAGCGGCCGCCGCTGGTCCACCTCGTCGAGCAGCACCGACCAGGCCAGCGTCTCCGGGTTGCAGTGCCCGGCGCGGTGGAGCATGGCCTCGTTGAGGTCCCAGGGGATCCAGGAAAGCCGCCCGCCGTCCCCCGGGTCGGCGTACAGGTAGTAGTTGTGGGGGATGCACAGGTAGCTGTCCCAGTTCTCCATGGTCTGGTTGATGGCCAGCCAGCGCAGGAACCCGGCCACGTCGAACACCGCCTCCAGCCCGGCGCGCCAGGCCGCGGGGTCCGGGGCGGGCGCGTTCAGGGCCGCGATGGCCGCGATGACGTCAGCGTAACCCGAGCCCTGGTTGGTCTGCTTGTCGAAGTCCGCCTCGACGAAGCGCGACCAGGTCGCGCCGCCGCTGTCCGGCCCCTGCATCGGCTCCGGCTTGTACAGGTTGCCGCCCCCGGTGTTGAACTGCGACGAAAGCATGCGATCGGCCGGGTCCTCGATCATGGTGTACAGGCCGAAGTACACCGGCCCCTCGCCGAAGTCGACGTGCACCCGCACGAAGGCGCCCCGCGCCGCCGGGACGCCGCCCCGGCGAAAGATGTCTGCGGCCAGTTTGTCCCGGATGAGCGACGGGTCCTTGAAGGCGTTGGAGAAGGTCATCTCGCCAAAGCCATAGAACCGCTGGTCGCGGATCGAAGGGTAGTCGTCCTCGAACTTGTCGAAGTCGAGCCGGAAGGCGAGCTTGCGGATGCCCTCGGCCACGGCGGACTTCAGCGACGAGTTGCCCTTGTAGCGCATGCCGACGTGGCGCCACACGCCGCCCTCGAACTCCAACTCGACCGGGACCCACATGGGGTCGCCGGCGCTCAGCGGGCCCTCGGGGGCCTGCTTATACTTCTCCAGATCTTCCAGCATGGCCCGGTGCACCTCGGGCGCGATGCGAATGTCGAGCCGGCGGACCTTGGAGTCGTCGAAGAGGAGGGCGTAGTCCGGCGCCGCGTCCGGGCCGTGGGTGGCCTCGCTCCATCCCGGCGGCCGCTCCGGATGGCAGGCGCCGCAGCCGAAAGCGAGCAAGGCCCAGGCGAGCGCGAGGCGGTTCATGATGAACCTATTGTGACCTGAAAACCGAAAAAAGCATACAGGCGGTGACCGGGCACGGCACTTGACACCCGGAGCGGTCCTTCCGTAGCCTGGCATCGCCGTTTCAGGCGGCGGGAGGCCAGGCATGAAAGCGTACGCCATTCTCTCGGCATCGGGGCCCGACCGGGCGGGCATCGTGTACGACGTGAGCCAGTTCTTGTTCGTCCACAACTGCAACCTCGAGGACAGCCGCATGGCGGTGCTGGGCGGCCAGTTCGCGCTGATCGCGCTGTTCTCGGGAGAGGCGCCGGACGTGGCCCGGCTGCGCGCGGACCTCCCTGCCTTCGAGCAGGCCTCGGCGCTGCGGGCCATGGTGTTCGACGCCGCCAACCCCTCCGCTTCCTCCCGCCCGCCGGCGCTGCCGGTGCGCCTCGAGGTGGTGGCCATGGACGCCCCCGGCATCCTGGCCCGCCTGAGCGAGGTCCTCAAACGCTTCGGCGTGAACATCGAGACCCTGGACGCGCACCTGGCCCCAGCGCCGCTCAGCGGGACCACCGTCTCCTCCATCAAGATGAAGCTCTTGGTGCCCCAGGAGGTCCAGCTCAAGACCGTCAAGGAGGCGCTCTCGGAGCTCGCCGACGAGATCAACCTGGACCTGGTGTTCCAGCCGGTGCAGGAGTGATCCGTGGCGGAGAGCGACCAACCCAAGACCTTGCTCCTGGTGGACGACGAGCAGGCCCACCTGGAGAGCCTGCGGAAGATCTTCGAGCGGGAAGGGTACCACCTGTTGTGCGCCTCCTCCGGCGAGCAGGCGCTCGAGCTGCTGCGCCAGAACCACGTGCACCTCATGCTCACCGACCTGGTCATGCCGGGCATGGACGGGCACGAGCTGCTGCGCGCCTGCCGCACCCTGTCGCCCGAGACCGAGATCGTGGTGATGACGGCCTACGGCACCGTGGAGAGCGCCGTGGAGGCCATGAAGCAGGGCGCCCACGACTTCGTCACCAAGCCACTCAAGAGGATGATGATCGTCAAGGTGGTGCAGCAGGCGCTGGAGAAGCAGAAGCTGCTGGTCGAGAACCGGGCCCTGCGCGAGGAGCTCTCGCTGGTCCGGCCCGCCGACATCATCGGCCAGAGCGAGCCGCTGCGGCGCACCCTGGACCTCATCCGCCAGGCCGGCCCGTCCTCGGCCACGGTGCTCTTGCTGGGCGAGAGCGGCACCGGCAAGGAGCTGCTAGCCCGCGCCGTGCACCGGCTCAGCCCGCGGGCCGAGAAGGCCTTCGTGGCGGTAAACTGCGCCGCGCTGCCCGAGACGCTGCTGGAGAGCGAGCTGTTCGGCGCCGAGCGCGGGGCCTTCACCGGGGCCGACCGGCGCCGCGAGGGACGTTTCGAGGCGGCCCACGGGGGGACGCTGTTTCTGGACGAGGTGGGGGAGATGAGCCCGGCCACCCAGGTGAAGTTGCTGCGGGTGCTGCAGCAGGGCGAGTTCGAACGCCTGGGGAGCAGCGAGCCCATCCGGGTGGACCTGCGGGTGGTGGCCGCCTCCAACCGCGACCTTGCGGCGCTGGTGCACGAGGGGCGCTTCCGCGAGGACCTGTTCTACCGGCTGAACGTGGTCCAGATCCGGGTGCCGCCGCTGCGCGACCGGCCCGGTGACGTGCCCTTGCTCGCCAACTTCTTCCTGCGCCGGTACGGCGCCAAGAACGCGCGCCCCATCGAGTCCATCACCGCCCGCGCCCTGGACGCGCTGTGCCGCCACACCTGGCCGGGCAACGTGCGCGAGCTGGAGAACGTCATCGAGCGCGCGGTGGTGCTCTCGCGCGACGCGGTGATCGATCTCGACGACCTGCCGGAGGGCTTGCGGGGAGACGCCGCGGGGGAGCCGGGCGCCGCCGTGAGCGGCGACCGGGGCGTCTTTTTGCCGGTGGGCACCACCCTGGAGCAGGCCGAGATGGCGCTGCTGCGCGCCACCCTGGAGGCCACCGGCCAGGACAAGCAGCTGGCCGCCCGCATCCTGGGCGTGGCCACCCGCACCATCTACCGCAAGCTGGGCAGCGAACGCGACGGAGAGGACGGCCCGGAGAGCGGGAATCCGTGACCTGTGCGGTGTCCGTGCTGCTGCCGGTGCGCGACGCCGCAACCACGCTGGAAGCGGCGCTGCGGTCGCTGCTGCGGCAGACGTTTTCGGACTTCGAGATCGTGGCGGTGGACGACCATTCGCAAGACGGCAGCCTCGAGATCCTGCGGCGCTGGGCGCAGCGGGAGGGCCGGCTGCGGGTGCTGGAGAACCCGGGTCGGGGGCTGGTGGCAGCGCTGGAACACGCCCGCGCCGCCGCGCGCGGCGCGCTGCTCTCAAGGATGGACGCGGACGACGTGTGCCACCCGCGCAGGTTCGAGCTGCAGGTCTCCCACCTCCTGCGCCACCCCGAGCTCGCGGGGACGGGTTGCCGGGTGCGATTGTTCCCGCGCGGGCGCTTGCGGCAGGGCTGGATCCGCTACGAGAGCTGGCAGAACGAGATCGTATCCTGCGACGACGTCCGGCGCGAACGCTTCGTGGAGAGCCCGCTGGTGCACCCCTCGGTGACGCTGCGCGCGGCGGCGGTGGCGCGCGCCGGCGGCTACCGGGAGAGAGAGTGGCCCGAGGACTACGACCTGTTCCTGCGGCTGCTGGAGGCGGGGGAGCGGCTCGACAAGGTGCCGCGCTGCCTCTTCTTCTGGCGGCACTCGGCCCGGCGGGCCTCGGTGCAAGACCGGCGCTACGATCTGGAACGGCACCGCGAGATGAAGCTGCACTTTCTACTCGCCGGCCCGCTTTCGCGGACGGCGGAGGCGGCCATCTGGGGCGCCGGGCCGAACGGCCGCCGCTGGGCGCGGCTGTTGCGCGACGCCGGCCGGCGGGTGCATTTTTTTATCGACATCGACCCTCACAAGATCGGAAAATGTTTGGATGGGACGCCGGTGCGGTCCGCCGCGGCGGCGCAGGATGCGGCGCTGCCCTTCGTCCTCGGCGCCGTGGGCTCGCCGGGGGCGCGGCCCCTGATCCGACAGGCGCTGCGAGCGGTCGGGAGGGTCGAGGAGCGGGATTTTTTGTTCGTGCAGTGAGGCTGGGGTAGCGTTGGATTCGTTGTCAGGAAAGGGCTTCGAGCTTGAGCGAGACGGAGACAGCGGTGATGCAGGACCTCATCCGCGCGGCCATGGGCCAGAGCCGGGACGCCTTTTTGCGCCAGGTCGAGGTGCCGGTCCTGGTAGGGGAGGCGCAGCGCACCTTCAGCCCCTTCCAGCAAGGACAGACACGCCTCACCGAGCGGCGGGCCAGGGCCCCGCTGGCACGCGAGCTCATCCGGCGTGGCCACCAGCTCCCGGTGTTCTTCCTGCGCCAGACGCGCCTGGGGCCGCCGGACCAGATCCGGGTGGGGCGGGCCCCCGAGAACGATCTCTGCATCAAGGACGACACCGTCTCCGCGCGGCACGCGGTGTTCCAGCGCGACGAGCGCACCGGGACCTGGGTGGTGCAGGACCTGGCCTCGATGAACGGCACGTTGGTGAACGGCAACCGCCTGGTGGTGGGGAAACCGAGCGTCCTCTTCGACGGTGACGTGATCACGGTCGGCAACCAGAGCTTCTTGTTCTTCTATCCCCAGGGCCTCTTCGACGTGCTCCAGGCCGAGCTTTCGACCCTGTGATCAACCCGCCTCGCCGAAAAGGCGGCACCCCTCGGGGAACGCCGGGGCGACCTCCAGCGTCTCCACCCGCCCGTCGGCAGAGCGGCAAGCGACGGTGACGCGTGGCCGGTCGCGCCCCTTGCCGTACCAGGCGGTGAGCCGGGCCGCGGCCTCCAGGTCGGCCGCCGTGTGCGGGGCCTCGACCAGCGTGGACGGGCCGGGCACCTCCCGGGCCTCGCACAACGTGCCCGTGGCCTGGTAGCGCGCCAGGCACAGGTTCTCCTCCTGGTTGCGGCCGACGAACGCCCGCCCGCCGCCGGGGAGCGCCGCGTGGCGCCCCAGCAAAAGCAGCAGCGGATCGTTCGCGCGCAGGCGCCGGCCCGGCCGCCGCTCCATGAGGGCGCGGACCCGGGAGGCGTACCCCGGGTCGGTGAGCAGGCAGCCGCCGGCCGGGGCGGGGTAATCCGCAAGGCCGAACTCGCGCGCCAGCGCCATCTGCTCCTTCCGGGAGCGGCCACGGATGGCGAGAAGCGCCTCACGCTTGAGCGACCCGCGCCGCTCGGGCTCGGTGGCGGGGAGCAGCCGGCCGCTCAGAGGACGCAGCAGGCGGCCGCCCAGGCCGGACTCCCGCTCGATGAGGTCCAGCGCCTGGCGGTGCTGGCTCATGGGCCGTTGGCCCAGGACCTCGCCGGTGAACACCAGCTCGCCGCCGCGCTCTTCCATGATCCTGCGGGCGTGGCGCAGCATGCCGATCTTGCAGTCCAGGCAAGGGTTCAGGTTGCTGCCGAACCCGTGGGGCGGCGCGACCAGCAGGTCGAGAAACTCCGAGCGCACGTCCACCGTCTCGAGGTCGCTGCCGGTGGCCGCGGCGGTCTTGTGGAGCGGTTGCGGGGGCTCGAGCGGGGCGGCCGGATCGGCGCGCAGGCGCCGCAGCAGGGCCGACTCGAAGCCGGTGACGAAGTGCAGCGCCAGCACCCGGAAACCCATGTTCCGCACCAGGTGCATGGCGAGCAGGCTGTCCAGGCCTCCCGAGACGATGCCGATGGCCAGGCTCATGGTCACCTCCCGCCCTGGTGTACCAGGGACGGCGAGCGAGGGCAATTGCCAGGCGGGTCCGACCGGACGCCGCGCCGGATCTGACCGTACCCCACTTTTTTTTTCGACAAGATTCTCTTTGGCGCGGCTGCTTGACGGCGGGCCCTCCTAACTGCTCGCCGCAGAGCCGGCTCCGCTGCATGGAGGACCCGCCTTGCGCGCCGCGCCACAACGAGTTTCATAATGGCTCAATCGAATTGCAGTATTTGTGAGGTGCGGTCAGGCGCCGGATTCCTTGACTTTTCAATAAATTGCGAAAAAAATGGCTTCACTCTGGGCGACGCGCAAAGCGCGTTGTGGGCTCCCTGCTGGATGCGGAGGTTGCCTTGGGCTGGGACGTGTTGGTCGTCGAGGACAGCGGCGCCATGCGGGCGCTGATCACCTCGACCCTGGAAGAGATCGAGGGAGTCGCCGTCTCCGAGGCCTCCTGCGGCTTCGACGCGCTCAAGGAACTCCCCCGCCGGCAGTTCCACCTCATCATCACCGACATCAACATGCCGGACATCAACGGCCTGGAGCTCATCCGGTTCATCCGCGAAAACCCGCGCTACGCCGCCGTGCCGCTCATCATCATCTCCACGGAGTCCAGCCAGCGCGACCGGGAGCGCGGCCTTCAGCTTGGCGCCAACGCCTACCTGGTCAAACCGTTCGCCCCGGCCCAGCTGCGCGATCTGGTTCAACGTTACTTGGGCATCCCCTGAGGTGTCGGTATGGCGGAAACCGTCGACGGCGCCGGGGACAAGGTTCTTTCCGAGTTCCTGTCCGAGGCCCAGGAGATCGTCGAGAACCTCAACCGCGACGTGCTGCAACTCGACGATCAGCGCAAGCGCAAACGGCGCGATCCGGATCTGCTCAACCGCATCTTCCGCGCGGCCCACTCGCTGAAGGGCCTGTCAGGCATGTTCGGGGTGCGGCGCATGTCCGACATGGCCCACGACCTGGAGAACCTGCTCGACAGCCTGCGCATGGGACGCGTGGAGGTGAGCGAAACCATCATCGACGTGTTGTTCGAGTCGGTGGAGGTTTTCAACCGCCTGATCGCCGAGGCCGGCGGCGGCGCCAAGGTGCCGAAAAAGGACCTTTCGGCGTTGCTGAAGGCCATCGAGCAGGCGCAGAAATCAGGCCAGCGGGAGGCAGCCCCGAACCCGCTCCAGGACGTGGACATCGCGCCCTCGGTGCTGGCGGTGCTGACCGAATACGAGGAGTACCGCCTGATCGACAACCTGCGCCAGGGCCTCTTGCTGTACCGCGTCCAGGCCTCCTTCGACCTGGTGAACTTCGACGAGGGCCTGTCGCGGTTGACCGCCGAGCTCAAGAGCCTGGGCGAGGTCATCACCACCCTGCCCAGCTCCGAGCCGTCGGCCGGGCAGCGCATCGACTTCGAACTCATCGTGGGCACCGACGTCAGCCTGGACACGCTGCGCGAGCGGGTGGAAGGGCCCGGCATCCGGGTGCTGCCCATCGTGCGCAAGGGGGGGGCCGCGCCGCCCCGTCCCCAGCCCCCGACGCCCCCGGCAGCTCCGGCGCCCGACGCTCCACCCGCGCCGGCCCGCCCCGCCCCGTCGCAGGGGCAGGATGGCGCGAGCGCCGGCCGGGCCGACGAGCCGCCGCCCTCCGGGGAGGGTGACACCAGCCTGCGCAGCGTGAGCCAGACGGTGCGGGTGGATATCCGCAAGCTCGACAACCTGATGAACATCGTGGGCGAGCTGGTGCTGGTGCGCACCGCTATCCAGGCCATCTCCGACCAGCTCAAGGCCGAGCGCGGGTTCACCGGGCTGGCGGTGGACCTGTTCAAGGAGGCCCGCGCCTTCGAGCGCAAGCTGGACGAGCTGCAAAACGGCATCATGGAAGTACGCATGGTGCCCCTGGGACAGAACTTCGACAAGTTGGCGCGCATGGTGCGCAAGCTGTCGCGAGCCGCGGGCAAGGAGGTGGACCTCAGCATCCGCGGGGCCGACACCGAGCTGGACAAGCTGATCGTGGAGGATCTGGCCGATCCGCTCATGCACATCCTGCGCAACAGCATCGACCACGGCATCGAGGAGCCCGCCGAGCGCGCCGCCGCCGGCAAGCCGTCCACCGGCACCATCCGCATCAACGCCTACCAGAAGGGCAACCACGTGGTGATCGAGATCGCCGACGACGGCCGCGGCCTGGATCTCGATCGCATCTGCCAGGTGGCCATGGAGAAGGGCCTCGTGGAGCCGGAGCGTCTGGCCGATCTGACCCCGCGCGACCGTATGAACCTCATCTTCCTGCCCGGCCTCTCGACCAGCCGTCAGGTGACCGAGCTCTCCGGGCGCGGCGTGGGCCTGGACGTGGTGAAGACCAACATCGCCAACCTGAGTGGCATGATCGACCTGGATTTCACGCCCGGCCAGGGCACGCGCTTCACCATCACCCTCCCCATCACCCTGGCCATCATCCGCGCGCTGATCGTCCGGGTGTCCCAGTCGGTGTACGCCATCCCGCTGAACGCGGTGCTGGAGATCCTGAGCGTACCCGCGTCCAGGGTCCGCACCATCGAGCGGCGCCAGGTCATCGAGCTGCGCGGAGCGACCCTGCCGCTCATCCGCCTGGCGGATCTGTTCCAACTGGCGGGAGAGGCGGCCGGGGACAACCTGTTCGTGGTGGTGGTCGGCCTGGCCCAGAACCGCATGGGCTTGGTGGTGGACAGCGTGCAGGGCCAGCAGGACATCGTGATCAAGTCGCTGGGCCGTTTCATGTCCCACGTGCCGGGGATCGCCGGCGCCACCCACCTGGCCAACCAGCAGACGGTGCTGGTGCTGGACGTGGGCGAGCTCATCGAGGAGGCCCTGGCCCGGGAGTGACCGGGTCGGGGCGTGGCCATGGTGCGAAAGGACCCCCCAGAGAACGCCGTGTCTCCCCCGAAGGCCGACAAGCCGCCGGCCGAGGCGGCCTTTCAGGAGGCGCTCCGGGAGTTCTTCGCCGACGCGGCCGAGGCGTCGTTCCAGTCGGAGGAGGCCGCCACGGGTACGGGCCCGGCGGTCGCTCGCGGGGCGCAGGACCAGCGGGAGTACCTGAGCTTCCGTCTGGCCGGCGAGGACTTCGCCATCCCCATCGAACACATCCGCGAGATCATCAAGCCGCCCTCCATCACGCCGGTCCCGCGGGTGCCGCCGGTGGTCCTGGGCGTGCTCTCGCTGCGCGGAATGGTGGTGCCGATCCTGGATCTGCGGCGGCGCCTGAACCTGCCCGACGGCCCGCGCGAGCGGCGCAACCGGGTGCTGATCGTGCGCATCGAGGAGGAGCCCATCGGTTTTTTGGTGGACGAGGTGCGTCACGTCATCCGCTTCCGCCCCGACCAGATCGAGCCGCCCCCGGCGGTGTTCGGGCGGGGCGAGAGCGAGCACTTGTTGGGCGTGGGGCGGTACGAGGGAGAGATGTACACCCTGCTCCAGATCAATTCCCTCGTTTCTCCGGAGATCCTGGGCGGGGCGCGGCCGAGAGAGGTGCGCCATGGCTGAGCCGCGCGCAGCCGGCGATGATCGTATCGTGCAACTGGCGGCCTTCCGAGTCGGCGATCAGGGCTACGTCATCGACATCATGCGCATCCGGGAGATCGTGAACCCCCAGAAGCTGACCGCGGTGCCGGGCACCTCGCCGCTCATCGAGGGTGTGATCAACCTGAGGGGCGTCATCATTCCCATGTTGGATCTGCGCAAACGCTTCGCTCTGCCACCAGCGCCGCGCACCCGGACCACCAAGTTCGTCATCGTGTCACTGGACCGGCGCCTGATGGGGATCATCGTGGACGAGATGCTGGAGGTGGTCCGCCTTCCACGCTCCATGCTCAAACCAGCCCCGGGCATGGCCGGCCGCAAAGAACAGGGGCTGGTGGTCGGGATGTGCCAGTGGCAGGAGAACCTGCTCTTGCTGCTGGACTTGAAAAAAGTCCTGGCGCCGGCGTTCCTGGAGCTGGACGACACGAGCGCGGGCGACGCGACCGGAAAGGAATGAACGGTGGCCCAGACCTTTCAACCCGAGAGCGATCCGAGGCCCATCCGCAGCCGGGTCGGAACCCTGGCCTGGGTGCTCCTGCTGCTCTCCGGCATCGCCTGGAGCACGGGCGAGCTCAACGACCTCGTGCTGTGGCTCGCGGCGGGGTTGCTGACCGTGGCGGTGGTGGGGGTGTTCGTCTGGCAGGCCGGTGCCCGCTACCTGCAGCGTCCGCTGCTCGAGCTGGAGCGGGAGGAGGCGCAGTCTCCGCCGTCGGTCCAGCGGGTCCAGCGGGTCGTGGCGATCCTGGCCCGCTTGCCCCGGCAGGTCTTCTGGCTCACCGCGGGGATGTGGCTGCTCGGAGCGTGTGTGGTGTTGGTGACCCTCTCTTTCAGCGGGCGGCTCACCGGCTGGCAGGCCCTCACCGTGATTGTCTTGACCGTGCTGGGCGGCGGGGTGGACGTCATCCTCCAGGGCCTGTCCGCCATCGATGACCTGGATGCGCAGCGCAACGCCTGGCGGGCGCGGTACCCGGACGCCTTCGGGACCGATTCGTCCCGGGGACGCCTGGCGCGCTGGCTGCTTTTGGTGCAGGCGACGGTGGTGGTCGCCACCCTGTGCCTGGTGTCGCTGGTGTGGGTGAGCTGGATGCGCACCCGCGGGGTGGCGGTACAGGTGGAACGCCACGAGGCCGCGTTTCACGCCATGCTGGCCAGCCTGGACCGCGTTCGCAAGCCCGGCGAATTCTCCACTGGCGAGGTTTCCCACGCACTGGAGAAGGCAGACAGCTCGGGACGGTTCTCCGCGCGGCTGGTGGTGCTCGCGCCGGATGGGCGCGAGCTGTTTTGCGCCAAGAACCTCGATGGCGCGCCGGCGTGGTGGGCCCGCATCCACGAGCTCGAAGCCGCTTCCTGGAAGGATCTGCGCGCCCCATTCGTGTTCTTGTCGGGAACGCTCTCCGGGGGGGAGCATGTCATCTGGCAGGGCCCGCCGGCGGGGCTGGTCCTGGATGAGGAGGGGTGGCCCCTGGGGGCGCTGGCCGGACTGGGGCTCACGCTGGTGCTGGTGCTGGTGTTGTCCGCGTCCCTGGTCCGGCTGGTGCTGCGCCCCCTGGCGCGCCAGGGGGAGCACTTCTCGCGCGTCCTGGCGAAGTTGGCCCCGTTCGCCGAGGTGCGCTTCGACGGCGACGACCCGCTCGGGGAGTTGACGCGGCTGTTCCACCGCCTGGTGGATACCATCCCCCGTCTCTCCGGGGCCGACACCATGGTGGATCTCGAACGCATCCGGGAGGCCTTTCGGGCCCAGCTGGGGCGCATCGGATCCTCGGCCGACCAGCGCGCACAGCTGGTCGAGCAGACGGCCACCTCGGTCCAACAGATGCGCTCCTCGCTGGAGCACATCTCGGAGCAGTTCAACGCCCTGCGGGAAACCGCGGCGGACTGCACCTCCTCCATGTTCGAGATCGATCGCAGCGTGCGCGAGGTGGCCGGCTCGGCCGACAACCTGCAGCACCTGGTGGAGGACGGCGGCGCCGCCATGACCCAGATCCAGCAGAGCAGCCGCCAGATGGGCAAGAACGTGGAGGTGTTGGCCCGCTCCGCGGACGGCGCCATGGCCTCCTTCGCGGTGATGGACGCGGCCATTCGTCAGGTGGAGGAGAGCACCAACGAGACCCGGCGCTTGTCCGGGCACATGTCCGAGATCGCCAGCCGAGGAGCGGAGTCGGTGCGCCAGACCATCTCCGGCATCGGCGACATCCAGCAGGTGACGGACGAGGCCCGGCAGGTGATCCATCGGCTGGGGAGCCAGATCGAGGCGGTGGGCAAGATCCTCACCGTGATCGGAGACGTGGCCGAGCAGACCAACCTGCTGGCCCTCAACGCGGCCATCATCGCCGCCGGCGCCGGTGAGCACGGCAAGGGGTTCGCCGTGGTGGCCGACGAGATCAAGAACCTGGCCGACCGGACCGCCTCCTCCACCAAGGAGATCGCCGGTCTGATCAAGTCGGTGCAGGCCGAGTCCCGCCGGGCCGTGGAAGCCATGGAGCGTGGCACCGGCAGCGTGAAGCGCGGCGTGGCCCTGGCCAACGCCGCCGGGGAGGCGCTTCAGGAGATCCTGGACGCGGTGCGCGCCTCCAGCGAGATGACCGGCGCCATCGCCAAGGGCACCGCCGAGCACGCCGCCATCTCCCGCAATGTCACCCAGGCGCTGACCTCGCTGGTGGCCCAGATGCGCGAGATGCGCCGCGCCATGGAGGAGGAGGGGCGACAGACGGCCCGGCTGGCGCGCATCTCGGAGCAGCTCCAGGAGGGAGCCCGCTTCGTATTCCGGTCCGCCAACGAGCAGGTGCAGGCGGTGGGGAGCGTGTCCAGCAACATGGAGCGCATCAGCGAATCCATCACCTTCATCGGCAAGGCCCTGGGGGAGCAGGCCCAGGGCGTGGGCCACGTGGCGCGGGTCGCCGAGGAGATCCGGGATCGCCTGCAACAGGATCGCGCCGACCTGTCCGATCTGGGGGAGACTTTCTCCCGCCTCGACGGGGGTTTCGGGGCGCTCGCCGAGCGCCTGGGGCAGCTCGGGCGGCTGGCGGAGCAAGAGCGTCATGAGCCCGATTGAGCCACAGAGGATCCTGGCGGCCCTGGCCAGCCCCACGGAGCAGGTCCGTTGCGAAGCCGTGAGTCGGCTGGCGGAGGCCTTCGGCAGCCAGGTGCCGGTGGAGCCGCTGCTGCGGGCCCTGGGGGACGGGAGTTGGCGCGTCCGCAAGTGCGCGGTGGATGTGGCGGAGCGCGTGGGAGCTCGGCCCGACCTGCTCACGGCGCTTCTGCAGGCGCTGGGGGACGAGGCCAACGCCGGGCTGCGGAACGCCGCCACCGAGGCCCTGGTGCGGTTGGGGGAGCCCGCCATCCCAGGGGTGAGCTCGCTGTTCGCCTCGCCCGACAAGGACCTGCGCAAGTTCGCCGCCGACATCCTGGGGGCCATCGGCCGGCCGGCGGGGGTCGAGCCGCTGCTGCGCGCCATCGAGGATCCCGAAGAGAACGTCCGCGCCGCGGTCGCCGAGGCGCTGGGGGCCTTCTCGCAAGAGCGGGTGGTGCAGGCGCTGCGCCAGGCGCTGGCTCGGGAAGGGTTGCTGGTCCAGCTCTCGTGTCTCTCCGCGCTGGAACGCCTGGCGGCCGAGGTCCCGTTCGAGGAGCTGTCGGTCCACCTGGAGCGGGGCCCATTGCGGCCGGCCCTGTACCGCCTGCTGTCTCGCCTGGCGGACGATCGGGTGCTGCCGATCCTGCAAGCGGGGCTCTCGGTGCGCCAACGCGGTGAGCAGGCCGCCGCGGCGCGGGCGCTAGCCGACTGGCACCGGCGGGTCGATGTGCAGCGCCAGGTGGCGGCGCGGGTGGCGGTGCGGCAGGAGGCGGGGGAAGCGTTGATCGGCACCCTGCGCCAGATGTTGTCGCAGGGAGAGCAGGAGAGCCGCTTTGCGGCGGTGGTCCTGCTCGGCTGGGTGGGGCGCACCGATCTCATCCCCGATCTGGTGAGGGTGGGGGTTGACCCGCGGCTGCGAGACGCGGTGTTCGAGGCAGTGGCGGCCATGGGGCCGCGCGCGGTGGATGAGCTGGGGCGGCTGCTGCCCGAGTTGGATGCCGCGGGCCAAATCCTGGCCGTCGAGCTGCTGGGCCACTTTCGCCAGGGCGCCGCCGTCTCCTGGCTGATCGACCTGTGCCGCGGAGAGGACCCGGAAGTTGCCGCGGCCGCCCAGCGGGCGCTGGGGCAGCTCGCCGATGCCAAGACGGTGCCGGCCCTGGTCGATCTGCTGCAGCGCGAGGCCCGGGGCGCCGCGTCCGGGGCGGTGGGCGCCCTGTTGCACCTGGGCGGTGCCTGCCCCCGCGAGGTGCTGCTTTCGGTGAAGCCCCTGCTCGCTTCAGCGGATCTCGCCCTGCGCCGCCTGGCGGCCGAGGTGGTGTGCGGTGTGGCGCGTCGCGAAGATCTGGGGGACATCCTCCCCCTGTTGGGAGACGGTGACGCCACGGTGCGGGCGCTGGCGGTGCAGGCCGCCGGCAGAGTGGGCACCCCGGAGCAATTGGCCCGCCTGCGCGTGGCCTTGGCCGATGAGGTCGCAAAAGTGCGCGAGCAGGCGGTGCGAGCGCTCTCGTTGCGGGACGACCCAGGGGTGCTGGAAACCCTGCGCGTGGCGCTGACGGATTCTGATCCGGCGGTGGTCCGCGAGGCCCTGGCCGGGCTGGGTCGTCAGGGAGGCCCCGGCGACGCGGCGTTGGTGGCGCCCCTCCTGGCCCACCCCGACGGCGCGGTGGCGCTCCAGGCGGTGCGGGTCATGAACGGCTGGCGCTGGCCGCTCGACGACGGCGTGCTTTCGCAGGCGACCCGCCATCCCGATCCCGAGGTGCTGAAGGAACTGCTGGCCGGCTGCCGCCGGCTGAGCCCGGAACGTTCGCGCGCCACCCTGGCCTGGGCGCTGGCGCACCCACGCTGGGACGTGCGCCTGGCCGCGGTGCGGGTGGCGGGCGAATTCCGCGATCCGGAGGTGCTGCGCCTGCTGCTGCAGCGTGCCGGGGTGGAGGAGGACGCGCTGGTGCGGGAGGCCCTACAGGGAACCTTGGCCCCGGACGCGGGCCGCCTCGGCGATTGAGGTCCGGCCGGACCGGGGAGCACATGGGTCCCATGAGCGAGCGCACGTCGATGTCCCCGGAGGAGTTCCGGCTGATCCGGGATCTCGTCTACGAGCACTGCGGAATCTTCTTCCACGACGACGTGAAGTACCTGCTGGAGCGGCGGCTCCATCCCCGGCTGGCCGAGCGCGGCGCCGGTACCTTCAGCGAGTACTACCGCTACCTGCGCTTCGGGTCCGAACGCCGGGTGGAGCTGGAACAGATCGTCGAGCTGCTCACCACCAACGAGACCTACTTCTTCCGCGAGGAATATCAGCTCCGGGCCTTTACCGAGGAGATCCTCCCCGACCTGATTCGGCGCCGCGCGCTCGATCGGCGGCTGCGTATCTGGTCGGCCGGGTGCTCCTCGGGCGAGGAGGCCTACACCATCGCCATCCTGGTCCGGGAAAGCCCGCTGCTCTCCGGCTGGAACGTCGAGATCTTCGGCAACGACATCTCGCGCCGGGTGTTGCAGATCGCCCGCCGGGGGATCTTCGGCAAGTCGTCCTTCCGCGCCACGCCGCCGGACATCATGCGCAAGTACTTCAAACCGCTGGAGAACAACCGCTTCCAGATCGACGACAGCCTGCGCTCGCTGGTGAGCTTCGGGCACCTCAACCTGCTGGACGAGGAGATGCTGGACCTGATCGGGCCGGTGGACGCCGTGTTCTGCCGCAACGTACTCATCTACTTCGACAAGGCGGCCCGCCTGAAGGTGATCCGTACTTTCCACCGCAAGCTGCGGCCGGGGGGCTACCTCCTGCTGGGCCACTCGGAGTCGCTGGTCAACGTGAGCACGGACTTCGAGCTGGTGTATCTCAAGAACGACATGGTCTACCGCCGGCCGGAGATTACCGACTGGAGCGAGGTGCGCTGATGAACGCCGTCCCTCCCAAGACCCGGGTGCGCGCGCTGGTGATCGATGACTCGGCCTACAACCGGGCCACCATCGCCCAGATCCTCGAGGAGAGCCAGGAGGTGGAGGTGGTGGGCCGCGCCGCCGACGGCGAGGAGGGGCTGCGCCTGGCGCTCGAGCTGAAGCCGGACGTCATCACCCTGGACCTGGAGATGCCGCGCATGGACGGGTTCACCTTCCTGCGCATCCTGATGGAGCGCCAGCCCACCCCGGTGATCATCATCAGCTCCTACAGCCGCAAGCAGAACGTCTTCAAGGCCCTGGAGCTGGGCGCGCTGGACTTCATCGCCAAGCCCACCCACCACATCTCGCCGGAGCTGTCCGAGATCGCCAGCGAGCTTCTGTCCAAGGTGCTCATGGTGCGGCAATTGTCCTTCGGGGTCGGGCGCAGGCCGCTCGCCATCGACGGTGCTCCGGGAACCACCCCGGCCGGCGCCGCCGGGCGCGCGCTGCAGACGGGGCTGGTGGCCATCGGGGCCTCGACCGGAGGGCCGCCGGCCCTGCAACGGTTGTTCCAGAGCCTGCCGCGCGGGCTGCCGCTCTCCTACCTGGTGGCCCAGCACATGCCGGAGAAGTTCACCCAGGCCTTCGCCGAGCGACTGGCCCGCTACACCGGCCTGCCGGTCAAGGAGGCCGAGGACGGAGAGGAGGCGCTGCCCGGGCGGGCCTACATCGCCCCCGGAGGACGCAACCTCCGCCTGCGCTGGAGCGCCGACCGCTTGGTCCTGGAGGTTCGCCCGGCACCGGAGCGGGCCAAGTACGTGCCCTCCATCGACGAGCTGTTTTCGTGCGCGGCGGAGGCCCTGGGCGAACGGACGCTGGCCATCTTGCTCACGGGCATGGGCTCCGATGGGTGTCTGGGCATGCGCCGCGTGCGTGAGCGGGGTGGGCGGACGGTGGCGGAGAGCCAGGAGACCGCGGTCATTTTCGGCATGCCGCGCGAGGCCATCGACGCCGGGCTGGTGGATCGGGTGCTGCGCCTGGATGAGATTCCGTCCGAGGTGGAGCGCTTCTCGAAAAAGATCCAGAATGGATCCCAGAGTTGAAGAGCGCGCTGTGTCGTGCTACATTTCCCGCGCCCTCACTGGTCGCTGTGGGACCGCGGGCAGATGCGAAAGGATGTCCGGGTGGCCCGACGTGGAAAAGCCAGGCCCGTGTCCCAGATCCACTCGATGGCTCCGGCGAATGCCCCGGCCACGCCGTCCTCGCAAGGCGCGCGCGAGTCCCGCAAGGACGAGCTGCTCCAGATGTTCCGGCGCGGGGTGGAGTTCACCGAGGAGCTGTTGCAGGAGAACGAGCGGCTGCGCTTCCGACTGGTCCAGCTCGAGGAAGAGAACCGCCAGTTGGCGCGGCAGGCGGTTTCTCCGGTGTCCTACGTGGAGCTCATCGATCGCATGCGCTCGGTCGAGAACGAGCGCAACCAGTTGCTGGACCGCTTTCGGGCCGTCGAGGAAGAGAACCGCGACTTTGTGCAGCGCTACCAGGAGATCGAGGAGGAGAACAACCGCCTGGCCAACCTGTACGTGGCCAGCTTCGCGCTGCACTCGACCCTCGATCTGAAGCGGGTGATCGATCACTGCTTCGAGATCCTGGTCAACCTGGTCGGCACCCGCGATCTGGCCCTCTACTTGCGGGTCGGCCGGCGCCTGCTCCCGGCACGGGCCGAGGGCCGAGAGCTCGGCCGCTTGCCGCCCATCTGGCCGGGGCGGGGGGTGACCGGGCGGGCGGCGCAGCGACGCCTGGTGTATCTGGGGGCGCCCCCGGCACGGGGCTCCGTGGTGTTGCACCCCCGGGTGTGCATTCCGCTGGTGCTTTCGGATGAGCTGCTGGGTATGTTCGTCATATACAGTTTCCTGGTGCAGAAACCGAGCGTGACCGAGCTCGACCAGGAGTTGTTCCGCTTGCTGGCGGGCCACGCGGCCGTGGCGCTGCAAGCGGCCTGGCTGGGCGCCGCACCCGCGGGAAGCCAGCGCTGGGATGGCAAGGCGGTCTGGTCGCGACTTGTGCAAGAGGCCAAACCCTGAGGTGGCCGCGATGTCGGAAAACCTTCGTGCCCTGATCGTCGAAGATTCGCCCACCATGCGTCAGCTCATCGGCTTCGCCCTGCGCCGCATCAAGGGCCTGGACGTGGTCGAGGCCGATGACGGCGTGGACGGGCTCAAGAAGCTGGCCGGATCACGATTCGACATCTTGATCACGGACATCAACATGCCGGTCATGGACGGGTTGAAATTGGTGAGCCTGGTGCGTCGCGACGAGGTGCACAAGGGCATCCCCATCGTGATCATCACCACCGAGGGCGCCGCCGAGGACCGCCAGCGCGCGCTCAACCTGGGTGCCAACGCCTACATCACCAAGCCCATCCAGGCCTCCCAGGTCATCCGCTGCGTCCGCGAATTGCTGAAGATCTGAATGGCCGTCAGGACATGCCGAGCGGAGGTCCAGCCGCAGCCCGACCGCTGTCCATGGCGAGCGTAGCGAGTCGCGAAGCGACCGAAGGCCATTTACAGCACATGTCGGGCGGAGGCTATCACACTACACTGGTCGCGCGGGCCGCAAACATGCTGTTTTATTGACAGGTTGCGTTCTGTGCAATAGCATGCACTCGGGATTACCGGGGGCCCGATTCGCCCTGGACGTACCGTGGAGTGGCAGGCCGTGAAGTCGCTGCTGTCATTATGGGCCGTATGGTGCGGGTGTTGGCTGTGCGCTTCGGGCACCGCCCGCGCCGAGGAGGAGGACTTCAAGCGTTCGCAGTTCTTCCGCGGCATCTCGGCCCACTTCGTGGTGAGCGCCGTGACCCAGGGCGATTTGGACGGGGATGGACGCAGCGACACGCTGGTGCTGTACCGGGAAGCCGAGGACGCGGTGAACCAGGCCGGCGGCCTGCTGGTGCTGTCGCCGATGGGTGCCGACTGGAAGGTCTTGCTGCACCTCTTCTTCGAGTCGGTGTACCCCAAGAAGGCCTCCGTGGCGGGACGGGATCTGAGCATCGAGTTCGTGCAGACCGGCCCCCAGGGCGTCAAGACTTTTCCCCGCACGCTGGTTCGCTCGAAAGACTTCTTCCTGCGACAGGATCCCGAGAGCCCCTTCGCCGAAGCGAAGGTCACCGCCTCCTCGACCCTCAAGCACGAAGGGGTGAAGCCTGAGCACGCTTTCGATCAGGACCTGCGCACCGCTTGGGCCGAGGGCGCCGATGGCACCGGGGTGGACGAGACCGTGACGATCGAGTTTCGGCGGCCGGTGGACCTGGGGCTGGCCGGTGTGCTGCACGGGAACTTCCGCTCCCCGCGCGAGTGGAAGGACAACAACCGGTTGCACCGCGGTGAGTTCACCGTCGAGACCTCCTCCGACCGTTACGATGCCGAGGGGCAGGTGGATTTCGAGGCCGACCTCGGCCTGGGGCTGTACGGTGACAAGGTCGACATCTCCTTTTCCAACAAACCCGTCATGCGCTATGTGCGCCTGCAAAAGCGGGGAGCGGTGAGCGTCCAGCTCAAGATCACCTCGGTGCTGCTGGGCGAGAAGAACGACGACACCTACGTCGCCGAGATCGATCTGGCCGAGTGGGTTTCCTACGCCAGGCTCACCGGCTCGGCGCCCGCCGCTCAACCCGCGCCGGAGAAGGCCGACAAGCCGGCCGAGGAGCCCGCCAAGGCGCCGGCCCGCAAGTCCGACGACTGGACCGACGAGGACTTCTGAGCCCGCCAGGAGACTCTCCCCGGCATCGGATCTTCGTTCGCTGGGGTCGTGAATTCTCTCCGAAGACCGTGCTGGGGATGCGAAGGCTCGCCTGGTTGCGGGGCCGAGAGAGCCAGCGCGTTCACGCGCGATATCCCATCCGGCCATCGGAACGATCTACCCGCCGAACAAGCCAGCCTCATGTGCTGGCAGGCCAGGGCAGGAGCGGGTGTCCGTGAGCAACGGAACACGGGGCGGGGTCAGGGGTTTTGGGGGGGCTTCTTGGGGGCGGGACGGCCCCACAGCCGGGAGGCGTGATCCAGCGAGGCGCGGATCTCTTCGGGCGAGACGTTGTGGCGCTCCGCGGTGGCGGCCACGGCCTCCGCCTCGGTTTTTCCCTCTCGTAGCAGCCGATCGACCCCCAGGATCTGCAGGTACTCCTTCTCGGAGATGGGCGCGATCTTCTGCTGCTGCAGCTGGGCCGGGCTGGGCAGGTAGACTTCGATGCTCTCGTAGCTGACGCGATCCCCTTCCCAGCCGTGGCCGTCGCGCGCGAACACCGAGGTCCCCAGCGGCCGGGCCAGCCGCTCGATGGAGCCCGGCCAGGCCACCACCTTGACCACCGCCGCGCCGCGCAACAGATCGTCGTCATGGCAGGCGTCCCGCAGGGTCTTCTCCAGCCGGTCGCGGTCGATGGCGTACTCCACCTCGATCTCGGCCAGCGCCCGCGTCCGCCCGCCGTCGATGTCCTGCTGCCAGTGGCGCAGGCGAAAGTCTTTCGGCTTCGCGGGCTTTTTCTCCTCGGGCTCGTCCTCTCCCATGCCTAGTTTTCCGAAGGTGTTGATGATCTTGCCGAGTTCGCTCTTCTCACACTTGCAGTCCGTCATGGCCAGAGCGGCCAGCAGGACCAACCACGAAAAGCTCATGGTACTTTTCACGGCGCACCTCCCAATCCTGCGGATTCGAGCGAGGCGGCCACCTGGGGCACGAAGAGCCCGTGCACGATGAAGCGCAGGATCTCGTCCACCAGGGCATCGAGCCCCGGCAGCCGCTCGCCCAGCGACACTCGAAACAATACTTCCCGGATCGAGCCCAGCACGCTCAGGCTCACCACTCCCGGCTCCAGTTTCCGCAGCAGCCCCATGGCGATGCCCAGCCGCAGCGAGCGCTGGATGAGATCCGTCAGGCGGCGGTAGAACGCCCCGAGCTGGGAGTCGAACTCCGAGTCCAGCCCGACCGCCTCCCACAGCAGGATCCGCAGCAGCGCCGGGCGTTCGAGCAGGTAGCCCATGACCTCGCGGATGTTCGCGCGCAGCAGATCGAGGTTCTCCTGCGCCGAGCGGCGCTCGTCGAGCCTGTGCACCTTCCCCTCCAACTCCGCGAACAGGTCGGCGAGCAGGCGGCTGAAGATGGCCCGCTTGCTCTTGAAATAGAGGTAGAAGGTCCCCCGGGCCACCCCGGCGATGGCGATGATGTCGGAGATGGTAGAGGCGTGGTAGCCCTTGCGGGCAAACACCTCCACCGCGGCAGAGAGAAGATCTTGTTGGCGTTCTCTTCTGCGGGTCACACTACTTCAGGTTGCCCATCACTTCGCCGAGCTTCTGGGCCTGCTCGGGGCACTTCTGGCTGAACTCCATGATGGTGCCCATGCTCTCCTGCATGATGGGTTGGAGCTTCTGCATCATCTTCTCGCCGTAGGCCTTCTTCTCCTCGTCGGACATCTTCGACTCCATCTCCTGGGCGGCCTTCTTCATGTCCTCGATGGCCGACTTGTTCTTGTCGGCGAAGGCCTGGAGCTCCTTGATGGCCTTGTCGCAGTCGCCGCTGTTGTCCTTGATGATCTTCAGCATGTCCTTGGTGTAGCTCACCATGAACTCGCCGGGATCCGAGCTCGCCTTCTTGGAGCAGCCGAACGAGAGCGCGAGCGAGAGCGCCGCGATGATGCACACCGCCAGGGTCAGGGACTTTCTCATGGTTTTCCTCCGGATTCGGCCCTGATGGGCCTACGTGAATAATGGGCGGAGCAAACCAGACTTGAGGAGGTTCGTCAAGCAAAAAGGCGATTGCCGCCATTTGACAGGGCCGCGGCCCTGGCATAGCTTCGGCAGGCTCTTTTCAGGGAGAGAGAACATGAGGACGATCGGATGTTTGCTGCTCGTCGGTTGGGTGTGCGGCTGCGCCGGGGTCAAGCCCGTGGAGGAGGAGGGGGTCGTCCCCGCCTACCAGACCATCCGGGAGAAGTGCCTCGACGAAGGAGAGAAGAACGGCGTCGAGGCCTGCCGCCGCTTTCTCAAGCTCTACCCCAAGGACATGGACGTCGAGCACCGGCTGGGCTTCTTGCTGTGCCAGAAGGACGCCACGCTGCCCGAGGGGCTGGCGCACCTGCGCAAGGCCCTGGCGGCCCAGGCCGACAACCCGGACATCCACCTCCACATGGCCCAGGCCCTGGAGCGGCGCGGCGATCGCGAATCGGCGGTGGAGTCCTACCGCAAGGCCCTGATGTGGAAGAAGGACGCCTCCGAGGTACGCCTGTCCCTGGCGGGGCTGCTGCGCAAGCTGGGAAAGCGCGAGGAGGCCGAGCGTGAGCTGCGTACCCTGGTGGAGGCCGATCCCGCCTCGGCCGTCGGTTGGGCGCAGCTGTCGCTGTCGCTCTTCGGCCAGGGGCGGCTGGAGGAAGCCATCGCCGCCGGGCAGAAGGCGGTGGAGCTGAAGCCCGACGACGTCAACGCGCGCAACAACCTGGGGCTGTTCCTCACCCAGGCCGGGAAGCTCCCCGAGGCCATCGCGGAGCTGGAGAAGGCGGTGAGCCAGGACCCGACCTCGGCGGTGGCCCACTACACCCTGGGGCTGGCCTTCACCAAGGCCGACCGGCTGGAGGATGCCGCCCGCGAGTACCTCTCGGCCATCCGGCTCAAGGACGAGTTCCCCGAGGCGCAGCACAACGCCGCGGTCGTGCTCACCACGCTCACCCTGTGCGACGAGGCGCGCGCGCGTTTTGCCCGGGCCCGCGAGCTTTCGGTGAAGAGCTCCCAGGTGGTGCAGGACCAGTTCAAGGCGCTGTGCGAGCCGCCGCCGGAGACGCCACCCGTCCCGCCACAAGCGCCCACGGCGCCGACTCCACCGACTCCGCCCACACCGCCCTCGCCGCCCGCTCCGCCCCCGGCGGGGGGCGAGGGACGCTAGCGGCCCGAACTCGTGCGGACGGTGGTCTCATCCAAGGAGCGCTTGCTGTTTGCCGTGACGTTCGCCTGCGGTGGGGCCGGAGGCGATCTCTTGACCCGTCGCACGAACGCGGGGCCCACACGGCCAGCGCGTTCGCGCGCGATGCGGCATCGGATCGCCTGGTGGCGGGATGATGAGGGCCCACGCAGCCAGGTGCGCTGGCCTGCCCGAAAGGCATGGTTGGCCTGTGATCGGGGAGGTGCGTCGTGACACTTGAGTTTCGTTCCTTGTCGCTGTCTCACCTGGGGGTGATCGGCTCGGGCCAGATCGGCCCCGACATCGCCCTGCATTTCGCCCGGGAGCTGTGGCCGTACCGGGTGCGGGTCACCGTGGTCGACGTGTCGGAGCAGGCGCTCGCGCAAGGGCGAACCAAGCTCGAGCGCAAGCTGGAGAAGGACGTGCAGGGCAAACGCCTCTCCACCGAGGCCGCGGCCGCCGTGCGGGAGCTCACCCGCTTCACCAGCGACTACCAAGAGCTTGCCGGCGCCGGGCTGGTGGTCGAGGCGGCCTCGGAGAACCTCGAGCTCAAGCGGCGGATCTTTGCCGATCTGCGCGGGCGGCTCGGGCCGGAAGCGGCGCTGATCTCGAACTCGTCCCACCTCACGCCGGAGGAGATGTTTTTGGGTCTTTCGCACCCCGAGCGCGGCCTGGTGGTGCACTACTTCTTCCCGGCCGAGCGCAACCCCATGGTCGAGGTCGTCGCCGGCGCAAAGACCGACCCGGGCCTCGCCAGCGACGTGCTGCTCCTCTACCAATGGCTCGGCAAGCTCCCCATCCGGGTGGGTAGCCGATACGGCTACGCGGTGGATCCCATCTTCGAAGGACAGTTTTTGGCCGCCGCCCTGTGCGTGGAGGAAGGGCTGGGCACGGTGAAGGAGGTGGACGCCGTCTCGCGCGAGGCCCTCGGCGCCACCGTGGGCTCGTTCACCGCCATGAACCTGGCCGGCGGCAACCCGCTCATCGACCACGGCCTTTCCGAGTGCGGGCGGCGCTTTTGCGGCTGGTTCCGCTCTCCGGCGCTCCTCAAGCGCCAGCTCGAGCTCGGAAAGCCCTGGGACGTGCCCGCCCGCGGCGAGACGGTGAACGTCGAGCCGGAGCGCCGGGAGACGATCGTGCGCAAGCTGCGCGGGGCGAACTTCGGGTTGGTATGCCACATCCTGGACGCCGGTATCATCGACATCGCGGACCACGATCTCTTGCTGCGGGCCGCGCTCGACATCCGGCCGCCGTACGCCTTCATGAACGAGCTGGGAGTCCGCGAGTCGCTGCGGTTGGTGGAGGAGTACGCGGCGGCGCACCCGCCGTTCCCGGTGCCGGAGTGCCTGCGGCGCCAGGCCGCGGCCGGCCGGCCCTTCGAGCTGCCTTTGGTGCGTCGAAGCGATCGCGGCGCGGTCGCGGTGCTCGAGATCCGCGACCCCCTGCGTAAAAACACCCTCGACGACAAGATCTGTGGAGAGCTCGAGCGGCACTTGTCCGCCTGCCGCGCCGATGCCGGTGTCCGGGCCGCGGTGCTCACCGGCTTCGGGCGCGACGCCTTCGCCTCCGGGCCCGAGGGCGCGGCACTCGATGCGTTGCGCGAATCTGTGCGGCGACTCGGAAAGCCTTTGGTATGCGCTCTCAACGGACCGGCCGACGGCGCCGGGCGGGTTGTGCTGGGGGCCGCCGCGGCCGTGCTGGCCGCCGAGCCCCGCCCGGGCGCGCCCGCGCTCGCGCCGTCCGTCGAGACGTTTCCTTTTCCCGACCTCGTCGAGCGTGCCTGCGCGCGCGCGCTCGAGCTTTCGATGCGCGCCTGAGCCGGGGCGCATGCCGCTACCCAGGAAAGTCGGCGAGTTCCGTTTCCCCGTCGGCGCCGAGAACGCCGGCCGGCGCCTGGACGTGTTCCTGTCGCACAAGTTTCGCCGCTCGCGCACCTCGCTCACCGAGCGCCTTTCGGGCTGCGTGTTCGATGGAGGGGGACGGCCGCTACGCTGGTCGCACCGGCTGCGCTCGGGCGACGTGGTGGTGGTACACAGCGAGGTGCGGCCCGAGCCCGCGGTGGAAGTGCGCTACCGGATCATCTTCCAGGACCAGTGGCTGGTGGCGGTGGACAAGGGCCCGGGGGCGCCGGTGCACCCGGTGCGCGGCTTTCGCACCCGCACCGTGCTCACCCGGCTGCGCGAGGAACTCGGCCGGCCGAACCTCCAGCTCGCCCACCGGTTGGATCGCGAGACCAGCGGGGTGCTGCTGCTGGCTGAAGGGACGGAGCTGCTGCGCGCCCTCATGGACGCCTTCGCCTCGCGCCGGGTGAAAAAAGAATACCTGGCTCTGGTGCGCGGCGCCCCCGCCTGGGACCGCATCCGCGTCGATGCGCCGCTTTCGCTGGACCGGTCCTTTCCCATCCTGTGCCGCATGAAGGTGGATCCGGAGCGCGGGCAGAAGGCCATCACCGACTTCGAGGTGCTCGAGCGGCGCGCCGATCGGGCGCTGGTGCGGGCGGTGCCGCACACCGGCCGGCAGCACCAGATCCGGCTGCACCTCCTTTCCGCCGGGCACCCGGTGCTGGGCGACAAGCTGTACCTGGAGGACGGAAGACCGTATCTCGCCATGATCCGCGATCGGCTCGGCGAGGCGGATCTTATGCGCCTGGGCCACACCCGCCAGGCCCTGCACGCGAACATCCTCGAACTCGCCCACCCAGCCACCGGCGCGAACTTGCGCCTGGAGGCCCCGCTGCCGGAGGACCTCTGCGCCCTGCTCGCCGGAGCCGCACATTGCCGTTGACAACCCGGCGCAAGGCGCGGATGATGGCGCCGACTTTTCACCCCAGGAGGAATCCTATGCCGAACCGTCAGGAAAGAGTCCGCATCGCCCCCGCCAAGGGCCGCTTGGCTGTCCTCACCCCCGGACTCGGGGCGGTGGCTACCACCTTCATGGCCGGGGTTGAGCTCGCGCGGCAAAAGATCGCCAAGCCCTTCGGCTCGCTCTCGCAGATGGGCCGCATCCGGCTGGGAAAGCGCACCGACAAGAAGAACCCCCTCATCCGGCAGTTCGTGCCGCTGGCTCGCCTCGAGGACCTGCGCTTCGGCGCCTGGGACCCCTACCACGACGACGCCTACCTGGCCGCCCGCAAGGCCGAGGTGCTGAGCCGCGACCACATCGACGCCATCAAGCCCTTCCTGAAGAAGATCAAGCCCATGAGCGCGGTCTTCGACGGCCGCTATATCAAGAACCTCAAGGGCGACATCTCCAACGTAAAGTTGCAAAAGAGCCTCATGGCCAAGGCCGAAGCCCTGATGCGCGACATCGAGGGGTTTATGAAGCGCGAGAAGTGCGACCGGGCCGTGGTGGTGTGGTGCGCCTCCACGGAGAAATACATCCAGGCGAAGCCCGTCCACCGCTCGCTGGCCGCCTTCGAGAAGGGGTTGCGCAACAACGATCCGGACATCGCCCCCAGCATGGTGTACGCCTACGCCGCGCTCCGGCTCGGCGTCCCCTTCAACAACGGCGCCCCCGGGCTCACCGTGGACATCCCGGCCATGTGGGAGCTGGCCGACAAGACCGGCGCGCCCATCTCGGGCAAGGACTTCAAGACCGGCCAGACCCTGATGAAGACCATCCTGGCCCCGGGGATGAAGGCGCGCCTGCTAGGCCTGGCGGGCTGGTTCTCCACCAACATCCTGGGCAACCGCGACGGCGAGGTGCTGGACAACCCCGATTCGTTCAAGACCAAGGAAGTGAGCAAACTCGGCTCGCTCGAGTACATCCTCCAGCCGGAGGCCTACCCCGAGCTGTACGGCAACTTCTACCACAAAGTCCGCATCAACTATTACCCGCCGCGCGGCGACGCCAAGGAGGCGTGGGACAACATCGACATCTTCGGCTGGCTCGGCTACCCCATGCAGATCAAGGTGAACTTCCTGTGCCGCGACAGCATCCTGGCCGCGCCGGTGGTGCTGGATCTGGCCATCTTCTCCGACCTCGCCCAGCGCGCCGGCCTCAAGGGCATCCAGGAGTGGCTGTCGTTCTTCTACAAGAGCCCCATGACCGCGCCGGGGCTGTACCCCGAGCACGACCTCTTCATCCAGCTCATGAAGTTCAAGAACACCCTGCGCTACCTCAAGGGCGAGTCGCTCATCACCCACCTGGGCAACGAGTACTACAACTTCTGATTTCTGCTCGCCCCCCCGCTTCTCCCGCGAATCTGGGATGCCTCGTCGTCATTTTGCACGGCAAAATGACGAGAAATAGCACATTTTTGTCAATGTTCTTTTTTTAGCAAGAACATACACTTATCTGTCTGCAATCTGACATGAATCATGTTTTTCATCTGACAGAGATGTTCTTTGCCCGAAGGCGAGCTTCACCGAGGCGACACAGCTCGGTTCCGCCGCGGCCCTCGATGACGATGGAGGCGGCCGCGGCCGCGAGCCGCCCGCACGCGGCGAGATCATCCCCCCGGGCGAGCGCGTGCAGGGACGACTCAGCGACTTCTCGTTCAGCGCTTCCTGGCCATGACCAGCAGGGTCAGTCCGCTGTCCTCGCGCCGGCCGACCTTCTCCGCGAGGTTGGCGACGGTCAACCCGAGGAAATTGGCCACGAAGTGCCCGGCGTCGGCGACGAAGTCCGTCCCCTGTCGCAGATCGTCCATCTTCCAGGTCATCCTCGCGAGCCAGAGGGAGATTGGGTGGGTCAGGATGTACCGTGCGCGGACAACGTCGAAGCCGGCGGAGTGCAACTTCCGGATCGCGCTCTCGCGCGTGTAAAAGGTGTTTACGGAATACCGGGTCCGGTGGAGCGCGCGTTCTTCGCCGGTGACCTCTGGATTGGAGAGGCTGTCGGCCGAGAACACGAACAGCCCTCCCGGCTTGAGTACCCGCGCAATCTCCGAGAGAGCCTTGTCTTCGTGTTCGAAGTGCTCGATGACGCAGAAGCTGATGGCCTTGTCGAACGACCGGTCCGGGAAATCCAACGTCTGCGCGTTCATATGGAGAAACTCGGTCCGATCGGTGACGTTCGCGGCATTTGCAACCGCCAAGGTGTCGCGGTTGACATCGATCCCGACGACGTAAGCGCCGGTCTTTGAGATGCGATAGTCCAGATCTCCGTTGCCACAGCCGATGTCCAGGATGCGCTCACCCCGGCAGGCCCCGAGCCATCCAATCAGCGTCTCGCACTCCTCCCGTCTCCTGAAATTGTTGGTGTACCCTTTGAACCGTAGTTTTTTGAAGAATGAGTGCAACAGGTTGTTTTTCATGACAAATATCTAGCAAATGCCGTGCCTCTAATCAAGGTTTTTTAGCCGCTCGTCCATCCGATGACGCGATGAGGCGAATGGATTGCATTGTTGACCAAGATGTACGAAATTGCCTTCCGCGCTCGTGAGCTTTCTATGCCGAGCGGAGGTGCCGACATGTCGGATGTTCAAACACAACCCGTACCACCGTCGAAGTTCACCAGGCTTCGCAACTGGCAGTCGCACGACTTCTGGGCGCGGCTGTTCGCCAGGCCGCTGGCGATCGCGTTGCTCTATCCTGTGGCCGACGTCCCCTGGGTGACGCCCAACCTGCTCACCAGCGTGGCCAACCTGTTCATGGCCGGCGGCATCGCCTGCTTGTGGCTCGACCAGTGGATCTGGGCCGCCGTCCTCCTCAACCTGCACCTCGTGTTCGACAACATGGATGGCACGCTGGCGCGCTACCGCGATTGCGGTACCCGTTTCGGGTTCTATTACGACAAGATCTCGGACTACCTGGGCATCTCGGCCATGTTCCTCAGCCTCGGCTGGCTCGCCTACCGCGCCCAGCCGGACGATCCGCACCTCATCGTCGTGGCCGCGGTCCTGGTCATCGCCGAGACCATCGGCGGCTACAGCAAGTGGCTGGTGGAGACGCAGCGGCTGCGCGTCCAGGGCAACGCGCCCGTCCCCGGCGCGGCCGACAGGCACAAGGTGCCGCAGCGCACCGCCGGCCAGTGGGTGGTGTGGTTCTTCGACTCCTTGCTGCGCATCTTCCTGTTCGAGGAGGTGGACTACTTCTTCTGGGTGGGCATCGCGCTGATCGTCGGGCGGTTGGACTGGATGCTCTACCTCTTGGCCGGGACACGCGTGGCTGGGCTGCTGGGCACGCTGGTGTGGCGGGGCGTGCAGATGCGAAGGCTCGATCAGAAGCCCGGCTGATGCCCGCGACGATCTTTTGCGAATCGCAACTCGCCGGTGGTATCGTTTGCAGACCGAACGAGGAAAAGACGCCATGACATCGAACATTCGGCAAGCCGTGATCCTGGCCGCGGGGCAGGGGACTCGCCTGCGGCGAGACGATCAGGACTACCCCAAACCGCTGTATCCGTTACGCGGGCGGCCGCTCATCGGCTGGGCGATGCGCGCGTTGCACCAGGCCGGCGTGGAGGAGATGTTCGTGGTGGTTGGATTCGCCAGAGAAGAAACGGTGCCCGGGATCCAGGCGGCATGCCCGAAGGGGTTGCGCCTCGACTTCGTTGATAACCCGGAATGGAAGAAGAGCAACGGTGTGTCGTTGTACCAAGCGCGCGGCAAGCTGGACGGCCGTTTCTTCCTGTCCATGTCGGATCACCTGTACGCGGCACAGATGGTTCGCACGTTGGCGGCCGGAGCCATCCAGGAAGACAGCCTGTACCTGGCGGTGGATCGCAAGCTCGGGAGCATCTTCGACATGGATGACGCCACCAAGGTGAGGACGCGCGACGGCCGCATCGTGGACATCGGCAAGCAACTCTTGGAGTTCGACGCGGTGGACACCGGGCTCTTCGTGTGTCCGCCGGCGGTGTTTTCCTTCCTCGAGAGCGCCATGGTGAACGGAGACTGCAGCTTGTCGGACGCGGTGCGCGCCATGGCGCGGGAAGGGCGGGCCCGGGTGGTGGACATCGGGGACCTCTTCTGGCAGGACGTGGACACCCCGGCCATGCTCGGACACGCCGAGGAATGGCTGGCCGCCCAGCCCGCTCGCGACTGAAGAGACGCCCTTGCCCCGCGCGCGACCCAAGGTGTGCGCCTTCGACTTCGACGGTACCCTCATCGACACCATGTGGGGCTACGCCAAGATCGCCGCCGACGTCATGCGCAAGCACCACGGCATCCCCTTCGAGGAGGGCCACCGCCAGTACCTGGCGACCTCGGGCATCCCCTTCTTCCAGCAGCTCGAGATCATCCGGCCCCAAAGCCCCAAGAACGAGGCCTGCGCGGCGGAGTTCGAGGCCCGAAAGACCGAGGGGCTTTTTTCCTGCGCCCCCGAAGAGAAGACCATCCGGGGTCTGGGCCTGCTGCGTGGCGCCGGGATCAAGCTGGCCGTCTCCTCGAACAACTTCCAGCACCTGCTCGATAGGTGGCTTTCGGAAAACCCCGCCATGCCCATGGACCTTTCGCTGGGGTTCGACGGCCAGGGCCTCGAGAAGGGCCGGCCGCACTTCGAGCGCATCCAGCAGGCGTTCGGGGTAACGAGCGCGGAGATCCTCTACTGTGGCGACTCGCTCAAGGACGGCGAGCGGGCCGCTTCCTGCAAGGTGCCCTTCGTGGGCATGGTGGGCATCTTCTCGCGCGAGCAGTTCCTCGAGCGCTTCCCCGGCGTCGAGACCGTCTCGAGCATCCTGGACTTCGCCGAGCGCGTGCTCGCCGGGACCTTGAGCGGGTAGCATTCTTGTCCCTCGACGGGATCGAAAGCAGCCCTTGACACGCGGGCCGAGTTCGGGTGGGCTTGTGCCGCCTGGAGAAAGGATGGACGTATGAAGACCGTGGCCATCGTGCTCGCCGGCGGCGAGGGTTCGCGAATGGGGGGCGGCCAGCCCAAGCAGTTCACCTTGTTGGGCGAGAAACCCATCCTGGCGCACGCCCTGTCGCGCTTCGAGCAGGCGGACTGCGTGGACGGATTGCTCCTGGTGAGCCACCCTACCTGGATCGAGACCGCGCGCCACCTGGCCATCCGCGAGGGATACCGCAAGCTCATGGCCATCATCCCCGGCGGGCCCACCCGCCAGGCCTCCTCGCGGGCCGGGCTGGAGTTCCTCTCCCGGCACGAGGTGGAGCGGGTGCTGATCCACGACTCGGCCCGGCCGCTGGTGTCGCCCGAGGTCATCCAGGAGGTCACCCGGCGCCTCTCCGAGGCCGAGGTGGTCACGGCCGCGGTGCCGGTGGCGGACACCATGGTGCGGGCCGCGGACGGGGCGGTGCGGGAACTGGTGGAGCGCGAGGGGCTGTACGCCGTGCAGACCCCGCAGGGCTTCCGCATGAGCCTGATCCGCGAGGCCCACGAGCGGGCGCTGGCCGACGGCATCCGCGACGCTGGGGACGACGTGCAGCTTGCGCTGCGCCTGGGCCGCCGGCCGCTCATCGTGGACGGCGGGCGCTTCAACATCAAGATCACCTTCGCCGAGGACCTGGAGCTGGCCCGCCGGCTGCTGCCGCCGGCGGGTTGAACCCTTGAGAAAGAACCCCCAAACCTGCTGACAAGGAAACCCCCGAAAAAATCCTGGGAGGAAACCTCCTACTGGGTAGAACGGCGGAAAGGCTATATGCCCTCTTCGAAGAAGAGGAGCATGCCCGTATGCTCTTCATAATCGCGATTCCAGCCGAAGCTCGGTCGCTGTGAAGCAGCCGCGCCTCCGGCCACACGTTCGCGGCGCGCCAGGCGGGTCCTCCATGCAGCGGAGCCGGCTCGGCGGCGAGCAGTTAGGAGGATCCGCCGTCAAGCAGCCGCGGTTCCGGCCATCTGTTCGCGTTATCCGAGGATTAGCGAAGCGAGTCGCGAAGCGATTGAAAACCCTTGACGGCATAGGTCGGGCGAAGGCTAACAAGGTTACCGAAGGTCATTGACAGCACAGGTCGGGTGGCGGCTATGCGAGGACCAGTCGGAAAGCAGCCGCGTCTTGCGTCAATCGAGCGTGTTGCGGGCATTGTTGACACTCTGGATCTTGGGGTACTATACAGCCTGGATATGCCGACTCCGCGGAGGCCCGCATGAGATTTCCGCTCGTCGCCGTTTCGCTGTGTTTTGCGCTTGCCGCCGGCTGCTACTACCGCCCCGGCGCGGTGCGCCACCGCGCCAGCCCCAACGTCATGTCCGAGGACGAGGCGGCGCGGCTCATCCAGGTGAAACTCGAGCCCTACGGCTTCAAGTTCGTCAACAACATGCAGCTCCAACGCGAGGGCGTGAAGGTCGAGATCGACGGCTACGACCGTGCCATGCGGGTGGGGTTCGAGTATGTCTCGCGCGAGGCCGGCGACTTCGAGGAGCAGGAGCCCGACAACGCCTGGGGGTTCACCGCGGCCGAGATCGACGCCACCCAGTCGCGCGCCACCACCGCCCGCGAGTACTTCCTGATCATCCCCGAGGGCAACCGGGAGGAGGTGGAGCGCAGCGTGGAAGCCTTCGTGGAGCGGTTGTACGCGCTAGAGGTCCTCAAGAAGCGCGAGGCCAAGCCCAAGCAGGAGCTGTTCCCCGAGAGCGGCGGCAAGGGCAAGTCCGACAAGGAGGACCTCCTGCCGTGGGAGGCCACCGGCGATCTCACCAAGAAGCGCAAGGCCATGGAGGGCAAGGAGAAGAGCGGCGCCAAGGACGACGACTTCCTGCCGGGCCAGGAGGACGAGGCGCTGCCGTTCGAAAAGAAGGAGAAGAAGCCCGCCGGTGACGACGCCACGCCGCCCAAGCGCGGCCCGGCGCCCGGGAAGACCCAGCTTCCGGCGAATGACGAGGAAGAGGAAGACATCGACTTCTGAGACAGCCGGCGACCGGAGCGTTTCATGAAAGGCACCTGCCCTTCCTGTAGCCGCAGCTACGAGATCGGCGACGAGTTTCTGCAGATGGGCGGGAAGGCCAAGTGCCCCCACTGCTTGCTGGATCTGGTGTTCCCGGCCGCGGCCCGGTCCTCGGCCGGAGCGGCGGATGCGAGCCGCGATCCCAGGGTCGATCCGACGCGGGTGCTGGACCCGGAGCGGCCCCGGCCGCAGCCGCAACTACCCGATGAGCTGGACGCCCACTGCCCCGCCTGCCGGAAGAAGTTCAAGATCGATCGCGAGTACATCGAGGCCGGCAACCCGGCCCTGTGCCCCCGCTGCAACCGGCCGCTGGTGGTGCAGGAGCCGCCCATCCCCCAGGCGCCCAACCGGGCCTGGGAGGAAGACACCCGCGAGATCACCGAGCCGCGCGGCCGCCAACCCGAACAAGAAGCCGAGTCAGCTGAACCAGCGGACGTCGACACGGCCGAGCCAGCCGCCGAGGAAAACTCGGAGTATCCCGCGGCGGAGTCGGAGGCCGGCGCGGGCTCTTCTGACACGGGTGGATGGGGCGACACCCTGCAGATCAACCTGCCGGAGCTGGCCGAGCTTCAGCAGACCCCTCGGGCCGAGTCGGTGGCGCGGGCCGAGCAGGCGGCCGAGGATCTCTTCGGCGGACTCCCCGACGAGGCGTTGGGAGGTGATGGCGAGGAGCGGGGCCCTACCGAGCGCATGCAGCTTCCGCCGGACACGGAGCCGCCGCCGGCCGCCATCCCTCCCGGTGATGATCTCGGCTCGCTCGACGAGGATCACCCCACGGTGGAGCTGCACGCCTCTCTGGTCGCGGCCACGGCGCAGCCGGCCGCAGCCGAAGCGGAGGACATCTCCGAGCTCGACAAGGAACCACCCGCGGCAGATGGAGCGCCGGAAGAGGCGCCGCGCGAACCATTGCCGGATCTCAGCGATAGCCCCGAGGAAACCCTGGAAGCCGGCGCCATGGCGGCGGAACAAGGCCCGGAGCAGGCCGCGCCGGCTGTTTCAGAAGAAGACAGCGCCGCCTTGCTGGCACCGCGGAGCGCCACGGGCGAGTTCGAGGCGGGGTTGCCGCTGTCGGCGCTGGATGGGGATGCGGCCGTGCCCCAGGCCGAAGCACCCGAGGCCGGCTCGCTCGCGCCCACCGACGCTTCCACGCCGCTCGGTGAGATCCAGCCGGCGACGGCCCCGGCGCCCGCCGCGGAAAAACCGTTCGCCCGCCTGGCGGCCACCGAGGATTGGGCCGAGGCGGCGCGTCGTTGGGCGGAAGGGGGCTTCAAGGCCGAGGACATGCCGGCCTTCATCCGCAGCGACTCCCAACCTCCGGGGGCGAGTGTACCCGGGGCGAGCCAGGCCGCGGCGCAGGCCGCCCCGGCCCCCGTCGAGGCCCCGGCCCCGGTGAGCGGGCCGGCCGAGGTGGAGGTGTCGGACTCGGACATCCTGATGCTGGACGACGGGGAGGTGGAAGAGATCCCGGCGCCCAAGGTCATCGTCTCCCCGCAGGCCGGCGAGTCGTGGGCGCGGCAGGCCAGCGTGGAGATCCAGAAGACGCGTGCGCCGGAAGCGCAGCCCAAGTCGACCAAGCCGACGGCTGGCACTCGTCTTGCCTCCCGGCTGTCCTCGCCGCCGATCCTGGCCGCGGTGCTGGGTGTGCTGGCGGTGGCGGCCCTGGTGTTCATCTGGTGGCTGCGCTCCTCGGGCGGCACGGACGCGGTGGCCGACTTCCCCACCAAGGGTTTGCAAGGGAAGCTGCTCGCCAACACCCCCGCGCCGGCGGAGCCGCGGGCGCGGGAGGAGGCCATGAAGCACTACGCCCAGGGCAACCACCTGGCCTACCAGGGGCGTTTCGAGGACGCCATCCTGGAGTACCAGCAGGCGGTGCGGCTCGACCCCGCCTTCCCGCACCCCCACCGGGCCATGGGTTCGTGCTACGCGGCGCTGGGCAAGTCCTCGCTCTCGGTGACCGCCTACCAGGGATACCTCACCCGCGCGCCGGATGCGCCCGACGCCGCCGCGGTGAAGGAGATCCTCAAGGCCGCCCGCGGCGAGAAGAATCCCTGACGCCATCCTCAGCTGCGCTCGAAGCCCCAGGGCGCGGCTGCTTCACAGCGACCGAGCTTCGGCTGGAATCCCGAATATGAGGAGCATGCGGGCATGCTCCTATTCGATGAAGAGGACATTCAGCTTTGCGGGTTTACCTTGTCAGCAGGTTTTCCCCGGGGTTTTTCCCTGGGGGCTCAAGGGGGCGAAACCCCCTTGCCGAAAAACCCTGGCACTCGGAACGTGGAACCTGGAACCCGGAACGTGGAACCCTCGGTTCAGTCTCAGGCGTCGTATGGACCGAGCCGGTGCTCGGGGTCCTCCAGGTTGGCCTTCACCTCGAGCAAGAAGCGCGCCGCCCCGCCCACGTCGGTGATGCGATGGTCGAACTTGGCGATGAGCGGCATGCGGGTGCGCACCTCAACCTTGCCGTCGCAAAGCACCGGCACCTGGCGCGAGGCGGCGATCATGAGGTGGAGAATGTCGGGGTGCACGATGGGGCCTTCCATGCGGGTGATCCCCGCCGGGCCCACGTTGGTGATGAGGAAACTGCCACGCCGCTTGCGCTGGTTGGCCCGCCAGGCGCGCTCGAGCGGCGGCAGCAGCCGGTTCAGCAACTGGAAACCCTCCACCGCCAGATCCAGCACCGTCCCCAGCGCCGGGTGACGCTTGAGCACCCGGTCGAAGCGCGCCATGCGCACGGGCGTCTCCCGCTGGGCCCGCTGCTTGCTGGCCTCGGACTCCAGGGCCACCTGGCGCAGCGTCTTTCGCTCGACGTTGCGCACCATGCCCCAGCCCAGCAAGAAGCCCAGGTCGACCGGGAAGCGGATGTCGATGGCCTCGGCCGGGTACAGGGTGTAGCGCCCGTTGTAGGTGCAGGTGTAGAGGCGGTGGTTCACCAGGGCGTTGCCGGCGGCCTTGACGATCATGTCGTTCAGCGTGCAGCGGGCGTCGGGGTTCTTCTGGTTGAAGCGCTTGCGAAAGGCCAGCGCCGCCGCCAGATCCACCTCCACGTTGGCGTGGACCGTGGGGCCGACCCGCCGCCCGTCGAAGGCGCCGACGAAGGCCCGGCGGCTGTTGATAAAACCGACGAGGTCATCCACGATTCGCACAGCCGCTCTCCGGGTTTTCCAGGTTCTTTTTGATGTCGGCGAGGAAGCGCGAGGAGAAGCCCGCGTCCGCCACCTTGTGGTCGAACTCCAGCGCCAGCGGCAGGATCTTTCGCACCGCCGGCGTCCCATCCGGCTGGTACACCACGTCCTCGCGGATGGCGAGCACCAGCAGCGCCGCGATGCTGGGTTTCACCAGTTGGCCATGGCAGGCGGTCACGCCCAGGCTGCCCAGGTTGGTCACCATGAAGGTGCCGATGACCTTGTGGGACATGCGGAACGCCAATCGTTCCAGCGGCGGCACCCACGGCTGGATGGCGCGGTATAGGTCGGTGAGCCCGCCCGAGATGCGCGGAAGCAGCGGCAGCCGGTGGAAGCGCAGGTACTTGGGGAGGTTCTTTTCAATCAGCGCGCGGGCCTTGTCCGCGTTCTCCTTGTACTCGCGTGCGATCTGAAAGACGTTCTTTCGGTCGGTGTCCTCGACCACGATGTGCAGCGGGAAATCCCCCATGTCCATGGGTGAGCGCAGGCAGATACGCTCGTTGGGGATGATGCCGTAGCGGCCGTCGTAGTCGTAGTTGAAGAAGATGTGCTGGCGAAGCGCGTTGGCGGTGGCCTTGAGGATGATGGCGTTGAGCGTGGGCTTGGCCTCCTTCGCCTCGGGCGCGCTCTCCAGCTTCTTCTTCCAGGCCAGGGCCGGTGCGATGTCCACATCCATGTCGATGGTGACGGTGGGCGCGCAGTTGCGCCGGTGGAATCGCCGGATCACCGGCTTGCGGATGGCGAGGTAGTCCTTCAGGTCTCTCATGGGTGGCCTCCCGGCCTGATCTTGCACGTAGGGCTCGGGCCGGTCAATCCCGCGGGCCTTCGAGCGGTGGCCGGCGAAACGCCGCCGCCAGGCCGATGGCCAGGAGCAGCCACTGGAACACTCCCGACAGAAGATACCACCAACGCGGGATCCCAGGGCGAGAGCCGGCGCGGTGGCACGGGACGAAGGGGTTTTTAAAAAAACCTTCATTGAAAATTGCGGCAAGCCTCTCCATCACCTCGGTGGCTTGCGGGGAGGAGGATTCTTTCGCTTGCACCTCGAACCAGCGACCCGGCTCCGGTCCCGGTCGGGCGGGGCGGAGCCGGGCCTTGGCGAACTCTCCCGAGTCGCTCCGGATCTCCAGCTCGACCACCGCGCCCTGGATGTCGGCGCGCTCGAGCGCGAACGCCTCCCCCAACACGGCATGCACGCTCTCCGACTCCACCACCGTCCTGAGCCGCTGCCCAGTTTCCGGGGGGAGACACCAGGGGCTGGGCTCCGGCGCGCTGGCCGCCACATTCGAGGGGGGAAAAGTGGCGACGAGGATCCACCAGGTCGTGAAGGCGATGGCGTGCTTCATTTCGCTTTTCCGATCTTGGTCGTCGGCGAGAGAGCCAACTGCATCAGGGCCACCTCGGGTTCGGGTCCCTCCAGCAAAAAAGGTGGAAACGCGCAGAGGCTTTCGAGCGGGCAGCCGGTGGAGCCCGGTTCGTAGCGGATCCAGAGTTCGCCGCCAGCGTTGGGGGTCAACAGCAACGCCCGGCGTCCGCCGTCCAGCACGAGCCCGCCCGAGGGCACGGCGACGATGCGGCCCTGGCAGACGAAGTCGAGGTCGGGGAAGGCCAACACATGGATGCCGTTCACGGCCGCGGCCCGCTCGTCGAGTGGGAAACGCAGGCAGAAGGGTCGGCGTTCGCCGGAACCGATGTCCGGCATCCCCGAAATGGTGGTCGACAGGCGTTCGAACTCGAACGGCGCGGGGACGAGCGGCGCCTCCCGGCACTCGGACTCCTGGCAGTCGGCGCAGGCTTGCAGGCGCGTCCAGTCGATAACGCCTGGAGTCTCAACCAGCGCGTGGTGGCCGAACTCCCTCCAGGCGGCCGGAAAGGGCTCTGGGCGCGTCACCAGCGGAAGAAGATAGGCCCGGCGCCGATCCGCGGAGCCGGGCGGGAAATCGTGTGCCATGGCCTCGATGACGAGCGGGGCCATGGGGCCTTTCAGCCCCGCAAACAGCTCTTCCCGCGTCCACCCCTCGGCCCGCAAGCGGCCTACCACCTCCGCGATGTCGGCGAACGACGGGTGCGGGATGTGAGCCAGGGTGTGGGTGCGGGCATGGGGCAGCGTGGCAATCACCATCCCGAACAGAGCGAGGGCGGCCGCAGGTGCGTGCGCGGGCTCGGCGCGAGCCGCCGGCGCTGGGGTCGCACGCCGCCACGTTCCCCAACAGCGCCGGGCGAGCAAGACGATGCCCGCGGCAGAACCGATCGCCAGCGCCGGGAATGCGGCAGTCAGGTAGGTGGGAGGTGTCGGCAGCGAGGACAGCTTGCCTACGAGCAGAACGGTAAGCAACGGGCACCCGGCCAGCAAGGTGAGGTGTGCGAAATCGCGGCGTCTCTCTGGCGGGCCGAGCCAGAGCCCGAGCGCACACAACGCGGTGAGAAGCCAGGGGACCATCGCTCCGCCTGTCGCGGCCCCGCTCGCGCCGGACGGGTGAGCGCCGATGGCGCCGAGAGAGCCGAGGTTGACCGACCAGGATTCGAAGGAACTCGCGGCGGCCACCGCCAAGAAGGCGGCGACAAACGCTCCCGCTCCGGCCAGGCGCCGTTTGCATGACCAGAGCGTGGCCCAAAACAGCGGCCCCGCCAGGGTGAGGCCCAGCAGGTGGCAGCCGGTGAGGACGGCCGAGAGCGCGCCTGTCAAGGCCGCCGTGCCCGGGCCTGCGCCGCGGATAAGGTGAAGCCCGAGTGCCGTCGTGATCGCGGCGAGCCACAGGATAGGGCGGTAGTTCCACAAGAGCTCTCCCGGCATCTGCGCGATGTCGTCGAGCGCCAGCCACGCGGCGACCGCCAGGACGGCCGCGCCGACGCCGGCGAGCCTCGAGGCGGTCACGGCGATGAGCAGCAGCGCGAGCGCGTCCAGGATGAGCAGCAGCCGGTGCAGGCCGGTGCGTTCGATACCCAGGGCCCAGACCGCGGCCCGCAGCTCGTGCCAACTCCCGCCCTGGACCAGCGTGCCGAAGGACACGGTGGCCCCGCGGGTGCGGCATTCATCGTGTTCGAGACAGCCACGCACCAGGTGATCGTCGTTGAGGGTATCGAGCCACAGCAGGGGGGAGTCCCCGTGGCGGCGCCACATGGTGAGAAGCAGGCCGAGGAACAGGACGAACCAGGCCAGGCGCAGCAGGTTCCCGCGGGCTTCGCGCATCGTGGCTCCTGGCCAGACATGCTAGCCGCAGGCGCGGCGGCCGTCAAAACGGCGTCCTTTCGCATCGCTTGCGTGGTGCCTTGCGTGGTGCCAGGGACCCCGGGGCAGCTCCAGGATTGCACATTCGTCTGGCCGCGCTCGCTCTTTCGGCATCGCGGCCAGACGTTCCAGCAGCGCAGGTTCGTCGAGCCGCGCCCTCCCCGGTCGGCCCGGTCGTGCCCCGGCGCTCACCCGTTGCGCCGCCTCGGACGGAGAAGGTAGAGGAACCCCGCGGGAAGGAGCCACGCCAGGCTCGTTTGGGGCGCCGCGCCGCAGCCGCACCCGCCGCTCCCACCGCCGCCGACCTGGAACAGGTTGGCGCCGGTTCCGGCCAGGTTGTAGAACAGCCGGGCGGTGACGTCGCGCTTCCCCTCGGTGGCCTGGGCGTCGATGGCGAGCGAGCCGATGCGCGCGGTTTGTCCGTCCAGGACCTCGATCCCGCTGGCGGTCACGCCCTCGCCCAGCTCGAGGGTCATGCCGGGGACGAAGTTCTCGCCGCGCACGGTGACTTGGCTCAGCGTCTCGCCGGGCTTTCCCCGGGCGGGTTCGATGGCGCTCGGCGTCGGCGCGCGGAAGGTCCCCGAGATCACCAAAGCGTACCCCTGGCCGTCGCTGCCGGTCTCGCCGTTACCCGGGACCGCGGCGGCCTTGACGGTGAGCCGGTAGCTCGCCGCCTCTGGCGGATCCAGGATGATGGATTCGACGTTGTTGCGCCGGTCGGAGTCGGGGCTGAACACCGGGTAGGAGCGCCCACCGCCGAAGTTCATGTTGCCGAGGTACAGGTTGTCGTGCGGGTCGACGAGCTTTAGGTTCAGGTCGTTCACCAGGGCCGGGGTGGCGCCGGGCGCGGCCGCGGGGTCCGCCCAAACCAGCGTGATGCGCAGCGGCTCGGCGGGGTCGGCCACGGGGAGGTCCCAGGAGACCTCGTCCCCGGTGTGCAGGGCGGGCAGCGCCCCCGGGAAGGGAGCGGGGGAGCCCGACAACATGGGGTTGTCGGGCGCCGGGTTGGGGGTGTCGTTGAGCACGATGGTGAGACGCTGATCCTCCTCGAACCACAAGGAGCCCTCCAGGTGCAGCCGCCCCCAGCCCTGCTCGAACGACGGCACCGAGGTGAGATCGTAGTCCGCGCCCATGCCCACGATGCGCCCGGCCAGCGGTGCGGCGCCGTTCAGCAGCATGGCCTTCACCAGGGCGCTCGAGGGGTTGAAGGCGTGGTTGGCGTCGGCGCGGCCCGCGTACCAGAACCCGTCCCGGAAGTACTCGCGCACCAGCGCGGCGGCCCCGGCGGTGATGGGGGAGGAGAAGCTCGTGCCCATGGTAGGCCAGCCGGTGTCCACGTTGCAGTTGTCGTCCTCGTTATTGCTTGCGCGCTTTCGGTTGTTGTAGGCGTCGCAGCAGCCGAGGTCGATGGCGGTGCGCCGGTCGGAGGTGGCCGAGAACACCAGCCCCGGCGCCACCAGGTCGGGCTTGATGCGCCCGTCGGCGGTGGGGCCCTGGCTGGAGAAGAACATGAGATCGTCCTGCAGGTGGTAGATGCTGCCGTAGATGTCGAGTTCGACCGGGCCGGAGGCGCCGGCCACCACGGTGTTCTTGGCGGTGCTGCCGGTGCCGCCCAGGCTCTGCGGCACCAGCCGCCCCTGGTCGTCGGCGCCGGCGTTGCCGGCCGCGAACACCACCACCAGGTCGTTGAGCTTCCAGGTGGCGGCGTCGATGGAGGCCGAGTCCATGTCGTAGCCGGTCATCAGGCCCTCGAAGCCGTAGCTGTTGTTGTGCACGCGCGCACCGGTGTCGTAGGCCTGGCGCAAGAGGTCCGCCATGGAGACGTTCATCAGGCCGCTCAGGTAGCCCGCCGAGTCGCCGATGTCCTGGAACACCACCCGCGCCCCGGGGGCCATGCCGTCCTGGGAGTCGTGCCCGGCGGCCGTGGCGGTGGCCAGGTTGGCGTAGTTGTCGCCGGCGGCGTCGCCCACGGTGTGCGTGCCGTGGAAGTCGCCCGAGGCGTCGTCGTAGGCCTCGGCCGAGCCGATGACGTAGTAGGTGAGCACCTTGTTTTCCGGCCGATCGACCACGGCGCCCGGCGGCTGGGGGGCGTTCACCGCCAGGGTGACCGAGGCGCGGTCGGCGGAGAAACGGAACTGGCAGGCGTCCGCGTCCAGCCCGCTGTCGGCGACCCCGATCACCTCGCCGAAGCCGGTGATGCCGTGGCGCCAGATGGAGCGGCTGGATGCCTCGGAGCCGGACTGGATCAGCCAGGAGGAGTTGTCGTTTTTCAAGACCGGCAGGCGGTACAGCTCCACGCGCACGACTTCAGGGCGCGAGGCCAGCTCCTGCGACGCCCGGTGGAGATCCGCCGCTGAATCCGCGCGCAGCCACAGGTAGCCCCGGCCGACCGAGTCGTCCCACGCCGCAAGCTCGGCGCGCACGTCGGCTCGGGAGCGAAGCGCCGCCTCGGCGGATCTGGCCGAACGCCCCCGCGCGGTCACCGCCCGCAACATGAGAGGGCCTGCCGAGTCCGCCGCGGCCCCCAGCTGCTCCCGTAGGCCGGGCGAGAGCTTCTCGGCCCAGGCGGGGATCGCGATCCTCGCGCCATTTTGTTCCAGCGCGGCTTCGTCCAGCACCTCCACCCAGGCGCCTCGCCCCGGCGCCACCTCGAGCACGCGCACGCCGATGGCGGATGCCTGCTCGGGCGTGAGGAGTCGGTCGAGGGCGAGGAAGCGGACCGGCCGCTCGGCCGCCCGCGCCGGTGCAGCCAGGGCGAGCGCCAGGAAGGCCAGCGGGAGGATCTTGCGCATGGGAAATCCTTTCGTGGTCGCGGACAGAGCGAGTCTAGAGCAAGCGGGCGGAAAAGAAAATGCCCGGGCCGCGCCTGGCGAGGGATGTCGCGAGGTCCCGGTGCCGTCGAACAGGCGAGCTTCGCGTTGTGGCCCTGGCGGGCGTCCTTGACACGGCGCGAGCCGGGGGCTAGTTCTGCTTCGATCCCGCTGTGGCGGGGTACGGAGGAGTCATGGCGGCAAAAAAGCTCGTCCTGTGCATCGATGACGACGAGGACATCCTGAACTCGCTTGCGGCACTGCTCTCGTCCCGCGGGTTTCGAGTCGAGCGAGCCTCGTCGGGCGCGGAGGCGCTCGAAAAATTCGAGCGGGTTCGGCCCGACTTCGTCATCTGCGATCTCATGATGGAGTCGGCGGACACGGGGCTTACATTGGTGCGGAAGATGCGCTCGGCGCGCGCGGAGATCCCCATCTTTTTGCTCAGCTCGGTGGGCGCCGGGCTGGAGCAATACGCCGACGCGCGGCAGCTCGGCATCAGCGCGGTGTTCCAGAAGCCGCTCGACCCGGCCGCCATCTTGCAGGCGCTGGGTGCCGGCGCATCGGGCGAAAAGGGAGGCCGGCATGGCTGAAGCTTCGCTCGAAAACTTCATCGACGAGGCCGAGATCGAGCAGGCGTTGTCCCGGGCGGCCGGGGCCGGGAGCGGGCGGGTGCGGGAGATCCTGACCCGCGCCGCCGAGGCCAAGGGGCTGTCGTTGCCCGAGGTGGCGGTGCTGGCCGAGGTCAGCGATCCGGAGCTGCTCGGCGAATTGTTCCGCACCGCCCGGGAGGTCAAGGAGCGCATCTACGGGCGGCGGCTGGTGTTGTTCGCCCCGCTGTACATCTCCAACCTGTGTGCCAACGAGTGTCTGTACTGCGCCTTCCGCGCGCGGAACCGGAAGGTGCAGCGCCGCTCGCTGACTCAGGACCTCATCCGCCGCGAGGTGGAGATCCTGGTGGACCAGGGCCAGAAGCGGGTGCTGCTGGTAGCCGGCGAGTCGTACCCGCGCGAGGGATTCGACTACGTGCTGCGCTCCATCGAGACGGTGTACGCGGTCAAGAAGGGCCGGGGCGAGATCCGCCGCCTCAACGTGAACGTGGCCCCGCTGGAGATCGAGGAGTTCCGGCGCCTGAAGCAGGCCGGCATCGGCACCTACCAGCTCTTCCAGGAGACCTACCACCGGCCGACCTACCTGGCGGTGCACCTTAGCGGCAAGAAGCGCGACTTCGACTGGCGCCTCGGGGCCATGGACCGGGCCATGCAGGCCGGCATCGACGACGTGGGCATCGGGGTGTTGTTCGGCCTGTTCGACTGGCGCTTCGAGATCCTGGCGCTCATGCAGCACGCCCGGCACCTCGAGCGCCGCTTCGGCGTGGGGCCGCACACCATCAGCGTGCCCCGGCTGGAGCCGGCGGTGGGCTCGGACATGGCCTCCCACCCGCCCAAGCCGGTCTCGGACGTCGAGTTCCGCAAACTGGTGGCCATCCTGCGCCTGGCCGTGCCGTACACCGGCATCATCCTGTCCACCCGCGAGTCGGCCAAGATGCGCTCGGAGACCTTCGCGCTGGGGGTGTCCCAGATCTCGGCCGGCTCGCGCACCAACCCGGGCGGCTACTCGGAGCAGGAGATCGAGCAGGCCGCCCAGTTCTCGCTGGGAGACCACCGCCCGCTCGACGAGGTCATCCGCGACGTGGCCGGCCTGGGCTACATCCCGTCTTTCTGCACCGCCTGCTATCGGCTGGGCCGCACCGGGCAGGACTTCATGGATCTCGCGAAACCCGGGGCCATCAAGGCCCACTGCGATCCGAACGCGTTGTCCACCTTCCAGGAGTACCTGCTCGACTACGCCTCGCCCGAGACGCGGCGGGTGGGGGAGCTGCTGATCGAGCGGGCGCTGGGCGACATGGCGAAACCTGTGGCCCAGGCCGCCCAGAAGATGCTCGAGCGGGTACGCGCCGGCGAGCGGGACGTCTATGTATAGATCTTCAGGCATCGTCCGCTGAACAGGAGGTCGCGGTGCGCGCCCCCAAGAGCATGCGGTTGCACATCGGGATCTTCGGGCGCCGGAACGTGGGCAAGTCCAGCTTGCTCAACGCCATCACCCGCCAGCAGGTGTCCATCGTCTCGCCGGTGGCCGGCACCACCACCGACCCGGTGGAGAAGCCCATGGAGCTCCTGCCGCTGGGGCCGGTGCTGTTCATCGACACCGCCGGCCTCGACGACGTGGGGGCGCTGGGAGAGGCCCGCATCCAGAAGTCCCGAGCTGCCATCGAGCGCACCGAGTTGGCGGTGCTGGTGGCCGCCGCGGGCGAGTTCGGCGAGTTCGAGGAGCGGCTGCTCGGGGAGTTCCTGGCCCGCAAGGTCCCGGCGCTGGTGGCCTTCAACAAGCGCGACCGGGGCCGGCCGGCGGAGACGGTCCTGCTGCAGCTGCGGGAGCGAGAGGTGCCCTGGGTCGAGACCGCGGCCGATCGCGGCGAGGGGATCGACGCTCTGCGAGAGCGGCTGCTCGCCATCGCCCCGGCCGACTTCATCGAGCAACCGGTGATCCTCTCGGACCTGGTCGGGCCCGACGGGTGCGCGGTGTTGGTCGTGCCCATCGACAAGGAGGCGCCGCGGGGACGGATCATACTGCCGCAGGTGCAGGCCATCCGCGATCTTCTGGACGGCGACGCCTGCGCGCTGGTGGTCAAGGACCAACAGCTACGCGGCGCTCTCTCGATGCTGTGCGGGCGGCCGAAGCTGGTGGTCACCGACTCGCAGGCCTTCTCGAAGGTGGCCGCGGACACGCCGCCCGAGGTGCCGCTGACGTCGTTTTCCATATTGTTCTCGCGGTTCCGTGGAGATCTGCTGACCCAGGTGGAGGGAACCCTCGCCGTTTCTCGGCTGCGGCCCGGCGACCCGGTGCTGGTGGCGGAGGCCTGCACCCACCACCCCATCGGTGACGACATCGGGCGAGTGAAGATCCCGCGCTGGCTTGCCCAGGTCGTGGGCGGGGCGCTCGACTTCACCACCGTGCAGGGCCGCGACTTCCCCGACGACGTGTCCCGCTACCGGCTGGTGATCCACTGTGGCGCCTGCATGCTCAACCGCCGGGAGGTGCTGAGCCGCATCGAGCGCTGCAAGCGAGCCCGGGTGCCGATCACCAACTATGGCCTGGCCATCGCCTACAGCCTGGGGATCTTCGAGCGGGCGCTGTCGCCGTTCCCTGCGGCGCTCGAACTCTTCCGAAAACTTTCGGGCCGCACCCGCCATGATGGCTGACCTGTACCGCGGCCTCGATCGCTTTTCGTCTCTCGAGCGCGAGGCCATCCTGTCCTGGCTGCGCACGACCGAGCCGGCAGAGCTGGAGCGGCTCTTCATTGCCGCGGACACGGTTCGCCGCCGTACCGTCGGCGACGAGGTCCACCTGCGGGGGCTCGTCGAGATCTCCAACCACTGCCGGCGCCGCTGCGCCTACTGCGGCATCCGCGCGCCCAACCGTGCCTTGCGACGCTACCGGATGACGCAGGACGAGATCCTGGCCGCCGCGGAGGAGGCGAGGGCGGCGGGTTTCGGCACGCTGGTGCTCCAGTCTGGAGAGGATCCGCAGCTCACCGGGCCCTACGTCGCCGGGCTCGTGTCCGAGATCAAACGCAGGACGGGATTGGCCGTCACCTTGAGCCTGGGCGAGCGCAGCCGCGATGACCTCGCGCGCTGGCGCGAGGCGGGGGCCGACCGGTACCTGCTGCGTTTCGAGACCTCCGACGCCGCGCTCTACCGGCGCATCCATCCCGCGGCAGACCCGGAGGGGCCCGATCGCTTCGCCTTGCTCGGCACGCTGCGCGCGCTCGGGTACGAGGTGGGCAGCGGGGTGATGATCGGAATCCCCGGTCAAAGCTACCAGAGCCTTGCCGACGACATCCTCGCCTTTCGGAAGCTGGATCTCGACATGATCGGGGTGGGGCCGTACCTGCCGCACCCGCACACTCCGCTGGGGTACCGACCCGGGCACTTCCTGCTGCCGGATTCCGAGCAAGTCCCGAACGACGCCGACATGACGTACCGCGTTCTGTCCCTGACGCGTCTGGTCTGTCCGTTCGCAAACATTCCGAGCACGACCGCGCTGGCGACGCTGGCGAACGAGGAAGGCCGGGATCTCGGGCTTCTTCGCGGGGCGAACGTGGTGATGCCGAACCTGACACCCGAACGTTACCGTTCACTTTACGAGATCTATCCCAACAAGGCCTGTCTTCACGAGACTGCAGAATTCCTGAGAACCACCTTGGAAACCAGGATAAACTTTCTTGGAAGAAAAATAGGCACAGGTCCTGGAAGCAAAAAAATAAAATAAAAACAATAAGTTGTTCTAAAGAGAAATTCTTCGACTTGGCAATCACTTTTCTCTTGACTGATGTACATTTATTTTGTACATACTGTGAAGAAATTCACAGCGTGAATATTTTCACAGAGAATCGAGAAGCTTTATGCTTTCAGATGCGACCATAGCCAGGATCATCCTGATGCGAAGGTTCCTCGAAGAGCGCCTGGCACGTAAAGAGCACTTCGTCTTCTCCCACGAGATCGCCAAGCACATCCATGCCAGTTCCGCCTCGGTGCGCCGCGACCTCATGAAGATCGGTTTTACCGGGAGCCCCAAGCGTGGTTACGACATCGAAGAGCTTCTCAAGAAGACCATCGATCTCATCGAGTCGAAAGAGGGCCAGCGAGCGGTGCTGGTCGGCATCGGGAACCTCGGCCGGGCGCTGCTCTCGTTCTTCCCCGGCAGGCTGCCCCGCCTCGAAATCGTCGCCGGTTTCGACACGAACCCGGAGAAGTTCGACCGCATCCTGCACGGGTGCAAGGTCTATCCGATGGCGCGCCTCTCCGAGATCCTGCGCGAGCAGCGCGTCTCCATCGGCATCATCACGGTGCCCGCGGCCGCCGCTCAGGACGTCGCCGACGAACTGGTGGCTGGTGGGGTGCGGGGGATCCTGAACTTCGCCCCGACCAAGCTCCGCCTGCCGGCCGGGATCTTCGTCGAGAACCTCGACGTGACCATGTCGCTCGAGAAAGTGGCCTACTTCGCCGCCCAACAGAAACACTCAAGGGAGAAAGGGACCGACGAACATGAAAGGAATTGACGCCATCCTCCAGGGGCACCCCGGCGCGGGAAGGGACGCCTTGATCCCCATCCTGCAAGAGGTGCAGGAAGACCAGGGTTACATCTCGCCGCAGGCCATCGCCGAGATCGGCCGCCGGCTGAAGCTCCCGGCCAGCAAGATCTACGGGGTGGCCACCTTCTACAACATGTTCCGCTTCAGCCCCCGCGGCAAGTTCCACATCATGGTGTGCCGCGGCACGGCCTGCCATGTGAAGGGCTCGGCCAAGACGCTCGAGACCCTCATCAAGGCGCTGCACATCGAACCCGGCCAGACCACCCGGGACGGCCTGTTCAGCCTGGAGGTGGTGGCGTGCCTGGGGGCCTGCGCCCTGTCGCCGACCATCACTGTCAACGGCACCTTCTATCCCAAGGTGACCCAGGCCAAGATCGCCAAGGTCCTCGACGAGTGCCGCCGGGCCGCGCAAGAAAAGCAGCCCAAGGAGATGGCGTCATGATGCGCTTCGAAAACGAAAAACAGCTCACCACCTACCGCGAGCGTTTGATCGCCGCCCACGATCCCTCCAAGGTCCGCATCTGCGTGTGCGGCGGCACGGGCTGCAACGCCCAGGGCTCCGTCTCGCTGGTCGAGGCGCTCCAGGCGGCGGTGAAGAAATACGCCTTGCAGGACAAGATCGAGGTGAAGGTCACGGGTTGCCACGGCTTCTGCGAGCGCGGCCCCATCGTGGTGGTCCGTCCCGAGAACATCTTCTACGTGCGGGTGAAGGCCGAAGACGCCGACGAGCTGGTGCGGGTGACCTGCGTGGAGCACGGCGTGGTGGAGCGCCTGCAGTACGTAGATCCCGCCAGCGGCGAGCGCATCCTGCGCGAACAGGACGTGCCCTTCTACAAGAAGCAGATGCGCATCATCCTGTCGGAGAACGGCCACCTGGATCCCACCTCCATCGACGACTACATTCGCATCGGCGGATATTCCGCCCTGGCCAAGACCCTGACCCGGCTCACCCCCGAGGAGGTGATCGCCGAGGTCAAGGCCTCGGGGCTGCGCGGCCGCGGCGGTGCCGGCTTCTCCACGGGCCGCAAGTGGGAGATGTGCCGGCAGCAGCCGGGCGACACCAAGTACATCATCTGCAACGCCGACGAGGGCGATCCCGGCGCCTACATGAACCGCTCCGAGATCGAGGGCAACCCCCACCTGATGATCGAGGGCATGATCATCGGCGCCTATGCCATCGGCGCCAGCAAGGCCTACATCTATTGCCGCGCCGAATACCCGCTGGCCATCCAACAGCTCCACAAGGCCATCGCGCAGGCCAAGGCTTGCGGCCTGCTCGGCCAGGACATCCTGGGCTCCGGCTTCAACCTGGACATGACGGTCAAGGTCGGCGCGGGCGCCTTCGTGTGTGGCGAGGAGACGGCCCTCATGAACAGCATCGAGGGCAAGCGCGGCATGCCCCGCCCGCGGCCGCCGTTCCCCGCCCAGTCGGGCCTGTTCGGCAAGCCCTCGAACATCAACAACGTCGAGACCTGGTGCAACGTGCCGCACATCATCAACAAGGGCGCGGCCTGGTTCGCCGGCATCGGCAGCGAGAAGTCCAAGGGCACCAAGGTGTTCTCGCTGGTGGGAGCGGTGAACAACATCGGCCTGGTGGAGGTGGCCTTCGGCACCACCCTGCGGGAGATCGTGGAGGGCATCGGCGGCGGCGTGGCCGGCGGCAAGAAGTTCAAGGCCGCCCAGATGGGCGGGCCCTCCGGCGGCTGCATCCCCGCCAGCCAACTGGACGTCTCCATCGACTACGAGTCGCTCCAGTCCCTGGGCGCCATCGTGGGCTCGGGCGGCCTGGTAGTGATGGACGAGAACACCTGCATGGTGGACCTGGCCAAGTTCTTCATGGAGTTCATCCAGAAGGAGTCTTGCGGCAAGTGCATCCCCTGCCGCGTCGGCACCCGGCGCATGTTGGAGATCCTGCAGGCCATCACCCGCCCGCGCCGCAAGGAGGAAGACAACGACGCGCTGGAGCGCTTCCAGGGCGTGATGTACCTCCAGGAGCTGGCCGAGGTGATCCGCAAGACCTCGCTGTGCGGGCTGGGCAAGACGGCGCCCAACCCGGTGCTGTCCACGCTGCGCTGGTTCCGCGACGAGTACGAGGCCCACATCTACGAGCGGCGCTGCCCGGCCGGGGGCTGCAAGGAGCTCACCGGCGCCCCCTGCCAGAACGGCTGTCCGGTGGGCACCGAGGTGTGGCGCTACGTGGCCCACATCGGGCGCGGCGAGTACGAGGAGGCCTACCGGGTCATCCGCCAGGCCAATCCCTTCCCCTCGGCCTGCGCCCGGGTGTGCAACCATCCCTGCGAGAAGAGCTGCCGCGCCGGCACCACCGGCGGCGACCCCATCGCCATCCGCACCTTGAAACGCTTCACGGTGGACCGGGTGGACCCCTCGGCCTACAAGTTCGTGGTGAAGCGCGCCGCTCCGGACGCGCCGCGGGTGGCGGTGATCGGCGCCGGGCCGGCGGGCCTGACGGCCGCCCACCAGCTCTCGCTCCAGGGGTACCGGGTCACGATCTTCGAGAAGGAGTGCAAGCCCGGCGGCATGCTGGTGTGCGGCATCCCCGAATACCGGCTGCCCCGCGACGTGTTGCAGAAGGAGATCAACGCCCTGCTCAACGAGAACATCGAGCTGCGCTGCAACACGGTGCTGGGGCGCGACTTCGATCTGGAAGGCCTGCGCCAGCAGGGCTTCCGCGCCATCTACCTCTCGCTGGGCTCGCACCGCTCCAAGAAGCTCGGCGTCCCGGGAGAGGAGGCGGAGGGGGTGCTGCCGGGGATCGAGTTCTTGAAGGCCTTCAACCTGCGCGGCGAGGCCAAGGCCCGCGGCAAGGTAGGGGTCATCGGCGGCGGCAACTCCGCCATCGACGCGGCGCGGGTGGCGGTGCGCCAGAAGGGCGTCGAGAGCGTGACCATCTTCTACCGCCGCACCCGCGACGAGATGCCGGCGCACGCCGAGGAGATCGAGGCGGCGCTGGAGGAGGGCATCGAGCTCCTGACGCTGGTGGCGCCGGTGCAGGTGTTGTCCCGCGCTGGGAAGCTCAGCGGCGTGCGCTTCGTCAAGAACAAGCTGGGCGAGCGCGACAAGAGCGGGCGCCAGCGGCCGGTGCCGGTGCCGGGCAGCGAGTACGAGGTGCCGCTGGATACCCTGATCGTGGCCATCAGCGAAGATCCAGACACCAGCGTCTGTCAGGGCCTCACCGTCTCCAAGAACGGCACCCTGGTGATCAACGAGGAGACGTGCTCCGCCGGGCAGCCGGGCGTCTTCGCCGGCGGCGACGTGGTGACTGGCCCGAACACGGTCATCCAGGCCATCGCTGCGGGCAAGAACGCCGCCGAGATGATCCACCGTTACTTGAGCGGCAAGCAGCTCAAGGTCATCCCGCGGGTGCGCCTGCCCAGCGTGTACATCGAGCCGCTGGCCTCCGCCGAGGAGGAAGGCGAGGCGGCGGCCCGGCTGTCGGCCATCCACTTGCCGGCGAAGTCCCGCAAGGGCAACTTCCGCGAGGTCGAGCTGGCGGTGCAAGAGCGGGACGCGCTGTGCGAGGCGCGCCGCTGCCTGCGCTGCGACATCGACTTCACCCAGCCGGCCTGAGAGCGAAAAGAGAGGTCTTCGACCATGAGCAACGTCAATATCCAGGTCAACGGCCAGGCGGTCCAGGCGCGCAAGGGCGACACCATCCTGACCGCCTGCCGGCGGGCGGGGATCCCCATCCCTACCCTGTGTTACATGGAGGATCTGCTGCCCTCCGGCGCCTGCCGCATGTGCGTGGTGGAGGTGGAGGGCGCGCCGGGCTTGGTGCCGTCGTGCTCGTTCCCGGTGAGCGAAGGCATGAAGGTGAACACCCGCTCGCCGGAGGTGATCCAGGCGCGCCGCACCATCGTCGAGCTCCTGCTCTCCAGCCACCCGGACGACTGCCTGTACTGCATCCGCAACGGAAAGTGCGACTTGCAGCGGCTGGCCCGCGAGCACGGCGTCACCCAGCGCGTGTTCCGCGGCAAGGCGGTGCATCGAGAGCGGGACGTCTCCGGCCCTGCCATCGCACGCGAACCCGACAAGTGCATCCTGTGCGGCAAGTGCGTGCGCGTGTGCGAGGAGATCCAGGGCGTGGCCGCCATCGACTTCATCGAGCGTGGCAGCCGCGCCTTCATCGGAACCGCACTGAACAAGGGCCTCAACGTCTCCTCGTGCATCAACTGCGGGCAGTGCGTCAACGTGTGTCCCACCGGCGCCCTGCACGAGCAGCGCTCGGTGGACGAGGTGCTGGCCGCCCTCAACGATCCGGACAAGATGGTGGTGTGCCAGCACGCCCCGGCGGTGTCGGTGACCATCGCCGAGGAGTTCGGCATGAAGCCCGGGGTGGACTTCGACGGCAAGATGGTGGCGGCGCTGCGCCGCGTCGGCTTCGACCGGGTGTTCGACACCTCGTTCACCGCCGACCTCACCATCATGGAGGAAGGCTCCGAGCTGGTGCAACGCATCCAGCAGGGCGGGGTGCTGCCCATGCTCACCTCCTGCTCGCCGGGCTGGATCAAGTTCGTGGAGCAGTTCTACCCCGACTTCATCCCCAACCTGTCCACCTGCAAGAGCCCTCAGCAGATGATGGGCGCCCTGGTGAAGAGCTTCTTCGCCGAGCGCGAGGGCCGGGACCCGCGCAGCATCGTCTCGGTCTCCATCATGCCTTGCACCGCCAAGAAGTTCGAGGCGCAGCGTCCGGAGATGAACCAGAACATGGTTCCCGACGTGGACTACGTGCTCACCACGCGGGAGCTGGCCGACCTGTTCCGCCTGTGCGGAGTGGACCCGGCGGCCCTGGAACCCGAGGGCGCGGACACCCCGTTCGGCGAGCGCTCCAGCGCCGGCAAGCTGTTCGGCGCCAGCGGCGGCGTGATGGAGGCCGCCATCCGTTCCGCCTACTTCCTCATTACCGGCTCTGAGCTTTCAGAGCTCAAGATCCAGGAGGTGCGCGGCCTCAAGGGCATCAAGGAGGCGCGGGTCAAGATCGGCGATCTCGAGCTGTGCGCGGCGGTCGCCAGCTCGCTGGGGAACGCCCGCAAGCTGCTCGACGAGGTCCGCGCCGGCCGCAAGGATCTGGCCTTCATCGAGGTCATGACCTGCCCCGGCGGTTGCATCAACGGCGGCGGCCAGCCTCTGGGCACCGACATGGAGGCGGTCCGGGCCCGCATGAACGCCCTTTACCAGATCGACCGTGACGAGACGCTGCGGGTCAGCCACAAGAACAAGATGGTGCAGCGCCTGTACGCCGAATTCCTGGGCAAACCGTTGGGCGAGCGCAGCCACCACCTGCTGCACACCCATTACCACGAACGCAACGTTCTGCTATAAGGATACGGCCATGAACCAGAAGAAGATCCTGATCGCGGACGACGACCCCGACATCCTGGAGCAGGTGTCGCTGCTCCTGAAGGGCGAGGGCTACCAGGTGTTGGGCGCGCACAGCCAGGAGGAGGCGGAGGAGGCGCTGCTCACCGCCATCCCGGACCTGGCCATCTTCGACCTGATGATGGAGAACAAGGACTCGGGGTTCGTGCTGTGCCACCACGTCAAGCGCCTGTACCCCGAGACCCCGGTGATCATCCTGACCGCCGTCGCCGCGGCCACCGGGCTGAACTTCTCCTCGCCGTCGCCCGAGGTGCGCTCCTGGATCAAGGCGGACACCTTCCTCAACAAGCCGGTGCGGCCGGAGCAACTGCGCGCCGAGGTGCATCGCCTGCTGGACCGTTGAGCGGTAGGTGGCCCCGTCCCCCGGTGCGAGCGCCGGGGAGGAACCCATGGACGAAACCTGCTTCGTCAAGACCATCAAGAACCGCTGCCGATTGTGCTTCACCTGCGTGCTCAAGTGCCCGGCCAAGGCCATCCGCATGTCCAAGAGCCAGGCCGAGGTCATCCCCGAGCGCTGCATCGGCTGCGGCAGCTGCTACCGCGTGTGCTCCCAACGGGCCAAGGAGGTCATCTCGACCCTGGAACCCGTCGAGGAGATCCTGCGCAGTGGCCAGCGGGCAGCCGCCATCCTGGCGCCGAGCTTCCCGGTGGAGTTCCTCCACGAGGTGGACTTCCGGGTGTTGGTGGGGATGGTCCGCGCCCTGGGGTTTTCGCTCGTGTGCGAGGTGGCCTTCGGCGCAGATCTGGTCGCCGAGCGCTACCGTCAGCTCATGGCCGGACGCAAGAAGGGCGCGCAGTACGTGGCCACCACCTGCCCGGCGGTGGTGGGGTTCGTGGAGCGATACCAGCCGGAGCTCACCCCGCGGCTCGCGCCCATCGTGTCCCCCATGGTGGCCATGGCCCGGGCCCTGCGCGCCCTGGAGGGGGCCGATCTGAAGGTCGTGTTCATCGGGCCCTGCATCGCCAAGAAGGTGGAGGCCTCGGACAGCCGGGTGCCGGGCAACGTCGACGTGGCCATCACCTTCGAGGAGCTGCGCCAGATGTTTGCCGCTCGGGGGGTCACGCCCGAAACTGTCGAGCCCAGCGACTTCGATCCGCCGCATCCCGGGCAGGGGGCGCTGTTCCCCATCACCGGCGGGATGCTGCAGGCCGCCAACATCGCCGAGGATCTGATGACCGGAGAGGTGGTGGCCACCGAGGGCAAGACCAACTTCACCTGCGCGGTGGGTGAGCTGGCCGTGGGCGCGCTGGAGGCCAACCTGGTCGAGATGCTGGCCTGCCACGGCTGCATCGCCGGTCCGGCCCTTACCAGCAAGGACACGTTGTTCAAGCGGCGCTCGCAGGTGTCGCGCTACGTGCGGTTTCGCATGGGCAGCTTCGACGAGGAGACCTGGCAGCGCACCACCAACCGGCTCGCCAACCTGAACCTGTCCCGCGGCTTCGCTCCGCGCGATCGGCGCATCCAGGCCCCGCCCGAGGAAGAAGTCGCCCGCATCCTGGCGCGCATGGGGAAGAAGTCCAAGGCCGACGAGCTGAACTGCGGCAGCTGCGGCTACCTCACCTGCCGCGAGCACGCCATCGCCATCTACCACGGACTGGCCGAGAGCGAGATGTGCCTGCCCTTCATCGTCGAGGAGCTCAAGACCACCGTCAGCGAGCTGTCCCTCTCCAACCAGCAGCTGGCTTCGACCCAGGAGTCGTTGATGCACTCCGAGCGCCTGGCCTCCATGGGGCAGCTGGCCGCGGGCGTGGCCCACGAGGTGAACAACCCGCTGGGCATCGTGCTCATGTACGCCCACCTTCTGCTGGAGGAATGCCCGCCCGACTCACCGGTGCGAAAAGACCTGGAGATGATCGCGGAGCAGGCCTCGCGCTGCAAGAAGATCGTCTCGGGCTTGCTCGACTTCGCGCGGCAGAACAAGGTGACGCACGAGGCCACGGAGCTGGGAGCGCTGGTGGCCCGCTCCATGCAGGCGCTGCCGCCCCCCCAGGGCGTGCAGGTCGTGGTGCAGCAGGACTCCCCGGACACCACGGCGGAGATCGACCGCGACCAGGTGGTCCAGATTCTGACGAACCTGGTCACCAACGCCTACGACGCCATGCCCCAGGGGGGGACGCTCACGGTCCGCACCCGCGCGGACGAGAACTGGGTGGTGTTGGAGGTGGAGGACACCGGGATTGGCATCCCCCGGGAGAACTTCAAAAAGATCTTCGAGCCGTTCTTCACCACCAAGCAGATGGGCAAAGGCACCGGCCTGGGTCTGGCGGTGGTGTACGGGATCGTCAAGATGCACCGGGGAGACATCTCGCTCAGCTCCAACTGCGATCCGGCGACGGGGCCAACCGGCACGGTCTTCCGGGTGTCGCTGCCCCGGAAACTCAAGGCGGGGTAGAGGCGAGAGTGCATGGCCAAGGAAGCGTTGCGAATCCTGGTGGTGGACGACGAGGAGGGCATGCGCCTGGCGGTGGAGAGGGCGTTGCGCAACTTCGTGTGCCGGGTGGAGGAGGCGGATGCCGAGGTGTCCTTCCGGGTCGAGCTGAGCGAATCGGGTGAGGACGCGCTGGCCAAGATCGCTGCCGCCCCGCCCGAGCTCATGCTCCTGGACTACAAGCTCGGCGGCATCACCGGCATCGACGTGCTCAACCGCATCCTGGAAAAGCGGCTCGACATCCTGGTGGTGATGATCACCGCCTACGCCTCGCTGGAGACGGCGGTCCAGGCCACCAAGCTCGGGGCCTACGACTTCCTGGCCAAGCCCTTCACGCCGGAGGAGATGAAAACGGTGGTGCGCAAGGCGGTGCGCCACCACATCCTGCAGCGTCAGGCGCGCAACCTGGCCGAGGAGCGCAAGAAGATCCGCTTCCAGTTCCTCTCGGTGCTGGCGCACGAGCTGAAGGCCCCGCTGGCGGCGGTGGAGGGGTATCTGCGCATCCTGCAGGACGAAAAGTTGGCATCCGATCCCGAGAGCACCCGGCGCATGGTGGAGCGCTCGTTGGTTCGCCTGGAGGGCATGAGCAAGCTCATCTTCGATCTTCTCGATCTTACCCGCATCGAGTCGGGACAGAAGCAGCGTACGCTGAAGCCGGTGGACGCCGTCGAGGTCGCTCGACGCGCCATCGAGACGGCGCAGCCGGCGGCGCGGGACAAGGGGGTGTCGATCTCGTTGGTGGCCGAGGCGCCGGTGGTTCTCCAGGCGGACCCCGGCGAGATCGAGATCATCCTCAACAACCTGGTTTCCAACGCGGTGAAGTACAACAAGGCCGGCGGGACGGTCGAGGTACGCTGCCGCGCCGAGGCGGGGCAGGCCGTCTTGCAAGTGGCGGACAGCGGCATCGGCATCGCGCCGGAGGACACCGGACGCTTGTTTCTGGAGTTCTCCCGGATCAAGAACGAGCACACCCGCAACATCCTGGGCTCGGGCCTGGGCCTGTCCATCGTGAAGCGCCTGGCCCACCTGTACGGTGGTGCGGTGCAGGTCGAGAGCCAGCCAGGGGTCGGCTCCACCTTCACGGTTCGCCTGTCGACGGCCACCTCGCCGGCGGGCTCGTCCGGCGAGGCACGGGCCTCGGACATCGAGATCTAGCCGGCCTCGCTCGCCCCGGCCGGCTGGCGGGTCAGGCTTGGCAGACGCGAAGCCGATCGGGAAGACCCGGTTCGTCTCAAGGTTGGCGTTGAGGACACGGCATCGTCTCGTCGGGAGAGAGGGCCAGCAGGGCGAAGCTGGCCAGCCAGTGCTCGCCGCCGTAGCCGGCGTCGAACATCTGCGTCAACGCCTCGGTGCGGTGACGGGCGGCGAGGGTGGTGTAGACGGCCCGCCAGGGATGTCCCGGCGGCAGGGCCGCAGCGATGCCAGCGAACGAGGCGGCGCGCTGGAACGAGAGACCGATCAGGTGGCCGATGCGCGGATCCTGGGGATCGCGCACCTCGACCGGGGCGCGAAGCGGCCGGAAGCGTTCGTCTTGCGGCGGCGGCAGGAAGGCTTCCAGCCAGGAGAGATACTCCTTCGTGGTCAGGATCCGCCGCATCAGATCCGCCTCCGCGAGGCACGGTGAGATGAAGTCCTCGCCCGAGGGTTCGAAGGCGGTCGGGCAGGCGCGGTCCTGGAGGTAGAAGTCTCGGGCGCGACGCCGGACCACATCCGCCAGGGCGGGATCGTCGCAGACGCAGGCGTAGTCCAGGGCGTGGATCAGCGAAAAGGCCGTGTTCTGGTGCGTCCCGTCGCGCACCGGCACGCTCAGGCGCGTCAGGTAGTCGGCCAGTCTGCGGGAGATGGCTCGGGCCAGCGGGTCGAGCGCGCGCCGCCAGTCCGCGGCCCTGGGGTGGGAGAGCGTCTCCAGCTCGGCGCGCAGCCGCAGCAGCCAGCCCATACCGTAGGGCCGCTCGAAGGTCCGCGCGCGCGGCTGCTCGAAGAAGCTCCGCTCGCGTTCGATCAGGTCGGGACGCAGGTGTCGGTCCAGCCGGGCCACGATCTCCGCGCTGCACGGGATGTCGGGAAAGAGCCGGAGCACGCGCACCATGGCCCAGTGGCCGTGGACCGCCGAGTGCCAGTCGAAACAGCCGAAGAAGGTGGGCGTGTCTTCCCGGTGAGGCCGGACCTGGGCCGGCGTTTCCAGCACGTGGCCGGGCTTGTTGGGGTATTCGCGGTCCACGCAGTCGAGGGAGAGGCGCACCAGCTCCTCGGCGAGGGCCGCCGAGAGCAACGGCCGCGCCTGTGGTTCGAGCTCCACGGGGGGCGGGGCGGCATCTCGGTCGACGGGGTCGACCGGCGGGCCCTCACGGCACGCCGAACTCGAAAAAACCAGCCACAGCAAGCATCCGGCGAAACCCGTCACGTTCTGGAGCGACATGATGGTCTTGGTTACACCCGAAGAACCGCCCGCCGCAAGGACGGAAAAGTCCATGGCGGGAATTTGACCCTCTGTCTCGCCCGTGTAAAACTTGGCACCTGGAGAACCCCCCGCCCGCGCGATATCAACTTGCGAGCGCCCCGCCGGTCGGGTGATGGGAGTGCGGCCTTCGATGGGTAGCGAAAAACGCCAACCCCCGAGCGACTCGGGCCTGCAAGACGTGCCATCGTCCACGGCCGGAGAAGACCCCCGGTTGGATGAGGAGGATGAGGAGCACGAGCCCGAGACCCACACCCTCGACGCCAACCAGATCCGCGAAATCCTCTCCGAAAAGGAGATCCCTCGCCCGGCGGAGTTTTCCGAGGATACACCCCGCTCGACGCTCTCCGAGGCTCAGGAAGTGTCGGATCTTCCCGACGAGGAGCCGCTGTCGCGCGACAAGGTCTTGCAGCAGGCCATTGCCACCCCCCCGGACGAGGAGGACGAGGAGCGCCCGACGGTGGACGCCTCCGCCCTGGTCGAGAAAATGGTGCAGCGTGGCCTGCGGGATGCGCCGGCGGCGGAACCGCCCGTAGGGATCGACTCCACCCTGGAGATCGAACCACAGAAGGCAGCGGAGCTCATCGCGGCCGCGCGGGAGGCGCAGTTCGAGGATACGCCCAAGGTGGCCGACGAAGAGCTGGCCGTGGTGAATTGGAGCGGGCCTGATATGGAGCGGGAGAAGAAGACCACCCGCCCCGAGCTCTCCCGTCGTCCTGGAGCCGGGGCTCCAATCGACACCGGGCCAGAGGAGGTCGAGGACGAGGAGACCGAAGGACAGACGACGATCGAGGAGCACGTCCCGCTCGCCGTGACGGAGGCGGCGGCCCGTAAGACGCCGTTGGAGGGGATCCCCGCGGTGCAGACGGGCCCGGAAGACGAGGAGATCCCGAACGAGACCAGCGGGACCATCGTGGAGCACGACCCGCCCCGCTTGCCACCGGAGGACGGCGAGGGGCCGCTGGTCGAGGGCGAAGAGACCTCGGAGGAGGTGGCTTTTCAACCTCCGGCGCCGCGTCCCTCCCGCCCCAGGGCCCACTCCGCGCCCGAGCCGGAAGCGGAGCCGGAACCGGAAGAAGCTCCCCCCCCAGCGCCGGTGGTGCCCCACACCGTCATCCTCAAGGACAGCGTGCGCCGGCCGGTGCTCTCGGTGGAAGTCGGCGGTCAGAGCTTCGAGCGGGAGCTGGATGACGACGATTGCGTGATGGGTCGGGCCGCGGAGTGCGACGTGGTGTTGCCGGATCCCGGGGTTTCCCGCCGCCACGCCCGGGTGGAGCTTGCCGACGAGGGTTGGGTGGTGGTTGACCTGGGCTCGGGGAACGGGACGTTCTTGAACACGGAGCGCATCCAGCGTGCTCGCCTCTTCGACGGCGACATCATCAGCCTGGGTTCCAGCACGGTGGTGTTCGTGGCGCCGGACGTCGGCCGCCGGCCGGAGGGTGAGACGCCGGAACCCACCGGCGAGGGACGGGTCCTGCGTCCCGTGCGCTCGCGGCGGCGCTTTCTGTACCTCGCCTGCGTGGTGGTGGCGTTGATCGGGGTGCTCGGCATCGTCAAGGTGCAGCTCCGCCCCCGCCCGCCGCCGCCGCCCTCGCCGCAGGAGCTGGCCCGGGCGGAGGAAGCGAGTCGCGCCGCCGAGCGGGACGCGGTGCTCGAACGGCTCAAGCATCTCACCCGCGAGGAGCGCTGGAAGGAAGCGCTGGAGCCGGTGCGCACCCTGGTCCAGGAGTGGCCGGAGGACCCGCGGGTGAAGGAGTACGGGGAGACGGTGGAGCGCGAGGCTGCTGCCGTCGCCGCCCTCCAGGCGGCGCGAGAGCAGCTCGAGCGGAACGACTTTTCCGCCGCGCTCGGCGAGCTCGGCAAGGTGCCGGCCGAGAGCCTGCAGGCCCACCTGGTGCCGGAGCTTCGCCAGAAGATCGAGCAGGCCGCCCGCGAGCACCAGCTCGGCGAACTGCGCAAGGCGTTGCAGGAGCGGCGGTATTCCGAGGTGGTCGCCTTGGCGGAAAGCATCCTGGCTCGCGATCCCGTCGATAGTGTCGCGCGCGATCTCAAGAAGCAGGCCGAACGTGCCCTGCGCGAGGAGGAGCGGCGCGCCGAGCGCGAGCGCCGGCGGGAAGAGCTGAGAAAGAAGAGAAAACCGCCCAGGCCCAAACCGAAGACCGGCAGCGGGCTGCTGCTTTCCGGGGACGCCCTGGCCGCGTACCGCGAGGGGAACCTCGATCGGGCCCGGGCCGGGGCGGAGCCGGCCGCGCAGGACAGCTTGCGGCGTTTCGACGAGCTCTACCAGAAGACCGCCAAGGTGGCTGGGCAGGGCGGCCAGGTGGAAGAGATCACCCTGGCCCTGGTGGACGCCCAGGAGCTCGATCGGCGTTTGGGGGGTGGGCAAGGGAAGTTCACCGCCGAGCTCAAGGCTCGCCTGGGCAAGGTGTTCTTCCTCAAAGGGACCGATGCCTACAACGGCAAGAACCTGCCCGAGGCCTACCGCTGCTTCAACAAGGCTCTCTCCTACAAACCGGACCTGGACATGGCCCGCGAGCGTTTGAAGGCGCTCGAGACCGAGGCCAACCGCATGTTCGAGACGGCCTACGTGGTGAAGTCCTCGGACGCCGAGCGCGCCCAGGGCCTGTGCCGCACCGTGTTGCAGATCGTGCCGCCCACCGCCCGGGCCTACGAGAAGTGCAAGAAGCTGCTCTCGGACATGCAGCCGGCCGAGGCCCCCGACTCCAGCGGAGGCTTCTGACATTCTTGTCGGCAATGGTTCGCGCAGCAAGCTCGCTTCAGCTGCGCTGGTTTTCCGGCGTGCGTTGCAGCATCTCGCGGTAGCGTAGATAGCGGGGAAAGGCCCGCTCACCGGCCGCTTGGGAGAACTGGGCCAGCAGCGCGCGGGCCTCGGCGTTCAGCCGGACCGGCGTCTCCAGCCGCACCCGCACTTGAAGCTCGGCGCGGCGCCGGCCGTTGAGCCGGGGCAGCCCCTGGCCGGCCAGGCGCAGCACCTCGCCATCCTGGGTCCCGGGGGGGATGGTGAGTTCGGCACTCCCCGTCGGCGTGGGGACGCGGACCCGCCCGCCCAGGGCGGCCAGGGGAGCGGGCAGCGGGAGATCGAGGAGGAGGCGACCGCCGTCCCGACGCAGCAACGGATGGGGCGAGACGCGCACGGAGAGGAGCAGGTTCCCGGCCGGGCCGCCGTGGGCGCCGGCGTCTCCGGCGCCGTCGATGCGGATGCGGCTGTCATCTTCGACGCCCGGGGGGATGCGCACCTCCAGCGTCGTCTGATCGCGCACCACGCTCGCACCGCGGCACAAGGCGCAGCCGCCTCGCGTGCCGCGCCCTGTCCCGCGGCAGCCGGGGCAAACGCCGAGGCGTGAATACTGGAGCCGCACCCGTCCCCCCAGGGCGACTTCCCGGAGGGAGATCGACACCGGTAGCAGGAGGTCTCGTCCCGGAGCGGGATCGTCCGAGCCAGGTGCTTCTTCCGGGTCGCTCGCGGTCTCGGCGCGCCTGGCGTCGCACAGGGCGCGGTAGGCCTCGCTGACCGCGATGAACCGCTCGTGGGCGGCCGGGTCCGGGTTGCGATCGGGGTGCAACCGCTGCACCTTGTGGCGGTAGGCGCGCTTGATCTCCTCGAGGGAGGCCGAGGGGGCAACCCCCAGGAGCCGGTACGGGTCGCTCTTCACGCGGTGAATGGGCTAGCCGGACTGCTTGTACATGGCGTCGGCGATGCGGTGAGCGGCGGTCTCCAGGCGAGACACGGCTTCCTTCAGCTTGTCGAAGTCCGCGCGGGTGGCCCGCTCCACGATGTCCTTGCAGGTGGCCAGGTGCTCCCGGATCTCCTGGACGTCTTCGGGGGACAGCAGGTCGGGGAACTCCTCGAGGGAGCGCTCGGTGGAGTAGATCAGCCCGTCGGCGTTGACCAGGAGCTCGGCGAACTCCTTCTTCTTGCGGTCGTCGGCCTTGAACTCGTCGGCCTCCTTTTGCATCTTGGCGATCTGCTCCTGGGAGAGCCCGGAGCTGGCCACCACCCGGATGGATTGCTCCTTGCCGGTGCCGAGGTCCTTGGCCGACACGTGCACGATGCCGTTGGCGTCGATGTCGAAGGTGACCTCGATCTGGGGCACGCCGCGGGGGGCGGGCGGGATGCCCACCAGCTCGAAACGCCCCAGGGTCTTGTTGTCCTCGGCCATCTCACGCTCGCCCTGGCACACGTGCACGCTGACCATGTCCTGGTTGTCGCGGGCGGTGGAGAACACCTGGCTCTTGCGGGTGGGGATGGTGGTGTTCTTCTCGATGATCTTGGTGAACACCCCGCCGGCGGTTTCCACGCCGAGCGACAGCGGCGTGACGTCGAGGAGCAGCACGTCCTCCACGTCGCCCTTGAGCACCCCGCCCTGGATGGCGGCGCCGACCGCCACCACCTCGTCGGGGTTGACCTGCTTGTTGGGGTCCTTGCCGAAGATCTGCTTGGCCTTCTCCTGCACCTTGGGCATGCGGGTCATGCCGCCGACCATGATGATCTCGTCCAAGTCCTTGGCGCTGATGCCGGCGTCCTTGAGCGCCATGTGGCAGGGGCCCTCGAGCCGCTGGATGAGGTCGGGCACCAGCTCCTCCAGCGCCTTGCGGGAAAGGCCCAGGTTGAGGTGCTTGGGGCCCGAGTCGTCGGCGGTGATGAAGGGCAGGGTGATGTCGGTCTCGTTCGAGGAGGATAGCTCCTGCTTGGCCTTCTCGGCGGCCTCCTTGAGCCGTTGCATGGCCATGCGGTCGTTGCGCAGGTCGATGCCGGTCTCCGTGAGGAAGTGCTTGACCAGGTGGTCCACGATGCGCAGGTCGAAGTCCTCGCCGCCCAGGAAGGTGTCGCCGTTGGTGGCCAGCACCCGGAACACGCCCTCGGCCAGTTCCAGGATGGAGATATCGAAGGTGCCGCCGCCGAGGTCGAAGACGGCCACCTTGAGGGACTTGGACTTCTTCTCCAAGCCGAAGGCCAACGCGGCGGCGGTGGGCTCGTTGATGATGCGCAGCACGTTGAGCCCGGCGATCTTGCCCGCGTCCTTGGTGGCCTGGCGCTGGCTGTCGTCGAAGTAGGCCGGGCAGGTGATGATGGCGTCCTTGACCTCCTCGCCCAGGTAGTCCTCGGCGGTCTGCTTCATCTTCATCAGCACCATGGCCGAGATCTCGGCCGGGCTGTAGTCCTTGCCGCGCACCTGCACCCAGGCGTCGCCGTTCTTGGAGTTGACGATCTTGTAGGGCAGGATGGGGGCGGCCTTCTTGACCTCCTCGGAGGAGAACTTGCGGCCGATCAGGCGTTTCACCGCGAAGATGGTGTTCTCCGGGTTTGTGACCGCCTGGCGTTTGGCGATCTGCCCCACCAGGCGCTCGCCGCTCTCGGTGAACCCCACGATGGAGGGCGTGGTGCGCGAGCCCTCCGAGTTGGGCAGGACCACCGGCTCGCCGCGTTCCATGATGGCCACGCAGGAGTTGGTGGTGCCCAGATCGATTCCGATGATCTTTCCCGGCATGGTGTGTTCACTCCCCTGAGTTCATGTCTGTCTCGTTCAAGGTTTTCTAGGGTGCCTTGGGCTCACTTGCCTCCGGAACTTTCGCCGCGGGCGGATCGGCGGCACCGGCACCGGCGGCGGCGGGGGCGCAGGCCACCGTCACCAGGGCCGGGCGCAGCAGCCGATCGCGGTAGCGGTAGCCGCGGTGGATCTCGCTGAGCACCGTTCCCGGGGCCCGGTCGGCGCACTCCACCCGCGAGATCGCCTCGTGCAAATTGGGATCGAACGGCTGGCCTAGCGCCGAGAACCCTTCCACCTGGAACTTCTTCAGCAGGGCCTGGAGCTGATCGTAGATCATCTCCACCCCTTTGCGGACGGCGGTTGCGTTCTGGTTGGCGCCGTCGTTGGAGATGGCGGAGAGACTGCGTTCCAGGTTGTCGGCCACCGGCAGGAGCTCGCGCAGCAGCTCCTCGTTGCCGTAGCGGATCCCCTCGTCGCGCTCCCGCAGGGCGCGCTTGCGAGTGTTGTCGGCATCGGCGGCGATTCGCAGCATGCGTTCGCGCGCGGCCTTGGCCTCCTCCCGCAGTTTCTCGATGGTCTGGTGAAGCTCCTCGCGAGAGGGCCCCCGCTCCTCCTCGGACGCGGCACCCTCCACCTGGATCTCCACCCCGCCGGTCTCCGGGACGGTGGGCTTGGACGGAGCCGGGCGCGTTTTTTCGACCGCGCGCAGGGCTTCCTCCACGGCGTTGGTGGAGATATCGGCCTGGATTGGCTTCTTGTCGCTCATGGTTCGGCTCGGCCTGTCCTCGTCGCTCAAGCGGAGAACGGTACACCGGTTTTCCTCCACCATCAAGAGAATTTTTCCTGGTGCGCCAGCCTCTCCGCTGGACGAAGGCGGCATGGAAATTTTGCGCGCCGCTCGCCGGTTGTGGTATTCCTGCCGAGTCGAGCGGGCCGTGCGAGCCCGAGAGGAGTTCGATGATGAGAAGATTGCTGCCGTGTTGGTTGCTCCTGCTGTTTGCCTGGCCCGTGGCGGCGCGCGACTACATCAACATCGACGAGCCCGGATTCCGCCCCTACCCGTTGGCCGTGCCGGACTGCAAGGATCTCACCGGCCAGAACAGCGGCCCCCAGGCCGCCCTGTGCACCGAGGTGCTGCGAAACGATCTGGAGATCGCCGGGATGTTCAAGATCCTGGACCCACGGTCCTACATCGCCGATCCGCGCAAGGAGGGGCTGTCCGGGGCCTCCATCAACTTCGCCGACTGGAGCAACGTGGGTGCGGCCGGGCTGGTCAAGGTGGGCATCGCCAAGGTGGGCGAGGACGTGAAGCTGGAGGGCCACCTCTTCGACGTGGCCTCCGGGCAAGATCTGGTGCCCAAGAAACCCATGACGCTGTCGGGCCCGGAGAAGAAGCTGCGCCACATGGTGCACGCCCTGGCCGACGCCATCGTGGAGTATTACACCGGCACCCGCGGCATTTTCTTCACGCAAATCGTGTTCGCCAAGCGCACCGGCAACGAGGCCAAGTCCATCTGCCTGATGGACTTCGACGGCGCCAACGAGCGGTGCGTGGTGCAGAACGGCGCCATCAACCTGCTGCCCTCCTGGTCGTATGACGGCAGCGGCATCTACTACTCCTCGTACCTGCACGGCGGCCCCCACCTCTACCTGCTCGAGCTGGCCTCGGGCAAGATCACCTCCATCTCCCGAGAAACCGGCCTGAATACCGGGGCGGCTCCTTCTCCCGATGGCAAGCTGGTGGCGGCGACGCTGAGCCGGGACGAGAACTCGGAGATCTACCTCATGAATCCCGACGGCTCGGGCAAGCGCCGTCTCACCCGTGACTGGGGTGCAGACACCACGCCGTCGTGGTCGCCGGACGGCAAACGCATCGCCTTCGTGAGCGATCGGGCCGGCTCGCCGCAGATCTACGTGATGAACGCCGACGGCGGCGGGGTGCGCCGCCTCACCTTCCAAGGCAACTACAACACCACGCCCTCCTGGTCGCCCCGCGGCGACTGGATCCTGTTCACCGCCCGCGACGAGCGGCGGGTGTTCGACATCTTCAAGGTCAATCCCGACAAGGGCGAGATCGTGCGCCTGACGCAGGATCAGGGGGACAACGAGCAGCCCTGCTTCAGCCCGGACGGCAGTCACGTGGTGTTCTCCTCCACCCGCAGCGGGGAGAGCAAGCTGTACCTGATGAACGCCGACGGCACCAACCAACGCCTGATCTCGCGCGGCAAGGGGGAGTACTCCACGCCGCGTTTCAGCCCCTGGTTCGACAACCCGCGCTGAGGGGGAACCATGAACCGCCTGTTGCTCGTCCTGGGTGCGCTGCTGGCCGGCCTCGTCATCGCCGGCTGTCCCAAGCAGATCCCCCAGCCGGAGATCGACGCCGCGAAGAAGGACATGAACGACCTGGAATCCAAGAAGGACTGCGCTCCGCTGGCCTACGCGGCGGCCCGGCAGCTCTACGACCGGGCCCAGGCGCTGCTCAAGGAGGAGCGCTACGAGGAGGCCAAGACCGCGCTGCTGGCCGCGCGCAACCAGGCCGCCAAGGCCGACGCCGAGTGCCAGAAGAAACGCGAGCAGGAGGAGGCCGAGGCGCGGCGCAAGGCCGCGGAAGCGCAGGCCGCCTCCCGCGCGGCCGAGGTGCCTCCGCCCGCCGAACCCGCGGGGCCGGCCGCCATGGGGACGGTGTACTTTCCGTTCAACGCCTCCGACCTGACCGAGGAGGCCCGTGCCACCCTGGCCCAGAACGCCGACTACCTCGCGCGGCGGCCCGACACCAAGGTGCAGATCGAGGGCCACTGCGACAACCGCGGCAGCACCGAGTACAACCTGGCCCTGGGCGAGCGCCGGGCGCTGTCGGTCAAGGCCTATCTGGTGAAACTGGGCGTTGCGCCGGACCGGATGGAGGTCATCTCCTACGGCGAGGAGCGGCCGGCCGATCCAGACCAGAGCGAGGAAGCCTTCGCGCGAAACCGGCGGGCGGAGTTCAAGCCGCTGTCACCTTGATCTGTCGCAGAGCACGACGGCCGTGGCGACGCAACGCAACACGCTCAACCAGGGGATTTCCTGGTTCGAGCGGCTGCCGGGCCAACTGCGCAAGCGGGCGGTGAGCCTGGCCATGGGATAGATGGTTCCCTGCCCCGTCAGCGTTCGTACACCCGCACCACGCCGCTGGCGGCGCCGGAGGCGGCGGTCTGAGAAATTCCGATCACCAGGTGGGCATCGTCGAGGGCTACCGCCGCTCCGAAGTTGTCGTTGGCGAGCGGGCTCTCGGATACCAGGCGGCGGGCCTGCGTCCAGACCCCGCTGTTTCGGATGAACAGGTAGGCGGCGCCCTGGTTCGTGATCCCGGCAGGGCTGGCCTGGGGCGCACCCACCAGGATGGCGTCGCCATGGATGGCCACGCTCTTGCCGAAACCATCCGCGGCTTGCGTGTCGTCGCCGACCAGACGGGCCTGGAGGGAGTAGTTGCCAAAGTCCTCCTTCAGGTACACGAAGGCGGCCCCGTTCGAACCGACCACCAGGGTGTCTCCCGAGGTGGCCAGCGTCATGCCGAAGCGGGTGGCTTCTGCCTCCGGTACGAAGCGCGTGGCTTCGACCCAATTGCGGAATACGAAGACGGCGCCTTTGCTCCCCCATCCGGGTGCGCCCACCACGGCTTCGTCGCTTCCCCAGAACGCCAGGCTGGCGCCGAACTCGTCGCTGCTCGAGCCGATCGCGGGTTTCAGCGGCTGTTGCAGAGGCTGTGAAGCGGCTCGGTCGATCCGCAGCACCAGGCCCGCTCTCATCCCGGCGCTTGGCGCGCCCACCAGTAGGTCGGTTCCACGCAAGGCCACCGATGCGCCCTGCCGCAGGAATGAGTTTTGCAGGCTGATGTCGTAGTAGGCGTTCCTGAGGGCCCAACTTCCAGAACTTCCGTCGAAGTAGAAGGAGCTCCCCCAGTCCGTGTACAGCGTTCCAGAGAGGGTCGCATCGTGACCTGGCATCCCCACCAGCAGGTGACGCTCGTTCAGCGCCAGGGTCGCGCCGAACCGATCGTAGTTGCTGGAGTAGTTTGGATCCAGCCGGGTGGTGAGGCTCCAACGCCGCTCAGCGTCCCGGGTGAAGATCCAGGCCGCCCCGGGATCGGTGGCTCCGGCCCGGGGCGCTCCCACGGCCAGCAGGTCGCCGTCCAGCGCCAGGGCCGCGCCGAAGTCGGTCTGGGTCTCCGTGCCTTGCGGCACCAGGCGCTGGTAACAACCGCGAGTATCGACAAGACAGGTCGCCGGATCGCAGGCCAGCGCGCCGGCGTCGTAGCCGCGATCGGCGCAACCTTCTCCGCCGAGGTCGGCGCCGTCGCATTGCTCGGTCCCGGTGATGCGGCCATCGCCGCAGAAGGACTCGGCGCAGGTGAACAGGGGTGTGCAGATCTCGTTGGTAGGGCACTCACCGCAACTCCCGCCGCACGCATCGTCGCCGCAGGCCCGCGCGTTGCAGTCGGGCTCGCATGGGCAGGACACCGAGGTGGAGCCGTACGACACGAACTCGTCCCAGACGGTGAGAGTGGAAGAGGCGATCGCCAGTTGAGCGCCGTCGGCGCGGGTCAGGACGCCTTGCAGGCGTACCGTCAGGGTGGTCACGAACCGGCTGGTGGCTGCGTTGCGATCGGGAACCTTGCGCAGGCCAGGCTCGATCTCCCCGAGGGTGAGCCCCAGCGTGCCGGTGTAGATCCCCTCGGCGCTGTCCGGGAAGTCAGGACAGAAAGAGTCCGCGGTGAAGCGGGCCTCGAGCAATACGAGTCCGCCCTGCCAGCGGTAACGCTCGCCGGCCGAGAGCTCCAGTTGGCAGCTGCCCCCGCGGGAGAGGGCCAGGTCGATGTGCACCAGGCAACCGTCTTCGGCCGCGTCCACGTCGCGCTTGTGGGACAGCCCGACCGCGGCTTCGTTGAACTGGATGTCGGCCGTTCCCGCGTGGAGCACCCCGGTGACGCCGCCGCGGCAGGAGCCATCGATACAGCTCAGGCCGGCCGAGCCGCAGTCGGTCACATCGATCCAGTTTCCCGAGCGGCACTCCTGGACCACGGCCTGCCGGCAACGCCGCGCGCCCGTAGAGCAGCCGTCGCGGCACTGCGCCTCCTGGCAGGTCTTGCCGAGCGCGGCGCAGTCGGTTTGAGCGGCAAACACGCCATCCTGGCAGCTCTCGATCCAATCTCCGCTGCAACGGCTCTGGCCCGCGCTGCAGGGGTCCAGACAGTCGCCGCCGCGGCAGATCTTTCCGGTGGTGGCGCAGTCCGAGGTGCGCCAGCTTCCCCCCACGCACAGTTCCGCCACGGTCCCCACACAACGTTTGTCCCCGTCGGTGCATTGGCCGGCGCCGCACTGGCCGTTTTGGCAGGGGAGCCCGAGGGCGGCGCAGTCCTGGACCGGGGTCCAGGACTGGTCCTGGCAGCGTTGGACCCAGGAGCCGTTGCATGTCAGATCCCCTTCGGTGCAGGGGCAGTCCAGACACCCATCGCGCGCGGGAGCGCAACCGCAGGCGCAGTGCTCGATCCGTTCCTCCAGGTGGCCGCAGCTGTCCACCCAGTAGGTATCGGCCTCGTCGGTGCAAAAGATGCCCGCGTGGGGTTCGCAGTCGCCCGCGGGGCAGCCCGCCACCAGGAGGGCCGAGGCCCCCCAGCACAACAGGACGAATCCACCTGCCATCTTGGTCATCGAGATCTCCTTCATGAAAATCGCGGGCGAGAGACGGACGCGGCCGGGACGTGATTCAACCCTTGTCTCCGGCCGGCGGGCATCCCGCCTGCGCCAGGGCCCGGTGGACCGCGCGGTGGCAGGCGAGCGAGTCGATGTCCCGAGGGCGAACCCAGCGGCGCCCGGCCCCGTTCGCAAGACGCGCCCGCGCCCCGATCTCACGGCAACGGAACACCGTCAGCACCAACCGAAAGTGGGTGTAGTCGTGCACCACCCGGGCCGCCGGCGCCCCCGTCTCGATGCGCAGGTTCAGTCGTTCCCGCAGGTGGCGCCGGCAGGCCGCGGCGGGGGTCTCGCCCCATTCGGCGAAACCGCCGGGCAGCTCCCACAGCCCGCCGAGCAGGCCGCGCTCCTCCCGGCGCACGAACAGCCACCGCCCGCGGCGTTCGATGATGGCGGCGGCGGCATGCCGTACCTCCGGGGCCCGTCGAGGCGGCCGGCGGGGGATGCTCTCTTGCAGCCCTCGGCGCTTCGCCTGGCACGCCCCGGCCAGCGGGCAATCCGCGCAGGCGGGGGCGCGCGGTGTGCAGATCAGCGCCCCGAGCTCCATGAGCGCCTGGTTCGAGTCGCCGGGGCGGCGCGGGTCGAGCAGGCGCTGGGCCTGCGCTCGGAGCGTGTTGGCCAGTGGCGCCCGCTCCACCGCTCCTTCCAGGGCCAGCAGCCGGGCCAGCACCCGGCGCGCGTTGCCGTCCACCGCCGCGCGAGGCTCGCCGAAGGCGATGCTGGTGACCGCCGCCGCCAGGTACTCACCGGCGCCCGGCAGCCTGACGAAATCCGAGTACCGACGCGGGATGCGTCCGGCGCGCTGGTCGATCACCTGCCGCGCGGCCCGGTGCAGGTTGCGGGCTCGGGCGTAGTATCCCAGCCCCTCCCAGGCCTTGAGAACCCGTGAGAGATCGGCGTCGGCGAGCTGCCGCAGCGAGGGGTAGATCGCCAGGAAGCGCCGGTAATACGGAATGACGGTCTCTACCCGCGTCTGCTGTAGCATCACCTCCGAGACCCAGATGGAGTAGGCGTCGTGCCTGCGCCGCCAGGGGAGATCGCGGCGCGCAACGCGGAACCAGGCCAGCAGGCGGCGACGGAGGCGGTCGGGGCGGCTAAGTTCCATGCGATGGCAGGCTAGCCATGCACCCCGGGGCCCGTCAAATCCGCAGCACGCGAGGTTTGCCATCGGGGCGCGTCCGGGATAGGAAAGGCGCATGGGGAGCGATTTTTTCTTTTCCCTGCTCGCGGACGAGGTGGCCAAGTTCTCCGACCTGGAGGCCGAGGCCCGCCTGGAGAACTTCCGCCGCGATCACCCCGACTATGACATCAAGGAGCTGGTGCGCCGCTGGGTCGAGTTCCGCCTGCGCCAGGCCGGCGTGGTGTATGGCACGCCACTGGTCTCGGAAGAGGAGGTGACGCAGGGCGTCCGCTCGGATCTGGCGCGCCGACGAGCAGTGTTCTTCGCCATCCTGCGTGTCGAGGCGGACCTGGCCATGGAGGTGGGCTGCACCGTGTCCCATTGCTCGCGCGGATGGGTGCGCGTGGCGGAGCTTATGGTGTGCTTCGCCCTGCTGGGGCGCAAGCTGCGCCTGGCCCGGACCATCCACCGCCGCATCGGCGAGCTCCCCGAGGATGGTCCGGCCCCGGCCTTTTTGCTCGCTCTGGCGCGGCGGGTGGGCCGGCACGTGGAGCGGCGGGCCTATCTGGCCGGCAACCCGCTCATCGGGCTGCCAGTGCACAACGGCTTCAACTACATCGACGCCAAGACGTTGGGCAGGCTGGCCGTGGCCTACTTCGAGCGGGGCGGAGTGGATCCCCGGGCGGTGCGGCGGGTGCTCGATCACCAGGACGAGGAACGGCGCATGCTCATGGAGGGCCTGATCGGGCTCAACCTGGCCGAGCGCCCCGCCAGTGGCGAGGTACGCCGCATCGTTCGAGCGCAGATCCGCGCGGCCGGGCTGTCCTGGTGCAACCGCTGGAGGCTGCGCCGCTTACTGCGTCACCCGGCGCCCGCCGAGGTGGTGGCGCAGGCGGTGAAGAACGAGCGCTTCGGGGACTTCTTGCTGGAGCAGGTCATCCTGGGCGCCGTGTTGGACGGCCACTTCAGCGAGAGCGAGTCGCTGTACATCGGTCGGCTGGCTGGCCTGCTGCGGGTTCCGCCGGCCGAGCTGGCGGTGCGCGAGGCGCGGGTGGTGGACTTCTACCAGTCGCACAAGGCGTACCTCGACGCCTTCATGGTGAGCACCGCGGTGAAGTCGTACCGGCAACAGTTGCTATCCCGCTTGCAGCGGGCCATCCAGGAGAACCTGGGCGTGATCGCCGCGGAGGTGCGCTCCACCGGCGAGCTGGCGGACCTGGTCAAACGCTGGGGCCTGGGCGAGCGGCTGGGCGGCGCCGAGCGGGCCCGCCTGCGGCGCGGGCTGCTGGACGTGCTGCGCACCGTGCCCAGCCTGGCCATCTTCTCGCTACCCGGCGGCGCAGTGCTGCTGCCGCTGCTGCTCAAGGTGTTGCCAGCGGCGCTGAAGCCCGCCTCGCTGGTGGAGCGGGAGCGCCAGCGCGCCCTTGACCGCGGAGGGGAACCGAGCGATTCAGGGGGCCGGGGGTAGGGCCACGGCCTTCTTGCGGCGGCGGCGGACCTGGCGCACGAACCACCAGGCGGCGCCGAGCACGAGCAAGACCAGCACGGCGAGGTCGATCTCGTGGGTGTAGCTCTGGACCACGCTCCAGCGCTCTTTCAGCCACACCCCGCAGAACAAGACAAAGGTGTTCCACAAGGTGCCGCCCAGGAGCGTGTACAGCGAGAACTTCCACACGTTCATGCGGCCCACGCCGGCCGGGATGGAGATGAGATGGCGCACCACCGGGATGAAGCGCGAGACGAAGATGGTCAGCTCGCCCCGGCGCGAGAACCAGCGCACGGTGAAGTCCAGGTGCTCACGGTCCAGCAAGAAGAACTTGCCGAAACGCAGCACGAAGGGGTAGCCGCCCCACCGGCCCAGCGCGTAGGACGCCAGAGAGCCCGTCATGGTGCCCAAACTGGAGGCCAGGATGGCGCCGGCCCAGCTGAAGCGGTCCGACACGATGAGGAACCCGGCGAAGGGCATCACCGCCTCGCTGGGCACGGGAAACACCATGCTTTCCATGGTCATGAGGACGAACAGCCCCGGGTAGCCGGCGGAGTTCATCAGGGCGGTGGCCCACAGCGCGATTCTTTCCACGATTCCCATGGCGGTCTTCTAGCCGAGTATGGCGGCCCTGTAAAGGATGTGCGTATAATCGAGCCATGAAGGCGCGTGCCTCGCCTCTGATCACCATCGCTTGGGTGTGGGTGTTTGTCGGGTGTGAGCCGAGCTACCTCGACAACAAGAGGTGCGACGAGGACGGGCGCTGCCTCCCCGGATACACCTGTCTGGTCGAGGCGGACCGGTGCATCCCCAACGGCTCGGCCGACGATCGGGTGTGCCGCGGCGACCGTCTGATCACCCACGACGCCACCGGGGCCGAGGTCGCCATCGAGTGCGCCCTGGGCTGCAACGCCGACGCCCGCCCGAACCGCTGCTATCTGCTCGATCCCTCCAACCTGGAGCCGGCGTCCAAGGCATTTCTGTGCTCCGGCTCGCAGAAGCTCGTCGTATCTTCTGACGCCACGCTGGATACCGCGAGCGGAAAGGTGCAGTTTCGCGACAGCGATCTCACCCCGGAGCGATTTCGGATCCAATTCCAAATCGCAGGCGCGCCTGCTCTGGCGGTTATCGCCTTCAGCTCCGTTCGAATCGAGGCTGGCGCCCGGTTGTGGGTCACCGGCCCCAACGCGCTGGTGCTCCTCGCCTGCGGAGAGCTTCGCGTCGATGGCGTGCTGGACGGTTCCGGCGGCGCCGGTCAGATGCTCTCCGACGGCGCGTCCGTTGCGGGAAGCGGCGGGCCGGGCGGGGGGCGGGG
>JAAZNF010000042.1 GCA_012798435.1 Myxococcales bacterium | reverse complement strand
TTCAGCTCTCGTGACGTCACGACCAGACGCATTGGCGTCGGGCGCCGCCAACGTCAGGGGTTCGCCGCGGGAGGCTGGGCCGGAGCCGGGGTGGGCGCGGGGACCGGCGCGGCCTCGGCCGCGGGGGCGACCTCGCCCAGCACCGAGACGCTGCGGATGGGCTGTGGCAGCACCCGGTCGAGCACGCCGAAGAACCACAGCCCGGCCAGGACCAGGATGGTCGAAAGCACGAGCGCCAGGTTGCGCTTGAAGTGCTTGGGTTTGAAGGGGTCGGAGCGCTGGTAGCGGGCGCCGGGCGGCAGGTGTCCCAGGCCGGTGAGCGAGCGGCCGAAGGGCAGGTTGATGAGCGCGCGCGTGTTCACCGCGAAGCCGCAGGCGTCCAGCAGGGGGCCCAGGTTGCGCTGCCGCAGCTTGAGCCAGGCGATGATCATCGAGGGGCCCGAGATGAGCAGGACGAGCCCCAGCAGGCCCAGCGGCATCCAGATGCCCAACCCGAAGAAGGCTTGCAGCAGAGCGCCCAATGCGGCGGTGATCCCGCCCACCGCCACGCCCAGCGCGGCCACCGTGCCGACGTCGATCTTGGGCTTGGGCGGCGGGCCCTTGGCCGGCTCGGCGCTGGCCGCGCCGGTGACGATGACGGTGGTCTTCTCGTGGGCGGCGCTGTCGGCCGCGGCGGCGCGTTTCGCCACCATCTCGCCGATGAAGCGCACCAGCCGCTTGTAGGGCGACCAGAAGGCCTGGCGGATGCTGATGGGGTTCTCGATGAGGCGCACCACGGTGGCGTCCCAGTCCCGGCCCTGCCGGTCGTAGAACACGCCGTTGCGCCCGACCATCAGGTTGTCGGCATCGCCCGCGGTCATGGCCGCGGCGATGGTCATCTTCTCGCCCGAACTGCGGCGCACGCACTCGCAATACATGAGGTAGGTCTGGCTCAAGTGCGCGGTGGCGGCGTGCTTGGCCACGTCCTCGACGCGGATGCACAGGTCGCAGGAGCGCTGATCGATGTACAGGGTGCCGGCCTGGAAGATAGCCTTCTTCTCCCGCCCGTAGAAGTCCTCGAAAGACACGAAGTTTCGCAGCAGGGTGAAGAGGTCGCGGTGGTAGCGCGCCAGCCGGTCTACCGACACCAGGGCGTCGAACTCCGGCGCGCGGGCCAGGTCTTTCTCGATGAGCGCCTCGATGGCGGCCCGCACGGCAGGTTGCAGCCGCTTGCGCAGGCGGAGAAGTTCGAGCTTGTCCACGCCGGTCACGGGCTGGGTCTTGCGCCAGGCGGCGTGGTCGGCGAACGTCTCTTGCAGCTTGCGCCAGTCGGCCTCGCGGAGTTCGGCCTTGTCCCCCAGCAAGGGCACCACCACCGTCTCCCGGAAGCGGGCGAGCCGAGCGGCCCAGGCCGGGTTGACGCCCTGGAGCAGCGGCAGGGGCCGGTCCGGCTCGATCCGGGCGAGCGGCAGGGCGGCGACGTCGGCGGCGTCCGGAGCGAGCTCGCGGGCCGAAAGGGCCAGGTAGTCCTTCTCCTCCCGGTTCAGCGCCGCGGCCGCGCGCGCGTCGAAGCTGGCCAGCCGGCAGCGCACGAAGAAGTCCTCGACCTTGGCGGCCACCGCCGCCATGGCGTCGTAGGCGGAGGCGCTCTTTTCGCCCAGGGGCATGCTGCGCGGGTTCCGCTCACCGGCGGCGTGCCAGTCCGAGAAGGCCTGGGCCTCCGTATAGAACTTTTTCAAGATCTCCCGATCGATCCCCGGCTGCCCCGAGCGATCGGGCTTGGAGCCCACCGAGGCCATGATGTCCTCGATGGCGGCCGCGATCTCGGGATCCTCGGCGGCGGTGACGGGGATCACCCCGTCACCGTTGAAGCGGGTCTTTTCGAACACCCGGGCCACGTCGGCGGTCTCCTCGGGGCCGATGTCCGCCGCCTGGCCCTTGCCCAGCGAGGTCAGGATCTCCCGGGCCGCGGCCAGGATGTTGCGTCCGTCCGGGTTCTGGTCGTTGATGGCCGAGAGCGGCAGGCGCGCGCTTCCCCGGAGCAGGTCCTCTGGGTCGCGCAGGCGCTCCATGGCCCACCGGACGGCGGCCAGCACCTCGGGGACCCGGATGCGCCCATCGCCGTCGCTGTCGACGAGCTTCAGGGTGGCCGCGTCCAGGGCCAACCCGTTCACCGGGCAGGCCAGCGCCGCCCACAGCTTCTGATCGAGCTGCGGCAGCGCCGCCAGGTCCTCGGCGCGCTGCAGGCGCACCTGGTTGAACCCTCCGATCCGCGAAAACAACCAGCGATGCTTGTTTCGAACTTCGGATGCCATCCGGACCTCCTCGGGTCGAGTTCACTGAATGTCGATGACCACCCCGTGCTTCATGTCGCCGGCCTTCTTGCGCTCCGGGTCGCCGGCCTGGCGCAAGAAGAGCCGCTCGGGCAAGACCGCCGGATCCGCCTGCAACGCCCGGAGCACCGCCGCCGACCGGGCGGCACCGAGCTCGCGCAGCTCCTCCGACCCGGCGGCCAGGCTGGTTCGCAAAAACTGCTCCTGCTCGGCGTACAGCGCCTCGGGCGAGCGCGGTTCCGCGGGGGGCTTCCAGCCCGCCGCGCGCGCCACCGCGTCCACCAGGCCGGGCCGCTCGGCGGGCAGGATCGCCAGCGTCTCGACACTGTCCGCCTCCCGCGCCGCGGCCGGAAGCGTGCTCGCCTTGTGGCGGCGCAGGGCGAGCTCCACCCGGGCCCGAGTGAGGGCCGCGCCGTCCGCGGCGGTGTCCGTGATGGCTGCGATGGCCAGACGCACGCCGGGACGTTTCTTCAGGGCCGCGATCAGCGCCTCCACCTTGCCGGAGGCCTCGGCCGGGATCTGCGCTTGGCCCGGCTCCATGGCGATGCGATCGATGTCCTCTCCGCCACCCACCAGGCCAGCCAGGAAGCGGAAGGGCGAGGTGACAATCTTGGTGAGGACGTTGACCACGGCCCGCCAGATCACCTTGCCGAGCGCGAAGTCGGGGTCGTCGAGGCTGCCGCTCACCGGGATGTCCAGCTCGATATTGTTGTCGCTGTCCCGGAGCAACACCAGCGCCAGGCCCAGCGGGATGCCGACGTCATCCGGGCTCTCGTGTTCTTCGCCCAGGGTGAAGTTGGTGAGCCTGAGCTTGTTCTCGCCCGTGAGCTTGCGATCGGAGATGGCCATGTCGACCTGCAGGTCCAGCTTGCCGGTGGCCACCGGGTACGACACATAGCGCAGCGTATACGGAGAGAAGGTGGTGACGTCCGTGTTGCGAATCCGCAGCTGGAGCGAGGGGTTCAGGCCGCTATCGTTGGGGTTGGCCGCGCCGGTGATCTCGATGGCGCCCTGGGCGCCCGCGTCGGCCGAGGCGGTCAAGGTGGCCCGCGTGCCGGGGCGGTTCGAAAACCCCACCACGTCCACTTCCAGGTCGGCGAGCTTCCCGACGAAGGGAGGGTCCAGCGTCCGATCGGCAAAGCGCACCACACCCTTGTGCAGGGCGATGCGCGGCAGCGCGATCGCCATCCCCGGCCCGTTCGGGTCAGGCGGGGGCGAGACCGCCGTCGCCTCGGCCGGGGGCTTCTCCTGCTCCGCGGGCGCGGACGGCGGCGGCGGGCCCAGCAGTGCCCGGGAGAGGTTCAGGCCCACCTCTTTTTCCAGGGTCAGGTTTGCCGAAGGCTCCTGCAAAAAAAGCGAACCCACGCTGCATTGCGCCGGGGCCGCCTGGTAGGCGATGCCACGCAACCCCAACGCGGCGAAGGTGACGACCGGCTCCGAGCCCGTCTTCTCCGAGAGCGAAAAACGCAAAAGATCGAGCGAGCGGACCGCGAGCCGCAGGGGCGAAAGCTCGAGCTGCGCGCCGGCCAGCGCCAGCCGGGCCAGCCCCGCCTGCCCCGGCGCGGCGCCGCCCCGGCGCGGCAGGGAAAAGCGCAGCCCTTTCCACTCCACATTGCCGATCGCGGCGTTTTGCTCGGCCAGCGCAAAGGCGGCCTCGCGCAATTCGAAGCGCTCCCAGCGTAGCCGCGCGCCCGAGGCCGGGTGAGCGAGCGCCGCGTCGACGAGCTGCAACCAGCCGTTCCGGGTGACGAGCGCGATCGGCGTGCCGCTCTCCTGCACCAGCGAAAACTCCGTGCCCACGCCGAGGGTGGCGGAGTCGATCACCACCGGCAGCTCCTTGAGGTAGGCCGCGTAGGCGGGGACGGCGACCCCCTGGAGCGAGAGTTTGCCCGAAAGGATCAGCTTCGGCGCCAGCGAGATGCGCCCGTCCAGCTCGAGGTGCTCGGGCCGACCCTCGCCGACACGCAGCTCGTACGCCGCCTCGCCGCCGGTGTTGTCGAAGCCCGACACGCTCAACCGGATGGGGGAAAGCTCCTTTCCGAAGGATGGCGCAAGCCTACGATCCTCGAAGGGGATGGTGCCGTCCGACAACACGACGGAGCGGGCGGTGACACGGAAGGGCGTGGACTTCTTCTGCGGCTTCTCCTCTCCGCCTGGCGGGAGGTAGCGGAGCGCGGTGATGCCGCCCTGCGCATCCAGCACCACCGGGATGCGCGGACGGTTCCAGCGTACCGTCCCTAGCGAGAGCTGGCCCCCGAACACGTCGAAACGCTCGATCTCCGCCGAAAGGCTTTCGAAGGCGAGCAGCGGCTCCCCGCCCGTCCCCACCAACGTGAAGCCGTCGACCGAGAGCGTGCCCGAGAGCAGGAGTTCGGGCCGCTCGGCCTGGCGGAAGGTGAGCTTCACAGCGCAGGAGAAGGTGCCGGCGGCGAGCCGGGGTTGGAGCGGCACGTACGCCCACAGCGGGACGAGGTCGAGCGCGGCGAGCGTAAAGTCGAACTCGGACTCCAGCGTGTCCTGGAAGGGCTTGCTGCGGCCGTTGAGCTCCAGGCGCTTGCCGTTGAAGCGCGCCCGGACGGCGGGCTGGATGAACTCGTCCCGCTCCTGCTCGCGGACCGAGACCAGCGGCAACACCAGATCGAACTCGTCCAGCGTGTGGCGGGTGTCCTTCTGCCGATCCACGAACTCGAAGGCGCCGCCCCGGATCTGCAGGTTGTACAGGATGACCGGCTGACCCTTCTTGTCGTCCGGTGCCGACTCCTCGGGCGGCGCGGCCGGGGCGCGCGCCAGCCGGTCCTGAATGTCGGAGAAATTGAAGCGCCCGTCGGCCCGCTGCTCGATCCGGACAAAGGGTTTGATAAGACGCAAATCCTCGATCACCAGCGCTAGGCGAAAAAGCGAGGACAGGCTCAGGTTGACATGCAGAAGATCGAAGCCGAGGAAACGCCGCGACGGGTCCTCCTCCGCCACCGACAGCCCCTCTACCTCCAGGACCAGCGTATAGGGGTTGAAGCGCACTTTTTCCACGGTGGCCGCGCGGCCCAGCGACTCGGTGAGTTTCGCCTGGAGCACCGAGCGCGCGATCCAGGGCAGGATGAAAAAGCCGAGCAGCGTATACAGCACGATCGCGCTGGCTACACCGATGAGCCAGTGGCGAGTCCTCCGGTGATCTTTCAGCCACTCGAGCACCCGGGACATGCTGCTCCTATTTATGAAGGTGCCGCATAGTAACCCGCTATTCCCCCAGTTTCAAGCAAAGACAACTTGGTGCAACCGACCAGCGGCCTATCCGGAAGAAGGTGCGCCGGGTGCCGGTCGAGCGTCATCCGCGGCCAACACGGCGCCGGTGTCCGGCACGGCCCGGTCGGCCGGCAGGCGCGAGTCGAGGAACACTCGCGAGGCGCAGGAGAGGCCCCAGGCCAGGTAAAAAAGGCCCACGGCGAACGCCACCACGAGCTCCAGGCTCCCGAGCAAGCGCCGCGCCGTCCGGGCGCTCGGGCGCGCGCGCCAGGCCAGCTCCGCGCGACAGCGGCACCCGATGGCCTCGGCCCGCGCCGCTGAAAGGTCGGCCGGGCCGAGCGAGCGCAGGGCCTCCATCTCGTCGAACGCGCCTGGATTCATTCCGTCGCTCCTTCCTGCGCCGCGAGCGCGCGTCGCAGCGCCTCCCGCGCCCGGGAGAGCCGTTTTCGCGCCGCCTCGTCGGCGATGCCCAGGATGCGGGCCGCCTCGGCGGGCTCGAACCCCTCGCCCCCGCACAAGAGCAGGATCTCGCGCCACATGAGTGGCAGGTCGGCCAGGGCCGCCTGAAGTCGCCGCGCGGTCTCGTTGCCGGCCGTGATCTCCGCCGGCGTGTCGGCCCGGTTGTCCAGGGCCCTCCACTCGCGCCAGCGCGAGATCCGATCCAGGGAGAGCAGCACGCGCCGCCGCTCGTCGAACACCAGGTTGCGGGCCACGGTGAACAACCAGGCGCCCAGCCGGGTGTCCGGCGAGAGTTCGCCGGCCTTGCGCGAAAGGCGCAGGAAGGTCTCCTGGAGCAGGTCCTCGGCCAGCGCCGGCCGGCCGGTGAGCCGCAGCAAGAACGAGTACACCCGGGGCCGGTAGCGCCGAAAGACGCTGTCGAAGGCGCGCTGATCACCCGCGCGAAGCTGCTGGATGGGGTCGTTCTCTTCCACCTGACAAGAAACGTCCGGCGCGTTCGAGCGTGACCGGAAAGCGGCCTGTCACGCCGGCTCCGGCCGATCGTTATACCGGCGAACGAACTTTCACAAGGAGGTTGCCATGCTCGAGTTCATGCGCGAAGGCGGCTTTGCCATGTGGGTCATCCTGCTCTTCGGCTTGGGGACGCTGGCCCTGGCGGTGGCCTTCGCCGTCAAGCCCAAGGAGTCCGCGGTGCACGTGCTGCGCTCCGCCTCGCGGGCCACCCTCTTCGCCACCCTCACCGGCCTGGTCGCCGGCCTGGGGGCGGTGTTTCACAAGGTGCCCGGCAACCCCGACTGGGCGCACAGCCCCGATCTGCACCTCATCGTGATGACGGGCCTCGGCGAGTCGCTCGCGAACGCCATCTTGGGCTTTACCCTGCTCACCCTGGCCTGGCTGGCCGCCACCGTGGGCATGCGCCGGCTGCCCTGACGGTCGCGACCTCAGCGGAAGTTCACCTGCCAGCTCTCGGGAAGGTGGACGGTGTAGGCCAGGTTGAGATCGCGCTTCTCGCCCGCCTTCAACACCACCTTCCAGGTGAGGAAGCCCTGGTGGGCGTCGAGCTCGAAACCGCGGGTGGTCTTGTCTTTGGAGAGCTCCACCCGCACCTCCTCGGTCTTGCTCACCGGGATGTTCTCGCGCACCTCGACCACCTGTTGCCTCTCGGAGTTGTTGGTGAGCTGGACCTGGTAGGAACGATCCAGATGACGGGTCGAGGAGAGCACGCCCGCCTCTCGATCCTTGCTGCGGACCTCCTTGCGCTCCACCCGGATCTCGTCGTCCTGGCCTAGCGAGATCTCCATCGGCTCGCCCGGCGCGGCGTACTGGATGGAGGTGTCGCCCACGTAGGAACCGCGGCGGTACAGGTGGACCCGCCCGGCCAGCAGCGGATACGCCGCCGAGTTCTTGAGGCGGACGACCTGGAAGACCGTTGGGCGCAGCTTGGGCACGGTGTACAGCACCGCCTCGCCCTTGGCGCGGGCCTGGTCCAGCGGCATCCAGTAGGGCCGGCCGTCGGAGCGGACCGTGGCGCGGTGCGGCATGGTGAGCGCGAACGACTGCCCGCGATCCTCGAGGGCCGCCGCGGCCGGACCGGCGTCGTTCTTGGCCCCGGCCCCGAGCAGCGCCTCGCGGTGCTCCATGGCCTCCACCAGCACTTTCTCTTTGCCGGCGGGATACCCGTGAACGGTGAGCGGCGCCGGGTAGGGCGCCTCGGCGCCCAGGCGGGGCTTGGCGGTGGAGAGCACCAGGGTGGCGTTCTCCCAGTCCTCGCCGGTGCTCTGCTGCACCGCCACCCCTACCGTCAGCTCCACCTCTCCCGGACCGACCTTGGCACCTTGCGGAGGAGAGTAACGCAGGTCGTACTCCGGATGCCAGGTGGCCTGGGGCACCACGTAGGACAGCGACACCCGCGGCCGGGATTCGCCCTGGCACTCCACCGCCACCTCCACCCGCAGGGCCTCGGCCACGCGAGAGGGGGAGAGGTTCGCCAGACGCCGCTCCAGGCGCTCGCGGGCGCGGGAGAGCTTGCGCAGCTCGACCTGGATCTCGGCGCCCCGCTTGGCGGCGGCCAGCCGTTCCTGGCTCGACAGCTCGATCACCGCGCCCCAGCGGGCGAGATCGGGCCGCTCGGCGCGCGCCTCCTCCCCCGCCACCTGCACGAAGTATTGTAAAAAGCGCGCCAGCACGGACAGACGCTGGCCCAGGACCTCGCGCTCCTCCTCGAAGATCCGGATGCGATCGTCCAGCTCGCGAAGCTCCTTCTGCAGCTTGGCCACCCGCTCGTCGCGGTTCTCCTCGACAGGGAACACCCGGCTGGTGGTGCCCACCGCCCGGGCCTTGCCGGAGGCCGCGGCGCGCAGCGTGCGCACGTCCACCGTGGTGGGCAGCATGGGAAACACCACCTCGGCGCGATCGTTCTGACAGGCGGCGGTGGTGACGCGGGTCACCTCGGCCCGGTCGGCGTACACCACCACCCGCTCCACCGGCGCCAACTCGGCGGCGCGCGCGGCGCTGGCCAGCAGGAAGACCGCTCCACATCCCAGGGCGACTCGAGTCGTCTTTTTCATGGCGTGTCCTCCCTCGTCTACTGGTGCAGCTGCCAGTTCTCCGGCCGCGTGATGCGGTAGGAGAACTCGATCTTGCGGGTCGCGCCGGCCGGCAGATCGAGATCCCAGCGCAGCACCCCGTCAGCGTCCGGTCCCTTGCTGGCTACCGGAGAGACGGAGAGCTTCTCGATCTCGATCTTCTCGTGGCCGCCCTTGGGCAGCACGTCGTACACCGCCACCTTCACCGGGCGCTTCTTGTAGTTGCCGACCTCGATGGTCACCTGGTAGGTGGTCACCTCGTCCTTGGAGAACACTCCCTTGACCTCGGTGGCGGGTACCACCTTGCGCTTGAAGCGGATATCCTCGTCGGCCCCGAGCGGCAGGGCCAACACCCCGCCGGGCCCGGTGGTGGCCAGCTCGCCCTGGCCCGAGAAATCGCCGGACACGAAGATGTTCACCGGGCCGCGCAGGATGGGCTTCTTTCCCTGGTTGCTGACGGTGGCCTTGAGGTAGGCCACCTCCTTGAGCGCCGGGGTGGCCTCGTAGAAGGTCTGCACCGGGAAGCGCTCCACGGAAAGCGGCACCCGCAGCCGCTCGCCACCGCTGGGGATGGTCATGCGGGTGGGGCTCAGATAGACGAAGTCGAGCCCCCCGGCTACCACCGCCGGCAGGGTGGGATCGGCAAATAGCACCCGCAAGTCGGCGGGCGGCGCCTCCAAAAGGTCGAGCGCGGTGCGCCGTACCCGCTCGGCCCGCTCGCCCTTACCACTGACGGCGCTGCCCGTGGCCATGACCTTCTCCGCCGCTACGGGTTCGGCCACATATTCTTCTCTGTCCATCTCTACCTCTGCGGGAGCGGCCGGCGCCATCTCCATGGCTTGGGGCCGCACCTTTTGCGGACGCGACATGGGAGGCGGCGGCGGTGGAGGCGGTCGGGACGGCTGCGGGCTGGGTTTCGGGGCGATCTTCTTCGCCTCCCGGGTGGCCTCGGCAGCTTTATAACCGGTCGCTGTACCCCGGGTGGAGACGCCCGCCGAATATCCGCTGCCGGCGCCGTATCCCCCTGCGTCTGCGTCGCCGAGACCGCTGATTTCACCAGACAACTGGGATGCCTCGGCCACCCAGCCCAGGCGATCGGCCGCGGCCTGGTCGGGGCCGCGGCCCGCCATGCTGGCCAGCTCCTGGATGCGGTTGTGCAGCACCTCCATGCGCGCCACCCGCTCGGCCTGGCCGGCGGTGGTGCCGGGAGAGGGCGGCGGGAACATCTGCGCCGGCGGCGGCATGCGCGCGGCCACGACCCGAGGTATGAACTCCTTCTTCTCGCCGAGTGTCCAGGTGAGGAGCTGCGGCAGGTCCTGGGGCTGGCCTGGAATCGCCGTGGACAGCTCCAGCTCGACCTCGGTCCAGTCCTCGCCGGTGGCCTGCTGCACCAGGCCGGCAGTGCTGAGCACCACCTGGCCCTGCTCGGCCAGGAAGTCGAGGTCGTAGGCCGGCCACCAGGCGGCGCCGGGCACGAAGTATTCCAGGGTGAGCGGAGCCGGCCCGGCCTCGGCGCGCTCCAGAATTATAAGCACCTGGACCTTGTGGTCGCTGAAGGCCCCCAGGTTGAAACGCTCCACCTCCCGCCGGGCGCGCTCCCACTCCTCGTATAGATCGCGCCGCGCCGTGTCCAGGGCGCGCAACCGCTCCTGGCCCTTTCGCTGCCGCTGGTCGAGAAAGTCCAGCACTTTCCTCCAGGTCTCGGGGAGGATTGGCGGTAGAGGCCTGCCCACCCGGTCCTTCTCCGGGGCCGGGGGCCTCGGCGAAATGGTCGAGAGCAGCGAAAGCTCGAAACTGACCACCGAGCGTTCGGCGTCGAGCAGCGCCAGCCGGTCGGCCAGCCCCTCGAAGCGATCGAGCTGCTTCTCCACCTGGTCGATGGAGAAGCGTTCGCGCTCCACCGGCACCGCCTCGACTCGCAACACCCGGCCGGCACCGGCCTCCACCCGCACCGTGTCCAGCAGCACCGCCCCCGGCAGATCCGGCAGGCGCAGGGTGTGGATTCCGGCCGGCAGGTTGGGCGCCGCCTTGCGCCGCACTCGCGCCCGGTCGCTGAATACCGTCACCTGGGCGATGGGCGCATCCACCACCTTGGCCTGATCCACCAGGTCAGGCCCGGCGGTGACGTTGGGGACATCGATGAGCAGGGCGATACCCAAGAGCAGGTTCATACGGACCTCCCAGATTGTTCGATCTCGGCCGCGATGGCACTGGCAGCGGCCAGTGGATCGGCGGCCCGGGTGATGGGCCGTCCGACCACCAGCAGGTCAGCGCCCGAGGCCACCGCCTCGGCCGGGGTAGAGACGCGTTTCTGATCGGAAAGTTCTTTCCCCGCCGGCCGCACACCGGGTACTACCAAAAGCGGCGCGGGGCCCAGGGCGGCTCGTAGCGCCGCCACCTCGCGCGGGGAACACACCAGCCCGCCGGCACCGGCGGAACAGGCCAGACGCGCCAGGCGCAACACCGCCGCTTCGGGCGGGCCGGAGAGCCCCACCGCCTCGAGGTCGGCGGACTCCAGGCTGGTCAGCACGGTGACCCCGAGGATGACGGGCGGGTCGGGAAGCGCCGCGGCGGCCTCGGCGGCGGCGCGGAGCATCTCTGATCCTCCCGAGGCGTGCACCGTGAGCAGCGCGGCGCCCAGTCGGCCGACCGAACGCACCGCACCGGCCACCGTGGCCGGGATGTCGTGGAGCTTGAGGTCCAGAAACACCGGGGCGCCGAGCGCCCGCACCGCCTCGACGGCCCGCGGCCCGGCGGCCGAGAACAGCTCCAGCCCCACCTTGAACATCCCCGCCACGTCCCGCAGCGCCCGCGCCAACCCCAGGGCCTGGTCGAGGTCGGGCACGTCCAAGGCCACGATGATGCGCCGTCCAGGATCCCGCGCCACCTCGGCACGAAGCTCCGCTGTCTTCATTTCTCGCGGCCTCCCACCGCTACTCAGGGCGCAACCGTCTGGTGGCCTCCCCGGTCGCTCGCGCCCAGACACTCGAGGCAAGATACGGGTCCGCCCCAGAGGGCGGTTCTAGCCCTCCTCGTTGCCCGCCCGCTGGCGCAGCTCGGCCAGCCGCCGGCTCAGGCGCCCCCCCGCCGCATCGTCCAGCACGTCGAGCGCCTGGAAATGCGCGTAGTCCGTAAACGAGCGCAAGGCCTCGCGGGCGATCTCCAGCGCACGGTCGGGCGCCACGGTCCGGGCGTTGCGTAGCAGGGTGGCCGAGTCGAGCCGACCCTCGGAATCGAACCCCACGTTGGCGAACAAGGGCCGGTGCGTCGCGGGCGGGGAGCCCAGGTAGGACTCCAGGCGGGCGACGTACTCCGGCTCCTCCGCGGCCAGGGTCTGGTGGATGTGGCGCAGCAGCACCGTCCAGCACTTCAAGGGATCCTCGCCGGCCGCCGGAGGAGCCTCCCGGCTGGAGCGCAGATCGAACAGCTGGACCCGGCGCAGGTGGGCCAGGGCTCGCAGGGTGTCCAGCTCGCCCAGCCGGGACTCCTGCAGGATGCGGGCGACCGTCCTCTTGCCGTCCACCAGGTGGCGCACGTAACGCTCGGTCTCGCCCAGGCGCACCTCCACCGCCAAAGGACGCGGGACGGGGACCAGCTCCCGGTCGGGGAAGATCTCCTCCAGCCGGTTCATGACCTCGACCCGCCGGATGCCCTCGGCGATGAGATCGCGCGTGGACTGCTCCAGGCGGACGGCGTTCTTCGGTGCGGTGGCGTCCTCCACGAACAGGAACTCCCCGCGGGTGAAGTGGAAGGTGCTGTACAGGATCTCGGTGACCTGTCCCTGGATGCCCCGGTAGAGGTCCCGCGGCGAGATCAGGCGCCGTTCCACCAGCAGCGCCCCGAGGCGCTTTTTCGGCGTGACCAGGTCCTGCACCGCACTGAGTTGCTCCAGGGTGATCCGCCCCTGGCGCCACAGGATCTCGCCCAGGCGATCGTCCTCCACGGTGGAGGTGGCGAACACCACCTCGCCGCCGGCGAAGAAGATGCTCTTCTTCGCGTCCGGAACCAGGATGTGCAGCACGCCGTCCCGCTGCATGGTGGAGATCAGCGCCAGGAGTTCCGCCACGTGGAACAGGCGCAGATCGCCGTACAGGATGGGCTTCTCGCGCTCCCCGGGTTGCGGGTGGGCCGAGAGCAGCACATCGTCGCCGAGCTCCCGGGATTGCAGCGGTCCCGTCGCGGCACCGAGTTTCCCCGCGCAGCCGCGCGGAACGATCACGTCGCCGTCCGCGGTGACATGTGGCCTATCCATGGCGCGCCTCCGCCGCCTGCCGCAAGCGGCACATCAGGAGTCTCTCCAGCTCGCGGTTGGGGGCCGACTCGACCACCACCCCGCCTTCGAACAGCAGCCCCCGCCCGCGCGGCCCGAAGGCGATCCCCACGTCCGCCGCGCGCGCCTCGCCGGGCCCGTTGACCTCGCACCCCATCACCGCCACCACCAGCGAAAGACCGCTCTCTTCCAGGAAATGCTCCACCCTTCGGGCCACCGGCACGACCTCGGCCGAGGTCCGGCCGCAGGTGGGGCAGGAGACGACCGCGCCCCCCTTCCGCAACCCCAGACACACCAGCAAGGTACGCGCCGCGCGCACCTCCTCCGCGGGCGATCCGGACAGCGAGATGCGCACGGTGTCACCGATCCCCTCGAGCAACAACGGCGCCAGGGCGGCCGCCGAGCGCACCGCGCCGGAGAGCGGCGGCCCGGCCTCGGTGAGGCCCAGGTGGATGGGGAGATCCGAGGCCGCGGCAAAGGCGCGGTTGGCCGCGATGGTGAGAGGCACGTCGAAGGCCTTGAGCGAGACCTTGAGTTCGAAAAACTCGCAGCGGAAGAACTCGTTGGCCATGTCGAGCGCGGCGCGGACCACGGCGCTCACCGAGGCCGCCACCGGCCGGCCGGCCCGCTTGGGCAGAGAGCCGGCGTTGACGCCCACCCGGATGGGGATGCCGGCCGCGCGGGCAGCCTCAGCGACCGCCCGCACCGCGCGCGGGCCACCCAGGTTGCCGGGGTTGACCCGCAGCCCGTCCGCGCCGCAGCGCGCGGCCTCGATGGCCAACCGGTGGTCGAAGTGAACGTCCGCCACGATGGGGAGCCCCGTCCGCTCCCGAATGCGGGAGATACTGCGCGCCGCCGTAAGATCGGGCACCGCCACGCGGGCGATGTCGCAGCCCGCCGCGCGCGCCGCGCGGAGCTGCCGCACGATCCGCTCGGTGTCCCGCGGATCGGCCTTGGCCATGGTCTGGATGGACACCGGCGCTCCCCCTCCCACCCGCACCGCGCCAATGCGGACCGCTCTGCTGCACCGGGGGCCATCCCCGGCGCCGGTTCGGGCCCCGGGGCGTCTCACGGCGCCGCCCCCGGCTTCACGAAAGGAGCCCCGGTTTCCAGCCACTCCAGGATGCGCTGCCTCTCGTCGTCACTCAAGGAAAACGCGCCGCCTCGGTCCTCGGGGTGCCGCGAGGCCCCCGCCATGCCCCAGGGGGCCCAGGCCGACTGCCCGGCGCAGTCGAAGCGACAGGGAGCGCCCAGCTTCTGCATGAGTCGGCTCCGGGCCGCCCAGCCAGGGACCACGAAGGCCGCCCGGGACTGCCGCACGCGCCCGCTCTGGGGATCGCGCAGCGCATCGACCCACAGCAGGGTCTGGTAGGACCGGCTGGAGATCCCCGCCGCCACGCCGGTCAAATCGAGGCCGGTGAGGTTGCCGGAGAGATCCACGTAGGCCCCGGCCCGGGTGGCGCTGTCATGGCACCCGGAGGCGACGCAGGAGCGGTTGAGGATCGGCTGGATGTCACGGACGTAATCGAAGCTCCGCCGTCCCGCGGCGGGCGCATCCAGGCGGCCTTCCGGCGCGGCATACGCCTGCGAACCATCCAATCCCGAAGGTTGGCCATCGTTGGCGTGGCAACCGGCGCACTGGCGCACCGAGCAGGCGGGCCCGCCTCGCCACCACGGGTCGGCGGCCAGGGCGGCGCCGTAGCGGTCCAGGATCTGGAGCCGCAGCGGAGTATCCGCCGGCGCCCGGAACCGGAACGAGCCGTCGGCGTACACCGGCACCTCGTAGGTGTCCGGTGCGCCGTTGCCGTCGCTGTCCCCGGCGCAGATGGCCGCGCCGGAGGCGGCGCCCAGCTCCACCCGCCAGGGGGCGTCTCCGCCCGACAGCGCCGCCAGGACCCGCAGGCGCACGGCGCCCTGGGTGAGCGCCTTGGCACCGACGAACCCCTCGAACAGCACCCCGCCCTCGGCGCAGCTTCCTTCCGGCCTGGGCGGCAGGGAGACGCCGGGGCCGAGCAACGAGCGCGGCGCCACCGGCCAGGGAACGACGTCGGCGAGGCCAGGCGTGTTTCCCAACGGGACCCGCTCGCCCGAGGCGGGATCGATCACCGCCAGCGAGAAATCCACCGGCTTCGCCAGCGCCTCGTCGGTGGCGTTCATGCACCCGTTGGGGACCCGCGCATACGCCGCCAGCAAGCGGCCGTCCTTGATGGGCACCGGATCCCGCAGCCGCCCTTCGGGCGAGCAGCCATACCCCTCGGGCAGGCCGGCCACGACACCACGCCATACCCCTTCCGAGGTCCGCTGGCAGGCGGTCCCGGCCCCGAAGGCCAGGAAGGCTGGAATGCACGCGGCGACCCGCCGTCCGTCATCGGCCTGGGTGGGGCCGAGCGGCACGCTGTCCTCCGAGGCCGCGGGCCCGTCGGCGACGACCCCCGCCACGCCCATGGGATCGAGCAAGACGGGGCGATACACCATGCCGGTGCCCGCCTCCATCCAGCGCACCGCGAACACCCGCCCATCGGGGAGCTGGGAAGCGCCCAGGACGTGGCTGGGCTCGACGTCTAAAAGTGCGGCTCCGGTACCGTCGAGCTCCACTGCCCACAACCGGCGTGCCAACCCTCGCCCGCGTGCGTCCATCGGCCCGTCGGGATCCAGCCGCGTGAAGGCGACCCTTCCATCGGGCAAGAAGAACGGCTCGACGTCGTCGGCCGGGCCGAAACTCAACTGCCGGCAGGCCGGCCCGAGATCGCCATTCTCGAGGAAGCACGGGCCGGCCTCTTCCTCCAGACGAACCTCGATGAGGTGGAACCGATCGTCGGGGGAGGTGCGAACCGCGGCGATCACCGAAGCGCCGTCGGGTGCGACGGACAGCCCCTGTACGTCGCCCGCCGTCATGCCGGTGAGCGAGATCTTGCGGCCCGCCGGGGCGGCTGGGTCGAGGAGCACCACGTTGCCGCCGGGAAAAAAGCGCACCGCGCCGCTGAGATCTCCGGCGTGCGTTGGCGCCGCCCGCTGGGCGAACACGATGGCCGAGAACCCCAGATCGGTGCCCAGACCGGGAGGAAGCTCGTCCCCGCAGGCCACCAGGGCCAGGAGGGCGCAACAGGACGCCCAGGACAGCGCGCGTCGGCCGCGCTTATGGAGGTGTGCTCTCACCGTCGCTCGGAGTGGGCAGGTAGCGCGGCCCCTCGGGCAGGACCACCGTGCCCTTCTGCTTAATGTAGGCCGCGACGAGCTCCCGGATCAAGGAATGCGTTTGACGCACCTCCTGGCCCCGGGCGAAGGTGAAGTACCCGTCCCCGCCGGTAAAGACGAAGTCGTTGGTCCCGACCACGTAGCTCTGTTCGGGGTCGATCTCCCCTCCCCCCGCCAAACAGATGTGGCGGCAGCGCTCCCCGCTCTTTGCCCCCATGTCCACGTACACCCGGAGGCCGGAGATCTCCATGGCGCCGTAACGGCCCGCCAGGCCGTGTTCGAGGATCTCTCGGATCTGGGCGCCGGTGAGCGACAGCACCACCAGGGTGTTGTCGAAGGGTAGCACCTCGTAGATCTTCCCGAAGGTGATGTTCCCTTCGGGGATCGAGGCGCGCAGCCCGCCCGAATTGAACATGGCGATCTGGATGCCCGGGTCGGAGGCCCGGATGGCATCGGTCACCAGCCCCCCCAGCGGCGAGTCGAGAGCACACTGGTTGGCCAGGGCCCGCTCGGCCCGGCCCAGGCGGATGTTCTCGAGGTGCTGCACGCCGCGGCGGTACGCCTGCAAGCGCCGGACGAAGCGCTTCTCGGGCAGCAGCGCCTGTCCTGAAAAGACGGGCGCCTGGCCGGTAAGACTCGGGCGCAACACCGGGTTGTCCGGCGCGAGCTGCGTCCGCTCCCGAAGCACCCGGCGCGTCTTGGTGTCCACCCAGAGCTCGGCCCGCGCGAAGTTCGTCCCGTAGGCGCCCGCCTGCATGATGGGGATGCCGTTCACCTTCGCCGCCAGGGGGTGGTGCATGTGGCCGCCCACCAGGAGGTCCACCTCCTCCGCCTCGAGCGCGGCGGCCAGTTCGGCCAGGGGCCCTCGCGCCTCGCCACCCGGTTCGACGAGTTCGAAGCCACTGTGGACCAGCACGATGATCACCGTGGCCCCGCGCGAGCGCACCTCGGGAATCAATCGCCGCAACGTGGTTAGCAACGGCCGAAATTCCAGCGAGTGGACATTGGCCGGGTGGGTGGTCAGCGGCACGTCCACCGCGGTCATGCCGATGACGGCAACATTGACTCCCTTCCTTTTGATTATCCGGTACGCTTGAAAGTTGCGCCACTCGGGTGGCTTGCCGGTGGCACGATCGAAGATGTTGGCGCCCAGGAACGGGAAGCGGGCCTCGGCGATGCGCTTCTTGATGACACCCAGCGGATCGTCCTTCGGGGAAACCGGCGTGCTGTGGTAACCCTCGGGGCCGAAGTCGAAGTCGTGGTTTCCCACCGTCATCGCGTCGTATCCGAGGTCGTTGAAGAACTCGATGACCGCCTTCCCCTCGTTGGCCGCCGACAGCAGGGTCCCCTGGTAGGAATCTCCCGCGTCCACCAGGATCACCCCGCCGGGGTTCGCCCGGCGCAGGGCGGCAAAGTACGCCGCCAACATGTCGATTCCCCCGAGGGATTCGTCGGGCTTGGACCTGAGGGTACGGGGTTCGAGCGCGCCGTGGAAATCCGAGGTCGAGATCACGGTCAAGCGGATGGGATCTTCCGCCGCCCAAGTCGGGAGCCGAGGCCCGACAAGCACGAGAACCACCAACCAAGATACGGCGGACATCCGGATCATCTGCGGCGCACTCCAGCCCTCCGCGTCCGCCCCCTGCTTCTCAGCGTAAGATCCATGCTACCAGACGAGCCCGGGGTCAACTATTTCCTTGCGCGAAGCCGCGCTCCACCGGATCATGCGCCCGGTGACTGCGGTCCGCCGCCTGCGGCAGGGAAGGACGGGGGCCGGAGGCGCGCGGAACGGACACGGCCATGAGAGGAGGAGAGCGGATGGCCAGAAGAAAGATCATCGGGGTCATGGGCGGGGCCGAAGCCACACCCGAGGTGGAGGCCTTGGCCGAGGAACTCGGACGCCGTATCGCCGAGGCCGGTTTCACCCTTCTCACCGGAGGCCGGCCCGCGGGAGTCATGGAGGCGGCGAGCCGCGGGGCGAAGCAAGCCCAGGGGCTCGTGGTAGGCATCCTGCCAGGCCCCGACCCCGACGAGGCCTCGAAGTTCGTGGACATCGCCATCGCCACGAACCTCCAGGACGCCCGCAACCTGGCCAACGTTCTTTCGTGCGACGTGGTGGTGGCCTGTCCCGGCGGCGCTGGCACCTTGACCGAGGTGGGGATGGCGCTCAAGAACAGAAAGCCCCTGGTGCTCCTGCGGTTCGACCCTGGGCCTGTGAAGAATTCTGCAATTCGCGAGGGAATTGCAGTATGCGTGAAAACCCCCGCCGAGGCCATGGCCGCAGTCCAGGATTTCCTGGCTAAAGAAAAAAAATAGATTCTATTTCAGTACATTACCCGATCTTGCCAGGACAGAGGGCGGAAGGTATATTCTATCCGTCACCATTCGTGGGGGTGACTGGAGTTTTCAGTGCCCAAGGAAAATATCGATAAAACGAAAATTCATCGCCCGTTCGGGCTGCCACCGCCTTCCCCCGCCACGCGAGCGCGCGAGGTCGAGGAGGTCATCATCCAGGTGACCCAGGCCTTCTGCCCCAACGGGCACAACCTGGTCCGCAACCGCCGCCAGCTCTTCGATGGTTCTCCGGGGATCTCGCTGCTCGTCTCCGACGGGAAGGATTGCCAGGACGTGATCCTCAGCCCCTTCCATGGCGACCATGCTCGGAAGGGAAAGGCCTGCTTCGAAGCCGGGACCCAGCTCGAGGTCTACTGCCCGGTGTGCCGCGCCCAACTACCGATCCTCTCTCCCTGCACCTGCGGCAAGGGGAACCTGATCATGCTGTACCTGACGGAAGCCCTGGATGATGGAAACGTGGTGGCCCTGTGCGACGTGTGGGGCTGCCACCGCTCCAAGGTCTTCGATCAAGCCCAGCTGCTCGCCGCCTACCTCGACGACTAGCCGCCCGCAGCCCGAAGAAAACCCGCCGACAAGGAAAGGCCCTGAAAGACCGTGGGCTCTCTTCAACGAAGAGGAGCACACCAGCACGCTCCTCATGGCGGGAAACGAGCCGAAGCCCGACCGCTGTGATGGCGAGCGAAGCGAGCCGCACAGCGATCAAAGACCATTGACAGCGAAGCCCGGGCGGAGGCCATGCGCGGCGCGCCAGGTGTGTCGTTCAGGTTGACCCGGAAGCGCGCGGGTGTCAACGTATCCGCCGATGACGTTTGCGACCGCGAAACCGCCTCTTCTGCCGCAGCCTTGCCGCTGGCGACGCCTGCTGCTCCCCGGCCCGGCGGTGTGCCTGGCGCTGCTGCTGTTGTTCCCGGCGGCGCTCTCGCACGTACAGGACTTCGACATCTTCTTCAACCTCTCCCAGGGGCGCCACATCCTGTCCCAGGGTTTCCATGCCGCCGAGCCCTTCAGCCCCAACGCCGATCGGCCCTGGTTCCCGCACGAGTGGGGCTTCGGGGTGGCGGCCGAAGCGATGGCTTCGACCCTGGGCGCGGTGGGGGTGAAGCTGCTCCTCGCGCTGGCGCTCGCCCTCGAGGTGCTCCTCGCCTGGCGCCTGTCGGCGAGCCCGCAAGGCGGTGGCGGCCTGCTGCCGCTTTTGGGAACCTCGATGGTCATCTGGTCCCAGGCGGACGTGCTGCTCTTCGAACGCGCCTACCATTTTGGCAACCTCCTGTTCCTGCTCTCCCTCCTGCTCGTTCGCCAGCACCTCGCCGGCCGGGGGCGTGCGCTGTGGTGGGCCCCCCCGCTCTGCGCGGTCTGGGCGAACCTTCACGCCAGTTGGATCGCCGGGGTGGCGCTGCTGGGGCTATCGGTGACCGGAAAGATCCTCGATGAGCGCCGCCTGGCTCGTGGCAACCTCGCCGGGCTGGCCTGCACCGCTTTGTCCTTCCTGGCGGCGGCGGCCTCGCCGGAGGGGTGGCGCACCTGCCTCTACCCGCTGGGCTTCTGGGTGAGGGGCTCGAGCGCCGACATCCAGGAATGGCGTTCGCTCACGCTGGACACACCCGAGGGGCAGGCCTGGCTGGTGGCAATCCTGCTGGCGCTCGGCGCGACGCTGTGGGCCCGGCGGGTGTCGTTCTCGCGTCTGCTCCCGGCGGTCTTTTTCTCCGCCCTGGCTTTTCGCCACGAGCGGTTCTCGCTCCTGGCGGTGGCGTGTCTGTGGGTGCTGCTCGCGGATCTGCTCCCGAGGCCCGGTGAAACCCGGACCGTTCCCATGACTCCGGCGGCGCGGGCCCTGTGGCGCGCGGACCACCAAGTGTTCGCCTGGTCGCAGCGCTGCGGCGGCCATGCCTGGCTGGGGGCCGGGCTGATCGCGCTGGTGATTCACGCCGCGCTCTCTCCCGCGCCACTCATTGACCGCCTCGACGAGCGCGTCTTTCCGGCTCGCGCCCTCAAGGCCCTGGCCCAGAAGCCGCCGGGCCGGGTGCTCAATAGCTACCACCTGGGAGGCGCGGTGTCGTACCTGGCGGGACCCGAGTTCGCGGTCTTCATCGACGGGCGCAACGACCCCTACCCGCCCGCAGTCCATGAGGCTTACCGGCGCCTGGTTCTGCTCGAGCCCGGCTGGGAGGACGTGATCGCGCGTTTCTCGCCGCGCTACGTTCTGTGGAGCACGCTGGTGGATGGCCCCAGGGTCCCCGAGGCATTGCAGCGCAGGGGCGGCTTCTCCGTGCTCGTGGACGACGGAGACCTGGGACGGCTCTGGGAGGTGGCGAATGAACGCTGAGCGACAGAGGATGACAGCGGTGCTCCGGGCGCTCTCCAGGACGCGCGGCAGCACCATGCTGGCCCGGCTGGGGCAAGGCAAGCCTTTCCACACCCTGGTGGCCACCATGCTCTCCGCCCGGACCCGCGACGAGGTGACCGAGACGGTGGCGGCCGAGCTCTTGCGGCAGTACCCCGACCCCGGCACGTTGGCAGCGGCCCGGCCGGAGCGGCTGTGGCCCCTGCTCCGGCGGGTCGGCCTGTACCGCGCCAAGAGCCGCAACCTGGTCGCCATGTCCCGCGAGCTGCTTTCGCGCCACGGGGGCAAGGTGCCCGACCGCATGCAGGATCTGACGGCGCTCTCCGGCGTCGGCCGCAAGACGGCCGGCTGCGTGCTGGTGTACGCCTTCGGCAAATCGGCGCTGCCGGTGGACACTCACGTCCACCGCATCTCGAACCGCCTCGGCGTCGTCCACACCCGCACCCCCGAGCAGACCGAGCAGGCGCTGCTCGAGATCGTGCCCCGCCGCTACGTCCCCTGGGTGAACGACCTCTTCGTCCACCACGGCAAGACGGTGTGCCTGCCGCAGCGCCCGCGCTGCGCGCAGTGTCCGGTGCGGCGCCATTGCGACTTCGCCATGTTGAATGGATTTACGAAAACCACGGACAACGACCGGGGGTCGCGCCATGGATGAGCGGATCGTGACCAACATCGCCGAGGCCCAGGAGAATGAAGCGCCGCCATCGCCCCCGGCGCCTGCCGAACGTCCACCCCGTCTCCCCGAGGCGATGGCCTGGGTCGGGTTCTTCCTCGTCTTGCTCGGCTATCTGATCATCAAGAGTTACTCTCTCCACTGGGAGGTCGGCGACGAGAACATCTACCTCTACATGGCCCGGGCCAGCGCCGACCACGGCGTGTGGTTTTACCGCGACTTCTTCTTCGCCCACCCGCCGCTCCACCTCTTGCCCGGCGTCCTGCTGGCGAAATTCTCGGAGACCACCCCGTTCACCGCGCGCCTCATCCCGGTGGGGGCCACCGCCCTCGGCGCCTTCTTCATCTTCCTGCTCGCCCGTCGCCGCACCGGCCGGCTGGCGGCGGTGGCGGCGGCGGCGTTGTAACTCTTCTCCTTCGACGTGTTGCGGGCCTCCTCCCACTGGACGGGCATCAACCTGTCCATGATGTGGCTCTCCGCCGGCATGTGGGCCCTGGGGGCCCACCGCACGGCGCTGGCCGGGGCGCTCATGGCGCTGGGCGTGGGGACGGGCAACTACGTGCTGCCCTCGGCCATGACCGCCATGGCGTTGTGCTTCCTACGCTCATGGCGGCACGGCGCCCGCTTCGCCGGGGGATTTCTCCTTCCCTGGGCGGCTGTGCAGCTCATCGGCCTTGCGCTCGGCGGCAGCGGCTACATCGACGCGGTGTACCGCTACCATCTGGCGAAACCCGGGGCGGCGGGCGGCACCGGCGCCATGTTCGCCCGGGTGCTCACCGACAACTTCGCCCTGCTGATCAGCGCGGCGTGCGGCCTGGTCTTCGCCTCCTTGCAGGGGTGGCTGGACCGCCGCCTGCCGCGCGAGGCGTCCGGATTCGCAACACCATTCGAGGAGAACCCGGCGGTACCTTCTTTCTTGCGGCGCCTCTTGCGCGCGCTGTGCGGCCTGCTGGACACCGGGGGCCGCCAGGGTTGGATCTTCGCGCTCGGGATCTTCGCCCTGGCAAATCTCGTCTTTCTGGCCATGCTGTCCCGGCTCTTCCCTTTCTACTTCCTGCTGTTGTTTCTTTTTCTGGCGCACATGGGAGGATACGCCGTGCAGAGTTTCGCCGAGCGGGTGGCGGCGCTGTGGCGCAGGCGCCAGCAGCGGGACCGGGCCTTCTTCGAGGCGCTTTCGGTGGCCCTGGTCGTGCTCGTCGGCGTAATCGCGTTCGGCATGGTGCGCCTGCCGCTACAGCGCTCCTTGCTCCCCAACTACGTCCGCACCGGCGACCGCCCCATGGTGTGGGTCGACGCGCCCGTGCCGGAATTCGCAAACAAGATCATGCGCGCGTTGTGCTTTGTGGACGTGGCCCGCGCTTACCAGGATTACGGCACCTGCACCGAGGCGCTGTTCCACGAGAGCCAGTACTTCGAGGCGGTGGAGAAGCTCGCCGACTTCGTGCGCCAGAACACCCACCCGGCGCAGACCATCTTCGGCGACTCCTCCAGCGCCGGCCTGATCGCGCTGCTCGCCGGCCGGCGCCTGGCCGCCGACGAGGCCGACACCAACGTGATGCGCTTTCGATCCGGGATCACCCCGGTCCAGGACTTCATCCGGCGCGTGGACGACCCGCGGCTGGGCCTGGTGGTGGTGTCGGGACGGGAACAGCGGGGCAAGGACGGGCGGGCGGTGCGGCGCTTCGACGGCTTCGCCTCCATGCCCGAGTTCCGCCGCTTTCTGGAAGAGAACTTCGAGCCGGCCTTCCACATCCGCGACCGCACCAAGGGCGACTTCTTCATCTACCGCCGGAAATGAGCCCCGTCGGGCGTCTGGCCGCGATGCCGAAAGAGCAGGCGCAGTCCAACGCAACGTCGAAAAAGGGAAGGCCTGCATTCCCTTTCTTCTCGATAGATGAACACAGGATTGATGACAACGGGCCTTTCAAACTGGAATCCCGATTGTGATGGTTTGATCAAGCCGGGTCGTTCTTGAGTTGCTTCTGGTAGTCGGGGACGAAGGTGGTCTTGAGCTGGTTGGTGTCGCCCCGCGCCACCAGGTTGCCGAAGGAGTCTCGCAGCTCGCACACCGCGTAGGTGATGCGCCGGCCGTTTCGCAGCACCTTGGCCCGGGCCGTCACCGTGTCGCCCACCTTCACCTTGTCGATGAAGTTCACGTGCAGGTCGACGGAGATGCGGAACCCCTCGTCGCCCAGGGTGGCCGCGGTCATGCCGAAGACGTCGTCGATGATGGCCGCCTGCACCCCGCCGTGCAGCAACCCGGTGGGGTTGGCCATCTCCGGGCGCACGACAAATTGCATCTCGATCTCGCCCACCCCGGCCGAGAGGATGCGCCCGTCGAGCCAGGCGGTGAACGGCGGCGCGCCCTCGAGCTTCTTGCCGATCGAGGCGCGAAACAGCTCCACCAGCGGGTTCGTCGTGTCGTTCATGTCACTCATGTCGTCACCATCCTCCTCCCGCGCCCGAGCGTAGTACGAACCTCCTCGCCGCACCAGGCCTAAACCCCGCCCCGACGATCTCAGGTTCTGGCAAACCGACTGTTGCATTCGCCCTCCGCGCGGAGTATCTGCCCAGCGAGCAACCCGGAGGTGTCCATGCCGACGTCCTTGCAGCTGTGGCAGCGCCTGTCCGAGAAAGAGCAGTATCGCGCCCGCATCTTCTCGGTGTGGAAAGGCCGGTTCCGTTCGCCCCACGATCAACGCGAGCGGGACTACGACCTGGTCCGCGCCCCGCACTGGATCAACGTCATTCCTCTCACCCGCGAGGGGAAGGTGGTGCTCATCCGCCAGTATCGCCCCGGTACGCACGAGATCTGCGTCGAGGTCCCCGGCGGCATGGTGGACCCGGGCGAGGAACCGCTCGAGGCCGCCCGGCGCGAACTCACCGAGGAGACCGGCTACCGCGCCGAGCGCATCGAGCCGCTCGGGGTGGTGGCCCCCAACCCCGCCTTCCAGAACAACCTCACCTACTCGTACCTGGCACAGAACGCCTACCCCGCCGAATCGCAGCACCCCGACGAGGACGAGCACATTGAAACCTTCGAGGCCCCCCTCGCCGACATCCCCGAGATGATCCGTAAGGGGGAGATCCGTCACGCGCTCGTCGTGTGCGCCTTCGCGCACCTGGCGCTTGCCGGCGGACTCGAGCTCTCGGCCCGCCGCCCCTGAGTTCCGTCACCCGGTGTATTGCCGGGAGAAGCGCTCGGCCAAGCGGACCGCCCGGCGGCGGCTGAGCAGCGCCAGGCCCAGGCGGCCGAGCTTGTTCCACGCGCCGGGGACAATGAGCCGCTTGCGCTTGAACAGGCCGCGCAGCCCCCGCCGCGCCACCTCCCGCGGCATCATCATGGTGGCGGTGATCAGCGGGTCCGGGCGGTGCCCGGCGCGCTCGAAGAACGGGGTGAGCATGCTCCCCGGACACAGACAGCTCACCACCACCCCGTCGCGAAAAAGCTCCTCGGCCAGCGCCTCGCTGAAGTGTCGCAGGTAGGCCTTGGCGGCAGCGTACACCGCGTAGCGGGGCGTGGGCACGAAGGCGGTGAACGAGGATACGTTGAGGATGAAGCCGAGCCGCCGCTCGCGCATGACCAGGGCGAAGGCGCGGCACAGCGCCGTGGGAGCGCGGATCAGCACCGAAAGCTGCACGTCCAGAGCGGCCTCGGGGAGCGAGAGGAAGTCTCCGTAGGAGGCGAAGCCGGCGTTGTTCACCAGCACGTCCACCGGCCGGCCTGCGCCCTCGGTCCTCTCGACCAGGGTTCGAACGGCGCCGGGGTCCGCGAGGTCGACCGCAACGACGTTGACTTCGACACGGTAAGAAGAGGAGAGGCGCGTCGCAAGTTCGCTCAGTTTATTTTCATCCCGACCGGTGAGGACGAGCGAAAATCCCATTCCGGCCAGCTCCTCGCAGAACGCCGCGCCCAGGCCGCCGGAAGCCCCGGTGACGATGGCCGTCATGGTGCCTTCACGCTTCTCCATGCCGCCTCCATGAAATTTCCGAAGAGCAGTGTAGCAGAACCATTTCGCATTTCCAGGTGATGCGCTGTCCTTGACAAGCGGCGAGCGGATCGGCTTTCTGGAGAGAAATCACCCGGGAGGTTCGCATGAACCCTACGCCAGTGCCCATTCCCTGGGAGACACACCTCTTCTTGCTCGCGATTCCACTCGCCTTTGTCGCCGCCGCCGTGCTGGCCTTCGTGCTTGGCCGGGGAGGCCGCCGTGAGCCTTGATCCCACGATCCTGATGGTGGTGTGCCTCTACATGGGTGCACTTTTGTACCTGGGCTGGTTGGCCTGCCGCCGCACCAGGACCTGCGAGGACTTCTACCTCGCCGGCCGCTCACTGGGGAGCTGGATCACCGCCATCTCCTCGACCGCATCCTCGGAGAGCGGCTGGGTGGTGCTGGGGGCGGTGGGCATGGTGTACAGCGGCGGGGTGAGCGCCCTGTGGTTCGCCCCAGGGTGCCTCATCGGCTACCTCATCAACCTGTACTGGTTGGCGCCGAGGCTGCGGCGTGAGGCGGCGCGTCAGGGATCGCTCACCGTGCCGGACTTTTTGGCCGATCGCTTCGGCGATCCGCGCCACCTCATCCGCATCGTGGGCGTGACTATCATCCTGCTTTCGCTGGGTGGATACCTGGCGGCGCAGATGACCGCCACCGGCAAGGCCATGGACGCCATCCTCAACGTGGGCTACGTCCCGGGCATCCTCATCGGCGGCGTCATCATCATCGTCTACACCCTGCTCGGCGGTTTCACTGCGGTGAGCTTCACCGACTTCCTCCAGGGCCTCATCATGGTGATCGCGCTGCTGCTCATGCCCATCCTGGTGCTGGCCGAGGTGGGTGGCTACGACGCTCTGCTGGCGCGCCTGGCGGCCATCGATCCCAACCTGGTTGATCTCAGCGGCGGGAAGCAAGGTTTCGCCCTGTTCGGGCTCGTCACCGGGCTTCTCGGCATCGGACTCGGCTACCCCGGCCAGCCCCACGTCATCACTCGCTACATGGCCGCGGCTTCGGACGAGAAGATCCGCCAGACCCAGCTCATCGCCATGTGCTGGGGCGTGCTGGTGTTCTACGGGGCGGGCTTTCTGGGATTGGGCGGCCGGCTGCTCATGCCCGAGCTGGCGGATCCCGAGAAACTCTTCCCGCTTCTCTCGCGCCAGATGCTGCACCCGCTGGTCGCTGGGGTGATGCTGGCGGCCATCCTCTCCGCCATCATGTCCACGGTCAGCTCGCAGCTTTTGGTGTGCGCCTCGGCGGTGAGCCGGGACGTCATCGGCAAGATCTTCAAGAAGGCCCAGGACGATCGGCTGGCGGTGCTGGCCGGCCGCGTCACCGTGGCGGCGCTGGGACTCTTGGCCATCGGCGTGGCGCTCGGCGAGGTGCGGGTGGTCTTCTGGTTCGTGCTGTTCGCCTGGTCCGGCCTGGGCGCGGCGTTCGGGCCGGTGCTGCTGCTCTCGCTCAGCACCCGCCTGCTGACCCGTGCCGGGGTGGTGGCCGGCATGCTCACCGGCTTCGGCGTCACCGTGGCCTGGAAGCTCACCGGGCTGTCCGACCGCCTCATCTACGAGCTGGTGCCGGCGTTCTTCGGGGCCGCGCTGGCGTCGGTGGCAGTGAGCCTGCTGACCTCCAAGGCGACACCACCCGCGACAGGCGCGTCACCCGGTTCGCCCCCGGCCTGAGGCGGCCCTTGCGCCCCATCACCAACGTCATCGGCTTCGACGACGCTCCGTTTTCACGCGAGTACCGGGGAGACGTGCTCTTGGTCGGCGCGGTGTGCGCCCGCACCCGGCTGGACGGGGTGCTGAGTGGCCGGGTGCGCCGCGACGGTCAGAACGCCACCGCCCGCATGACCGAGATGATCCGCTTCTCCCAGTTCGCGCGCCTGATCCGGGCGGTGCTGCTCCAGGGTATCGCGGTGGCCGGGTTCAACGTGGTGGACATCCACGCGCTCGCCGACTCCCTTGGTGTTCCGGTGCTGGTGGTGGCCCGCCGCCCCCCTGACTACCCGTCCATCCGGCGAGCGCTGTTCTCTCGCGTGCGGGGCGCCGCCCGCAAGTGGCGGCTCATCGAGTCGGCCGGGAAACCCGAGCGCCTGGGCCCGGTGGTTGTCCAGCGGGTCGGCATCGGACGCGAGGAGGCGGCGGCGCTGCTCGGGGCCACGACTCTCCATGGCCACCTCCCCGAGGCGCTGCGGCTCGCTCACCTCATCGCCGGCGGCATCACCACCGGCCGCAGCCGTGGCCGGGCATAATTTTCACGAGAACAATAGCGAGCGACATCTCCTCCACCTCCACCTCGCGCATTTCACCACCTCCTCCTTCACTTAGCGGAAGGAAGACCTGACAACCAGGAGAACGCCGTGGGGGTGCGATGGTCCGCGGTGTGGCGGCGACTCGTCTCAGAGGCTCTTGCCGTACACCCGGTACACCTTGCCGATGGTCCCGCCCATGAACTGGATACCGGTGTTGATCTTCTGGTTGTCCTCGAGCGTCCAGCCCAGTTCACCGTCCTTGAGGCCGTACTTCAGGGTCGCCCGGTGGGCGCATACGTAGAGCAGCACCGACAGGCCGCCGAGCACGCTGCCCCGGTACTCCGGCTTCACCCCCAGCAGCGCCAGCCGCCCGCTCTTGAAGCGGTAGCCGCCGAGTTTCACCCGCCACAGGAGCTTCAGCAGGCCTGTCGGGAACAGCCGTCCGTTGAGGTCCTTGATGACCTCGTTGATGTTGGGGAGCGCGATCATCATGCCCGCGGGCTGCCCGTCCACCTCGGCGATGGTGGTCCACTCCGGGATGAGGATGAGCTTCAGCATCTCGGCCGAGTGCTCCACTTCCTTCTCGGTCCAGGGGACGTAGCCCCAGTTGCGGCTCCAGGCGGCGTTGAAGATGTCGCGCACGATGCGCACGTCGCGCAGCACGTTCTTCATGTCCACTGTGCGGAGCTTCAAGCCCGGGTGTTGGGCCACCGCGTCGGCCACCTGCCGCGGCGCCTCGGGCACCTCTCCGACGGTGTAGTACCAACCGTAGAGGTCCTTGGCCTTCTGGTAGCCGCAGGCCTCCAGCAAGCGCGGGTAGTACGGCGGGTTGTAGGAACACATGATCATGGGCGACCCGGCGCGGTCCTCCACCACCATGCCCACCTCCTCGTTGGTGGAGAAGCTCTCCGGCCCCAGCGCCTGGTCGCAACCCTTCTGCTTGAGCCAGCCCTCGGCGGCCTCGAGCAGGGCGCGCGCCACCGCCGGATCGTCGATGGACTCGAAGAAGCCGAAGAACCCCGTCTTGTCCTTGTGGTACTCGTTGTGCAAGCGGTTGGTGTGCGCGGTCACGCGCCCCACCGGCTCGCCGTCGCGCTCGGCGATGAAGAGCTGCGCCTCGCCGTGCTCGAAGAAGGGGTTCTTGGCCGGATCGAGCGTCTCCATCCGGTCCTGGATGAGGGGCGGCACCCACTTGGGATCGTCCTTGTAGATGCGCCAGGGGATCATCACGAACTGCTTGCGCTCGGCCTTGGTCTGGACGGAACGAATATTGATGTTCATGGTTCGACCCTCCCGCCGGCCCCCATACACCCTTCGGCCACGCTTGGCAAATCGTCGGCTGGGGAGGAATCGTCGCCGGTGCGTCAGAACGAGGGGTCCACGACCCGGCCGATGAAGAGCACCGCGTCTGTTTGCAGGTCGCGGATCAGGAAGATGAAGGGCCGATTGATGTCCACGTGGTGCGGCAGGCCGGAGCCCTCCATGATCACCGCGGTGGCCGCGGCGGCCTCGGTGCCGTACTCGTCCACCGCCACGAAGGCCTGGTGCAGCACATCGCCGATGTAGAGCTCGCGCGTGCCGTCCATCCCCGAGAAATCGGCCTGCCCGACCTCGAAGGCCACGCCCATGCCGAGGTCAAAGAGGAGCTTCTTCAGCGAGATGGTGGCGCCGTCGATGGTGAAACGCGGCATGCTCAGGGTGGCGTAGTCGCTGCCCAGCGAGGCGAAGATGGAGGCGAGCTTGGCGCCGTCGAGCGCCTCCTCGAACGCCGCGAAGTCGCCCGTGGGCACGATCACCACCATGGAGAGTTCGTCGCCGTCGTAGGGGAGCTCTACGGCCGTAAAGTCCACGCCCGCCCCGGCCGGCATGCTCTTCGGCTGGGCCATCATGGGCACCTGGACCTGCGTGCCGTCCAGGCGGGTGAAGGCTCCGTTTTGGGTGAGCTTGTCGTCAAAGACCTCTTTCCAGGCGGCGTTGAAGTAGATGGCGTTGACCAGCACCAACCGGGTGAGTGTGTCGATGGCGCCCGCCGGGATGAGGTCCCGGATGCGATCCTCGGTCTGCTTCTCCACCCATTCGTTGATGATCTTGCGCCCACCTTCCGGATCCCTGAAGAAGTCCAGAAGCTGCATCCCCGCCCCGTAGTACAGGGCCAGCGTATCCAGGAAGTCCGGCAGGAAGTGGTACCCGGTCTGTCCGAACAGCCGGTTCACCACGTGCAGCCGGAACGCCTTGCCGTCCTTGCCGGCGGCGCCCTGCCCCCGCGAGTTGAGGGCCAGATCCAGCCAGTCGAAGGCCGGGTGGAGCTTCGCCTGCGAGAGCGAAAAACGCAGCGCCCCGGCCATGGCGCTCTCGGTGTCCGAGCGCGCGCCGGCGTAGGTCATGGCCAGCGCCACCGAGATGCTGTGGGGCGAAAAGAACAGGTTGCCCGGCTCCGCGGCCAGCAGGCGGTAGGCGTCCAGCGCGAACTGGGTGTTCCCGGCCACCAGCGCGGGCACGTCGCTGTCCGGCGGTTGGGTGATGCGCTGTTTGTCCGAGCGTACCTCCTCACCGGGAGCGAGAGCAGGACCGGCACCGCCGCAGGCGCACAAGATGGCCGTGAGCGAGAAGGCAACCCAAGGCAGGCATTTTTTCATCTTCATCCTCCAGGAGGTAGTTTGCGCGCGAAACAAGCAGCAATTCTCATGCCAGCGACAACCCGTGTTTTCTTGCTCCAAATCGGCGTTTCTTCACACTCGCGACTCTTGGGGTTTCAAAAAACTGCCGCCGCCGGTGAAAATGCGGCGTTCTTCCACCTCGGGCCGATCCCGAGTACATTCCGGCCGTGGACGCCATCCAGCTCATCCTCGAGAACACGGTCCTCGCGCGGCCTTTTCTCTGCCCGGAGATCCGGCTGCATCTCATCACCGAGGCCTGTCCATTATGGCGCGCGAGGGAACCGGATCTCCAGAGGCTCGGGCTCGCCGATCCTTTCTGGGGGTTCTGCTGGGCGGGCGGGCAGGCGCTGGCCCGCTACCTCCTGGACCGGCCGCACCAGATACGCGGCCGGACGGTCCTGGACGTGGGCTGCGGCGGCGGCGTCGAGGCCATCGCGGCGGCGCGGGCCGGGGCCTCGCGGGTGATTGCCGTCGACACCGACCCGCTGGCGGCCGAGACGGCGCGCCTCAACGCGGCCGAAAACGGCGTGGTCCTGGAGACGCTCGCCGTCGATCCGCTCGAGCGCCCGTGGCCCGACGTCGAGGTGGTGTTGGTCGGCGACCTGTTCTACGAAGAGGCATTCGCCCGTCGCTTGTTGGGGTGGCTGGGCGAACAGGCAGGGCAAGGCAAGGAGGTTTTGGTGGGGGATCCGGACCGGGGACACTTTCCGGGCGCAGCGGGCGAGCTTTTGGCCGAGTACCGGGTCCCCGCGGACGTGGATCTTGGAGGCAGCCATCTGCGCCGGGCCGGTGTGTACCGGATGGCCCGCTCCAACCCACCGGGTTGAGATCGAATGGAGAAGGACTCGCACGGCGAGCGAAGCCTGCGCCGGTATTGCCAGGAGCGCGTTCCTGTTGTACGTTCGTGGGGATTTTAGCCCGACTTTCGCAGGAAAGCCGGGCAGAAGCGGCAGGTGAACCCGTCCCAGGGAATACGGGAGACGAAGTGAAGACAGTCGCTATAGGCCGGGCAGTCCATGCAGCGGTGATCGTCCACCTCGCCGAATCGGAGCGGCTCGAAACGCCGGGGTCGGGCTCCGCGGACCAGAAGCTTGAGGTAGTAGATCTCCGCGCGCGACATGGGCTCTGGATACCTCCTGGTTTTAGGTTATCGAATGACCGGCGAGTTGGCAAGATGGGATCCACCGGCAGGACTCGACATGAGCGAATTTGAAGGGTTTTCGGCCGCCGACTTCGCGGCCTTCGACGAGGCCAAGTGGAGCTCGCACGCCTTCAACCGTGAGCGGCTGGAGGTAAAACTCAAGCTCCAGTCGCTGGGCAAGGCCTTGCTTCTGCGCCTCGCCGCCGAGCTTTCAGGCCAGGAGATGGGCATCACCGAGGAGCGGCCTTCGGTGTTCAACCGCCAGTGCGTGCGCGACATGACCTTGTTCTTTTTGCGGGACGAAAAGGCCCGCCGCGTGCTGGACGGCATCCTGGACCGGCGCCGCTCCATCGCCGAGAACCTGAGCGATCCGGCCCTCAGCCACCGCCATGTCTACCTGGGCGCGCGCGTCTTCTCCGGGGGCCTGCGGGGTGGGCTCTTCCTCCATCGCGACGCCTGGGCCGACATCGAGAATCTTCAGCGCCGGCTCAAGGAGCTGTACGAGGGGGACAAGCTCGAAGCGCTGCTCTCGAACATGCCCGAGGACATCCACTTCGGCCACTCCGGATCGTCAGGCCAACCGTCGCCGGCCCGCGCCGTGCGAGCGGACGCCATGACCGAATTGCTGCGCGACGCTCCGGAGGAGGTCGCCTTCTTCTCCGATCTGCCCGCGGCCGACCCGCGCCTGTGTGGGCCGGGTGCGGTGGAGTGGTTGACGGGGATCTTCCAATCACTGGCGCCGCTGCGCGCGTACATCGCCTGGCGCAGGGACAACGACTTCTTCGCGTTGGCCAAGACGCTGCAGCAGGAGGAAAAGAAGGCCGAGCTGGGGTTCACCGGCATCAAGGCCGGCGACTCGGTCCGCATCAAGACCGGGGTGGCCGCTGGCCGCGTCGGCCGGGTAGAGGCGCTGGAGCGCAAGGGACTGCTCAAGGTCCGGGTGGGCCAGCTCGTGGTGGCGGTTCAGGTCGAGGACGTCTCCCGCCCGTGAGGCGGGGCGGAGGCCGCTCATGCTGCGAACCTTCCTGCTGGCGTTCCTCTCGACGGGGTGGCTCCTCGCCCCGCCGGCCGAAGCCCAGACGCGGCTCGCCCTGTGGCGCCTCAAACCGCTGGGTCTCGACACGCGGACCGCCGAGCGGCTGGAGGTGTTGCTTCGGGCCGAGGCGAGCCGGATCAAGGGGTTTGCGCTACAGCCCGCGGCCGAGACCGAGGCCATCCTGTCCCGACCCGAGAACGCGGCGCTGCGCGGCTGCGGGGGCGAGACCGAGTGCCTTACGCGCATCGGCACGGCCCTGGGCGCGGACCGCTTGATCACCGGGATCATCGGGGCGCTTGGCGAGGATTACACCTTCGATCTCAAGCTGGTGAACTGTGCCACCGGGCACGAGGAGCGGCGCATCAACGAGGCGTTGTCGGGGCGAGAAGATCTGCTCATTCCCGCTATCCGCCAGGCTCTGTACAAGTTGGCAGCCCCGGAGCTGGTGACCGGCTCGATCATCATCGAGGTGCCCGTCGCCGAGGCCGAAGTTCGCGTGGATGGAAAGCCCGTGGGCAAGACGCCCCTGGCCACCCCGGTGAGCGGGCTAAAACCGGGCCCACACCGGCTGGAGATCGCCAAGAAGGGCTACACCCCGTTCTCGGACGAGGTGACGGTGCGCTTTCAGCAGACCACCCGAGTCAAGGTGGATCTGGTGAGCTCGGTGATGACCGGCCTCAGCTTCGAAAACGAATCTTTGGATCCTGCGCCAAGGGTGCAGGAGATCATCCTGCCGCCTCCTCCTCCCAACCGGATTCGCGCCGCCGCCTGGGGCACGCTGGTCGCGGCAGCCGGCACGGGTCTGCTGGCCGGGTTTTTCGGCTGGCGCTCACAGGCGGCGGAGGATCTGGTCGCCCACGCGGCGCAGAACAACACCCTGGACCCAACGCTCGACGACACCATTTCTAGGGGCCAGACCTTCGCCACCCTGGCCAACGTTGGCCTGGGCCTGGCGGGCGCCGCCGCCCTGACCTCGCTCGTGCTGTGGATCATCGACTGGAGCTCGGATGGCGAGCCGACCACGTCCGTCGAGGCCGTTCCCGGGGGCGCGGGGATGAGGGTCCGTTTCTGACCATCGAGGAGGGATGCATGGCCGGCAAGGGCAAGGAGCGCCGCCGCTTTCCACGCAAGGACACCCAGGCCAAGGTGCGGGTCATGGCCGGCGATCTGCGCAACCTGGCCTTCGAGGCATCCTTGCCCAGCCTGGACGTGAGCATCGGCGGGGTGTTTTTGCAGAGCGAGTTCTTCCTTAAATTGGGCACGGAGCTCGAGCTCGAGTTTACACTGCCAGGCGTGTCCGAGCGCATCCAGTGTACCGGGCGGGTGGTCCGAGAGGAGCGGCAAGCGGGCCCGCGCGGGACGCGCTCGGGTTTCGCGGTGCAGTTCGTCCGTTACGGCGAGGGCGCCTGGCTGGCGCTGGCCACCTACTTCCTGGCGCCTCAGGTACAGCGCTTCCTCCACGAGTACCGGCGGGCGAACCGGGCCCAACGCTTCCGCAACGAAGAGGACCGCTGGATGGACCTCATCGTGGCCTGGGAGATGGACCGGCTGGAGCGCGGCGGCAGCGTGGCGTTGTGAGGGACTACAGGCGGAAGCCATCCATGGCTCGCCGCACCTTATCCTTGAGATCCTTGATGTCGCGATAGGAATCCAGGTGGGCGCGGGTGGTGAGTTCCCGGATCTGGTCCATCTTCCACTGGTTCATGGCCAGCAGGATGTGCAGGTCGCGGTAGTGCTTCGCCAGGCGGTTGACGTACGCCCGGATCTCCTCGCGATCCTCGCGGGGTAGCGCAACGAAGCGCACGCCCATGCGGCCGGACTTGCGTTCGCCGGCGGCCGGGGTGGCCCACACCACCTCCGCCATGGCGGTGATGGGCCGGAGCGAGTTCGGCAGGGAGAAGATCAACGTGATCACCTGCCCGGCGGTCGGGGCGGGATGGACCCACAGGGACATGCCGCCGACGCCCACCTCGATGCCCCGACCCGAGCGCTCAACCTCTCCCTGGCGCACCCGCACCGGGCGGGTGAGCGGGGCCCGCAGCGCGTGACGCCGCTTTTTCAGAGTAAAGGCCATCCCCTCACTTCCCGGCGGCGGCCTCGCAGGCAGGCGCCGGCGAGATCCCCTCGCGGGCCAGCTCCTCAAGGAGTTTACGGCGGCAGGAGAGCGCGTGCAGCAGGCTACCGGGATCGTCGGCGAACAGATCGCAGAAGAGGGCCTCCTCGATGCCCAACAGCGCCGCGGCGCCGACGCACTCGCGCTCACCCGCGGAGGCACAGGCTGACATCAGCTCCAGGGTGGTGCGCCCGCGGCCGAACTTCTCCCGGCACGCATGCAGCAGATCCTCGCGCGGGTACTCGCAGAAACACTTGCGCAGAGGTTTCATGGCCATGCACTCCGTCTCCCTCCCCGGCACCGCCGAGAAATATACCAGCAAGATCGGCGCCCCACAAGGGAAAACTGAGGAAAAACGGGCAAAATTCTAATTCTTCAAGCCTGTCTTCCGACCACGAGAACCGAAAGGCGCCGGTATGGCTTTTTGCCACCCCGTCAGGTGCGCGGCTTGGCCTCCGGCTCTACGCTCTCCAGCACCAGGGAGGCGAGATCGATGGCGCGGATCTTCTCGTCCAGGTTGCGAAGCTTCAAGGAGTCGTTGAGCATCTGCAGACAGTAGGGACAGGCGGTGACCAGGGTGTCGGCCCCGGATTTCTCCAGCTGATCCACGCGGAGGTTGTTGATGCGCTCCCCGCCGGCCGCGGGTTTGAGATCCATCCAGTAGTGCCCGCCGCCGCCACCGCAGCACATGGAGCGCTCGTGGTGATTGCCCATCTCCAGCACCTTGGCGCCGGGGATGGCGCGCAGCACCTCTCGCGGGCTCTGGTATATCTTCTGGTAGCGGCCGAGGTAGCAGGGATCGTGGTAGGCGATGCGCATGGCCCGGGCCCGGCTGGGCCGGAGCACTCCGCTCCACAGCATCTCGTGTAAAAACTCGCTATGGTGCGCCACCCGGAAGTTGCCCCCGAACTGCGGGTACTCGTTCTTGAGCACGTTGTAGCAGTGCGGGCAGTTGACGAGCAGCACCCGGAACTTGCGCTGGTTCAGCACCGCCACCTGCTTCTTGGCGATCTCCTGGAACAACCGCTCGTCACCTACCACCCGCGCGGGATCTCCACAACAGGTCTCGTCCTCGCCCAGCACTCCATAGCTGATGCCCGAGCGATCCAGCAGGGTGAGCAGGTCGGTAGCGATCTTCTGCTTGGTCTCGTCGTAGGTGGTGCAGCAGCCGATCCAGAATAGGACGTCCACGTCCCCGCCCTCGGGGATGACCGGGATGCGGTTCTTGGCCACCCACTCCGATCGGTACGAGCGCGGCCCGAAGGGGTTGCCGGAGGTCTCCAGGGACTTGAGCGCGCGCGAGGCCTCGGTGGGCACCCGGCCCTGGATCATGAGCTCGTTGCGGCGGACCTCCATCATGGAGTCCACGTGATCGATGGCTGCCGGACACACCTCCATGCAGGCCATGCAGGTGCGGCAGTACCAGATGAACTTCTCGTCGACGGCGTTGCCCACCACCAGGTCCTTGCCGTCGGCCCCCGCGGCGGCTTCGGCGCCCTCCGCTCCCGCCTCGGCCGGCTTCGCCTGGACCGGCTGGCCGTTTCCGTCGATGGCGTGGGTGAGATCGCGCGAGGCATGGATGAAGCGTTTGGGCGAGAAGGGATGTCCCGCCATGACCGCCGGGCAGATGTCGTCGCAACGGCCGCAGGAGATGCAGGCATCGAAGTCCAGGCGCTGCTTCCAGGTGAAGTCCTTGACCGCGGCCACGCCGACGTTGAAGTCCTCGGCGTCGGCCTTCTCCATCAGGGCCTCGATGTCCACCCGGGCGAGCTCTCCTCGGGGCTTGAGCTTGGAGAAGAAGACGTTGGTGGGCAACGCCAGCATGTGTACGAACTTGGTGTAGGGGATGAGCGCGATCCAGGCCATGCCGGCCACGGTGTGGGTCCACCACAGGACCTGGTGGGTGACGGCCCCGGCCTCGGGCGAGATGCCGGCGAACAAAAAGCTCGCTGCGGTCCCGATGGGAGAGAGCCAGCGGTAGGGATCGCCGATGACAGCAATGCGCAGCCCCTCGGTGAGAAACCCCGTGAGCACCATGAATCCGATGAGGAGGAGCGGCCAGCCGTCCGCGGAGGTGTTCTCCAGCGTTTTCGGCTTCACCACGTAGCGCCGGATGGCGGCGATGGAAATCCCCACCAGGATCAGCAGCCCGGCCAGCTCGGCGCCGACGGTGAAGAAGACGTACACGTAGCCGCGAAAGAAGGTGGTGCCGAAATCCACGTCCAGGGCCACCACCGCGGTGGTGATCACCAGAAAAATGAACGAATAGAAAATGAAGCTGTGGAACCAGCCAGGCAACGACGAGTTGCGCACCCGGGTCTGGAACAAGAGCTCCTTTATCAAGATCCAGAAACGCTTGCCAAAGTCGGAGAGCCGCTCGTTGGAGGCCTTGCCTTTACGCCAGGAGGCGATGCGCCGCCAGGCGCCGTAGCCGAATAAAAGGCAAGCGACCACGAACATGGCGTACATGGGCCAGGACACGGAGACGTTCCACATCAAGGGGCGCGACGCTTGCGAAAGGTCCATAAGGTCTCACCTCGATTCAAAAGCCAGACCCGCCGCCACCCCTAACGGTGACGGCGGGCCGAAACTCAAAGAGGACGCGCCCGAGGCTCAGGCCTTGCGCAGAAGCGGCAGGAACTGGAGCTGCTTCGGGCGGGCGATGTGCGGCCGCTCGGCCACGACCTCGGAGGCGGTCGCCGGCACGGCTACCGGCTTCAGGCCGCGGCCCTTGGCGAAGAAGTGGCGGGTCATCTGCGAGACGCAATCCCACAGCGTGGTGGCCGCCTCGAGCTTCACCTTGCGCGAGGAGAGCTCGGCGAAGAACCCCTGGAGGACGCCGGTGTTGCGCGACAGGGCCCACACCCGCTCGACCAGGATGAGGTCGTAGGGCTGGTCGAAGCCGAGCAGCTTCTGGATGCCGGGGCGCGTCACCACGTCCTCGGCCCACACCTCGTCCTCGAACCAAGCCAGGATCTCGATGCCGTTCTCGCGGGCGTGGTCTTCGATGGCTCGCTTCTGTTCCGCTCTGCCGATGATCTCTCCGGTCCGTCCCAGAACGATATCGCTCACGTAGGCAATCGCTTTTTTGGACATGGCGTCCTCCTTGTTCAGGTTCCGCATCCGAAAACACATAAAGCAGGAGGCGTGCCAGGTCGCAGTCGGCAGCCGAGATACCGACAATTGTGCAGTTTATATTGCTTTTTTCTTTGGTGGCCAATACCATGTCCTAGCTGACTTTCGAAATAGTATAAATGTTGTATACACCATATGGACGCATCGCGTCAAAATAAAAAACCCGCAAAAACATATAAAATACTGATAATAAAAATAAAATTTGTTTTCGCACGGTGTATGTTGACAAAATATACATGTATATGATATAGACACACTAAATATCTGGGGGCATAATGAACAATTCTAATCCGCAGCAAAATATAAAAAAATATACACCATGGAATCGCCTCGGGCGGTTCCTGTTTCGGATGTCATTTGGAACCCGGCTCTCGCTCGCGTTCGCGTTCCTCATCGTCTCCTCAGCAACCGCCACCATCTTCATCGGCAACGCCGTCTTTGGCCAGAAAGCGGACGAAATGGCCCGGGCGCGTCTGGAACTCGACCTCAAGGTGGCCGAGCAAATCATGGGAAACCGCCTGCAGCGCCTGCGCTACCTCGCGCCGGCCATGGCCAACCTGGTCCTGGGCACCACCATCGATCCGCGGTTCTGCTCGTACCAGCTCGAGGACACGCCGTTTGACTTCGTGTTGCTTGCCGACAAGACCTCCCTCTCGCTCATGCCCATCCGCCGCGAAGCCTGCGCCATCTCCTCGCTGGAGGCCGAGACCGCCGCCCGCCTGCGCCAGTCCGACCTGGGAGCGCTGATGGGCCATGTGGCCTCCACCGGCGAGATCGTCTCGGGGCTGGTGGTGATCCCGCAGGCCTTGCTCGGGGACCTGGGGTACCACGACATCTCGAGCGACGGGCTCTTCATGCTGGTGGGGACGCCGCTGAAGTCCGGCTCCATCCTGGTTCTCGGCGCCATCCTGAACCGCCGCACCGAGCTGGTCGAGACCACCCTGAAGCTCCTCTCCTTCCACGCCAACGTGTCCTACAAGTCCAGCATCTTCCTCGGCGACGTGCGCATCGCCACCACCCTCACCCCGGACTCGCTCGGCACCCGCGCCGATCCCCAGGTGGCGCGCACCGTCCTCACGGAGGAGGGATTGTTCGCCGGCGTGGCCGAGGTGCGCGGCCCGCGCATGCAGAGCGCCTACAAGCCGCTGAGGGACTTTCGCGGCAAGATCGTGGGCATGTTGGGCATCGCCACCGACGAGGACATCTACGGCTTCATCCGCGGCCGCACCACCACCCTGTTCTCCACGCTGATCGGGGCGGGCATGGTCTTCGGGCTGATCATCTCCTTCTGGTTCTCGCGCCGGCTGGTGCGCCCGGTGACCGAGCTGGCCGAGGGCATGAACCGGGTGGCGCAGGGGGACCTGGGCTTCAAGGTGCGGGTCGAGTCGGGCGACGAGCTGGGCCGCCTGGCCCGGGCCTTCAACCTGATGGTGAAGGCGGTCATGGAGCGCGACATGCGACTGCGCCAGATGACCGACGAGAAGCTCTCCCAGGTCGAGAAGCAGGTGTCGGTGGGCCGCTTGGCCGCCGGGGTGGCCCACGAGATCAACAACCCGCTCACCGCGGTGCTGTCGCTGTCCATGCTCATGCGAAAGCACCTCCCCGCCGAGGATCCGCGTGCCGAGGACCTGGACATCGTCATCGCCGAGACCACCCGCTGCCGGGACATCGTGCGCAGCCTGCTCGACTTCGCCCGCGAGCGCCCGCCCGAAAAGCGCCTGCTGGACATCAACGGCGTGCTGCGGGACACCCTGGCGCTCATCTCGCGCTACGAGGCCATGTCGGCCATGAACACTGAGGTCAAGCTCGCTGCCAACCCCTTGTGGGTGAACGCCGACGCAAAGCAATTGCAGCAGGTGTTCGCCAACCTGCTCATCAACGCCGCCGAGGCCACCCGCCCGCCCGGGACCATCACCGTCACCACCGACGAGGACTCCTCGGGCGGCTTCGTGGTGATCACGGTGCGCGACACCGGCAAGGGCATCCCCAAGGAGTTCATGCAGCGGGTGTTCGAGCCCTTCTTCACCACCAAGGGCTCGGGCAAGGGCACCGGGCTGGGGCTGTCGGTGTCGCTGGGCATCGTGCAGCACCACAACGGCACCATCGAGATCGAGAGCCAGGAGGGCCAGGGAACCACGGTGCGGGTGATCCTGCCGCGCGAGAACCCCGAGCGGCATGACGAGACCGCGGCCGGCTGACATGGAGGGAACCATGGAACAAGCCATCGCCCGCGTGCTGGCCATCGACGACGAGAAGTCGGTGTGCGTGACCTGCCAGCGCATCCTGGGGGAGGCCGGCTACGCGGTGGACACCTGCCTGTCCGGAAAAGAGGGGGTGCAGCGAGCCTTGCAAGGGGACTACGAGGTGGTGCTGCTCGACCTCAAGCTCCCGGACATCTCGGGCCTGGAGGCCTTGGAGATGCTGCGCCGCGATCGCCCGGACATCAGCGTCATCATCATCACCGGCTACGCCTCCATCCAGACCAGCATCCAGGCCATCAAGAAGGGCGCCTTCGACTACGTGCCCAAGCCCTTCACCCCCGAGGAACTCAGCCTGGCGGTCTCCAAGGCGCTGGAGAACCGCAAGCTGCTCTCGGAGAACGAGTTCCTCAAGCAGGAACTTACGCGCATGATGAAGGACTCGCGCATCCTGGGCCGCTCCAAGGCCATGGAGGAGATCCTGCTGCAGATCCGCAAGGTGGCGCCCACCGACTTCACCGTGACCGTGTACGGCGAGTCGGGCACCGGCAAGGAGCTGATCGCCCAGGCCATCCACGACTCGAGCTCGCGCGCCGAGAAACCCTTCGTGGCGGTGGATCTCTCGGCGCTCTCGGCTGGCCTGGTGGAATCGGAGCTGTTCGGCCACGTGCGCGGGGCCTTCACCGGTGCCACCCAGAGCCGGCCGGGGTACTTTAGCATCGCCCAGGGCGGCACGCTGTTCCTCGACGAGATCTCCAACATAAGCTGGGAACTACAGGGCAAGCTCCTTAGGGTGCTGGAGACCCGCAAGGTCCACCCGGTGGGCAGCGAGCGCGAGATCGAGGTGGACGTGCGCATCGTGACCGCCACCAACCGCGACCTCTTCGAGCTGGTGGAGGCGGGCAAGTTCCGCGAGGACCTCTACTACCGCCTCAACGTCATCCCCATCGTGGTGCCGCCGCTGCGCGAGCACCCCGACGACATCCCGCTCTTGGCCACGCACTTTCTGGAGGAGGCCCGCCGCGAGGCCCCGCGCGCCCCCGAGGGGTTCACCACCGAGGCCATGGCCAAGCTCATCTCCTACCACTGGCCCGGCAACGTGCGCGAGCTCAAGAATATCGTAGAGCGCCTGGTGGCGGTGAGCGACGGCCCGCTGATCCGCCCCGAAAACCTGCCGCCGGAGATCGCCGGCAACACCGCCGCGCCGACGCTGGCGCTGGGGGACATCCCGCAGAACACCGAGCAGCTCAAGGAGGCCAAGCGCCGGCTCAAGGAGACGCTTTTTGCACAAGTGGAGAAGAACTTCGTGCAGCAGGCCCTGGAGCACGCTGGCGGCAACGTCACCCGGGCGGCCCAGGCGGTGGGCATGCAGCGGCCCAACTTCCACGCGCTGATGCGTCGGCACGGCATCCGCGCCCGCGAGCGGGCCGGCGCCGACGAGCCGGACGCAGAGTGAGCCGGGCCAGGCGCGATCTGCCTCACCCCCGACATCATTTTCAATGACATATATCCCCCTCTCCACAATGGAGAGGGAGCTCAGGGGTAAGGCGAATGCCGTAGGGGACAGACCCGGCAGTTCTGGACAATTCCCGCCGAAACCGCCCGCCCGCGTTCACCAGATGAAGCTGTCCACCAGGGCGTAGCGCCGGCCCGTGAGCGGGAATGGCGGCTCGCCGAAGCACAGTCCGTCGCTCGCAAGGCGGTAACTCGCCGAGGAGGCCTCGTTCGAGCCGGTCTCGAAGGTGAACAGAAGCGCCGCCGGCCGGCCGGGCCCGTCCCCGTCGGGCCCCGCCCCGTCGCCGGCGTCGGCCGCGCCATCCATCCCACCGTCCGCGGGCCGCTCTACGCAGTGGCCCCCGATGCACACCTCGACGCCGGGGCAATCGGTGTCCACCGAGCAGGTGGTGCTGGAGCCGCAGCCGACCAGCGCAAGGACAGTGCAAGCCGACAGGGCAGATAGCCAGATCCGCATGGGTCCCTCAGTAGGTGAGCAGATCGCCCACCTTGGTGGCCGACAGCGTGTTGGGCCGGGCGCAATACGCCCCGTCCCTCTCGCCGCAGCATCCCGAACAGACCCCGCAGTTCGTTTCGGTCGAGGAATTGCAGGTGTAGCAGGCCTGCCGTCCGTTGGTGTAGTAGTGGCAGGTGGGCGTGGGGTTCGAATCCAACACGCCGTATTGCCCGAGGCAGTTTGAGACGCAGGCCTGGTAGCTCCCGGCCTGGTTCGGGAATTGATACACCGACACACCCGCCGGCCGCAGGGTGCGATAGTCACCGTTGACGAGCAGGGTATCGGCGCGAGCGGCGAGCTGGGCCTGGGTCGCGCTGTCGGCGGCGGTGGCATGAGCGGCCGCGTCGGCGGCCGCGGCGTACGTGGCGTTGTCGGCGGTCGCGGCGTGGCTGGCATCGTCGGCGGCGGCGGCGTGATCGGCCTCGGTGGCGCGGGCGGCGTGGTCGGCCTCGGCGGCGCGCTCTGCGCTCTGGCTATGGTAGGCGTACGGCACCGGGGCCACCGCGACGCGCGGGGTGAGCGTTTCGCCCTCGACGGTGACCTCCAGGTACAGCGGCCCGTCGCGGAACATGGCCGGGTCGAGGGTGGTTCGCTGGCCCAACTCCACCTTGAACACCCCGTCGCGGGCCAACACCGACAGCGCGTCCTCGGACCACAGGGCGCTGCCGCCGCTTGGCTCGCGGAAGAACTTGATCTTCAGCACCACGATGCCCTGGACAGGCTTTCCCTCCACGTCCAGCAGGCGCCCCTGGTAGTGCAGCCGGGCGGGGACGTCCGCGCCCGAGGAGCGCGAGGTGAACGAGAGCAACGACAGCACCGCAAAGATCGAGAAGAAGATTTTCATCGGCCGTCCCTCCATCCTTCTCGTGGCCTGAATGATTATAAGTATTCAACGCGCCCGGATCAACGCGGGCCTTGAACGGCGCTCGCCCGGCCTGGTATGGTGCGTTCCGCTTGCCCAGGGAGGCGCATTGAGCGTCGAGGAGATCATCGAAAGCTTCCACCGAAACGGCGTGCTGGGCGAGTTCTCCGGCATCCCGTACCCCGAGGCCGACGCGCGCACCCGCGCCGCGGTGCGCGCCATGCAGGAGCTTCTTGCACAGAGCCGCGCCCGCGCCGCCGCCGAGAACCACCTCGTCGAGATCCCGGCGCACGCGGTGTCGGGGACCAACGGCGGCGACACCTACCGGGTGCACCCCGACGGGCGTGTCGAGCGCGTCCTCGAGCGATTTCCGGAGGTCGAGCGTAGGTTCGGCTCCATCCCCTGCGCCGCCGGCGAGCGGGATGCGCCCATCGAGGAGGCCCGGCCGGTGTTTCTGCGCTGCGCCTACAACGGGCTGTGGTCGCCCTCGGGCACCAACTGGCAACCCGTGCGCTGCCTGGAGCTCGGGGCCGAGGACTCGGCGCGCGCCGGCCTCTCCCCCGCGCCCGGCGGCGGGCTTCTGGTGCTGTGCCGAGACCGCTACGACTCGATCCTGGGCGACGTGGCCCGCCTGTGCGGCATATGCCAGGACTCGCACGCCGAGGACATCGACCTGGGCATCTGGCACCTGTGCGCCGAACAGACGGCGCGCTTCCACCACGCCACGCTCGCAAGCCGCCGCATCCTCGCGTCCGAACGCGATCGCGTGACGCAGGCGGCGCTGGCCTCGATCGAGGAGCGCCGGCCGCGGCTCTCCGAAGGGAGCCAGGCGGCAGCCCGCGCCCTGGCCGATTCGCTTCGCGCCAGCCGCCACGTGCCGGTGTTCTTCCTTACGCTTCGCCTCGCGCGGCCGCTCGCGCTCGACCCGCGCCAGCCGGGGGGGATCGCGGCCAGCGACTTCGACCGGCTGATCGAGGCCCGCTCCACCCAGCGCGTGTGCTCGGCCGCGCCGCTCGAGGAGGCGGAGCTGCTCGACCTGTGGAGGCGCTCGCTCCCTTGTCTTGGCGCCGGCGCCCGGTCCGCTCTGGATTTTCCGGTCTTTTCGCGCGAGCATCCCCTGGTGGCCGCGGTGGGCCAGGCCATGCACCGGGCCATCGAGGGCGATGGAACCCGGCCAGGCCTGGTGGGCGCCGCCTGCGCGCAAAGCCTCAAGCGGTATCTGGCCAGTTACCCCGAGCTTCCCGAGGACGTGCGCGCTTTCGCTACGCAGGCCGAGTGCGCTCAGGACGTGCCCCTGCCGGCCCGGCTGATCCCACCGCACCTCGCCGCCAGGCTGTGCGACGGAGGGCAGTTTCGGGAGGAGGGCGGCTTTCTGCTGGACCATCGCGGACGGAAGCTCTCTTCCGAGCGCCTGATGAAACTGGTGCGCATGATCGCCCGCTCGTTCGGCAAGTACTTCCTCTCCTTCAAGAACACCCACCCGCTCCTCGGCATCCTGCGCTACCTCGATCCCGGCGAGCCGGCGCGGTGCCGGGAGCTCTTCTTCGAGGCGGGGCGGGCGGTGGCGGCCATGACCTACCTCGCCCGCGCGCGCGGGCTCGTCTCCATCATCAAGTCCGGCCCGGTGGAGCTCTCCCGCGACGACTTGCAGGCGCTCGCCGCCGCCCACGCGCCGCGGCCCGACGCCACCTCCTCGCCGTGCCCGCTGCTCACCTTCCAGCTCGGCTTGCCCCTGTCGCCAGACGAGCGGGTGTGCGCCGGCCAACCCGACGAGCACGACGGGCTCGCGGAGCGCATGCTTGACCGCCGCGCGCCCCGGGCCCGCCTGAGCGAGCACTACCTCCCGCGGGTGTGACGGCGCGTCCCCGCTCATCTCGCCGACTTGCATCGGATGACCCGCTTTGCTAATTTCTCCTTGCCCCAAGCGAGAGCGCCCAACGCCGCGAGGTGTCTGGGGATGCCGATCCACGAGGACATGCAGAAAGCGCTGGAATCGTACCTGGGGCACCACAACGCCATCAACGCCATCAAGACCTTCTCCCAGCGCACGGTGGGCAAGGCCCCGGAAGCCCTGACCCGGGAGGACGTGCCCCACCTCCTCGACGCCCTGCGGCCCATGCTGAACACCCTGGTGGGGCAGGACACCGCGCGCCGCATCCTCGACGACATCCGGCGAAAGGTCCTGGCATGAGAATCGGCCTGTGGGTGGGGGTGCCGCTGCTGTGGGCGGCACTTTTGGTGCTCGGCGACCTCTGGCTGTTCGGCACGCCGGCGCATCCGGTCTTCCTGCGCATCGAGATCGAGCTGGCCAAGACGCTCTCGGCGGCGGGCATGTTCGCCGCGGCGTTATCGTTCCGGCGTGGCGACTACCTGCGGCGGGCCTGGATCCTCTCGGCCATGTGCATGGTTTTTTTACTGCTACGGGACGTGTTCTTGATCCCCTGGTTCGAGAAACTCGCTCTCCCCATCGACACCATCCGCGGCATGCTGGTGGTGCTGGCCAACGCCAGCCTGGTGTGGGGCACCTTCCTGCTGGCGCGCGCCTGGAAGGTAGCCGGCCTGGAGCTCCCCGGCACCCGGGCCAGCCGGCACCTGGTGTTCGCGGCGGCGGTGGTGTGGACGCTGCTCATCGCCGGCCCGGCCATCGTGTCCAACTTCCAGACCTTGCTGCGGGGGGACCCCGAGGGCCTGGTCGGCATGGCCTCCAGCATCGGCGACGTGGCCGCGTTGATCTTGATCGCGCCGCTGCTCTTTACCGCGCTGGCGCTGCGCGGCGGCTCGCTGAGCCTCCCCTGGTGGCTGCTCACCGCCTCCATGGTGGGGTGGCTGTTCTACGACGCCACGCTGGAGATGCTGCCGTACCTGGGCGCATCGCCCCACGCGGTCCGCCTCACCTCGGAGTTCTTCCGCGCCCTGGGGTGCCTGTTCGGCATGAGCGCCGGCCTGGCCCAGACCCGCGTCGTGCGCGCGGCGGGGCGTCCCTCCGGTTGACAGTTCTCGCGCGGGCGGGTAGACAAGGGCCGTCCGTTCCGCCGCGGCGAATCCGCCCCGGGCGAGGGGCCGCGAGCCGGTCCCTCACGCGAAAGCGCGCGTGGAACGGTCTTGCGCCTGTAGCTCACTTGGATAGAGCAACGGCCTTCTAAGCCGTGGGCAGCAGGTTCGAATCCTGCCAGGCGCGTAGCCGCGGACGAACAGGTGACGGCGCGGACGCCGGCGAGGACGCCATGGTCGAGATCCAGATCGAGTACACGGGTAACCTGCGCACCCGGGCCGTTCACGGCCCCTCGGGCACGGTGCTCGAGACCGACGCCCCCACCGACAACCAGGGTCTGGGCGAGCGCTTCTCGCCGACCGACCTCTTGGCCACCGCGCTCGGCTCCTGCGCCCTGACCATCATGGGCATCGCCGCCCGCAAGATGGGCGCCTCGCTCGAAGGCGCCCGGGTGCGAGTGGAGAAGCACATGGCCGATCAGCCCGCGCGGCGCATCGGCCGCCTGGTGGTGGAGTACCGGCTGCCCGCGACCCTCACGCCGCCGCAGCGCGCCATCCTGGAGAAGATCGCCACCGCGTGCCCGGTGTTTCGCAGCCTGCATCCCGACATCCAGATCGAAAATCGTTTTGTGTGAGCCCACGAGCGACCGATGAGCCGAGGCAAGCCTTCGCCCGAAAAGTGTCCGGCGCCTTTCCTCAAGTGGGCCGGCGGCAAGCGGCAGCTTCTCCCGGCGCTCATGGCGCACCTGCCGGAGCGTATCGGCAACTACCACGAACCCTTCCTGGGCGGCGGGGCGCTGTTCTTCGCGCTGGTGCGGGCTGGCCTCCTCGCCGGTCACAAGGCGTTCCTCTCGGACACCAACCCCGAGCTCATCGCCGCCTACCGCGCCATTCAACACGACGTCGAGGCGGTGATCTCCTGCCTGCGGCGCCACCGCCACGACCGGGCCGAGTTCTACCGGGTGCGCGAGCAGGACTGGCGCGCGCTCTCGCCCCCCGAGGCCGCGGCGCGCACCATCTACCTCAACCGCACCGGCTTCAACGGCCTGTACCGGGTGAACCGCCAGGGCCGGTTCAACGTGCCGTTCGGCAGGTACAAGAACCCGAGGTTCTGCGACGAGGACAATCTGCGGGCGGTGTCGCGGGCGCTTCGTAAGGCCAAGCTTTGCCAAGAGCCCTTCGAGAGGGTTCTCGCGCGCACCCAGCGCGGCGACCTGGTGTATTTCGACCCCCCCTATGTGCCACTGTCCCCGACGGCCTCCTTCGTGTCCTACGCCAAGGACGGGTTCTCCCTCGAGTACCAGGAGCGCCTGGCCGAGGCCTTCGAGGAACTTACGCATCGGGGTGTGCATGTCATGCTCTCGAACTCCGCGGTTCCCTGGGTGCGCCGGCGCTACCAGGGGCACCGCATCCACGAGGTCCTGGCGCGCCGCAACGTGAACTCCAAGGCCGAGCGACGGGGGCCCATCAAGGAATTGCTCATCACGAGTTATTGATGAGAGGTGCCGCCCCCTCCCCGCCTCACGGCCCGAAGGTACTTGAGCAGTCATTGAGATCCAGATTTCTCCAGGATACATTTCTCTCGGACGGGAGAGGAGGTTGTCATGGATCGAGGCGGTCGCTTGGCGCTGCTCGTCCTGCTCGCGGTGCTCGCGGGTCTCGTCGCGGCGTACTTTCTGCTCACGCAGGAACCCGATCCGGTTGCGCCGCCGGGCGCCCCCCCTCTCTCCCCGGTCGCGCACCTTCCCGCCGAGCGCCTGGTGACGGAACCCCGGCTCCCCGGAACACTGGAGGCGGGGAATGACAACCGAGCCGGCGGGGCCACTCCCCTTCCCCGCCCGCCGCGAAGCGCCCTGGACCCGAAGGAGCGCGCCATCCTGCTCGCCGCCCTGCTCTCCCGCATCGACGCCGCGCCCGGCGCGCGCGGCCCGGGGAGCGGAGGCGCGGGCGAACCGGCCGCCCCAGCCACGGCAAGCGCCGGAGCGCTATCCAAGGAGTACATCCAGGAGCAGATCCGGGAGATCCTCCCGCTGGTCAAGCAGTGCTACGAACAGGCGCTCCTTGCGCATCCGGACACGGCCGGCAAGCTGGTGGTGCGCTTTTCCATCGTGGGCGATCCCGAGTTGGGCGGCCTCATCGAGCAGAGCGAGATCGTCGATACCGAGGGCGGCGCCGCAGACGAGGGCCTTTCGACCTGTGTGCGCGAGACCATGTACGCGCTGCGCCTCAAGGCCCCCGAGGGCGGCGGGCGGATGGTGGTGACCTACCCCTTCATTTTCCGAAAAAGCGACGCGCGCTAGGAGGAGGTTTGCAGCGAGCGGTGATACTCCTCCAGCAGATCCCCCGCCTTCCCCATGTTCTCCTTGATCCAGTCGACCAGCCGGCGCTCGATGCGGCCGCCGATGAGCAAAAGTTTCATGGTGACCTCGCCCTCGATGATGCGCCGGACGTGCTCGCCGTTCGCGCCACCGGGTTCGATCCGGCCCCGGCCCGTGGCCGAGAAGCGATTCACCGCCACGTTGGGAACGTACTCCCAGGTGAAGCTGTGCGTGGCGCGATCGATCACCATGCGCTCCTCGATGATGAGCCGCTCGACCTTCAGGAACTTCTGGGCCGCCTCCACGAGCTGGCTCTCGGCCCGCACCACCCGGTGCAGCTTGCCGTCGATCTCCTCCGAACGCAGGATCGTTCGCTCGAGCAGGTTGAGCCGCTTCTTGATCCAGTCGTTGTAATCGACGCTCAGCACCAGGTCGAAGTACTTTTCAAACGGAACGCGGATGACGTGTTCGACCTCGAAGTGCATGGCGCCTCCCGGAGGTGTCTGGCGCCATCTTAGGAAGGCGTCCGGCCAGGGTCAAGAGCGACGCTCGAAGACCATCAGCGCCGCACGGCTTGCGCGTAGCGGCGTGCCACCTCGTCCCAGTTCACCAGGTTCCAGAAGGCCTTGACGTAGTCGGCGCGCTTGTTCTGGTACTTGAGGTAGTAGGCGTGCTCCCACACGTCGAGGCCGAGAATGGGCACGCCCGAACCGTCCATGAGCGGGTTGTCCTGGTTGGGGGTGCTGTGGACCAGCAGTTTCCCGTCCTTTATGGACAGCCAGGCCCAGCCGGAGCCGAAACGTCCCATCGAGGCAGCCTCGAAGGTCTCCTTGAACTTCTCGAACGATCCGAAGGCCTTGTCGATGGCGCCAGCCAGGTCGCCGGAGGGCTTTCCGCCCTTTCCCGGGCCGAGCACAGTCCAGAACAGCGAGTGGTTGAAATGACCGCCGCCGTTGTTGCGCACGGCCGTCCGCTTCGGCTCGGGGATCTCGCTCAGGTTGCGCATGAGCTGCTCGATCACCATGCCGGACAGCGCCGGCGGTAGCCCCTCCAGCGCCTTGTTCAGGTTGTTCACGTAGCCCGCGTGGTGCGCCCCGTGGTGGATCTCCATGGTCCGCTTGTCGATATATGGCTCCAACGCCTCATGGGAATAGGGAAGCTCGGGAAGAGTGAACATGGCATACCTCCAATGTCATCGGGTGACATCACCCGGATTGGGTTTTTTGATTCGGGACGATAACTATCCGGTGCTAGAGCAAGGTGTGGACGGCCTGGCGGCTTGTCAAGGGCACCCGCTCACGTCGCCTGCGGCGCCGGAGAATGCTCCAGGATATCAAGGATCCCGCGCAGGGGGATGTAGACCCAGTCGGGTCGGTTGTTCAGCTCATACCCCAGCTCGTACACAGCTTTCTCGATCAGGAAGACATCGAGGAGCAGGGTCAGCTCGGTCCGGTCGCCCGGGACGAACGGCGCCGCCCCCGCCGTGGCCAGGTACTCGGACAGGAAGGCCGCGGCCGACCACGACAGCCAGGCATTCGTCCACGGCTCCAACAGCAGCCGCTCCCGCTCGCTCATCACCTCGTTCGCCACGTACTCTCGCAGGGACGAGAAGGCCGCGTAGTGGAGAGAGCGTAGCATGCCGGCCACGTCCTTCAGGGCCGAGCGTTTGCGCCTCCGTTCCTCCAGGGTGCGGCGCGGCTCGCCTTCGAAGTCCACCAGCACGAAGTCCTTACCGGTGAACAGGACCTGTCCCAGGTGCAGATCGCCGTGGCAGCGGATGCGGCAGGCGCGGACCCGCTGCCGCAGGAAAGCACCCAGGCGCTCCAGCAGGCGTTCCTGCCCGGCCAGCACCGCACGAGCCGTGGCCCTGACCTCGTCCGTCAGGTTCGGCAGTGCCTCTCGCAACATGCGAAAGCTGTGCTGGAGCAGGTTGCGCATGGATTGATAGATGGCGCGATGGTACCCCGTGCCGTACAGCTCGGGCGCGAAGCGCGGGTCGTCCGTCGGCGCGCCGAGGGCCAGGTGCAGCTCGGCGACCCGCCGCCCCAGCAGCCGGGCGGAGTGTAGGTACGGACCGAACAGGCCCGAAAGCTCCCGCAGCGGCTCTTTCCCGACGTGCTCCACCCAGGAGGCTTTTTCGCTCGGCAAGGGCAGGTCGCGACGTGAGCGCACCCGCTCGAAAAAGCGCCGGATCTCCTCCCGGGTGTAGTCCCAGGCGTCGCCCTGGCTGGGGACGAAGCCCCGCAGCACGGCCAGGGCCACCGGCTCGCTCTGCCCGGCCCGATATTCGAGGTGGCCGGCGAAGGGCGCGGCGTTGGAGAAACCCTTGCCGGCGAGCCAGCGGCCCATCTCGACCTCGGGGCTGAGGCCGTCGTCGAGCCGGCGGAAGAACTTGAGCATGAAGCGCTCCCCGAAGGCCACCGAGGTGTTCGACTGCTCGGCGGTGATCAGCCGGGGTTGCAGTGGCGCGCCTTCGGCGCCGCGCAGGGCCGCCAGCGCCTGGTCGGGCACGAACATGGCCTCGCCCGCGCCGCGCAGGCTTCGCCCCTGAAGCAACAGCTCGAGCAACCCGCGGCAACTCTCCGGGTCGGCCAGGGCGTCGCACAAGAGTCCCGTCTCGGTACCCTTCCCTTCGCGGCATGCCAGCTCGGCCAGCACGGCCTCGGGGGCGCGGGCACGCACCTCGTCCGCGCGCGCTCCCCGGAGCCAGGCCAGCGGCAGCGCATAGGATTCTCCCTCCCCGTCCTGGTATTCGACCCGCAACAACAGAATCGCCAGGTTCGAATCGCCGTTGGCCGACGCCAGCACCTCGACCATCCGCACCCCGCGGACGTGCCGCGCCTTTCCTCCGAACCAGCGGCAGCGAGCGAGGTAGGAAGGCAGGGCTTCCTCGAGGGCGGCCCGCTGCTTGCCGCGGGCGAACAAGTGCCAGGCGCCACGAACTTCGATGGAAACCGGCTGAAATGCCAGCTGGCCGCTTGCCTCGGCGACCGCGCCGGGAGATTCGAGCGAGAACCAGAAAAAGGAGTGGGGACCCAGCATGACCCGGTACGGCTCGTTGCCGATGCGGGGAAAGGGGGCCCGGCTCCACAGCTCGCGAGGCAGCGCGCCGGCCTGGGCGGCCAGGTCCAGGTCCGCGTACTGGACGTAACGCGACAGGTTGCACACGACCAGCAGGACTTCCCGCTGGTATCGCCGCACGAAGGCCAGGATCTTCGGGTTCTCCGGGTTCAAGAACTCCATCGTCCCCCGCCCCAGCGCCCGGTAGCGCTTGCGCAGCGCGATCAGGCGGCGCATCCACCAAAGCAATGAGTGCAGGCTCTGCTCCTGCACCTCCACGTTGACCGCCTCGTAGTGGTACTGCGGATCGATGATGATGGGCAGGAGCAGACGCTGCGGGTTGGCCCGGGAGAAGCCCGCGTTCTTGTCGGCGCTCCACTGCATGGGGGTGCGCACCCCGTCCCGGTCCCCCAGGTAGACGTTGTCGCCCATGCCGATCTCGTCACCGTAGTAGAGCACCGGAGAGCCCGGCAGCGAGAACAACAGGCCGTTCAGCAGCTCCAGGGTGCGCCGGTTGTTGCCGAGCAGCGGCGCCAGGCGGCGCCGGATGCCCAGGTTCACCCGCATGCGCTGATCGCGGGCGAAGGCGCGGTACATGTAGTCCCGCTCATCCTCCGCCACCATCTCCAGGGTCAGCTCGTCGTGGTTGCGCAAGAAGAGCGCCCATTGCGCTTCCTCGGGCAACGAAGGCGTCTGCGCGAAGATGTCGGTGATGGGGAGGCGGTCCTCCATGCGCACCGCCATGAAAAGACGCGGCATGAGGGGAAAGTGGAACGCCATGTGGCATTCGCCGGCGCCGAGGTAAGCGGCCGCTTCCTCAGGCCACTGGTTGGCCTCCGCCAGCAGCATGCGGTTTTGGCAGCGCCGGTCCACGTGACAGCGCAGCTCGCGCAAAAATTGGTGGGTCTCGGCCAGGTTCTCGCAGTTCGTCCCCTCCCGTTCGAAGAGGTAAGGCACCGCGTCCAGCCGCATGCCATCCACTCCCAGGCCGAACCAGAAGTCCACCACGCGCAGCATGGCCCGACGCACCGCGGGGTTGTCGTAGTTGAGATCGGGCTGGTGGGAGTAGAAGCGGTGCCAGTAGTAGGCCTTGGCCACCGGGTCCCAGGACCAGTTGGAGCGTTCGAAGTCCTGGAAGATCACCCGCGCCTCGGGATAGCGCCGTGGATCGTCGCTCCACACGTAGAAGTCGCGCTCCCGGCTTCCCGGCGGCGCGCGGCGCGCCGCCTGGAACCAGGCGTGCTGGTTCGAGGTGTGGTTGAGCACCAGCTCGGTGATCACCCGGAAGCCGCGGCGGTGCGCCTGCCGCAGGAAGGCTCGAAAGTCGCCGAGCGTGCCGCAGTCCGGGTGGACGCCGGTGTAGTCGGCGATGTCGTAGCCATCGTCCCGCATGGGCGACGGGTAGAAGGGCAGCAGCCACAGGGCGTTCACGCCCAGGTCCTGCAAGTAGTCCAGCTTGGCGGTGAGCCCGGCGAAGTCGCCGATGCCGTCGTTGTTGCCGTCGAAGAACGAGCGGACGCGCACCTCGTAGATGATGGCGTCCTTGTACCACAACGGGTCATCGCTCGGCGGCCGTCCGGCAACCATCCTACACTCCTTTTCGGAATGGCTTACTGCTCGTAGCAGCCGCGATCCACGCCGCTCGTCCCGGACCGGTCCACGCCGTTCAGCGAGGTGCCGAGCGCCAAACTCTCGTCGACGTTGTGCGGGTCGACGCCCGAGTCCAGGGCGCTGCTCTGCGGATCGAGAAAACTATCGGCCGGGCCGGCGAACAGCAGCGCAGAGGGATCCAGCATCTCGACGAGATTCAGCGTGTAACTGCCGGAGGCCTCGGTGAAGCCGTCGAACTGAGTGGAGACGTGCTTGGCGCTCACGGCGTGGACCTGGAAGGAGACGGGCGGGTCGAGGGCCACGGCGCCGGTGTCGCCGCTGCTGCGGCGCTGGGCGCGCAGCAGAGGGACCGGGGTGGCGGACTCGGCGGCGACGTTGACGATGGCCGCGCCGGTGGCCTTGGCCACGTCGAAGAACGACTTGGGGGCGAGCGAACCGGTCCCGACCAGACGGCAGCTCAAGTTGACCACCTTGGCGTCGGAGGCGGGAGTGGCGGAGCTGTCCACGCGGCGCGTCCCCCAGCGCACGCAGGTCTGGAAACCGCCCCAGATCAAGCTGTCCTGCACCAACGCGCGACAACCCAGGTAGAATCCGACATTGGCGCCGGCGGCAGCGCCCGTGGTGGAGAGCTTGAGGCGTTCGAAGCGGTGCAGCGGCCGGCCGATGTTCGCCACCCGGTCTTCCGTGTACACCGCGAAGTTGTCCCCGCTCAGGGCGGTGTCGAGGCGCAAGGAGAGATCCCTCACCGTGACCGGCTGCTGCAGGTTCATCAGCACCACGAGGGTCGCGTCGTGGCGATCGTAGACGTTGAACTCCGCAAGCAGCGCGTCCTCGGTGCCGTTTTGCAAGATCACCTGGTCCTCGGCCGTGCCCATGCCGCGCAGGGTCAGCGGCCGGCCGATGACGGCGCAACCGGCGTACGGTGACGCCGAGGGGAACACCTGGATCTCGCCGCCCGGCCAGGAGGACCACACCGCCACCTGGATCTCCTGCGCGACGGCGTCGGCGTCGATGTCGCAGGCCTCGGCGCCGCAGGTCCCCCGTCCCACTTTCAAGGTCAAGCGTCGGGGGAGCCGCCGGGCGCTCGGTGTCTGGAAGGCGCCGGGGCGGACGTCGACCTTCCCTTGGATGTGGACCCCGTCCAGGCTCATCCCCTCTCCCAAAATGGGCCCCGCGATGCGCTGCGTGGAGTCGTTCAAAAAGCGCGGCACCAGCGGCGACTCGAGCTCCACCTCGCCCACGAAGTTGTCCTGCACCTTGGTGAAGGGATCCCCCGGGTTGTACCCGGTGACGAGCCCGCCGAATCCCTCCGAGACGTTCCCGCTCACCACCAGGTTGGTGGCGGCGAGATCCGCCTGGATGAGCACCGGTTCGGGCTGGGCCAGCGTGAGCACCACGTTGTTCGCGAACACGAAGCCGTTGGAGCCGGTCGCATCCAACAAGCCACCGTTGTTCGCCTGGTACTGGACGAAGGTGTTGTGTAAAAGGCGCAGGTTGCGTCGTCCCTTGGCCTGTATGCGCAGCTCGAGGTAGCCGCGGAAGTACGAGTTTCGCACCGTGCAGTCGTCGCCCAGGGCCAGGGGCGGACCGAAGTTGTTCGTGCCCACCACCTCTTGGTCGATCATGAAAACGATCACGCGCTCGACGAGGTGACCGCTGGTGGCGCCGGAGGAACTCGAGGCGGTGGGCCAAGAGGAGAGGGCGTTCTCGTTCCCGTCCAGGGCGATGATGGACAACCCGTCCACATGGATGTTGTTCCCGGCGAGGTGCAACACGCCATTGGCGACAGCGCGCCCCGAGACGAGCACGACGTTCTCGGGAGGGATCCCCGGCGCGGCGCCGATCCACGAGCCGCCGGGCACGTGCACCTGCCCGGCAAAGCGCGCGCTCGCGCCCAGGTTGTCGTACAGGATGAAGCGCGCGCCCTCGGCCGGCGCGGCCAGGCTGGCGTCCAGCAAGGCGCTCGGGCCGCTGAAGTCGCACACGGTGGTCTGGGTGTCGTCCGGCAGGCGATGCGGGCAGGTGTCCGGCGCCGGGCCGATGTGAAACGCCGGGCAGCCACCGGCGTTGGGCTGGTGCCGGCACTCGTCCGCGACCGGATCGCAGGAATCCGCGGTGCAGGGCACGCCATCGTCGCAGTCGGGATCCTCTTCGTCCACACAGCCCGCCACCGGATCGCAGCCCTCCACGCCGTTGCAGAATACGCCATCGTCGCAGGAGAGCGGCGTGCCGGGGCGGCAGCCGGACACGGGATCGCACGTCTCGGACCCGGTGCACACGTCGTGATCGTCACAGGAGTCGTCGTCCGGAAGATGATCGCAGCGATCGAGTTCCTCGTTGCAGGAATCCACCGTGCAGGCGACCTGGTCGTCGCAGTCGGGTGGCGTCTCGAGGCAGACGAAGTTCTGGCAGTGCGGCGTGCCGGTGCACCATTGGCCATCGTCGACACAATCGGTGTCCTGGTAGCACTCGCGCAGGATGCGTTGCAAAACCACCGTCACCGAGCGAGGCGCGCCCCCCTCCGCGCGGCCCGAGGTGCAGCCGTGATACCGCGCCACGCCGCTGCCATCCAGCGCCTCGGCATAGAAGAGCTTTTCGCCTTCCTGCTTGAGCGCAAGCGCCCCGGCGTCGCCGGAGGGGAAGGCGAACTCGAGCTGGGCCTCGACCGGGTAGCCGGCGTCGCCCGGGGCGGCGGCGCCGGAGAGCAGATCCGCGCACGAGGCGCCGCTCGCCGGCACGATGGCCGAAACCCGGATGCGGGCGGTCACCTGCCGCGATGCCTCGTCGGGAAAGACGATCTCCAAAGAGAAGCTTCCCGCCGCGCCGCAACCGGCAACCAGGCTCAGAAGGATCCAGCGGCCGCTGGAGGTCACGCGCATCGTTTCCCTCGCTATCGGACGTGGATGTTCCAGCGCAACGGATCGGGCTCCTTGCTCATGGTGAGCGCCAGCACGCCACCGGTCACGCCGCCGGCCACGACCACCCCGACCGCCGTCCAGAACCAGAAGCTCTTGTACCAGGGAGTCCTTCCGTCCCGCTCTTCGCTCGCCTCACGGCGCGAGAGGGGCCCGCTCTCGCCATCGGGGGGCGGAAGCGCGAGGTCGAGTGGGTGGGCCTTCGGCGGATTCGGAGGAGGCGCGACGGCTGCGGTCATGCCACCCGCGGCCGGCGCCAACGAAAACACGTGACCGATCCCGCCGGCCACCGCCAGGACGCCACCCGCCTCGTTCAGCGCCTCGAACGAGTATTCCACCGGCATCGAGGTCATCTCCGGCGGCAAGGCGAAGGCCGCCCGACCGGGCCCGTGCATCGCCTGTACCACTTTCTCCCTGGCCCCGGGCCTGTCCTTGGGCCAGTACTGGAAACGCACCGTCTGCACCATGTTGAGCGGATCCGAGACGAGCTCCACTTCCAGCACCCGGGGACCGCCCGCGCCAGCCGGAGCGGGAAGCTCGTGGCCCAAGCGGATGCCCTGGCTACCGCGGGACATTCCGGCAGCCTGGAAGAAGGGCGAGGCCAGTTTGGGCGAGGTGCCCTTGGGGAGCTGGTACGCCGGGTCGATGGCCAGCAGCCGCCGGAACGCCAGGACCGCGTCGTCCGTCTTGCCCTGCGCGGCCAGCGCCAGGCCCTGCCAGCGGTAGGCCTCGGCCAGCTCGGCCGGCCTGGCCTCGGCCGATTGGAGCGTCCGCTCGGCCATTTGCAGCACCCGCGGGTAGGCCTGCTGGCGAAACAACCGAAGATAGTCCTTTCGCGCGTCCTCGGCCCACGCCCCCGCGCACAGGATCAGGCACCAGGCCACCATCACGGTTCTCATGGACATCCCTTCGGCTGATGAGGCGGGTGGAATATACCACGCCCGGGCGCGCCGCGGCAAAAACCTGCTTTGGGGCCGATAAAAGATTGAGGCCAGCCGGTCGAAACTGTACACTCGGCACCATGGACCCGACAGGGCAGGAGACGCTGGGCCGGTACCGGCTGCTGGCCCTGCTCGCCACGGGCGGGATGGCCGAGATCCACCTGGCCCGCCAGACCGGCATCCAGGGGTTCGAGCGGCTGGCGGTGGTGAAACGCATCCTGCCGCACCTGGCCAAGGAAAAGCGCTTTCTGGAGATGTTCTTCGACGAGGCGCGGATCGCGGCCCAGCTCAACCACCCCAACATCGTCCAGATTTACGAGCTCGGCCAGCAAGGGGAGCAATACTACATCGCCATGGAGTACCTGGAGGGCGAGAGCCTGGCCTACCTCGTCCACGAGGCCCGGCGCACCGGACAGAGGCTCCCTCCCGAGCTGGCCGCGGGAATCGTGGCGCAGGTGTGCGACGGGCTCGGCTACGCCCACCACATGCTCGACGAGAACGGCCAGCCGCTGCACATCGTCCATCGGGACGTGAGCCCGCAGAACATCATCGTCCTGTTCTCCGGCGCGGTGAAGCTGGTCGACTTCGGCATCGCCAAGGCGGCCACCCAGGCCCACCAGACGCGGGTGGGCACCCTCAAGGGAAAGCTCGCCTACATGTCGCCGGAGCAGTGCCGCTCCCAGGAGCTGGACGCCCGCTCCGACGTCTTCTCGCTGGGGGCGGTGCTGTGGGAACTCTTGGCCCACCGCCGCCTGTTCAAGCGCCCCGACGAGGCCGGCGTCATCCACGCCATCGCCTACGAGCCCATCCCGGCGATCCGCGCCTTCCATCCGGAGGTTCCCGAGGCATTGGAGGCCATCGCCCTGCGGGCGCTGCAGCGCAGGCCAGACGAACGCTACCCCACCGCCAGCGAGATGGGCGAGGCGCTGCACGATTTCCTGCGCGAAACCAGCGCTGCGGCCGGCCCGCGGGAGATCGGCGTCTTCGCCAGCGGCGTGTTCGCGGAGCGGGCGCGGACCAAGAAGAAGCTCCTGGAGGAGATTCGCAGGGCGGACGGCAAGCCGCTCTCCTTGGGGGTGCTGAAACCCGACACCTTCGAGTCGCTGCCCGGCTCGGAAGACAGCCAGACGGGCCGCCCCATCCGAGCCCGCACCGGCGAGGGGCTCGCCGCCATCGCTGACGCCATCGCCGAGGAGGTGGACGAGGAAGCGGATGGGCCCGTCGTCGGGGAAGAGGAAAAGGACTATTCGGGGGAGGCCGCCACCCGCCGCCTGAGGCCATTTTCCCCTCGCGCACAGGCCAAGCCCGCTCGCCGCGGGATTCGGGCCTGGCTATGGGCCATGCCCATCGTTGGTTTGCTCCTGGGGGCGGGCCTTTGGTGGGGGCTGTGGGCCTCCCAGCCGCCGGACTCCACCCCGCTTTCGCCGCCGAACCCCGCCCTTCCCGACGCGGGAGCAAGCGCGGCCGGGCCGGATGCCAGCGCGCTACCGCCCCTTCCAGCAGACCCCAACCCGGAAGAAGCGCCTCCGGCACCCCTCGACGCCGGTGTGGCGAGCGCCGGCTCGCCCGACGCGGACAGCGCAGGCGCCAAGCCAGAGCCCCCGAAGGTTCCGCCACCCGTCAAGAACTCGGCCCCGCAGCCCGGCCTCCTCAAGCTCGACACCGATCCCTGGTCCGACGTGTACCTCGGCAAGCGCAAGCTCGGCACCACGCCCATCACCGGGGTGCGGCTTCCGGCCGGCGTCCACCGCCTCACCTTGAAGAACCCCGAGCTGGGGATTTCCAAGACCATCGCGGTGACCGTCGAGGCCGGACGGACGGTCACGGTGTTTCGGGAGATCGCCAAGTGAATCAGGCACACCATCACCCATGCGTACCTCTCGTTTCGCTCGCGCTCCTGGCCGCTCTGTGCGGGACCGGCTGCAAAGGCGAGGTCGCCGCCGCCGACGCGGGCCAGGACGCCGCCGATGCCAGCGACGCCGGGGGCGACCCCGTTCCTGACGGCTCGGCCGACGCCGGCGGGGACGTCGGCCCGGATGCTGGCGCCGATGCCGGGGACGCGGGGGCCGATGGCGGAGATGTTCTCGGCGACGACGGGGGAACACCCGCCGAGACGTGCGCCCGGCTGCCGGCCCCCTCCGGCACCATCGTGCGGGTCGGGCCGGGCCAGGCAGGCCAGCTGCGCGAGATCGTGCGCCAGGCCGCCGCCGGCACCACCATCCTGCTCGAAGACGGGCTGTACCGCCTGGATGGCGGCGACGAGCAGAGCCGGCTGTCCTTCGACACTCCCGGGGTCGTCCTGCGCTCGGCCTCCGGCAACCCCGAGGCGGTGATCCTCGACGGGAACTGGGTCACCGGCGAGCTCGTCAGCGTCGCGGCCTCGGACGTGACCATTGCCGAGGTCACGCTTCAGCGGGCGTACTACCATCCCATCCACGTGACCGGCGGCGCTGCCGACATCCAGGGCGTCCGTCTCTACCGGGTGCGGGTCATCGACCCGGCCGAGCAGGGCATCAAGATCAACCCGTCCGGCGCCGGAACCTTCGCCGACCGCGGCAGCGTGGAGTGTTGCCACATCGAGCTCACCGACGCCGGCCGGGCTCAGGTGCGCAACAACTGCTACACCGGCGGCATCGACGGGCACCAGGCCTGGGGCTGGACGGTGCGGCGGAACACCATCCGGGGCTTCTTCTGTGGCCAGGGGCTCTCCGAGCACGCTGTCCACTTCTGGACCGGCAGCCGCGACACCCGGGTCGAGGAGAACGTCATCGTCGACTGCGCCCGCGGCATCGGCTTCGGCCTGGGCGAGAGCGGCGCCGCCCGGGCCTACCCGGACGACCCCTACCCCGGCGCAGGTTACATCGGCCACTACGACGGGGTGATCCGCAACAACTTCGTTTCGGCCAGCTCCGCCGCCCTGTTCGCCTCCGAGTACGGCTTCGACGCCGGGATCGCGCTGGAGCAGGCGCGCGGCGCTCGGGTGTTCCACAACAGCGTCTTCGCCAGCCAGGCGCCGTTCTCTTCGATCGAGTGGCGCTTCGACAACACGCAGATTGAAGTGAAGAACAACCTGGTTTCGCACAACCTGCGGGAGCGGGGCGGCACGGCGACGCTGGCCGGCAACATCGAGCAAGCGCCGGCGGGCTGGTTCGTCGCGCCCGGCGCCGGCGATCTGCACCTCGCCAGCGCGGCCGCGGCCCGGGACGCCGGGGTCCGGCTCGATCCCGGCAGTTGCGATCTCGACATCGACCGTGAGACGCGGGATGACCGGCCCGACGTCGGGGCCGACGAGGTTCGCTGATCATTTTACCGGCAGGTGCTCGATGTCCTCCAGACGCGCGCGGTAGTCTTCGGCGTCCTGCGCGGGTGGGTTGAGCGAAAGAAGCTTTCGGTAGATGGCCCCGGCAGCGGCGAAGCGCTCCTCCATGTAGTACCTCTGGGCCAGTCGCGGCAGGATGGCCAGCGTCTCTTCCCGATCCATCCCGAACCCTTCGAAGAACTTCAAGGCATCACCGTTGGGCCGGGCCCTGGGGAAGCACAAGGCCATGTCGATCAGCGCCTGGCGTCGCAGATCGATCCTGGGCCGTTTCTGCACCACATCTGGCATTTCCTTCCGCGAGCGGGCCACCTGCCCGAACAGCTCCAGCGCCTCGGCCCAGGTCTTCTGCCCGTCGGTGGCCGCCTCGTTGACACGAACCCAGGCCAGTCGGTACCGGGCGTAATTCGACACTTCGGCCGAGAACGCGCCGGATATGATTTTACGGTATTGCCTGGCGGCCTCAGTGAAGTTCTCCCGATCGAAATGGTAATTGGCCAGGATCAGCAGGCCCGAACCAGCCTCCTCGCTACGCGGATTTTCCTCGGCGAGCTCCGCGATGGTGCTCAGCATGAGATCGAAGCGGCCCAGTTCGCGCAGGATCTGGATCCTCTCCAGCAACGCTGGAGGTCGCAGCGAAAACACCCCTGTCCCGAAGAAGTGCTGAAGCGCCTCCAGCGCCTCCTCCATTGAACGGCGTCCCTCCGGGTCGTCGTACCAATTTTCGTCTCCTGCCTCGGCCCGCAGATCGATTTGGAGCCGCGCCCGCACCCGAAGCACCTTCGCAAGTTGTAGCCACAACCCGGGCTCCGCCGGCGAGCCGGCAACTCGTGAAATCTCTTGTCGCAAACGCGAGATCTCGGCGTTCGCGGCGGCAAGGTCGGTCTGGAGCTGCATCTCCGACCCGGCGCCGCCCGAAGGCGATGCGGCGTCGCCGGGAGCCGCGAGTGGCGGCCAACACAAAAAGATGGAGAGAACCGCGTTCACCATGAGACACCTTGCATGGCAAATCCTACAACATGTGACGGAGAGGACGCTACCCTCCCCAATTCAGCCGGCTCACCGAATCCAATCAATCCCTGGCACGACGATTTTGCGATGCTCGACACCGCGCGAGCTTTACCATATCATGCTTTTTTTCTGGCAAAGAGAATCCATGCCGACCATCGTGTCCGATCACTGTTACCACGTCACCACCGGCGAGTGCCTGGACATCCTGGGCACCGACGCCGAGAAGGGGCTCGACCAGTTCGAGATCCAGCACCGCCGGGAGAAGTTCGGCCCCAACCAGGTCACCGAGCGCAAGGGCCGCGGGCCGCTTGTGCGCTTTCTGCTCCAGTTCCACCAGCCGCTGGTGTACATCCTGCTGGCCGCGGCCGTCATCGCCCTGGCATTCAAGGGTGCCGTGGACGCGGGGGTGATCCTCGGCGTGGTGCTGATAAACGCCATCGTGGGTTTTGCGCAGGAAGCCAAGGCGTTGCGTTCGATCGCCTCACTGGCGCGCAACCTGCAGAGCCTGGCCACGGTGATCCGTGGCGGAAAGAAGCAGCAGATCCCGGCCGTGGAGCTGGTGCCGGGAGACATCGTGCTGCTCCAGGCCGGAGACCGGGTCCCGGCAGACTTGCGGCTGTTCGCCACCCGCGACCTGCGCATCGACGAGTCGGCCCTCACCGGCGAGTCGGTTCCCACCGAGAAGGACCCCGCCGTGCTACCACACGGCACGCCGCTGGGCGACCGGCACAACCTGGCTTTTTCTTCGACGCTGGTCACCTATGGCACGGGCAGCGGGGTGGTCGTGGCCACCGGCGATGCCACCGAGATCGGGCGCATTTCAGAGCTGATCGCCACCTCCAATCCTTTGGACACTCCGCTCACTCGCAAAATCCACTCCTTCTCGCGCGTTCTGCTCTTTGCCATTCTGGGTCTGGCGGCGGTGGTGTTCGTGGTGGGAGTGTTGCGGGGCCAACCCGTCATCGACATCTTGGTGGCCTCCATCGCCATCACCGTAGCTGCCATCCCGGAAGGCTTGCCCGCGGCCGTCACCATCATCATGGCCATCGGGGTGTCCCGTCTGGCCGAGCGGAGCGCCATCATACGTCGCCTCCCGGCAGTGGAGGCGCTGGGCAGCACCACCGTGATCTGCTCCGACAAGACCGGCACCCTCACCCAGAACCAGATGACGGTCCAGGCGGTGATGGCAGCCGGCGAGGTGTACCAGGTCTCCGGAACCGGATACGTTCCCACCGGCGAAGTCAGTCTGCGTGGTGCCCCGGCAACCCTGGAGTCACACCCGGCCCTCCGCGAATGCCTGCTGGGTGGCCTGCTGTGCAACGACGCCGAAATCGTCGAGAAGGACGGCACATGGAAAGTCCAGGGCGATCCGACGGAGGGCGCGCTGCTCTCGGCCGCCTGGAAGGCCGGTCTCACACCTGAAGATTGGCGCGCTCGCATGCCGCGCCTCGACAGCATTCCCTTCGAGTCCCAGTACCAGTACATGGCCACGCTCCACCCGCTCCAAGACAGCCCCAACCGCATCGCCTACCTGAAAGGTTCCACCGAGAAAGTTCTGGAGCGCTGCGAAAAAGCGCTCGGTCCCAATGGTCCGGAGCCGCTGGACCGGGACGAAATAATGCGCCGGGTGGCCGAACTTGCCGCCCAAGGACTCCGGGTGCTGGCGCTGGCCCGCAAGGAGTTCTCATCCGGAACCACCGCCCTGCGCCATGAGGACGTCCGGGAGGGACTCCTGTTCCTGGGCTTGCAGGCCATGCTCGATCCGCCACGACCCGAGGCAGGTCCGGCCGTGGCAGCCTGCCTGCGCGCCGGCATCCGGGTCAAGATGATCACCGGTGACCACGCGGTCACGGCCGCGGCCATCGCCAGTCGCCTGGGCATCGCCGGAGAAGGCGGGGCGCGCGCGCTCACCAGCCAGGATCTGACGGGGCTCACGGACGAGCAGTTCATCGAGGCGGCCGGGGCCACCGACGTCTTCGCCCGGGTCACGCCGGAGAACAAGCTGCGCCTGGTGGAGGCGCTCCAAGCCCGCGGCGAGGTGGTGGCCATGACCGGCGACGGGGTGAACGACGCTCCCGCGCTGCGCCGCGCCGACATCGGCATCGCCATGGCCCTGGGCGGGACCGAGACCGCCCGCGAGGCCGCGGACATGGTGCTCACCGACGACAACTTCGCCACCATCGAGGCCGCGGTGGAGGAAGGCCGCGGCGTCTTCGACAACCTGCAGAAGTTCATCGCCTGGACGCTCCCCACCAACGGGGGCGAAGCCCTGGTGCTCATCGCCGCCGTCCTATTGGGGATCCACCTGCCCATCCTGCCTATCCAGATCCTGTGGATCAACCTGTCCACCGCGGTGTGCTTGGGACTCATGCTCGCTTTCGAGCCCAAGGAAGGCGACCTCATGGCCCGCCCGCCGGTTCCGCCGGGCTCGCCCATCCTGTCGGCCTTCCTGCTCCAGCGCATCGTACTGGTCTCCAGTTTGCTGTGCGGGGCGGTGTTTGCGGTGTTCGAGTGGGAGATGTCTCAGGGCGCCAGCGAGACGGCGGCGCGCACCGCGGCGGTGTCGGCCATCGTCTTCGGCCAGCTTGCTTACCTGTTCAACTCTCGCTCGCTGAAAAAGTCGCTCGTTTCGGTAGGAATCTTTTCCAACCCGTGGGCCTGGTTCGGGGCCGCGCTGATGGCCCTGCTCCAGGTCGGCTTCACCTACCTGCCTTTCATGAACCGGCTCTTCGCCACCGAGCCCGTGCGGCCCGGCGCGTGGCTCATCGTCCTGAGCTGCGGACTGTGCGTGTTCTTGTGCGTCGGAGCGGACAAGTGGATCCGAAACCGTCTAGCGGAGCGCCGAGGAGCCATCCATCCATGACCCCCCCTCCACCCTCGTTGCCCTTCTGGGCCCGGACCGCCAACACCCTCGGGCCTTTCCACGGCTACTCCGCGCCACGCACAGCACCGCGGCTCGCGAAGGACTTTTTGCGAGACCTGGGCATCCTGTTCTCCAGTTCACTCCCGTTGGTGCTGGTGTTCTTCGTGGCCGCGCTCGAGGTGTTCGACGTCTTCAAGCTGCGCCGCCTGGTCGCCACCTTGTTCGTCTACGGCCTGGAATGGCCCTGGGAGATCGGGGTCATGCTGAGCGGGCCGCTGGCGTTGTTTGCCTGGACCGTGGTGGTGGCCGTGCTTCTCGTGCCGGCCATCGCCCTGCTTCACCGGACCACCGATCATTCGCGCAGCACGGGCCGGGATCTTATGCGGCGCTATGTCGGGTTCACCGCGACGGTGATCGGCACGGGGATGTTTCTCAGCCTGGCGGTCATGTTCAGTTTCACCTTGGTCATGGTCCTGTTCGCCCTGGTCTGGACCTTGCCGCTCGGCCTGTTCGTCCTGGTCGCGATCTACAGAGTCCGCAGCGGCCGCAGCTTCGCGGCGCTGGCCGTGCCCGCCGGCGGCGCTATCGGGCTGCATGTCCTGTGGATCGCGATTGTCCTCGGCGCCCTGGGCAGCGCGGGCCTGGTCAGTCGAGCGGTGATCGAGGTGCCCACCTTGGCGCAGCAGGAGCTGGGTGGCATGAAGTTCTCCGCCGACGGCAAGGAGATCTTGCTTCGCTACCGATTCGGCGATGCCACCAGCGTCGTCGACATCGCCTCCGGCACGGTGTCCGAGGACCGGGCGCGCACCTTTCCCTCGAGCGACGAACCCTTCAAAGGCAACGCGCGCTTCGTCCTCACCGATGGGATGGAGATCGCCCACGAGGGTGGAGCCATCGAGTTCCGCTGGGGCAACGAGCGCCGGCTGGTGCAGGGCCACCGGCCCATGGAGACCAAGGCCATCGCGCTCTCCCCCGACGGCGCTCTCTTGGCCAGTTGCGGCACCGACAACGTGGTGCGCCTGTGGCGACCGGGGGACGGGACCTTGCACAAGACGCTGTGGGGCCACAGCGACGACGTGCTGGGCGTGGCCTTCAGCCCGGACGGCAAGACACTGGCCTCGGCCAGCAAGGATGGCACGCTGCGGCTGTGGGACCGCTTCCGTTGAGCCGCATCTCCCACTTTCACAACCGGGATTCTTCCTTGCTTCGCAGCGGGTTCGATTCGTATAATCCCACCGAGCGAGGAAAGGCAGAACCCACGGCATGAGCAACGAACGCCGGCACGACGAACGGGTCTTCGTCAACCTGGTCCTCAAGGTCAAGTACCCGACGCAGGACGAGTTCGCCGATCACTTCGCCACCAACATCAGCGCCGGCGGGGTCTTTTTACAGAGCCGCGACCCCAAGCCGAAGGGGACCCTGCTGCGCTTCGAGATACAACTCAGCTCGGGCCAGACCGTGCTCAAGGGCAGCGGGGTGGTGGCCTGGGCCCGCGCCCCCAGCGTCGCCGGGCAGCCGCTCCAGGTGCCGGGCATGGGGGTGAAGTTCCTGGATCTCGACGAGCCCTCCCGAGCCCTGGTCCGGCGCATCCTGGAGCGCAAGGGCGCCACCTCCGCCGCCACTCCGCGCCCGCCCGCGCCCCCGGCAACCCCGCCTCGACCCCCGATCCGGCCGGCGCCACCGGAAGTGGACGTGGACATCGACGTGGAGCCATCGGACGGCCCGCCCAAGTTCGAGGTGGCCCCGGAACTCGCCGCGGTGGCCGAGAAAGGCCCGCCCGCCGGAGAGATCGACATCCCGGTCATGGACCTGTCGGAGCCCGACCCCGGAGCGCGGCGGCTCACCTTGCGGCCCACGGGAGGAGAGACAGGCTCCAAGGTGATCGGCATCGACCTGGGGACGACCTATTCCTGCGCCGCGGTGGTCAAGGACGGGATGCCCCAGGTCATCCCTTCGCGCAAGGGCTACCGCACCATGCCCTCCATCGTGGCCTACGACGAGCGCGGGCGATTGCTGGTGGGGTACGACGCCAAGGCCCAGATGGAGCTCAACCCGCGCAACACGGTGTACGGCTCCAAGCGTCTCATCGGCCGGCCCTTCGACTCGCCCGCCGTGCAGCAGATGAAGGACCGCTTCCAGTACGAGATCATCGAGGGCCCCAAGCGCGAGGCGGCGGTGCGCATCGTCGGCCGCGAGTTCAGCCTGCAACAGGTGGCGGCCTTCGTGCTCAGCGAGATACGCGACGAGGCGCGCGCCTTCCTGGGCGAGGAGGTCAGCCGCGCGGTGATCACCGTGCCGGCCTACTACAACGAGAACCAGCGCCAGGCGGTGCGCGAGGCCGGCACCCTGGCCGGCTTCAAGGTGGAGCGCATCGTCAACGAGCCCACCGCGGCCGCCCTGGCCTTCGGCTTCAACCGCGGGCTGGATCAGCGGGTCATGGTGTACGACCTGGGCGGCGGGACCTTCGACGCCTCGGTGTTGGAGCTGTGCGGCAACGTCTACGGCGTGGTGGCCACCGGCGGCGACATCTTCCTCGGCGGGGTGGACTTCGACAACCAGCTGGTGGACTACATCCTGGCCGAGTACATCCAACAGTTGGGTACGGTGCCAAAGCTGGACCGCGTGGCCATGCAGCGACTGCGCGACGCCGCCGAGCAGGCCAAGTGCGCCCTCTCCGAGAAGCAGGAAACCATCGTGCGCCTGCCGGGCTTCGCCAAGGTCAACCGCGTACCGCGCGATCTCGAGGTGCGGATCTCGCGCGAGACGCTGGAGGAGCTGGTGGGCCCACTGGTGGAGCGCACCCTCAAGGTGGCGCAGGGCGTGCTGAGCCAGGCTCGCATGAGCACCACCCACCTCGACAACATCGTCCTGGTCGGCGGCCAGAGTCGCATGCCGCTGGTGTGGCGCCGCATCCACGAGACCTTCGGCAAGCAACCGCACAAGGGCGTCCACCCCGACGAGGCGGTGGCGGTGGGCGCCGCCTTGCTGGCCGACTCGCTGGATAAATTGGACTCGGTGGTGCTCATCGACGTGCTGCCGATGAGCATCGGCATCGGGCTGCCGGGCGGGAAGTTCGCCAAGATCCTCCAGGCCGGCACCGCCTTGCCCACCAACCGCATCTGCATGTTCCGCACCTTTACCGATCGGCAGACCAGCCAGGAACTGCTCGTGTTCCAGGGCGAGGCGGAGCGGGTGGTCGACTGCGAGTACCTGGGCACGCTGGTCATCTCCAACATCACACCGGCCCCGCGCGGGACAGTCCAACTCGAGGTCAACTTCGCCCTCGACCAGGAATGCCTGCTCAAGGTCACTTGCCGCGAACCCGCCTCGGGGCGGGTGAACGAGACCCGTATGGCGGCCCGCGACTCGGACGATTCCATCCGGCGGAAGCTGCAGATCCCGGCCGAATGGATCCCCAGCGAACGCATCGGCGTCCCCGAGTCGCTGCGCGCCGAAAAGAAAGCGGGACTCCGCGAGGACGGCTGAATTCAGGCCCGCGCCGTCCGGTCGAAGCAAGGGAACATCGGCAATCAGGAGGATGAAGATGCGAAAACAGCGCGTTTGGCTACTGGCGGGAGCGGGGCTCCTGCTCGGGCTCTCGGCGAGCGCGGTGGAGGTGTACCTCAACGGCGTTCAGGTCACCGGAGCCAAGGACCAGGTGATCGACAACGCCAAGGTCACGCTGGACAAGAACGGCAACGTCCACATCCTGGCTCCGGACTACAAGGTCCAGGAGATCGGCGTCTCCCAGCCCGACGGAGGCCCCCCCGCCGCCGCTCAGCCGGTGCGCGCTGCCCTGGCCAAACACTACTACGTGGTCACCGAGACCAGCCGCCCCGGCGTCACCGGCTACACCATCCAGGTGATGGTGAACGACCGCTTTCTCAAGGCCCTGTCCGACGACATCCCCCAGGACGTGGTCGAGCTGTCCGAGTATTTGCGCGAGGGGCAAAACACGGTGAGCTTCCGCGCCGTGCGCCTGCAGGGCCGTACCCCCAAGAGCAACCTGGCCAGCGACACCTTCTCGGTGCTGCTCGGCGAAGGCAAGGGCGAACCGGGGGGACAGCTGGTGATCGACGAGGTGCTGGGAGAGTTCAAGGTGACTGCCGCCGACAGCGGCGAGAAGGCCCAGAGCTTCACCGTGCGCGCCCGCTGATGCAAGGCCTCCGCTCCCATCTCCTCACCGTCCTGCTGTGCCTTCCGGCAGCCTGCGCCGACGGCCCGCGCTACCATGAGCTGTCGCGGGAGGTGTTGCGCGATCGCATCGCCGGAGCCTGGGTGGGACAGATGGCCGGCGTGAGCTGGGCCGCCCTGCTGGAATTCTGGTACTTGGGCGCCATCATCCCCGACGACAAGGTCATCGCCTGGACCCCAGCGTTGCTGGACACCGCCTTTTTGCAGGACGACCTGTATGTGGAGATCCCTTTCCTCCGAGTGTTGGCCGAGCGCGGCACAGCAGCCCGTGTGGAGGACTTCGCCGTCGCCTTCGCCGCCACCGAGTACGCGCTGTGGCACGCCAACCTGGCCGGCCGGGACAACCTGCGCGCGGGCCTCGGGCCGTTCGAGGCCGGCCACTACCGCCACAACCGCCACGCCGACGACATCGACTGGCAGATCGAGACCGACTTCGCCGGCATCGTGTCGCCGGGACTGCCCCGCGCCGCCCTGGACATCGCCTGGCGCGCCGGGCACCTCATGAACCACGGCGACGGCGTGTACGGCGGCGCCTGGGTGGCCGCCATGCACGCGCGCGCCTTCGTGGCCCGGGACCTCGACGAGGTGATCGCGGCCGGCCTGGAGGCGATCCCCGCCGAGAGCCGGTTCCGGCAGACGCTGGACGACGTGGTGCGCTGGAGCCGCGAGAACCCCGGCGACTGGACGCGGGTGTGGCAGCTCCTCGAGGACAAGTGGGCCGGCACCGACCGCTGCCCGGACGGCGCTGGAAAGCCGTTCAACATCGACGCCAAGCTCAACGCCGCCTACGTGCTCATCGGGCTCCTGTATGGCGGTGGCGACCTCGAACGCTCCATGCGCATCGCCATGCGCTGCGGCCAGGACTGTGACTGCAACGCCTCCACGGTCGGCTCCATCCTGGGCAACCTCGTCGGGCTCTCTGGCATTCCTGAGCCATTTCGTTCCCCCATCGATGAGAACGCCACCTTCAGCCACACCGAGGTGACGCTGGCGCAGGCCTTGCAGATGTCCGAGCAGGTGGCCGCCAGCGTGGTGCGAGCCGCGGGCGGCGAGAGCGACGGCGAGTTGTGGCGCATTCCGGTGCAGGAGAGGCCGCGACTCGTGCTGGAGCAATGGCTCGACGAAGATCCGCCGCCGCCCGGGCTGACGATCGGGCTCGAGCGCCAGCAGGGCCGCCGGGTGACCCTGCGCGCCGTGGCCGAGCCGGCCCCCGGACATGGTCCGGCCGAGATCCAGTGGAATTTCGGCGACTTCGACATGGGTTTCGGTGAGCGGGTGGAACACGCCTTTCGCGAACCCGGCGCCTACCAAGTAGTGTGCACCGCCGCCGACGCGCGTGGTACCAGCGCGTTCCGCACCCTCGACGTGATCGTCCCATGAACGACGCGGCTGACACTCCTCCCTCCGTCTCGAGACCCAAAGCTGCCCCGGGGCGCCGGCGGCTGGCCCTGTGGGGGATCTTCGCGTTTGTTGCGCTTCTTGGCGTCCTCGGTGGCTGGATGTGGTTTTCCCTGGGCGGGCCCCCCGTGGAGAAGCTCGCCACCCAGAACCCGGCCACCACCGCGCTCATCGAGCACCGCAAGCAGCAGGGCCGCCTGCGGCCCGGCTTCCCTTCGTTGCGCGCCACCTTCGTGCCACTGGCGCGCATCCCGGAACTCATGCAAAAGACCGTCATCGTGGCCGAGGACGCCTCGTTCTGGTCTCACGCGGGAGTGGACTGGCACGAGGTACGCGAGGCCTTCCGCCAGAACCTGACCCAGGGCCGGGTCGTGCGCGGCGCTTCCACCATCACCCAGCAACTGGCCAAGAACCTCTTTCTGTCCGGCGAGCGGAGCTGGCTACGAAAATTGCGCGAATTCCGCCTGGCGGCGCGGCTGGAGGACCACCTCAGCAAACGCCGCATCCTCGAGCTGTACCTCAACGTCATCGAGTTCGGCCCCGGCGTGTTCGGGATCGGCCAGGCCAGCCAGACCTTCTTCGGAAAGCCGCCCGAGCAGCTGACCCTCGCCGAAATGCTGCGCCTCGCGGCCGTGATCCCGGAGCCGCTGCGCCTTTCGCCGCTGCGCCCGGCACCGCGCCTGCTGCGGCGGGCGGCCACCATCCTGGAGCGGCTGCAGCAGTACGACTACATCACCCGCGAGGAGTTCGAGCGGGCCGAGCGTGATCTGGCCGCCTTCGCCGGAATCCTCGAGCCCCCGCCGGCCCGGACCCCGCCACCGCCAGAGGAGGATCTCCCCGCGGACGAGCCGGAGCCGCCCGCCTCCCCAACGCCTGAGCCCGCCCCGCCGCCGGAGGAGCCGGGCGACGGCCCCGTCATCGAATGAACTGAAGCTCTCGATGAGGTCTGGGGAGTGGACCGAGCGTCTGGCCGCGGAGCCAGCGTGCTGGCACGCGACGAGCCCTCCGCGCAGTCTCCGCTCGGCCGACGCCGTCGAGGGCCTGCGGGTCTTTCAGGATTCCTTCTGCTCAGGGCAGGCGCTGCAGCGCGCGCCGGGCCTCGGCGGCCTGCGCCGGGTACTCTTGCTCCACCCGGCGATACAAGGCGCGGGCGCGCTCGAGCTGCCCCAGGTTTTCCAGGCAGCTGGCGGCGTCGAGCAAGGTGTCGGCGGCACGCGCGTCCGCCGGCGCGGCCGATACCGCCTGCTCGGCGGCCACGACGGCCTCGGCGCAGCGGCCCGCCCGGAACAAGGCGTCGAAGAGCCGGTAGCGGCAGTCCGCGGCCCGCGCCCCGCTCTCCTCCCGTACGCAGCGGCGCAGCCCCTCGGCCTCGGTGTCGGCCTTGTCCTTGGCAGCCTTCAGGCGCGCGCGCCCGGCCTGTTCCTCGTCCCGCTCCTTTTGTTGCGCCGGCGAGGCCTCGGCGGGCCGCGATGGTTCGGCCGCGGGGGCCGATGCGACCCGCGCCGCCTCCGGGCGAGACTCGGTCTTCTTGCCAGGGGCGGCGTCTGTCTTCTTGACCGTCTCGGCGCCGACCGTCACCGGCGGCGGCTGCGCGAAGCGAGCCTCCTCCTCGACGTCCATCATCTTGCCGCTCGCGGGGGACCGAGCATCATCCGCCGGCTTGGGCTGTGGCTGCGGCGCGGACGCCGGCTTGGCCTCTGCCGCGGCCCCCGCTGCGCCCCGGGCGCCAGCGTCTCCACCCTGTGGAAGCGCCGCGGTGGCGCCCGGTTCCGGGGCGATGCTCCTGTCCGTGTCGTGCATGCCCCCGGCGAGCCCTTTCCGCGGCGCCTTCGGCGGCAACGCGGCGGCCGGCCGCCTCCGGGCCTTGCGCTCGAAGTCGTCCCTGGCGAGCAGCGCCGGCTCCTTCGGCTGCTCTTTCTCGTCGCGCATGGCGCCCTCGTCAGCCTCCCTGGTCGCGGTCCCGAAGCCGGCCACATCCTCGGGCTTGGCCGAATCCTGCACCCTGTCGACGTCCGGTTCATCGGTCACCGGAGCCGGCGTTTCCCCGTGCCGCTCGCCGAGCGGCCGCGCGGGCGTCGGCGGGGCCGGCGGTGGGATGTCCGGGACAACGGCCTGGCTGGGGGCGCCGCCGGGCGCCGGGGCAGTTTCCTGGAAGCGCTGCATGAACACCACCACGCCTACCCCCAGCAGTAGAAGCAGCGCCGCGGCGGCGAAATTGGGCCGGAACACCAGGGCCCACCATGGTTGACGCTCCGCCTTGGCGTCCTGCGGCCGCGCCCGGTTCGCCTCTTCCAGGATCCGCCGATCCAGGGCGGCGTCAGGCTCCTCGCGGGGTTCGGCGCGCAGGGCCCGCAACAGGCGGCCGTGCTGTTCGACCTCCCGCCGGTGCGCCGGGCATTCCTCCAGGTGGCGCTGAAATTCCTCCCGGGTGCGCTCGTCCAGCGCCTGGTACAGAAAGTCGATCAGCAGCTCGTCGGCGCGGCGGCAGTCCATGGGCTCACCCCGTCGAGTCCAGCCAGGGTTCCAGACCCTGGGCCACGAGCTGAGAGCGCAGGTTTTGCAAGGCGTAGCGCATGCGGCTCTTGACCGTGTTGAGCGGGGCGCCCACCATCTCGGCGATCTCCTCGAACGGCAGCCCCGCCTCCTCTCGCAACAAGAACACCTCCCGCTGGTCGGGGTTGAGAGCGGCGATGGCGCGCAGCAACCGCTCGCGCACCGCCCGGTCGTGCGCCTGGCGATCGGGCGGCGGATCCGGCGAGCGGATCTGCTGTTGCAGGCTCATCTCCCCGTCGCTCCCGGGTAGCGGCTCGTCCAGCGAGGTGGCCTTGCGGTGGCGCTTCTTGCGCAGGTAGTCGATGCACAGGTTGCGGGCGATGGTGTACAGCCAAGTGGTGAAGCGGGAGCGGCGCTCGAACGACGAGGCCGAGTGCACCAGCCGGACGAAGACGTCCTGCAACAGGTCCTGGGCCAGGTCCTCGCTGCCGGTGAGGCGATAGATGAAGTGGTACACCCCGCGCCGGTGGCGCTGGAGCAGGGTCTCGAAGGCGCGGATCTCGCCGTGCAGGTAACGAGCCATGAGATCCTCATCGGTGAGTTGCTCCCACATGGCCGGCTCGGCACCCTTCGTGTGCGCCCGGCGGCCTGCGTATATGGACGCAGGAGAACGCCGGGGGGTCTTCGGCAAACGTCTCTTGGCTACACCACCCCGCCCGAGCAAGTCAAACCGCCAACTTGAGCCCGGGGGGACACCAGGGTAGGATGCCGCCATGTCGCGCCTGGCGTCTCGCATCCTGCTCTTCGGCCTCGCGCTGGCCGCCACCGCGCCGGCCCGGGCCGGCCGCCCCTGGGAAGTGAACCGCTCGCCGCCCGCGCTGGAGCTTGTCGATCCCACGGCCGGCACCCCGGTCGAGGAGGAGGTCGCCTGCCGGGAGGTGCTGGACCGGGGACGGGAGTATCTTCGCCAGGGCCGCTATGACAAGGCCCGCCAGGAGCTCACCGAGGCGGTGGTGCGCTGCCCGACCCACCTGGAGGCCCGGCTGCTGCGCGCCCGGGCCACACTGGTAATCGGCTTTCTGGCCTGGCGGCGCGACCTGGTGGAGGAGTGCGCTGGCGACGTGGCGCTGGCCCGCTCACTGGATCCTGAAAACCGGGAAGCGCTCGACCTGCACAGCCTGCTGGATGGGCTCCTGCGGCGCATGGCGCCGACCAGCCCTTGAGGCGGCGGCACGACGCCGGCTCCTTGACTCCGGTGACCCTCCTCCCTACCATCAGCGGCACCAAACCCTATTCCAGGAGACGTCATGAAATTGGCCATCCGCTCGTCTTTGCTGCTGGTTGTGGCTATTGCCGCAGGCTGCTCGGAAAAGCTCCCGGCTCGGTTTACGGCCATCCCCGCCGATGCCGACGTGGTGGTCACGCTAGAACTTTCGCCGCTGCTGGCCTTCAGCAAGGAGGTGTTGACGCAGGCGGTCCCGGCCGAGATGCGGGACAAGATCCCGACCCTGGAGCAGCTGGCCAAGCAAGCCTCGCAGATGGCCGGCGTCGACCTCGTGTCCATCTCGCGCGTCACCCTGATCGGCTACCTCCACTCCCAGAACCGCATGGCCATCATCGCCGAGGGGCTGAAGAGCGCTGGCCTCAAAGGAGAGAAGAAGTCGGAGCGCGCGGGCATCGCCATCCACGCCATCGGCGAGCGCATATTCTACGCTGAACTCTCCGGGCTGGGGGTGGCTTTCGCGCCGGATCCCGAGATGTTGGGCCAACTGGTGGACGCCTTCGCGGGCAAGCAGAAGAACCTCACCGACGGCGAACCCGGTAAGATCCTGCGCAGCCTGCTCAAACAAGAGAGCGATAAGGATCAGATCCGCGCCTACTTCGCCAACGGCAAGCTCGCCGCCGGGAACCCGCAATTCTCCCTCAAGGGCGCGGGCGCGTTCCTCCACCTCGAACGTGGCGTATCCGCCGTGATCCTGTCGGACTCGGCCAGCGTCACCCGCATGAAGCAAGGCCTCGACCTGGCCATGATGGCTTTCCAGACCAGCCTGGCCTTCGGCGGGGCCAAGGACAACCCGCTCGGCCTCGACGCCAAGGCCACCCAGCGCCTGGGCGAGCTGCTGCGCAAGGTGAGCTCGCGCCAGGACGGCGACCGCCTTTTCATCTCGTATAGCGGCGATCTCCGGCCCATCGCCAAGGAAGCGGTAGGGTTGCTGCTGGAGGCCTTCAAGCCGGTGGAGGAAAAAGAAGCGCCCGAGCCCGCGCCCGCCACTCCGCCGGCGCCGGCTCCTTGACGGAAGCGCCCTCATGCGGCCGCACACCCTGGGCTTCGCCGTCGCGCTGTTCGTCTCCGCCTGCCTGACGGGGAGCGGCCCGCCCGTGCGCCCCGAGGCCTCTTTGCTCGACCGGGCCGAGGCCTCGGCCCACAGGCTGCGCGCGGAGGAGTTGTTGGGCGCGGGGGATCTCGATGGGGCGAGACGGGAGATCGGGCTCGCCTTGCGGCAGGATCCCACCGATCCGCCGTCGGCGCTGCTCGCCTCTCTGCTGGACCGGGCCATGCTCGACGAGGCGGCGGCCTTTGAGCACCTGCTGCTCTCGCTCGATCCGACTTCCGAGCTCTCCCTGCTTGCCCTGTCCGGCCTGCAGAACGTGGCGGAGACCTCCAGCCAACGGCGCCGCCTGGCGGCCACGCTCGACGAGCTGCTACGTCGCCCGAACCTCCGGCCCGAGTTGGCGGCGCGAGCGACGGCGCTGCTGGTGAACACCTTGCGCCACCTGGGACGGGACGGAGAGGCCGCGCAGTTGGTTGAGAAGCTGGGCTGGGTGCGTGAGCTTCTGCTCATCGGCCCCTTCGACAACGACCAGAACAGCGGCTTCGAGACGGCCTACCCGCCCGAGGCGGCCTTCGAGCGGGAGAGGAGCTACCCGGGCAAGCTGCGGCCGGTAAGCTGGCGGCGGGTGGAGCACTTCCACCCCGAAGGAGCGGTGGACCTGGTGGCCCTGCTCGACCCGTCCAGCTGGGCCTGCGCCTACCTGGCCTCGGACATCGAGAGCGACCGTCCTCAACCCGTGCTGTTCCACCTCGGGGCCGCGCGCGGCGTCAAGCTGTGGCTGAACGGCCGGCTGCTGCTCTCCGACGAGGGCGCGGAGTTCTTCGCCTTCGACCAGCACCTGGTGGCCGGCGAGCTTCGCGCCGGGCGCAACCGCGTGCTGGCCAAGGTGTGCCAGCGCACCGGTCCCTGGCGTTTCGGACTGCGCCTGAGCGCTCCCGAGGGCCGCCCGCTCCAGGGCGCGCGCAGCCTGCTGCCGGAGGGTGCGGTCGCGGCCGCGCCGGAGCCGCCGGCGACCGGGGAGTCGCCAGCGCCGGTCGATCCCCTGGCGCGCCTGCGCCACAGCGAGCCGCTGCTGGCCGACCTGCTCTCGATCGAGTGGGCCCAAGCCCGCGGCCTGGCCAAGGAAGCCCTGCGCCTGTGCACCGCCCTGGCGGCGCGCCAGCCCCGCTCGGCGCTGCCGCTGCTGTGGCTGGCGCGGCTGCAGTTCATCCTGGAGCAGCCGGACGCGGCGTTGAAGTCGCTGCTGGCCGCGCTGCGCCTCGCCCCACAACTCCCGGCGGGGCTGTTGGAGCGCGCCCGCTACGAGCGCTCCCAGCGCCGGGCCGAGCGCGCCATGCGCCAACTGCAACCCGCGCAAGCCGCCGGTCCCCTCCCCCTGCCGCTGGAGCTGATGTGGGCCCGTTTGCTTTCGGATCGCGGCTTCGCCAACGATGCCCTTCGGCTGCTGCGCGAGCTGTCTTCCCGCCATTCGGACCACCCGGAGGTCTGGCGTCGGCTGGCCCAGGCCCAGCGCGCCCTGGGGTTTCTGCCACAGGCCGAGCACGCCTTCCGGCGAGCGCTGGAGTTGGACCAGCTACAAGCCGACGTGTTCGACGCCCTGATCGAGTTCGCCCTGGAGCGCCAGGACAGCGCTCGCGCCCTGGACCTCATCCGCGCAAAGAGTGCGGCCTTCCCGGGTTTGATCGCCTCCAACCTGCGCGAGGCCACGGTGTTGTGGACCCGGCAGGAGACCGACGCGGCGCTGGCGGCGGTGCGGCGCATCGAGGCCATCGCGCCCGAGTACTGGTTGGTCCACCGCGTACGTGGTGACATCCTGTTCT
>JAAZNF010000041.1 GCA_012798435.1 Myxococcales bacterium | reverse complement strand
CGCCGGCCCCGCCCACCGGAGCGACTCCCCAGAGCGCCGCGGCGCCACCGGCCCGGCCGGAGGTCGCCAAGGCGTCGCCCCCGCCGCCGCCCGAGAAGGCGCCCGCCGAGGCGGAGGAGCCCGCCGATCTGGAGGAGAGCCTCGAGGAGGTGGACTTCTTCATTCAGCAGAGCCTGTTCGACGAGGCGGCGGAGTCGCTCGAGGCCCTGGCGGCGCGCTACCCCGGTCACCCCGGGATTCGCGAGCGACAGGAAAAACTGCGCAGCTCCCAGGAGGGTGCGCCCGCGGCGGCCCCCGAGACCGGTTCTTTCGACCTGGCGGCCGAGTTGGAGCGTGAGGTGAGCTCGGAACCCGCCGCCCTGGCCCTGGACGACGAGTTCCAGTACAGCGTGGAGGACGTCTTCTCGGAGTTCAAGAAGGGCGTGGCCAAGGTGGTGGAGAAGGAAGACTCGGCCACGCACTTCGATCTGGGCATCGCCTACAAGGAGATGGGGCTGCTGGATGACGCCATCTCGGAGTTCTCCGTGGCGGCCGCGGATGCCGGACGCCGGCCGACCGCGCTCACCATGGTGGGCCTGTGCCTGCTGGAGAAAAACCAGTACAGCGACGCCATCAACCGTTTCAAGGACGCGCTGCACTCTCCGGGCATCGCCGAGGATCAGGCCACCGCGGTGTACTTCGAAATGGCCCAGGCCTATGAGCTCCTCAAGGACAAGGGCGAGGCGTTGTTCTACTTCAACAAGGTTTCGAAACGAGATCCCAAGTTCCGCGACGTGACGGAACGCATCCAGAAGCTGGTCCAGTCAGGCGCGGTGAGCCGCCCGGAGGCGGAGGAGCCGCGCACGCCGCCGGAGCCCAAGGGGGCCAAGCCCCCGGTGCCGCCCGGGGGCCGCAAGATCTCGTACATGTGACGAGGTGTCGGGGAACGCCGCATGGGTTACCTGGAGCACTTCCAACTCAGCCTGGAGCCGTTCTCCAACGCCCCGGTCACGCGCTTCTACTACAACAGCGTGCAACACACCCAGGCCATGACCCGCCTGATGTACGCGGTGGACCAGATGCGCGGTCTCGCCCTATGCGTGGGCGACATCGGCGCAGGCAAGACCACCCTGGCGCGCCGCATGCTGGACAACCTGCCCGAGTCGCAGTACGAGGCCGCACTGCTGGTCATCATCCACTCGGGCATCACGGCGGCCTGGCTGCTGCGCCGCATCGCCCTGCAGCTCGGCGTGGAGAGCCCGTCGGATGACAAGCTCACCCTGCTCAGTCAGCTGTATCAGCGCCTGGTCCAGGTGTACGAGGCGGGCAAGAAGGCGGTGGTGCTCATCGACGAGGCGCAGATGCTCCAGTCCCGCGAGCTCATGGAGGAGTTCCGCGGCTTGCTCAACCTGGAGGTCCCCGAGCGCAAGCTCATCACCTTCGTCTTCTTCGGGTTGCCGGAGCTGGAACAGAACCTGTTGCTGGACCCCCCGCTGGCGCAGCGGGTGGCGCTGCGGTACCGCCTGGAGCCCTTCACCGCCGAGTCCACCGAGGCCTACATCAAGCACCGGCTGCGCATGGCCGGCGCGCGGCGCATGTTGTTCACCAACCAGGCGGTCGAGGCCATCCACCGCATGAGCCGCGGCATCCCGCGCCTGATCAACACCTTGTGCGACAACGCCCTGTTCGAGTGTGCCATGCTGCAACGTCCGGCGGTGGACCGGGCGCTGGCCGAGAACGTCGCGCGCAACCTGGGCCTGGACCGGGAGCTCGAGGTGCCCGAGGCGGTGCGCGCACGGCGGGCCGCCGGGGTGTTGGCCCCTGGAGATTCCTCCGCCGGCCGGCTGATCGTGCCGCCCCGCCCGGAGCGGCCGGTGACCCTGGAAGAGATCGATCGCTTCCTGAGCGGGCTGGGCAAGGCCTGACGCCGCGCGGGTTTCGAGCGGTCCGAGCGGTGGCAGGTCTGCCGCGCGTCGAACCCGAAGGAGAGATGGATGACCCGGCACCTTCCCGAGGACGTGCGGCGCAAGCAGATCCTGGACGCGGCCCGGCGCTGCTTCATCGAGAAGGGGTACTTTCCGACCCGCATGGAGGACATCGCCGCCGAGGCCCATCTGAGCAAGGGCGGCATCTACTTCCACTTCGAGAGCAAACGCCAGATTTTCGAGACGCTGGTGCGGGAGGAGTTTCGCGAGTCCGCGGCCTTCTTGTCCGAGGCCTCCCGGGAAGAAAACGACTTCGGCCTCATGCTCTCCGAGATGGCCCGCCATTACCTGGAATTTTTCCGCTCGCGCCCCGACTATCCGCGCTTCTTCATGGTCATGGGAGAGATGGCGGGCCGCGATCCCCAGGTCCGCGGCATGCTGGCCGAGTTGCAGGCCGAGTACACCCGGGCCATCGCCGCGGTGATCAAGAAGGGCATCGAGAGCGGAGCGGTGCGCCCGCTGGACGCCGAGGCCGTGGCCATGCTGCTCAAGGGAATCGTGGACGCGCTGGAGGGGTACATGGCCATCGGCGTGTCCATGGATACCGAGCGGCTGCTCTCGGTGGGCATGGAGATGTTGAGCCACGGCCTGTTGCAGAAGGACGCATGATGCGCGTCGCGCTGGCCCAGCTCAATCCCGTGGTGGGCGACCTGGCGGGCAACGCGCGCCGCATCCTGGACATGCACCGGCGGGCGGTCGCGGCGGGGGGCCAGCTTACGGTGTTCCCGGAGCTTTCGCTGGTCGGGTATCCACCGCTGGATCTCCTCAGCCGGAAGGAGTTCGTCTCGGCGGCCGAGCGGACCCTGGAGAAATTGGCGGCCGAGCTCGGTCCGGTGCCGGCCATCGTCGGTGCGGTGCGCGCCAACCCCGCCCCGGTCGGGCGGCCCCTGTTCAACGTCGCGGCCCTGCTGTGCGGGGGTCGGGTGGCGGCGGTGCAAGCCAAGACCCGCCTGCCGACGTACGATGTCTTCGACGAGGATCGGTACTTCGAGCCGGCCGCGGAGCGCCGGGTGGTTCGGGTCGGGGACCTGCGCTTGGGACTGGTGGTGTGCGAGGACATCTGGGACGGCCCCGAGCCGGGCCGGGAGCGCTACCCGGTGGATCCGGTGGATGAGCTGGTGCGCCAGGGGATGGATCTGCTGATCAACATCTCGGCCTCCCCCTTCCATCGCGGGCGGGGCCGGGAGCGGGAGCGGCAGATCGGTGAGCTGGCTCGCCGGCTCAACCTTCCGGTGATCTTGGTCAACACGGTGGGTGGCAACGACAGCCTGATCTTCGACGGGCGCTCGCTGGCCTGCGATGGGAGCGGGTCGCTGCTGGCGCGGGCGGAGTGCTTCCGCGAGGACTTGCTGCTGATCGATCTGGTGACCAAGACCGCCGAGCGCCGGCCCGCCCCCGTCGAGGATGCGGGGGAGCTGATGGCAGCCCTGCGTCTGGGCATCGCCGATTTCGCCGCCAAGTGTGGCTTGTCCCGGGTCGTGCTGGGGCTCTCCGGGGGCGTAGACTCGGCGGTGGTGGCGGTGCTGGCGGCCGAGGCCCTGGGGCCAGAACGGGTGCGCGCGCTGGCCATGCCCTCGCAGTACTCCTCGCCCCACAGCCATGGCGACGCCGAGCTGCTGGCGAGGCGGCTGGGGATCGAGTTTCTGACGGAACCGATCGGGCCGGCGTTGGAGGCGTTCCGCGCCATGTTGCAGCCGGACCTGGGCGACGTGCGCACCTCGCTCACGGAGGAGAACCTGCAGGCACGCATCCGGGGGACCCTGGTGATGGCCCACGCCAACCGCCTGGGGGCCCTGGCGTTGGCCACCGGGAACAAGAGCGAGCTCTCGACCGGTTACTGCACCCTGTACGGCGACATGATCGGCGGCCTGGCCCCCATCGGCGACCTGTGGAAACACGAGGTGTACGAGCTGGCCCGCCACATCAACCGGGCCGAGGAGATCATCCCCCAGCGAATCCTGGAGCGGCCGCCCTCGGCGGAGCTGCGCCCCAACCAGACCGATCAGGACACGCTGCCACCCTACGAGGTGCTGGACGCCGTGCTGGATCTCTACCTGACCCGGGGCTTGTCTCCCGAGGAGATCATCCGGCGCGGGCACGACCCGGTGGCGGTGGAGCGGCTGGTGGTCATGCTGGAGAAGAGCGAGTTCAAGCGCCGCCAGGCGCCGCCCGTGCTGCGCGTCTCCCCGCGCGCCTTCGGGGCCGGGCGCCAGATCCCCATCGCGCGCCACATGCCGTGAGGGGGTTGAAATCGAGGTGGGTTTTCTGCTACAAGGAGCGCCCACGCCAAGGAGGAGGAAGAACGTGACCGAAGCGCAAGAGAAGAAGGAAGCATCCCCGGCTAAAAAACCCGTCGCCGCCAAGAGCGCCCCGCGAGCGCGCGCCTGTCAGGTGAAGGGTTGCAAACGCCCGTACCGGGCCAAGGGCTACTGCAACGCGCACTTCCACAAGTGGCGCAAGGGTGAGCTTCCCCACGGCCGCTACAAGACCTGCCAGCACAACGCCAAGAAGCTCAAGCGCGGCGAGAAGAAAGAATGCATGAAGAAGGTCTTCCGCGCCGGGCTGTGCGAGGAGCACTACAAGGCGCGTCGCGGCGCGGCCGCGCCCGCCGCCGCTCCGGCCGCGGCTCCGGCCGCTGCTCCCGCGGAGGGCGGGGCCAAGGCCTGAGGCCCCGGCTCGCCGCTCGCCGCGCCTGCTCTTTGGGCATCGCGGCCCGCCGCCAGACGTTGTTCACCCGATCTCTTTAGAGCAGGAAGGGCATGTCTGCATGTTCTTCCTGCCGGCGACACCGGCCGGAGTCCGAGTGTTGTGTGGAGGCTCGCTCCGGCGCGGCGCATGACCGTGCCTCGCCTTGGCAGACGGGTAACCAATGTTCATCTTCCGATGCGGCGCGCACTGGTGTGCCGCGGTGCGTGGTGCGAGTCGCGAAGCGATTGAGGACCCTCGATGGCAGAAGTCGGGCGAAGCCTGCAACGGGGAACACGAACAGTACGCAGTCTTGCTCGCGAGGGTGGGTGTCGGAGCGCGGCCCGCGGCCTCACCAGGTGCGGCGCAGCGCGATGAACAAGGTGTTCTTCTGCCGCAGGAGAAACAGGCGAAGCAGCCCTCCGCGGGGCGGCGCGGCGAGCAGGCGCTCGAGATCCTCCCGGCGCTCGACCGGCGTGCCGTCGATCTCTAGGATCACGTCTCCCACGCGGATACCCGCCGCCTCTGCTTCGCCCTGCGCCCGAATCACCACCAGCGCCATCCGGCCCTGTGGCAGGCCCGCCGCCTGCGCGCTGGTCTCGTCCAGCGGCGCCACCTCCAGGCCCGGTCCGGCCGGCAAGGGCGCCGGCAGCGCAGGACGGCCCGAAGGTTGCGGCGGCGAGGCCGTCGGCCGCTCGCGCGGCACTACCGTGAGGGACACGGGGCCAGACAATCGCCACATCTCCAGCCGCACCGGGACTCCCGGCGTCAGGGTCTGGGAGTGCCAGCCGATGTCAGAGGCGCGTCGGGCGGGGCGCCCGGCGATGGAAAGGAGGATGTCGCCCGCCTTCACGCCGGCCTGGTCGGCCGGGCCGCCGGCCTTGACCTCCGAGATGACCACCCCGCGGGGCTCGGGCATGCGCAGCAGGTCGGCCACATCCCACCCCAGGTCGGCGACGTTGATCCCCAGGTAGCTGCGCCGCACCTCGCCAACCCGGTGCAGTTGGATCAGCACTGCCTTGGCCACGTTCACCGGGATCGCGAAGCTGATGCCCCGGGCCCGGTTGTTGATGGCGGCGTTGATGCCCACCACCTCGCCGCGCAGGTTCAGCAGCGGGCCGCCGCTGCTGCCACGATCGATGGCCGCGTCGGTCTGGATGAAATCGAAGCCGCCGGTGTGCACGCTGGGCAGGTCCGACAAACTGCGGCCCTTGCCGGACACGATCCCCTTGGTGGCCACCGCCTCCAGGCCGAAGGGGTTGCCGATGGCCAGCACCCAGGCGCCGACCGGGAACAGGTCCGAGTCGCCCAGGGGCAGCGTGGGCAGCGGGTGGGGGAGGTCCACCTTGAGCAGGGCCAGGTCGGTGCGCTCGTCGGCGCCGGCGAGGCGGGCTGGCACGCGCCCCGAGACACCGGGGATGGAGAGCAGGATCTGGCTGGCTCCGGCCACCACGTGATGGTTGGTGACCACCCAGCCATCGGGATGGATGACGAAACCGGAGCCGACCCCCTCCTCGCGGTACTCGCGCGGGAAGTCCGGGAACAGGCGCCAGGGATCGAAGGAGAAGAACGGCTCCTCGCCCGTCCGCCCGACGAGCGAGCGCCGCACCTGGGTGTGCACGGCCACCACCGCGGGGCGGCAGGCCTCGATCAGCCGGCCGAAGGTGTCGGAGGTGGCCGCCGGTATGGGGCCGTCGGGCAGGCGCCTCCACAGGGTGTCGGACGCAGGGGCCTCCTCGGCGCCCGCGAAATGAGCACCGATCAGCGCCATCGCCACGGCGCCGAGGAGAAAAGAAGGCCCCCGCCGGACGATCATGGTTTGTCTTTCTTGCCGGCCTCCGCGGGTCCCTGGAGGCGTTTTTCGAGGAGCCGATCCAGGTTCTGCCGGTCTTGCTCGGTGAGCCTGTCGCTGTCCTGGCCGGGGTCGGCGCGGGGGCTGGTGGAGGGGCTGGCGGGGGGCGTTGCCGGGGCGTCGGGCGCCTTGGCGGCAGGACCGGGCGCGGCCGGGGCAGCAGCCGGGATGCCGCGCAGGCGCTCGACCAGGGTGCGGCCGCCGATGGGAACGGCGAACGCCGCCCAGGCCGCCGCGGCCGCCAGCAGGAGGAGCAGTATCCCCCACAGGATCCTTTTCATTTCTCTCACTCCGTCTTCAGGTCTTCGGCGCGGCGCGGCCGCTGCCGGCGTTCCTCGGCCGGGCCGGACAGCTCCACCAGGCGCCGATCCTCCCCGGCGCGGCGCTCGCCCAGCGGCCGGCCGGGGAGGTACAGGCGTTCGACCTTGCTGTAGATCTGCCGGATCTTCCCGGAGGTCGGGTGGCGCTGGATCTGCTCCACCGGCTTCACCTGGAGGCGCAGGCACCCCGCGAGCCCCCGCTGCTCCAGGTAGGCGCTCAGCCGCCGCTTGAGCTCCTCGGCCACCCGGGCGATGTCAGCATCGAGCCGCGGCTTGAACAGCACCACCAAAAGGTCGCGCTCCTCCTGGATGAGCTGGTACTGGGTGAGCCCCTCCACGTCCAGAAACACCGCCTCGAAGGGAATGGGTGGCAGGGCCACCGGGTTCTTGTTGGCGTCGTACACCCAGAAGGTGTCGTCGCTGCGGCCGCGCACCTTGAGCAGCGGGAAGGGGAGCCCGCACTCGCAGCGCTCCGGCAGCCACACCGCCACGTCGTTGAGTTCGTAGCGGATGAGCGGCATGGTGCGCGAGAACAGGCAGGTGAGGTACAATCGGTCGCTCGGCTCCCCCGGGCCGGTCGGCGAGCCGTCCTCGCGCACGCTCTCCAGGATGTAGTAGTCGGTGTTCACGTGCAGCCCGCGGTGCCGCGCGCACTCCGAGGCGATGGTTACGCCCTCGGACGTGCCGTAGGTCTCGTAGAGCTGGGTGCGGGGGAAGGCGCCCTCGATGACCTTGCGGGCCGAGCCGGTGAGTGGCTCGCTACTGCAGCTGATCACCCAGGGGGCGATGTTCAGCCGGCCCTCCATCTGTTCGTAGGCCAGCACTTCCAACATGGTGGGATAGCAGTGCAGCACGTCGGGCCGGAAGCGGTTGAGTTTTTGAACCAGGATCTCCAGCGGCTCGACCACGGACAGGAAGGAAAAGCGCGATACCAGCCCGCCGATGCGCGGGCGCAGCAAAAACAGCACATAGGTGACGAAGTGCCCGCTGAGCACGCTCACCAGGGCCACTCGAATGCGCCGGAGCAGGATGCGAAAGGCGTGGGCGAAGAAGCCGAAGAAGGTCGGCTTGTAACGCACCCCGCGGGTGACGGCGAAGGCCTGGATCCAGTCCCATTCCCGCTTGTCGTACACAAAGGTGCCCGGCGTGCCGGTGGTGCCAGAGGTGTGGGTGACCACGAAGCGTCGGCGGTAGAAGCGCCCCACCTGCTGGCGGTCCCGGATCCACTCCTGGATCTCCGCCTGCCGCAGGCGGGGGTCGGTGACCACCCGGTCGAAGTTCTCCATCAGCGCTTCTTTGGTCACCGGGGGAAGGTCGCGGATGGAGAACCCCGGCGCCTCGGGGTCCACGCCTCGATAGAGCTCGGCGTAGAACGGCGAGCGCTCCTTGACGAAGCGGACCAGCCGGCGCAGGTTCTGCGCCTGGATTTCGGCGATGCGCTCCGGCGGCTTCTTGTCGTGGCTGCGCAGGCGCAGGCAGTAGAAGATCGTTCGTAGCAGACCCATGAATTATCCCGAGGTCCCCCGCAAGGTGGCGGCTATGATACTCATGATGGTTTGGGGGCGGGAGCGGGTGGCGGCGGTTTGCCGGAGGCCGGTGGCGGCTGGGGCGGCGCCGCAGGCTCGGCGGGTGCCGGCGGCGGCTCGGGCGGCGGGGCCGCGGCGGGCTCGACGACCTTGACCGGCCAGCGGATCTCGATGGACTTCACCGGGGAGAGCCGCCGCATGGGCGAGCGCACCGGGGTGTACACGAACTGCTTGTCCAGCTCGTCGGTGATGTAGAAACTGGTGTCCGGTCCCAGCGTCACTTCCTCGTAGGAGCCGAACCAGCTACAGGTGTTGGCCAGGGTGGTGCGCGGTTTCGCCCGGACGGTGACCTGGCTCTGGTTGTTGGGCCAGGGGAACACCTTGGGCACGTCGTCGGGGTGGATCCAGGCCCGGGTGGGTGCGGCGCAACCGACGGCTGCAATCAACGGCGCGACTGCAAGAACGAAATATCGAGACCGCATGCGGTGCTCCTTGCGGTCGCGCGGACCGCCGGGGGGAATTGTAGGAACCGTGCGCCTTGCTTGTCAATCTTCCAGCCGGCCGGCGGTTCGATCTGGCGCACGATCTTGCGCCGCGCCGGATTGGACAATCGAAAAAAGTCGGGATAGCGTCGCCCGCCATGAGAGACGAGCTCCTGGTCGTGGACAACTCTCTCTACCCGGACCTCTACCGACCGGTCGCGCACTGGGAGGCCGCGGCGCCGGGCCCGCTCGTCAGCGTCCGCCCCCCGGCCGGCGAGTCGCTGCCCGCGCCCGGCGAGTTCCGGCACGTGATCCTCTCCGGGTCCGAGTGCAGCATCGTCTCCCCGCCCGCCTGGGCACTGGTTGAGGCCGCCTGGTTGCGGGAGGAGGTGCGGCGCGGGGCGCGGGTGCTCGGCAGCTGCTTCGGTCACCAGCTCATCGCGCTGGCCCTGGGGTCGCCGTCCTGCGTGCGGCGGGCCGCCCGCCCGGAGTTCGGCTGGATCTCCCTGGGCTTGACCGGGGAGTGGCTGTTGCCGCCGGGCGAGTACCACGCCTTCGCGGCGCACTTCGACGAGGTGGCGGCCGGGGCTCACCCGATGCTCCGGGTGGCCGGTCGCAGCCCGGACTGCGAGGTGCAGTTTTTACAATGGGGCGCACTGCCGGTGTTCGGGGTGCAGGCCCACCCCGAGATCTCCCCCGCCCTGGGCCGCGAGTTCCTGGAGCGGGCGAGCCGGTATTTTCCTGATCAGGCCGGACGATTCGCCGCGGCGCTGGCCGGGCCGGTGCGCGACGATCTTCTCGCGCCCCGCATCCTGGAACGGTTCCTCTCGTTGTGAAGTTCCGTCGAGAGAAAGCTATGGCGCGGCCAGCGGCAGGGTGAAGCACACCCGCGTTCCGCCCTCCGCGCCGGCCTCGATCCATGCGCGCCCGCCGTACAGCTCCACGATGCGGCGCACGATGGAAAGTCCCAGGCCGGCGCCGGGGGTGCCGCGGTCGACGCGGTAGAACGGGGCGAAGACCTTCTCTCGCTCGTCCGCGGGGATGCCCGGCCCGTTGTCCTCGATGAAGAAGGCCGAGGGATCGGACTCGCAGCCGCGGCCGAAGAACACCCGTCCGTCGTCCTTGGTCGCCACCGCCTTCAGCGCGTTGGAGAGCAAGTTGTCGAGGAGCTGGTACAGCTTGGTGGGCTGGACCTCGACCACGGGGAGTCTCTCCTGGATCTCCACCCGGGCGCGGCCCTGCCCTAGCTGCTGGCGCCGGTTCTCCAGCACCGTGCGCATGACCTGGGCCGGGTCCACCTGCATGCGCTGCTCGGCCTCCCGGTCGAGCAGCATGAGTTCCTGCAACCCCTGCACGATGCGGTCCATCTGGAAGACGTTGAAGCGCATGCGCTCCAGGCAGTGGCGCATCTTGTCGTCGGCCGCGCCGCTCGCCTGTTCGGAAAGCATGTCCACGAACCCCAGCAGGGAGTTTAGCGGGGCCTTGAGATCGTGGACCACCGCGGCGTGGAACTCCTGCAGCCGGCGGTTGCGGGAGAGGATCTCGTCGCGCTGGCGCCGCACCAGGCGCTCGCTGTTCTCCAGCCGCTTGAGTGCCTCGACCAGCTCCTGCTGGAGCCGGTCGCGCGCCTGGCGGGTCTCCATTTGCTCGGTGAGGTCGCGCAGGATCCCCCAGAAGCCGGTGTGCCGGTCTTCGTCATCCAGCGCCAGGAACACCGAGATCTGGATCCAGCGCTCGACGCCCTGGGGGCTCCGCATGCGGCACACGAAGCTCTCCACCGCGCCCTGCTTGATGACGTTCTCCACGATGCGGGCCTGGTCCTCCGGATCCACGAACAGATCCACACTGCGAAGGCGGGCCTCCAGCATCTTGGACGAGGATTCGAAGTTCGCCAGGCGCGCGGCGTACTCGTTGCAGTACACGATGCGGTGCTCGAGGTCGGTCTGGAACAGGCCCTCCTTGAGCTGCCCCAGCAACGCCTCGGCCTGGCGCGCGCTACGGATGGCCTGGCTGCCGATGTTCACTTTCATGGCGTCCCCGCTAGCGGCGCAGGGTGGCGGCCAGGCGCTTCGGATGGAGCAACAGGTCCAGCGCGCTCAGGGTGTCTGGGCACACCAGGGTGGCCGCCGCCAGGGCCTCGCTGCTGGCGCCCTCCGGCCCGAGCACGGCGATCGACAGGCCCGCCTCGCGCAGCATGCCCACGTCGTTGCGCCCGTTGCCGATGGCCGCCACCTGGAGCGGCCCCAGGCGCTGGACCAGCTCGGCCTTCTGCGCGTCCTCCGCGCCCTTCTTGATGATCTTCAGCGCCAGCTCGAAGCGCCGGCTCTCCTCGGTCACGGTGCCGAAGGTGTCCGCGGTGACGAGGTGCAGCCGGACCTTCATGGAGAGCCGCATCAGCCGCTCGTCCACGCCGGGGAGCAGCATGCCGTCGCAGGCCAGCGTCCCGTTGAAGTCCAGGACCAGATGCTCGATGCGCCGCGTCCCCCAGCCGGGGGCATCGATGGCGATCATGCCGTCCTCCGGCGCCGCAGCAGCACCAGGGCCAGCAACGGGAGCAAGAGCCCGCCGGCGCCGCCGGAGCGGGCCGGGCCGCAGCCGCAACCCTCGCTGCACTCCAGGCCGTCGTCCTTCTTGCCGTCGCAGTCGTCGTCGCGCCCGTTGCAGGTCTCGCTGGCGCCGGGATGGACGCCGGCCCGGGTGTCGTCGCAGTCGTCGCCGCCGCAGGCCTGGGCCGGGTGGCCGTCGCCGTCGGCGTCCGGGCAGGGCTCGGCGCACTGGCTGTCGCGACACTCCTGTCCGGCGGGGCAGGCGTGCGCGCAGGCGCCGCAGTTCGCCTGGTCGGCAACGAGGTCGGTCTCGCAGCCGTCGGCGGCGGTGTCGTTGCAGTCGCCGAACCCCGTCTCGCACGAGGCGATGACGCAGGCGCCCTGGGCGCAACCTCCGGTCCCGTGCGCCGGCGTGCACTCGTTGCCGCAGCGACCGCAGTTCTGCGGGTCGGAGGCCAGCTCCGCCTCGCAACCGGTGTCGGAGTCGCCGTCGCAGTTGCCGAAGCCTTCCTCGCAGCTCTGCAGCGAGCAGTCGCCGCTGCGGCAGGTGGCGCTGCCGTGGGGGACGTCGCAGGAGTGGTTGCACGCGCCGCAGTGCGCGTCGTTGTTGTTGAGATACGTCTCGCAGCCGTCGGCGGCGGAGCCGTTGCAGTCGCCGAACGACGGCTCGCAGCCGGCCACGGCGCACGCGCCGGATACGCAGGTGTTCTGGGCGTGGGGCACGGCGCACACCGTGCCGCAGGCGCCGCAGTTCTGGGGATCGCTGCCGGTGTCGCTCTCGCAGCCATCACTGGCCAGGTGGTTGCAGTCACCGAAGCCCGTCTCGCACTGGCCGATGCGGCAACTGCCGGAGGCGCAGGCGGCCTGGGCGTGGGCCAGCGCGCAGGGCGCATCGCAGGCGCCGCAGTGGAGCGGGTCCGAGCGCAGGTCGGCCTCGCAGCCGGTGGCGGCGGCCCCGTCGCAGTCCGCGTAGCCGGAGAGGCACGCCCCCATGACGCAGGCGCCGGCCTGGCAGCTCACCTGGGCGTTCAGCGCCTGGCAGTTTACGGCGCAGTCGCCGCAGTGCGCGACGTTGGTGTCGAGGTCGGCCTCGCAGCCGTTCGCGCCCGCGCCGTCGCAATCCGCCCACGAGCCCTGGCAGGTGTCCACCTGGCAGGCGCCCGCGACGCACTTCGAGGTGGCGTGGGCCAGGTTGCACACCCGGGTACAGGTGCCGCAGTGGCTCGGGTCCGCAGAAAGATCGGACTCGCAGCCGTTGGTGGCGACCCCGTCGCAGTTGCCGAAGAGCGCCTCGCAGGTGCCGAGCCGGCACTGGCCGGTCTGGCACAGGGCGCTGGCGTGGGGGAAGCTGCAGGCGTTTTCGCAGCTTCCGCAGTGCAGGGGATCCGAGGCGAGCGGGATCTCGCAGCCGTCGGCGGCGGAGGCGTTGCAGTCGCCGTAGTTCGCCTCGCAGGCACCCATGACGCAGGCGGAGTTCTGGCACAGGGCGGCGGCGTGGGGGAAGGCGCAGGCGTTTTCACAGCTTCCGCAGTGCAGAGGATCCGAGGCGAGCACGGTCTCGCAGCCGTCGGAGTGGATGCCGTTGCAGTTGCCGAAGCCGGCCGCGCAGGTCACCACCTCGCAGCGGCCCGCCACGCAGTCCGCCACCAGGGTGTGGGGAAGTTGGCAATCGGAGGCCTGCTGGCAGGGCGGATCGCCGACCAGCTCCAGGGTCAAGGTCCAGGCGTCCAGGGTGCCCGAGTCGCCGCCGGCGGTGTCCGCGACATGCAGCCGCCAGTCGCCACCGGCCATCTCGCCCGCCACCTGGATCAGCTCGTACTCGGCGTGCAGGTTCTGGGTGCTGCCGCCGGCGTGGTCGTGGAGCACCACGCGGGTGCCCGAGGGCGAGGTCAGCTCGACGATGAGATCGCCGATATAGGTGTGGGTGATGTCCACGTGGGCCCGGGCGGAAAGGATGGGGCGGTTGTCGCTCACGTGGATGATGGAGGTGATGCCGGTGTCGTCGGCGTCGGGGATGGAGATCGGGGTGTCGGCGGAGGGGAAGGTCGTGCTTTCGTCCCACATGTTGCGCACGGTGACCCGGGTGGTGGCCGGGGCGCTCGAGAGCTCACCGTCCGAGGCCACCACCTGGAAGGTGAGCACGGTGTCCTGGCTCACCCCGGGGGCGAAGAAACTCGGCGTGGCGGTGGAGGCGTTTCGCAGCGCCACCGCCGGACCGCCGGTCTGGGTCCACACGAACACCAGCGCCGTGCCCGGATCGGGATCGGAGCTCTGGCTCGCGTCCAGGGTGACGGTGTCGCCTTCATTCACCGTCTGGTCCGGGCCCACCACCACCGTCGGGGCGTGGTTGGTCCCGGCGGTCATGGGCACCTCGAGGTCGGCCGGGCCCGTGCCCACGTGGACCGAGCGCGCCGCCGGCAGGTACCCCGGGGCGGTGAACACCACCACGTGATCGGAGTTCGGCATCAGCGCACGGCCGAAGCGGCCCACCGCGTCGGTGCGTAGCGGCCATTGTCCATGGGTGAAGGGGTGGTTGCTGAACTGGTAATGGGCCACCACCGGCGCGCCGGTCTGGGCGTCGAAGGTGTGCCCGCGCACCGAGGGGCCATTCAGGGTGCGGCGGATCAGGTACTGCCAGGCGTTGCGCATGCGCTGCACGGTGGGGTTGCGCAAGCTTGCGAAGTCGGGCTGGAAGTCGCGGTTGATCTCGATGGTCACGCCCAGCGCGCCGTAGGCGCCGTAGGCGTGATCGTCGGTGCCGCCGGGCGCGGTGTACAGCGTGTCGGCGGTGTTGCCGATGGTGAAGTTGCCGGTCTGCCCGTCGTCGTCGGGCAGGATGGCGTTGACCTCGCTCACCCACAGCCGGAAGAGGTCGTCCTCCTCGGTCTTCTCGCAGCCGCTCGGCCACAGGATGTACTCGCCGTAGGAGTGGAAGTCGATGTAGTACATGGGCCGCAGCTCGGCCATGAGCGCGTCGGTGGCCTGGGTCTCGGGCTCGGAGCCGGCGCTCGCCCCGTGGTGGGTGTCGTCGCCGCAGTCGCCGCTGGAGCCGGGGCACTGGGCCCAGTTCCAGACGAAGTTGCGGTTGTTGTCCACCTCGCAGTTGGGGTGACGGTTCTTGCGCCAGTAGTTGTAGGTGGAGAACACGTAGGCGGCCCCGTCGGGGTTGACCTGTGGGATGACCCAGATCTCCATCGAATCCACCCACTGCTTGACCTCGGGGTCCGAGGCGTAGCGCGAGGTCAGGTAGTCGGCGATATCGCAGGTGATCTCCTCGGTCATGACCTCGCGGGCGTGGATCTGGCTCGTGAACAGGATGGTGGGCTCGTCCTCGTCCGTGGCCACGTTGTCCGAGATCTTCATGGCGTAGACGTGGTTGCCCTCGAAGAGCCCGGAGGGGGTGAGGTCCACCTTGCGGGCCAGGTTGGGATAAGTGGCCGCGATGGAGTCGAGGTAGGCCGACACCTCGGCCGGGTTGCGGTAGTCGGAAAGCGCCAGCGCCGAGCGGCGATGGTCGAGGGTTTCGAGCCGGCTCACCCGAGCCGTCAGATCTCGCAGCGCGGCGTCGCGCTTCTCGGGTGTGGCGTACACGTCCACGTATCCCAACCGGTGGTGCGAGCCGGTGACGTCCAGGCCGCGGCGGATGAGTTCGGCGCGCAGCTTCTCCGGCGCCGGGGTGTAGATGCGGGTGAGCGCCGGCTCATCGGAAAGGCCGCTCTTCCACGGCGACAGCGCCCGGCTCGAGTCCGAGCAGCCGGCCAGAAGTGACACGAGGGCAAACAGGGTTACGGGGAGCATGGTTTTCATGGGGTTCTCCTGCAAGTGGACTTGCCGGACCAAGCCAAAACCGACTCGCCCGCCATGCTAGGACTGCGCGGGCGTCGGGTCAAGCGGCGCGGGCGCTGCCAAAGCCGTTGGGCGCAGGGCGGGCCTGTGATAGCATCCGGCCCATGAACACGGCGGGTTTTCTCCCCGAAGTGGCGACGAGGTTGGACGGGTTCTTCATGGCCCTCCCCGCCGGCCGCAAGGTGGCCACCTTCGACCTCGACGGCACCTGTGTCCACCACGACACCGGCGAGGCGGTGTTCTACGCCATGGCGCGGCGGGGGCTCTTTGCAGCGCACGCGTTGCTCGATTCGGAGGAGGTGTGGCGGCCCTTCTCGCGCGCGGACGTCTCGTCGCCCCGCGCGGCGCTGGAGCGCTTCGCGGCCGATCCGGCCCGGCTGCCAGAGATGGCCTTTCACATGATCCGAGCCTACCAGGAGCTGCTCGCGCGCGCCGGACGCGAGACGGCCTACTTCTGGGCGGCGCAGGTCCTGTGCGGCCTCACCCCGCAGCGGGTGCGCGAGATCTCACGGGAGACGTTCCAGGCGGAGCTCGCCCGGCCGGTGGGCGCGGAACGGTTGTCCTGGGAGGGGGCCTCGCAAGAGATCGCCAACGGCTTGCGGCCATATCCGGCCATGGCGCGCCTGCTGGCACGCCTCCGGGGCGCCGGCGTCGAGACCTGGATCGTCTCCGCCTCCAACCGCTGGACGGTGGAGGTGTTCGCTGAGGAGCATCTGGGGATCGGGCCGGGGCGGGTGCTGGGGATCGCCCCGCTCGTGGCCGGCGGGCGCATCACCGCCCAGCGCGACCCCGACATGCCGGTGACCGGGGGCGCGGGCAAGGTCGAGGCCATCGACCGGCACATCGGGCTTCGGCCGCTCCTGGCCGCCGGCGATTCCATGGGCGACTTCGAGATGCTTGGCGTCGCCACCAGGCTCTGCCTGATCATCGATCGGGGCAACCGGGAGCTGCGAAAGAACGTCGAGCGGCTGCGCGCCGCGGGCGACGGACGCTGGGTGGTCCAGCCGCGCTTTCTCGACCCGCCGGCCGAGAGCTGGTCCTGAGGCGACCCGCCAGGCGACCACCCGCGCGAGTGGAAGGAGCACCGTGGCCGGGCGCGCCAGGAGTTGTCGACCGCGACGAAAGACCTGCTTCAAGGAGACCCGGCAATGGGCGATCGCATTCGGGCATTCATCGCTGCGCACCTGGGAGAGGAGGTGGAGCGTGCGCTCCTCGAGACCGCGCGCCGCCTGGACCGCGTCCTGGGACGCCGGCTGCGGGTGAAGTGGGTGCGCGCCGGACAGGTCCACCTCACCTTGCAGTTCCTCGGAGACGTGGACACGGGGCTTTTGCCGAAGCTCACCGGCGGCCTGCGCGGCGCCTTCCGGGATCTCTCGCCCTTTCCGGTCCGGTGGAGCGGCCTGGGCGCCTTTCCGTCGACGGTCCGGCCGCGCGTCATCTGGGCAGGCAGCAAGGAAGGCGCCGATCTTTTACGCACCCTGCACGGGCTCGTCCTGGCGGTGACCGAGCCGCTGGGTTTTCCCAGGGAGGAGCGGCCCTTCGCGCCGCACGTCACCCTCGGCCGGGTCAAGGAGGGCGGCCGGGTCCCGGACATCACGGCCGAACTTCGGGCCGAGTCGGGCGGCGATCTCGGAGAATGTCAGATCGATCGGGTATACCTGGTCCGTTCCGAGCTCCGGCCGGACGGGCCGGTGTACACGACTGTTGACAGCTTCCCCCTGGGGAGCTACGATACTGAACAAATGAACAGGGAGAAAACATGACCCCATCCAGCTCCAACGACAAGGACCGGGCGCTCGACCTCGCCATCGGCTCGATCGAGAAGCAGTTCGGCAAGGGCTCGATCATGCGCCTGCGCGACGGCGGAACGCTCAACCAGGATGTCTCGGTGATCCCCACCGGCTCGCTCTCGCTCGACGTGGCGCTTGGCGTGGGCGGGGTGCCGCGCGGGCGGGTGATCGAGATCTTCGGCCCGGAGAGCTCGGGCAAGACCACGCTGGCCTTGCACATCGTGGCCCAGGCCAACCGCCTGGGCGGCCTGGCCGCCTTCATCGACGCCGAGCACGCGCTCGACGTGAAGTACGCGAAGAAGCTCGGCGTGAACGTCGACGACCTGCTCATCTCGCAGCCGGACACCGGCGAGCAGGCCCTGGAGATCGCCGACATGCTGGTGCGCTCCGGCGCCATGGACGTGCTGGTGGTGGACAGCGTGGCCGCGCTGGTGCCCAAGGCCGAGATCGAGGGCGAGATGGGCGACAGCCACATGGGCCTGCAGGCGCGCCTGATGAGCCAGGCGCTGCGCAAGCTCACCGGCTCCATCTCGCGCAGCCGCACCTGCGTCATCTTCATCAACCAGATCCGCATGAAGATCGGGGTCATGTTCGGCAACCCCGAGACCACCACCGGCGGCAACGCGCTCAAGTTCTACTCCAGCGTGCGCCTGGACATCCGCCGCATCGGGGCCATCAAGCGCGGCGAGAGCGTGGTGGGCAACCGCACCCGCGTCAAGGTGGTGAAGAACAAGCTGGCCCCGCCCTTCCGCGAGGCCGAGTTCGACATCCTGTTCAACCAGGGCATCTACCGTATCGGCGACGTGTTCGACCTGGCGGTGGCGGCCCAGATCGTGGACAAGAGCGGCTCCTGGTTCTCCTTCGGTGACGAGCGCATCGGCCAGGGCCGCGACGCCGCCTGCGAGCTGCTCTCCCAGCAGCCCGAGCTGCTCGGGCGCATCGAGGACAAGATCCGCGAGCTGCACGGTATGGTGCCGAAGGCCCCGCCCGCGGTGCCGGCCGCCGAGGGCTCGAAGGACGCTCCGGCCGAGGCGGCGGCCCCCGCCGGCTCGGCTCGCGAAGAAAAACGCCCCCGCCGCAAGGAAGCGCGTTCGTAAGTGAGCTTTTTTTCAGACCGCAGATTCGATTGGGTCGGGTCGGAGAGCCAACGGGGAGCGTGGGGCAGGGGTGATGGAGCCATTGTGGATCTTGTCGTGGCGCGACGCGCTCGGAGACCCTCGGCGGCAGAGGCCGGGTACAGGCTGCGCGTGAGAGATCTTGCGCGCGAAGGCGCTCTCGCTCGCTGCGATCCTGTGAGGAGCGGGGAACAGGAAGTTCAGTCGAACAGGGAGAACACGTCGCTGGCCTCGAAGCCGCGGGAGAGCAAGAAGCGCTGGGCCTTGCGCCGCAGGGCCGCATCGCAGCCGTCGGCGAAGAGCGCCTCCCCGTAGCGGGCCAGGGCCAGCTCGCGCATGATCTCCTGCGCCGAGCGCTCCCCGTAGGCCCGGGCCACTGCCGCCTCCACCAACTCGCGTTCGATCCCGCGCCGGCGCAGATCCTGGCGCAGCCGCCGCGGGCCGAAGCGGCGAGTCGTGCCCAGCGCCCGGGCGCGCTGCTCGGCGAAGGCTGCGTCGTCGATGAGCCCGGTTTCGGTGAAGCGCTGCACCAGCCGCTCCACCACCGGCCGCGGGTGGCCGGCGCCGACCAGGCGCTCGACGAGCTCGTGCCGGCTGCGGGCGCGCACCGAAAGCAGCCGTAGCGCCCGGGCCCGGGCGCGCTCGGTCTCGTCCTGTGGATCGGGCCGGGATTTCTTCGCCATGCCGTTCAGAAGCGCTCGATGGGGATGTCGCCGCCGGCGGTGGGAGGCGCCTCGGGCGCGGGCGGGGCGCCGGAGCCGGCCGGGCCGGAACCGCCGCCACCCTTCTCGAACTGGTCCCACTTGGAGTCGGAGGTCGAGGCGATGCCCGACACGCGCAGGGCGAAGTCGTCCGGGTTGCTGCACTGGCGCAGCGCCTCGTCGTAGGTGATCAGGCCCTGCTTGAGCAGCCCCATCAGGGCCTGGTCGAAGGTCTGCATGCCGTAGGTGATGTTGCCCTGGGAGATGGCGTCGGGAATCTCCTTGGTGCGATCCTTGTCCTCGATGAGCTCGCGCACCCGGGCGGTGCTGAGCAAAATCTCCAGCGCCGCCACCCGGCCCCGGCCGTCGGCCCGCGGCATGAGACGCTGCGAGATGATGGCCCGCAGCACCGCGCCGAGCTGCAGGCGCACCTGCTTCTGCTGGTAGGGAGGGAACACCGCGATGATGCGGTTGATGGTCTCGGTGGCGTCCAGGGTGTGCAGGGTGCTCATCACCAGGTGACCGGTCTCGGCGGCGAGGAGCGCCGTCTCGATGGTCTCCAGGTCGCGCATCTCGCCCACCAGGATGACGTCCGGGTCCTGGCGCAGGGCGCTCTTCAGGGCCTGGGCGAAGCTGGTGGTGTCCACGCCCACCTCGCGCTGGTTGATGATCGAGCGCTTGTCGCGGATGAGGAACTCGATGGGATCCTCGATGGTCATGATGTGGCAGGTCTGGTTGGTGTTGATGTGGTCGACCAGGGCCGCCAGGGTGGTGGACTTGCCGGAGCCGGTGGTGCCGGTCACCAGGATGAGCCCGCGCTCCTCCAGGGCGATCTTCTCCAGAACCTTGGGCAGCAAGAGCTGCTCGATGGTGAGGATCTTGAAGGGGATCACCCGGAACACGATGCCGATGGTGCCGCGCTGCTGGAAGACGTTGACGCGGAAGCGCCCCAGTCCCGGCACGCCGTAGGCGAGGTCGAGCTCGTTCATCTCCTTGAAGCGCTCTTTCTGGTAGTTGTTCATGATGCCGAAGGCCATGCGGCTGATGTCCTCGGGAGGCAGCCGCCGCGCGTCCTTGAGCGGCACCAGCTTGCCGTCGATGCGGAACATGGGCGGCAGGCCGGCCTTGAGGTGGATGTCCGAGGCCCCGCCCTTCATGGCCACGGTCAGGATATCGTTGAGCTCCATGAACGCCTCCACGAGCGATGTCCAGTGACGATCCGCCAGAACCGCAGAGAAGGTACCACGCGGGCGGGCCGTCGGCAAGGCGGACGGCGCGGCGAATTGACACTCCGCGCCGGCTCCGGTAGCGTCGCCGCAGGAATGGCGAGGGCATGATCCGATTCTGGAAGGTCCACGGCCTGGGCAACGACTTCGTGCTCTTCGACGCCTACCGCGGCGGCGAGCGCGTCTCGTCGCGCCGGGCGGTGGCGCTGTGCGACCGGCACACCGGCATCGGGGCGGACGGGGTGCTCACCTTGCTGCCGGGGCGGGCGGCGCCCTTCCTCATGCACCTCTATAACGCCGACGGCTCCGAGGCCGAGATGTGCGGCAACGGTATTCGCTGCCTGGCGCGTCACATCGTCGAGGCCGGCTACCACCCGGGCCCGGCGGTGCCGATCGAGACCGGCGCCGGGGTGCGCTCCTGCGTGGTGGAAAAGAAAGCGGGCGGAGAGGTGCAGGTGACGGTGGAGATGGGCGTGGCGCGCTTCGAGCGCAGCGCCGTTCCCATGGCGGGCCGCGGCGAGTTCGTGGGGGGGAGCATTCGGGCCGGCGGGCGCGAGTTCATCGCCACCGCGCTCAGCCTGGGCAACCCCCACCTGGTGATCTTCGGCAGCGCCGACGAGGCGCTGGCCGCGCACTTCGGCCCGCTCCTCGAACGCCACCCGGATTTCCCGCAGCGGGTGAACGTGGGCTTCGCCGAGCTGGACGGGCCGCGGCGGGTGCGCCTGCGAGTGTGGGAGCGGGGCTGCGGTCTCACCCGGGCCTGCGGCACGGGCGCCTGCGCGGCCGCGGCCGCCGGGGTGCGCCTCGGGCTGCTTTCGGCCGGCGAGCCCATCGAGGTGTGGCTCCCCGGAGGCGCGCTGCGGATCACCGTGCCCGCGCTGGATGCGCCGCTGCTCATGGCCGGTCCGGCCGAGGTGGTCTTTCGCGGGGAGCTGGAGTAGCCGCCCATGGCCGAGGTCCGCATCCTCCTGGTCGACGACGAGGAGTTCTATCTCAAGGTGTTCTCCGACATGCTGGCGGGCCGCTCCTGCCGGGTGTTCACCGCCAGGAGCGCCGAGGAGGCCCTGGGCGTCCTCACCCGCGAGACGGTGGACGTGATGCTCACCGATCTCGTCATGGAGGGCATGGACGGGCTGGCGCTGGCCGAGCGGGTGCGGGCGCTCTACCCCTGGGTGGACGTGGTGGTCATCACCCAGCGGGACGACGTGCGCCTGGCGGTGCGCAGCATGAAGATGGGAGTGTTCGAGTACCTGGTGAAGCCGGTGGACCGGGACGAGCTGCTGCTCACCCTGGACCGGCTGCTCGAGCGCCGCCGCCTGCAAGACCGCCAGAACAAGTTGCTCGACGAGAGCCTGGAGTACCTGCAGGCCCAGACGGTGTACCGCCGCTGCCTGGACATCCTGTCCACCCTGGACTTCGAGACCCTGTGCGAGATGATCCTGCGCCACCTGTGCCAGGCCACCGGGGCCCAGGGCGGCCTGCTGTGGCTGTGCGCCCCCGAGACGCGCCCCGGCGCGGCCGAGGCCTTTCACCTGGCCGGCTACCGCGGGCTGGTCTCGCCGCAGGAGTACCCTAGCACCGTCGCCCTGGCCCAGCCGGCGCTGCGGGAGTCGCTGGCCAGCGGCCGGCCGTTCTTCGCCGACCCGAGCGCGGTGCTGGAGATGCCGCGGCGCGTATCTGCGGAGGCGCTGTTCATCCCGCTCTTCGCCGACGAGCGGCCGATCGGGCTTCTGCTGATGCTGGACAAGCTGCGCGAGGACTTCTCGGAGCGCGACCAGAACATCGCCGCCACCATCGCTCAGTTCTCGACCATCGCGCTCAAGAACTCGCGCCGCTTCCAGGCGCTGGAGCGGGTGGGGGTGCGCGATCCGGGCACCAGCGCCTTCAACCTGTCGTACTTCATCGACTACGCCGGCAAGGAGATCTACAAGGCCCGGCGCTACGGCCGCGCCTTCTCCCTGGTGCACCTGGTGCTGGACCGTTTCGACTTCTTGCGCGAACACCTCCGGCCCGAGGTGTGCCGGCAGATCGCGCAGAAGCTCTCCGCCTGTCTCGGCCGGGTGGTGCGCGACTCCGACGTGCTGGCGCGCGTGGCGGACCCGGAGTACTACGTACTGTTGCCGGAAACCGACGCCATGGGCGTGCGCAGCTTCATGCGGCGGAACCAGGAGGCGTTCGAAGCGGACGCCTTCCTGGGCCGGATGGCGCGCGACTACGGGCTGTCGCTCACCCAGGGCGCCGCCAGCTTTCCCCAGGACGGCGAGGACTTCGATGAGCTGCTGGCCACCTGCCGCGACGAGATGAGCCGCGCCCGTGTCAGCGTGTACCGCAAGCTGCGTCTGGCGGACCGGGGGTTCTGGGACGCGGTGAGCCTCCTGCTCGGCTCTCCGGAGGACTATCGGGTCGAGCTGCCCCGGGCCAGCGAGGCCTATCGGCTCTCGGAGGCCGAGGACGGCGGCTCCGCGCACCTGCTCCTGCCCGAGCCGACCTTCCTCGGCATCGAGGAGCAGGTGGCGTTGCAGGCCGCGGATCTCCCCGAGCGACGCGCCTTGCTGTACTCGCTGGGCGGCACGCTGGGGGGCGAGCCGCGGCCGCTGGAGCGCATCCTGGACCGCAGCGAACGTGCCCGCGGCTACCTCATCGGGCGCCGCGCGGGCGACGGGCGGCAGCAGGCCCACCCGGCCATCACCCGGGTGTACGTGGACGACGAGAGTGTCGACCGTTTCCGCGTCCTGCTGGTGCTGGCCGAGCACCTGAGCTACGCCTGCCTGGGGGCGCACCTCGAGCCGGGAACGTTGTGCGCCTTCCACAGTTGCGATCGCACACTGGTGGAGGGGTTGGTGACCAAGCTGCAGGCGCACTACAACTTCCAGAGGCAGTTCTGGCCATGAGCCGCCGGCTGATCCTCATCGCCGATCCCGATCGGCACGTGCTCCAGGAGCTGGGCAACGCCCTGCACGACCAGGGCTACGAGGTGCGGGCCGCCCGTGACGGCAGCCGTGCCTTGGAGAAGACCATCCTGGTCCGCCCCGACCTGGTGTTGTTCGACGCCGGTTGCCCGCTCATCAACGCGCGCAAGTACATCCAGATCCTGCGCAGCAACCCCCGCACCGAGCACATCCCGGTGGTGATCCTGGGCGGGGCCGAGGTCGACGAGAGCGGCCCGTGGGGCTACCGCGAGGCGCTCATCCGCAAGCCCTTCAACACCGACGAGGTCACCTCGCTGGTGGCCAGCATCTTGCGCAAGATGGCCACCGCCCGCGAGGTGCGCGAGGGCGGCCAGAAGATCACCGGCTCGCTCAGCCAGATCTCCCTGGTCGACCTGTTGCAGATCTTCCATCTCAACAAGAAGACCGGGGAGCTCAGCCTCACCGGCGGCGCCGGAGAGGGGCGGGTCTTCGTGCGAGAGGGGAGCGTGATCCACGCCGGCACCGGGCGGCATCGCGGCGAGAAGGCGCTGTTTCGGCTGCTCCAGTGGCGCGAGGGCAGCTTCAACTTCGACGCCGGCCGGACCACCTCCGACGCCAACATCCGCCGCGGCACCGATCTGCTGCTACTGGAGGGCGCCCGGCAGGCGGACGAGTTCACACGGCTGCGGGCCGAGCTTCCGCCCCACCCGGTCCGGCTGCGGGCGGTGGCCGAGCGGGCCAGCCGCTTCGAGGGCTTGCACCCGGCCACCCAGGAAATCCTGCGCTTGCTGGAGTTCTACCAGACGGTGGACGACCTCGTCGAACACGCCCGGGTCAGCGATTTCGAGGCCTGCCGTGTGATCCGCACCCTGCTGGACAAGGGGGTGCTGCGGCCCGAGGAGGTGCCCGGCCCGACGGGCGCCGAGGAGGCCGCGCCGCTGCTGCCCCAGGACCAGCTCTTCGAGCTGCGCCTGCGGCTCTCGGGCGGCATGCCGGGCGCCCAACCCACGCGCGCGCGGGTGGTGCTGCTCTCGTCGGACGGGGCGCTGGCGCGGGAGTTCGCCACCGGGTTGGCCCGCCTGCCGGGCGGCGAGCCGGCCGATATATTCCGGGTGCTGGAGCTGGGGTTCGGCCTGCTGGGGGGCGTCGTGCTCAGCGAGAACGTGCGGGTCGAGGTGGTGCTGCTCCCCGCGGAGCGCGCGCTGCGGCCGCTGTGGGGGCCGCTGCGCGCCGGGGCCTGCGCGGCGATCGCGCTGCGCCAGAGCGGCGATGCGGTGGCCGCCTACCGGCTGGATGCGTTGGCGCAGGAACTCGTCGCCCGAGGCCTGCCCGTGGTCAGCGCCGGCCCGGAGAGAGCCTCCCAGGTGCGCGCCATCCTGGCGGACACGCTCGGCCGGGTGCTCTCGGCCCGCAGCGGGTGAGGGGAGCGCCAGCCGCGGCTACAACATCAAGGCCGCCGCTCCCACCAGGGAATAGACCGGTCCGAGCCCGAGCAGCAATCCCAGAAGATCCAGCAGTGACCCCAGCAGCACCAGGGCGAACACCAGCAGCGCCGCGCCCAGCAACACCCGGCCCACGATCCGCGCCGGGCTGACGGGTGCGCTGGTGGTCCGGGCGCGGAAGCGGCTCCACAGCGTGCGCGCCCACTCCGCCAGCGTCTGCCCCATCCGGCGCAGGCCGTGGCGCTGCCACATCACCGCCGCGATCCCGAGCAGCAGACCGAGCAGGATGGCCAACACGCCGCCGGCCCAGTGCAGCGGCCACAACACGCCCAGACCCACCACCACGCCGGCCCAGAAGGGCAGGCGCGAGGGTGGAGCGCTGAATCGCAGGGACAGAAGCAGCAGGGCCGCGCCGAGCACCGCGGCCAGCAGCAGCCAGGCGGGAATGCGCAGCCAGCCGCGGGCGTAGGCGAAACTCACCTCGACCGGGTGGCCCGCCGTCATCCAGTAGCGGGAGTACGAGAGCTCGGTGCCAGAGCGATCCACGTTCAGGCGCACCGGCATGGCGCCCGCGTCACCGCCGCCTCCGGCCACGCCGCCGTCCAGGGCCACCGGACCGGCGGAGACACTGGTGCCGAGGACGCTCATGCGCTGGGGAGGCGGGTTCCAGGTGCCGTGTCCCACCGCCTCCTGGGGCTCGATGTCGCCCTTGAGGCGGCCGTAGATGTTGCGTGAAGGCGCGTACACCTGCCAGGCCAGCGAGGACACCGGCAGGTCGAGGGCGGGAAGCGAAAGCGAGACCCGGCCGAACCAACCCAGCTCGCCGACCTGGCTGCGCATCGAGATCCGTAGGTGGAAGGGCCGCAGCCGCTCGCCGCCGGTGGAGCGCTTGAGGGGGAGGACGATGCGTCCTTTCTCGTCCTGGCTGGGCCGCACCGGCCGGCCGTCCAGGGTGGCGGACAGCACCTCCGTCCCTGCGGGCAGGGTCAGGTTGAGGTTGTGGCGCAGGCGGTTGCGCAGGGTGATGGTCATCTCGGTCTGGACCGTACCCTCCGAGGAGACCTGGCTCACCGCGCGCACCCGGTCCACCGAGCCGGTGAAAGGCTCCTTCTCCGGCAGGCGGCTCAGGCCCAGGCGGATGCGGGCCGCGGGCGTCAGCACGTGGTAGGCCTTGAGGATGGGGCTCACCGCCCCGGCCAGCATCTCCGCCGGCAGCAGGCGCACGTCCACCGGCTCGGCCTGCTGGACCTGGAGCTCGGTGAGCTGGAGCTTGCCGGGCACCTCCACCGCCACCCAGCCGTACTGGCGATCCACGCCCAGGCACTGCGGCAGCGGCAGATCGATCTCCTCGCTGCCCTTCTGAGTTTCGCGGTGCAGGCGGAGCGAGATCTCGTAGGCGTTGCGGATGGGGAAGGCGGTCTCGCCGCGCAGGATGGTGCCCTCCGGGGTCGTCTCCTGCACGTAATGGAAGGCGCCCTCGCCGTCGGCGGCCACCACGCGCAGGCCGGCCGGGATGCGCAGGGCGAACTCCTTGGTGGAGGCGTACAGGATGCGGTAGCGCACCACCGAAAAGACGTCCAGCGTGCCCTCGTCGATCGACACCAGGTTCATGGTGTCGGCCGACACCTTGGCCGGGCGGCCGGCCTCTTCCCCGATCTCCTTGAAGCCCACCAGGTGGATGCGGGTGGTGGGGCGCAGCGTGGCGTTCAGCAGGGTGCCCCCGCCCGCGGGCGAGGCGGCCGATTGGATGGCGGCGTCGATCTTGGGCTCCAGGCCCGCCACCGGGAAGCGGCAGGAGAAGCGGGTCACCGGGGTGCGGGCCACCAGAAAGTCGTACTCGATGGCGCCGCGGGGTTTGCGGTTGGGGACCAGAAGGTCGAGTTCCACCGTGACCTCGCCGGTGCGCTGGGTGACCCACACGTGGTAGCCGTTCTGGCTGGAGACCGGGATGGGCTGGCCGCCCACCGTGGCTCGCGCCAGCACCGCGCCGTCTCCGACCAGGGGGACGATCTTCCACTTGTCGGGCCGGCCCAGCGTGACCTGGAGGGTGAGGTGCAGAGAGAGCGCGCCGGGCCGCGCCTCGCCACGGTAGTCCGCGGCGCCCAGCACCACCGCCGGGGCCTGACGCTTGGATTGCTTCTCGACCAGGGCCTGGATCTTCTGGCGCAGTTCCTCGAACACCTTGAGCGGCACCACCACCGGGGGTTCCGCCGCGACCGGGGGCGTACCGCCGTAGCCGCTGCCGTACCCGGCGCCCCCGTAGGCCTTGCCCGTGGCTCCCATGCCCAATCCGTAGTGGCCCGCCTCCATGCGGGCCGCGGGCGAGGCCGCGGACGGCGCGTACTCGTTCTGGTCCATGATGTTCTTGAACTGGATGTCGCTGGCCTGCCGTCCGAAGCTTCTCGTCTGTTCTTCGTACGCGGGTTCGGGCTCGGGCGCGGCCTGCGCCGGCGCGGCGTTGTCCAGGCTGAAGGTCTGCACCTGGGGGACGATCCCCTGGTTGGGCATGACGTTGCTCGCGTATTGCGGCGGCTCCTCGTCGGCGGCGTATTCTTCCGCGGCCGGCTCGGCGGAATCTTCCTCGTCACCTTCCTGGGGGATGGCCACGCTCGGGACGAGCAGGGCAAGAAGCGCAAACAGCAGGACGAAGCGAGTGGAGGTGAGGTTACGCATGGGCCACCTCCTGCCGGCGCAGGCGTTCCTTGCGGCGCCACCACAGGTACAGCGCCACGGCGGCGGTGCTGGAGAGCAGCAGCGGGAACAGCAGCACGAACCACAGGATCACGCAGCAACCGACCAGGAAGGCCAGGTTGCGCAAGGTCACGATCTCGACGACGCGCCACGGCTCCCAGGCGATGCGCCGCAGGCCTTGCCAGAAGGGCCGGCCCCGCATCCACAAGAGCGAGAGCAAGAGCGCCAGGTCGACGCCCCACAGGATGCGCCGGTGGACGCCGTTGAAGTAGTACCCCGCGAAGAGCAGCAGCAGCAGCACGGCCCCCGCGCCGACGAAGCGGCCGAGGCTACGCCGCCCGTGGAGCAGCAAAAGCCCCAGGGCCAGCGGCAGCAGCAGCGAAAGCCATCGCGCCGCGGTGCCGAAGGCCTGGTCGGCGTAGGTGACCCGGATGCGCGGCACCTCGCGGCCGAGCAGCGCCCGCCGGAAGCGGTAGCGCTCGCCCACCAGCGGGAAGCTCGACAGCACCACCTCGGAGGAGGCCTGCCGCCCGCTCTCGGAGTAGTAGAGATCCTTCCGCAGCTTGAGCACGCTGACGTAGCCGCCGCCGGCGAAGGCGTTGCGCTCGAACAGGGCCCGGTACAGGAAGTCGCGCACCCGGCGGAAGTGGTCGTAGCGCACGTGGGAGTACTGGGCCAGGTTGGCGTCGAAGGACAGCGCCTCCAGGTGCTCGGGCAGGTACAGGTGCCACACCGCCTTCTGCGCCTCCACGTCCAGGCTGGGGAGCAGAAGCTCCCGCCGGCCGAAGCTCCCCAGGGCCGGCCGCTCGCGCCGGTAGGCCAGCTCGATGACGAAGTTGCTCTCCTCCACGTTCACGTCGGTGGAGGCCGGGATGCGCAGCTGCTGGCCCACGTACAGCCCGTCGGCCGAGGAGAGCTGATCGCGGTTGCCCTCCAGGATGCGGTTGAATTCGTTGGGGTTGCCGAAGTAGAAGTTGGCGATCTCGGACAGCGTCTCGTCCGGGCGCACCACGTGTAGCCGGGTCTGGTGGCGGCCCACCTTCTCGCTCTGGCGCAGCGGGAAGAGCAGCGCCTCCTCGGCGCCGCTGCCGGTGACGGCCGGGCGCACCGGCCGGCCCTCGAGCTGGGAGTGGGTGAGCACGGCGCCCTCGGGGAGCCGCACCGTCAGGTACTGGCGCCGGTTGTTGCGCACCCGCAATTTGAGCTTGGTGATCTCGGTGCCGTCCTCGATCAGCACCGAGGAGGCCTCCAGCTCGTCGATCACCGTGCTGAGCAGGGTCACGTCCTGGTTGCGGGTCACCGAGAGCGAAAGCCGCGGCGGCTTCGAGAAGGCGAAGCCGAGCAGCAGCGGGCTCTGGGTGAGATCGGTGAGCTCGGGGGGCAGCTCTCGCTGCGCGAGCTCCTGCACCTCCGCGTCGCGCTCGGCCACCTGGACGTTGTAGCCGGCCGGGGCCAGGATCCCCAGGTTGCCGGTGAAGGTGGCCTCCGGTGGCGGCAGCGGTAGCCTGAGCGCGAGCGGCTTGCCCTCCTCGGTCTGGAACTGGAAGCGGACCGAGAAGCGCATGTGGCGCTCGACCAGGTAGCGCAGGAGCACGTTGAGCCGGGTGCCGTTCGCCGCGGGGCTCGACGCCGCGCCGGACTCCACCGCCCATTGCAGCACCGCCCCGCCGTCGACGCTCACCACGTCCAGGCCCTCGGGGACGACCAGCTCCAGCCGGTCCAGCTCGCCCTGCAGCACGTCGACGTCGAACACCGCCAGCCCGTCCACCATGGCCTCCTGCAAGGTGAGCAGCACCTGCTCGCGGAACTCGGTCTGGACCTTCTCGCGCGAGCGGTGGGTGATCTTGCGGTTCCAGGAGAGCGACATACGGCCGCTGGCGTCCAGCGCGCCCTCGACGCGGGTGCCGCCGGGCGCGGGGTCGGCGGAGATGATGGCGCCGCGCGCGAGCTTGGCCTCGATGTCCGATTCCGGGATCAACACCGAGACGCGGGTGACCCCCGCGGGCGGCAGGGAGAACGAGAGCAGCCGGGCGAAACGGTCCTGCTCCCGGCCCCAGAAGAAGCGCGCCCGCAGCTCGTGCACCCCGGGCTGGTCCACGCCCACGGTGTACATGCCGCCCTCGGCGAGCAGCGAGGTGGTCTTTCCGTCCAGGGCCACCTCGCCCATGGCCGCGCCCGCGTCCAGCACCGGCACGCGCACGTGACCCCGGGTGTCCTCCACGGCGAAGCGGTAGGTGAGGGTCCCCGAGAACAGCCCCTTGCGGAAGCTGCCCTCGATCTGGCGCTCGATGGCGCTGACCGCCACCGGCGCGGTCTCGGGCTTCTGGGCCGCCTCCAGCCGATCGCGCATGGCCTGCCACATGGAGAGCGGCAGGGTGACCTTGCCGGTCTCCTCGGCGAAAGAAACCTCGCTGAATACGAGTGGCAGGAGCAGCAGGAGCCACAAGGTACGCTGGGTCATGGGAACCCTCCTGGTCGAATCCGAACCATAAGACGGATGACTTGCTGAAAGATCTGGCGGGAGGATAGCACAAGGAAAAAAAAGAAGGCTAGGGAAAGGAAAAACCCTTTTCAGGTCCGTCGTATGGCACAATAATGGGTGTTGTCTTCGCCGAGGACGCGATGAGCCGGATCTCGACAGTTTTTCTTGTGGCGACCGTGGTGGCCTATCTGGGAGCGGTCCCCATCATGGCGCCGGGTTGCTCGTCGCAAGAGGCCGAGGATCTCGACACCGGCTTCGAGGAGGCGGACGGGACAGCGGACGACGGCGCCGCGCCATCCGACGACGGAGGCGTCTTTTCGGACGACGGGGGCGAGGAGGCGGACGAGGGAGAGCCCGCGGGAGACGACGGCGGCGGCCTGGAAGACGACGGCGGGCCGGGCGAAGACGACGGCGGCAGCCTGGAAGACGACGGCGGGCCGGGCGAGGACGACGGGGGGCCGGTAGCGGACGACGGCGGCGCGGACCTCGATGACGGGGGTGGCTTTTCCGACGACGGCGGCAGCGCAGAGGATGACGGGGGCTTTTCAGAAGACGACGGGGGAGGCCCGGCGGACGACGGCGGCACGCTCCCCGATGACGCCGGGGCCGCGGACGGCGACGGGGCGCAGCCCGGAGTTGCCTTCCGCACGGTGTTCTCCACCCGGCCGGCGGACGACAGCCGGGACTACGCCGTCGAGAACGCCATCGTGGATCTCATCCAGCGCGCCGCGCCTGGCTCGCGCGTGCAGGTGGCCATGTACACCTTCACCCGCGACCGGGTGGCGGACGAGCTGGTGGCCGCCTACCTTCGCGGGGTGGACGTGCGGGTGCTCCTCGACGGCGGCGCCGGCGACCTCCTCGGCAGCGAGGTGGGCACGCTCCAGGCGGGGCTCGGCACGGACCGGGTCCACCTGTGCGACGCCCCGGGGACGGCCTGCGTCGGCAGCGGCATCATGCACCACAAGACCTTCTTGTTCTCGCGCCTCGCCGACGGGACCGAGAAGGTGGTGCTCCAGGCCTCGCAGAACCTCACCAGCCTCCAGCTCAACCTGCACAACAACGCGGTGATCGTCTCCGGCGACGCGGCGCTGTTTGCGAGCTACGAGCGGGCCTTCGAGGACCTGTGGGCCGACGTCGAGAACGAGTACTTCTACCACTACGACAACGGCGACGGGCCGACGCGGGTGTACTACTTCCCCAAGGGGCGCGGGACCGATCCGGTGGTGTCCATCCTCAACAGCGTCTCCTGCGACTCGACCTCGCGCATCCGGGCGCTCACCGCCTTCTTCACCGACGCGCGACTGGCCGTGGCCCAGGCCCTGGTGGCGCGCCGGCAGGCCGGCTGCGACGTGGCCGTGGTGGCCAGCACCTACGACAACAACCTGGGCGCCCAGGTCGAGAGCACGCTGACGGCGGGCGGAGTGACGCTGGTCCCCTACCCGGAGCGCAGCGGCGGCTGGACCATCCACTCCAAGATCCTGCTCATCGACGCGCCCTTCGAGGGCTCGGCGGAGCACCGGCGGCTGGTCTTCTGCGGCTCGCACAACTGGACCGGCCCGGCGCTGTGGAGCAACGACGAGACCATGCTGCGCATCGAGGACGACGGGGTGTTCCAGGCCTTCCTCGACGACTGGGCCCGCACCCGCCAGGCTGCCGACCGGCCCTGAGATTGCACGGATTCAGATGTCGGGCGACAACTCGACGACCGACGAATCGTCCACGACCTGAAATATACGGCATGAGATACTTTTCGAATCCATCCGAACACCGCACAAGCGGTACTCTCCGGCGGCGACATCGTAAAACTGGATGAGCTCGTCCAGTGACGACCCGCCGATGAGGGCATGGCGAGAACGCCGGCCGACATCTGTTCCCAGATAGGATAAGAGCTCATCTGCATCGGCTCAGGGCACATCGGGCCGGTTTTCTTTGAAATGACGAGCAGGCTTTTCAGGGTCTTCTGTTTGAGGGCTTTCAGTAAGATCGCCATTGGATTCGGTTTGTGCAGGCGACATTGAGACACGAGAAGGCCGCAGCAATGCCAAGGACAGGAGTCCAGCGATGGCGACCAAACTGCCGGCACCGATCGCGATCCCTCTTCGCACGCGAACCTCGTGGCTGTTCCTCACCCGCTCAGAGGATGAAAGAGCCGCACTTCAATAGGCGCAGATGCAAATCTGAAATTCCTCGTGACAACGGATCGGTCCCTTGCAAACGCCAGAACGTCCCATGTTGAAACAGTTACGGACACCACTGCAGACACAATACGTGTCAAAACATTTGGAGGATTGTGTTCTGTTCGAAGCTTGCGTGAACACCGCCTCCGAGCGCCCCGAAAATGATCGCCAGAAATGCCCCAAGAAAGAATAGCCTTTTCATTCACCCTCCTTGAAATGTCTCTCTTCGCTCCAATCGGTCGTCATGATGAGCGAACCAAGGGGACGGAATTCGACTATCACAACCTCGCTGCCGGCCCGTCGAAGAGTGCCCGCCCGCCATTCCCACCCACCAGCGCCGAGCCGCTCGGCAGTCAGGCAAATGCGCCAAAATGGGAATTGTCTATTCGAGGAAACGGATCATCCGCCACACCCGCTCGCGCCAGGCGATCTCGTTGTGCGGCGCGTCGGGCTCGAGATAATAACAAACGTCCACGTTCTCAGCGCACGGTTGGTTGGGCGGCGCGTCGGACACCGAGAACCCCTTGGCCTGGAGGAGATTTCGGACCTCCAGGGTGTCGGCGGCCCCGTCGGCGTTGCTCGACACGTCTCCGCCCGAGTCGAGGTAGATGGGGAGCGCGAGCCGCCCCGGCAGGGCGCTCACCTGATCGCGCACCGCCTGCTGCGAATCCTGGCACACCCAGAAGGCGCCGGAGAGCGAGCCCACCCCGCGCCGGAAGAGCTCGGGGTGCCGGAGAGCGATGAACATGGAGATGGTCCCGCCCAGCGACGAGCCAGCGATGGCTCGCTGCGCAGGATCGATGCGGTAGGAGTCCTCCATGAGCGGCATCACCACCTCGAGCACGAAGCGCTCGTAGGCCTCGGCCTTACCGCCGAAGGGCTCGCCCTGGCTGGTGTCGACGCACATGGTGTACTCGTCCAGGCGCGCGGCGGTGTTGGCGATCCCCACCACGAAGAAGGGCGCGACGTTGCCGAAGGCGAGCTCCTGGTCCGCGGCCAGGTTGACCTGCCAGCCGCCGTTTCCGAAGCAGCAGCTGCTATCGTCGAAGATGTTCTGGCCGTCGTGCATGTAGAGCACGGGGTAGGTGAGCGCCTCCTCGGGCCGGTAGTTGGCGGGGACGTACACGAAGAGATCGCGTGTGTTGCCGAGCTCGGTTGACGAAATTCCGGGCCACCACTCCAGGTGGCTGTGGTTGCTGCCGGGGATGTTGACCACCGAGTTCTTGCCGTCTACGTTGCCGGCGAAGTCGTCGTAGGCGAAGGCGCGGTTGGCCGGATCGAGCTTCCAGGCGCCGTCGATCACCAGCTTGTATTCGGAGTAGCGCCCCGGGAGTGAAGAGCGGCGCGCCCACAGGTTCAGGCCGCACAAACGCTCGAGCGCCTCGCCCGTCCAGGCGTTGAACTCGCCGGCGACCGCGACGGACGAAGCCTCTCCCGCGTAGACGAAGATCGCCTCGTCCAGGCCCTGGCAGGGGGCCTTCATCTCGGCGGCGAGCGACTCCACCGCCTGCGCGAGGCGCGCCGATTTCTCCGGGGCGCAGCGCTGGGGGTCGTCGAGCAGCGAACTCAGGCAGGCGCACCCGGACATCCCGGCGCACCTGTCCGAAGAGCCGTCGTCAGCGCCGTCTCCGCCGCCGTCTTCGTCGCCACCGCCGTCCGTGCCGTCCCGCGCATCATCTCCAACCGTGGCGTCCGCAATGCCGTCGTCCCCGCCCGTGTCCGGACCGGCATCGTCGAACACTGCGCTACCGTCGTCCGTGGCGCCCCCGTCGCCGCCCGCGCCGGGGCTCGAACACGCCGCAAAGAGCGCCAATCCCAGCCAGATGAGAACCTTCTGTCGCATGAGAAATCCTCCAGGGCCACGGCGCCGTCAGGGTATCATTTTTTCGCATCCTGCGCGAATGCGCCGACAGCGTGTGCAGGCGGTGTTTCTCCAGTCGCGGCCCCGTGGTACGCTCGGCCGTGCGCCGCGCTCGCGGCGGGGCCGGCGAAGAGTCGAGCCGCAACCCATGCTCGGAGGAGGAGGAGACACGCATGCGGATCATGCTCGGAAGTTTCGTGGCGCTGCTGGGGCTCTCGGCTCTCGGCTGCTCCCGGCGGCCGGCCGACCCGTGCGCCGCGCCGGAGCAGGAACCTTCCGCCAGCCTGGCCTGCCGCCTCGGGGATCGCCACGCCATGGTGCTGCTGCTCCACCCGGAGCGTTGGCAGAAGGACAAGGAGTCGCTGCTGTCCTGGGTCGCGCGGGCGACGCGCTGGTCCGGCTCCGAGGGAGCACGCATCGAACAGGTTCTGCGCGAGGCGCCGGACGCCTGGGCCGCGCTCGCTCGGTTCCTGCGGATCGCCGGGACCGAGTTGCCCGAACGCCTGGAGGGGCTCGATCTCACCCGTCCGCTGGCGCTCGGGCTCTTCGAGACCGATGGCGACGATCTGGCCGCCGCCGCCGAGCTGCTCGTGGCCGGGCCGGGGTCGGCCGCGCCGTTCTGGGACCGCCACCGTCTATTGCTGCCCGCCACGGATTCGAAGGTCCTGCTGGGTTCGCTGAGCACGCTGCTTTCGGCTCGCGGGCTTTCGCGCCTGGATGCGACGGGAGAGAAGACGGACGCCGAGGCCTGGTTCGCCCACCGGATGCACGGCGACGAGGGCGCCATCGGCCTGCTCGCGGAGGACGGCCGCCTGCGCGTGGAGCTGCTCTACCGCTCCGGGACGGCCCCGCAGGCGGCGGACCTTCGCAAGCTCTCGGCTGCTCCCGCCCTGGCGCGGACCCTCACTGCGACCCCGGCCTTCCAGGCGCTGTGCCGGGCCGATGACCTCGCCACGCTCTACCTCCGTCCGTGGCTGTTCCGCCCGCTCTCCATCCAGCGATCGCTGTCTGTGGTCCTGTCCGTTCTCTCGGAGGTGGATCCCGCCTACCGGGCCTCGTTGCTGGCCCAGGGCGTCTCCGAGGTGCTCTCCGGCTACCTGTGGATGTCGCCCCTGGGCGCCGAGATGGACGACAGCGCCATGGGGCTCTCGCTCGCCGGGGGGCTGCGCTTGTGGCGGGTGAGCTCGCTCACCGCGCTCGGGCAGCGCATCTTCCGGGAGGGGCGGCTGCGGGAGGGCCCGGCGCCCGCCAGCGACGCGCCGCTCGCCGAGGCGCGGCTCTCGTTCGATCTCGCCAAGGCCCTGGGTGCGGCCGAGGAGCCCGCGGCCGGGCGCCTCGCGAAATCGCTGGACGATGTCCTCCAGGCGCCGCGCGAGTGCGGCGTGTTCTGCCTGTGGTACTCGCCGTTTCGGCACTTGTTTGGCATGGGCAAGATGATGCTCCGCTTCGCCGAACCCCAGGCGTCGAGTCTCGTCCCCAAGGGGCTGGCCGTCGTGCTGCAAGCCGTGGGAACGAGCCCGTCGCAGCTCCGCCTGGCCGCGGCCGCCGACTTCGAAAAGAGCGTGGACCTCGCACCGCTTCGCGAGCTGGCGCGCACCATCGAGGGTAACGGCGCCCTCCGCGGCAGCGAGGTTCCGCTGAGCATCGAGAGCCTGAGCGATCGCCAGTTCGCACTCCTCGGCATCAACCAGGACCCCAAGAAGCTCATCGCCCGCCGCGACGCCCCGGGAGATCTCGTGGCCGAGCTTCGGGTCGATCTGGCCGCCTTGGCCAGGGCGCTGGGGCCACCGGGCGACGTCCTGATCCTCGCCGGGCTTTCGGAGCTGCGCTTGCGCGCGGGGGTCGTGGGCCAGGCCCTGGTCATACAGGGCGCGCTGGGGCTCGCGGGCGGGCCGTCGGCGCGGCTCGGAGACTGGCCGGCGTTCGCCGAGGCGAGCTGGGAGTCCCCCGGCCTGGCCGCCGAGGCCTCGAGCGGGGGCCGCTGCCTGTTCGACCTGGTGGTGCAGGTGGGTGCGGCGCTGCGCGCCATAAGCTCCGCGGACCCGGCGCAGAAGGGCCTGCTGCTGGCGCGGGCCATCGCCGAGCTCGAGCCGAGCCTCGCCTGCGCCGAGAAGGACGCGCACACCCGCGACGCGGCGGCCCGCATCTCGGCGGTATCGTCGCTGTTCGCCGCCGAGCTCTACCTCGACGATTTCGCCTTCGAGCCCGCCTTGAAGATCCTCGCCGCCGCCTGTCAGAGAGGCGACCGGCGGGCCTGCGAGCGCAAGGAGCGGGAGGAGAAGGCGCCGCGGTTCCGGCTTGCCCAGGTGGAGCGCGGTTGCGCGTCGAGCGGAGCGTTCAACCCGCGCAAGGACCGGGCGCGCCTGGCCGCGGATGGCACCACGCAGCTTCCCGAGAGGGCCCGGGAGGACCTGCTCCTCGCCGTCGACCGGGACGCGCCGTTCGAGACGGTGACAAAACTCCTCGAACGGCTGCCCGAGCCGGTGCTCTCCCTCGAGCTCGCGGTCCGTAACGGCCAGGGCGACCGGCGTGCCTTGCTCGTGGCCCGAAAGACAGATCCCGCCGAGGAAGGCGCGGACGAGCTGATCGTCGCCCTGCGCCCGACCGGGGACGGCGCCGAGCTGTCCGGCCCCGGCGGGACGATCCTCATCGAACGGCCGGCCGCCTGTCAGGCGCGGGAGGAGTGCCCGGAGCTGGAGGCCGCCGTCGCCGACACGGTGCAGAAGGTAAAGCTGCAGTTCCCGCGGGGGAGGCTGTACCTGGACGCGCCGCGCGAGCTCCCCTGGCGCGAGGCGGCCCGCTTGCTCGCCGGCGCCGAGTGCTACCAGCCCCTCGACGAAGGACCGGCCTGGATCGCCCTCCTGGGCCCGCCCCCGGCGGCGGCCTCGCCGTCATCCAAGACGCCGGTGATCGGCAAGTCATCGGCGCCGGTGTTCGGCAAGTCACCCGTCGTGGCCGGACCCTATGACGCGGGTGACATCCAGCGAGTCGTCCGCATGAACCTCGCGCGCTTCCGGCACTGCTACGAGCTGGTGTTGATGCAGGATCCCACCGCCACCGCGCTGGCCGACGTCCGCTTCACCATCGGCCCGAAAGGCACGGTGATCGATGCCCGGGTGTCGCTGCGAAAGCAGAGCAACCCACGGTTGGAGGCCTGCCTGGACAAGACCATCCGTGGTCTGCGCTTCCCGGCCCCGGCCGGCGGAGGTGTCGTCACGGTCAATTACCCGTTCAACTTCCAGCCGGGCGATTGACCGGGTGCCCGAGCGGGCGGATCAGCGCACGAAGCCGAGCAAGCCCGCGTCCTCGCGCCCCGCCGGGCAGGCTTCGTCGAGCCAGTGGAAGTGCGCCGGTCCGGCCGGGTGGTAACAGCGCTGGAGCGGCCGTGCGCTGCTCGTCGAGCGCCGGGTGGAGAGGTAGCCGAGGAGGCGTACCACCTCGCGCCCCTCGCAAGCGGGATCGAGCGAGAAGAAGTTGTCGACTCCCGACCAGCAGCGGTAGAGCGGGGCCCGCTCCGGGCCGGGACGGGCGAAGAGCACAAACGGCCCGTCGGCGCCGAGGTCGCGATCGCGGGCGCACAGGCCCGGCGGGGCGTACACCGGGTTGCACACCTGCTCCCAGGCGCCCGAGCCGAGCAGGGTGTCGCGCTCGAGCGCGTCCGGGGTGAGCACGTGGTGGGTGGAGAGGGTGTTCTGGGGATCCTTCACCCGCAGCGAGTAGATCAGCACCTGCTCCTCCTCGACCTGGCAACAGGGCTCGGCGGCCCGCTGCTCCGGGGTGCAGGCGGTGACGCCCGAGCGGTACACCCGCAGACACGAGGCCAACAGGTCGAGGTACTTCGTCCCGTACTCGACGGTGGGCTCGATGTCGCGCACGAACTCGGCACCGTAGGCGTCCACCCATAGCCAGTCCAGGCCGGGGGTGGTGGGGTCTTGCGGCGGCGAGTACTTGCCCAGGCTGCGGCCCAGGTTGCCGAGGTTCGCCGCGTAAGGGTTGGGCTGCGGCTGGGCGATGAGCTCGTTCCAGGAGTTGATGAGCAAATAGTCGGGCTGCACGGCGAACGCCGTCTCGAACTGCTTTGTCAGCGTCAGCCCTTCGTTCTTTCCCGAGGCTTGAAAGGGCAGGCTGGCGTAGGCGAGCTGGTAGGAGGTGCTCACCGAGAGCACCGTGCCCAGGGGGCTTTGGCGGGTGAAACCCTGGGCGCAGGGGACATCGGCCGCGATCAGCGTGGTCCACGCGCCGGCCGGCGTCTGGCAAGGTTGCATCCAGGCCGCCTTGCCGGCGACGAGATCGGCATCCGAGAGCAGCCCCCACAGGTGCGGCGTGAGCACGTCCTGTCGTCCGCCGTTCGACTGGAGGACGGCCTCGGTGGCCGGGTCCGGCGGCAACCCGCCGTGGTCCACGATGAACATGACCTTCTTTCCCGTGCGGGCGTCGCGGAGCAGAAGCTCGGCGTACTCGGGCCGGTTGTAGAGCTCGAGAAAACGCTCGGCCAGGTGGATCCACTCGGGGTGCTCGGCGGGCTTGGCCGGGATGGGGACCCACACCGCGATCTGCGGGGTCATGACGCCGCGCTGGCGCAGGGCCCGCCACTCCTCGAACAGCACCTCCACCGGGCGCAACCCCAGCACGTCGGCGAAGGGCGAGAAGAACGGCAGGTTGGTGGCGTCGACGAACACGAAATCGACCCCCGCCTCCCAGAGCTGGCGCGCGTGGGCCTCGGCCACCGCGGCGGCGTTCGGGGAGTCCGGCACGAAGTCCGGCTCCGGGTAGGGCGCCTCGCCGGGCCGGGCGCGGTAGAGCGAGTAGAAGCCGATGAGCGGCTCGGCGTGGTAGTGGAAGTTCGCCGCCTGCCCCATCAGCCCGTGGTCGTTGAGCATCCCGGAGAACGTCAGGGCCGGATCGCGCACCACGCTCTCGATGGTCGGGCGGTCGTTCGCCGGGAGCTGCTGCACGGCGTCCCAGGCGTAGGCGTGCCAGGCCAGGTAGAAGATGCCCACCCGCCGGGCCGGGAACTCGCGGGCGCAGCGGCCCTGCTGGCACCACTCGCCGGCGGCGCAGCAGACGCCTTCGCAGCACACCCCGGCGCAGCCCAGCGGGGGGAGATCGCAGGACACCTCGCGGGTGTGGCCACAGCCGTCGGCCTGGGTCTTCTGACCCGCGCAGCCGGCGCACGCGCTCGGCTGACAGGTGCAGCTCGTGCTGTCCTGCCAGTCGGGCACGCACTCGAGGCAGGCGCCATCTTCGCAACCGAATGGGCAGGAAACCTCCTCGCGGTCATAGCGGCACGTCCCCTCCACGCAGCTTCCGGGGACGCGGTAGCGCGCCAGCGTGGCCGCGGTCGCGCACTCGTCCGACGGCGGATCGTCGCACACCAGGGTCTGGCAGGGATCGGTGATGCAGCGCCCCTCGAAGCAGCGCTGCCGGTGCGGACAGTCGCCGTCGGTCCGACACTGCTGGCCACCCGAGCAACCGCAGGCGAGCGGCAGGAACAACGCAAGGCAGACGCTGGCGACGTGCGGGCGCATGAAAACACCTCCTGTGCCGGTGTGCGGGCGTTGCTCATCTTATAATGGCAAGACCCGCCGCGCGAGCGGGATCGCGCGCCCCTGCCGGCGTAAAAGAGCGCCTGCGCCCGATCTGGGGCTGGAAAGCGCCTGTTCGGTGGCGCTAGAAACCGTCTCGGCGGATGGGGTAGAGCGTTTACGGCAAGATACGGCCGCGGGGGTTACTTGTAGTACTCGGCGGCGTTCGAGCACTTGCCGCTGGAGCAGCGGCCGCCCTTGCAGTCCGAGTCGGAGCCGCAGGAACCGCACTTGCCGCTCGAGCACTTGCCCACCGCGCAGTCGGAGTCCGAGCCGCAGTGGCCGCACATGCCGCCCGAGCACTTGGAGTGGCCCTTGCAGTCGGAGTCCGAGCCGCAGTGACCGCAGGTGCTGCTGCTGCACTTTCCCACCGCGCAGTCGGAGTCGGAGCCGCACGAGGTGCGGGCGGCGAGCGTCATGCCGGTGGCAGCGAGGAACACGAACCCCGCGAGCAGAGCCAGCGCGATCATCAGTCGACGAGACATGAAAACCTCCCTCGGTTTGGGTTGGGGAACGCATCCCGCATACACCCGGGAACGGTGAGCTGTCAACGGCGAAAGCGGCTTTCCGCCCGCGACTGCACCGTGGTATGCTCGGCCCGTGGAAAGCGAGCTGACCGCGCAGGACCGCGAGTTCATCCAGCAGAACTTCGCTCGTTTCGGCGAGGCCTGGCGGCCGGGGCTTTCCATGCTGGAGGAGCGCTTCAAAGTCGCGGCGGTGAAGAAGTGGCGGACCTTCGAATTCGAGCTCACCACCCGGGACGTGTTCGCGCTTCGCTACACCCTGACGATCCACCGCAAGCACGGCGGTATGAGCCACCGCGGGCCGGACTATCCCGAATGTCCGGAGCTCGACGCCTCCGAGCGACGGCGCGTTGACGAGGTTCTCCGGAAGACGGGCGAGCTGTGGCTGCTCGAGCCGCGCAACGGATTCTGCCAGCGCCTGGATCTCTCGCGCGGCCTGGAGGCCCTGGCGGCCGGTCGTGACCTCACCACCCGACGGCGCGAAGAGCGGACCCTGCTGTACATCGCCGAGAAGGATTTCTTCTCGGGCACGTTCTGCTTATCGGTGGTGTTGGAGGGCGGGGCCATCGAGGAGATCGCCTGGTGGAACTTCCCCCCGATGCGCCCGGGCCGCTGGATCCGGCCCGCCGAGGTCGAATTCATCGATCGGAACCTGAAGGCGAACGGCGACTTCGGGGTGTACGGGAACGTGCAGATGGGCCTGCGGGCGCTGGCCGACGACTTCGAACTCAAGATCCGGGACCGGGGTGGGCACTACTCCTTCTCGGTGACCCCCCGCGACGGGTATGGGCACTTCTTGCACTTCGAGATGGACAAGCAGAGCGGCGCCATCGGCCAGGCCGCGGCCGGTCACATGGAACCCCGGCCCCGAGAAGACCGCTGAGCTTTGGTCCGAGAAGAGCGGGAACCGCGTCATGCGGGGATCGCGTCTGGCCGTGCATGCTCTCTTGGCATCGCGGCCAGACGCAAAAACGGGCGTCGGGATTTTTTATCGGTGGATTCAGACAGAGCGGAGCGTCGGCTGCTCGGGAGAGGGTCTCACAAGGGGTGGTCGGCCAGGTTGCGGCAGCGGCGCCAGGCGGGGAAGGCCGCCTCGTCGTCGCGGTAGCGGTTCTCGAGCTGGCCGCCGGGGGACTGCGATAACTTACGCGCCAGGGCGTACCACAGCTTCACCTCGCGGGTGCCCTCCTGGCACACCAGGGTGGCCAGATCGGATACCGTGGCGCCGTTCTGGTCGCGCGGGTTGAGGTTGAAGCTCTTCAAAAATTGCGCGATGTAGCTCGAGGTGCACACCGAGATCAGCGTCTCCTTGGGGATGAGGAAGGGGCTGGCCTGCGAGCGGTCGAAGATGAGCTCGCCCGGGCCGGACTCGTCGAGCGGCACGTTGCGCCACACCTTCTGCACCCGGGCGTAGGACGCCTCGCGGCTGTCGAAGTACACCGTGAAGCCCGAGAAGCACATGAAGTAGTCGTCGTTGGAAAGCCCCTTGTCGGCGGTGGTGGCTTCCAGCACCAGCACGATCTCCTGCAGGGTGAGGTAGAACTTCACCGCCGGGTAGCCCGCCAGATTGTCCCAGCCGATGCCTAGCGGCACCGCCCGGAACACGTCCGCCAGCGGGAAGCCGCCGTTCACCCGCTGTAGGTCGCCGCGCACGTCGCCGCCGTTGCTGATGGCGGCCATCTCGCAGCCGCAGCTCTCGCGCACCGCGTCGGAGACCAGGTTCTGCACGTTGTTGCCCTCGTGGCTGTGGCGCGGGACGTCGAAGGAGGCCTGGGCCAGCGTCTGGCAGAACTCGCCGGTGAGGAAGGCCCCGGCCTCCGGGACCTTGGGGAACTTCCCGATGAGCGAAGATTCCACGCTCTGGGCCAGCGTCTTCTCCCAGGTGCTGACCGCGCTGTCGCCGGCCACGGTGTCGGCGACGGGGACGAGCTGGCCGGTGGCGGACTTGACGCGGTTTCCGGACAGGACGAGATCGATGCGTCCCAGGTTTTCCAGGTAGCGGCCAGCCTCCATGACCACGGTGGACCACTGGGGATCCGCCTCGCACGGAATCTGCGCCGGCGCGGCCTGATAGGTGTGGTTATGGCCCGAGAGCAGCACGTCGATGCCGCACACCTTCTTTGCGAACTCCACGCTCTCCCCGCCGGCCTGGTCCCCGTCCATCACGACGCCGAGGTGGCCGAGCAGGATGACGAAGTCCACCTTTTCCTGCTCTCGCAGCGCCTCCACCGTGGCCCGTCCCTTGGCGGCCAGATCGATGAGGTTGCCGTCGAACAGGGTCGGGGTGTTGGAGACGCTGCCGGCCTCGACGCCGACGAGGCCGAAGACGCCGACTTTGAGGCCGCTCGGGAGCGTGCGCACGATGTACGGGAAGATGCGCTTGTCGTTCTCGCCCTCTTTCCCGATGAGGGCTGCGATGCCCTGGGCCGCGGCCTGCTCGCTCTTGATGTTGGCGCACAGCAGCGGGACCATCGGCTGCTCGGCGTGGGCGATCATGCCGACCAGGCCCTGCACACCCCAGTCGAACTCGTGGTTGCCGAGCGCGGCGGCGTCGAACCCCAGGCGCTTCAGCGCGTTGAGATCGGCGGCGGTCTGCTCCGCGGCCACCGTCATGGTGCCCATGGTGAAGTCTCCGGCGGAGAAGACCATGGTCTCCCCGCCCGCGGCCGAGACCTCGCCCTTGATCTGGGAAATCAGCGCCGCCAGCCGGGCGATGCCGCCCACGGTGCCGTCGCCGGTCCTGGAAGAATCGTAGGCGCAGTTGGGTGTCCCCAGCAGTTGGGAGTGGGTGTCGTTGGTCCACAGCAAAGTGAGCCTGCGCTCCTTGTCTTTTCCTCCGCCGCAGGCCGAGAGCGCCAATGCGCAAATCGCCGCCACCACCGTCACCTGCCAACCTCGGATCTTTTTCATCGGCAACCTCCAGATAGAGCGTCCGGCGGATACTGCCAGCCAGGGACGAAAGCGTCAATCTGTTTGTCGGCTGACCGCGCCGCGCTTTTCTTGTGCAATTTTCTTTTCGGCGCGGCTGCTTAACGGCGTTTGCGCAGAGCGATGGCCAGCGCCAGGATCAGCCAGGCCAGAGAATCCTCGCTCTCCGAGGTGGCGCAGCCGCAACCGCCGGTGATCTTCCCGCCCGGCTCGTGGCAGTCGCCGTCCTGGGCCGCCCGGCAGCCGGTCGGGCAGCAGCCGTCGCCGCTCACGCAGGCGGTGACGGCGTCGAAGACGCAGCGGGCGGTGCACTCGGTGGCCGCGCCCTCCAGCCGGTCGGCGGTGCAGGCGTCCCCGTCGTCGCAGCTCGCCGGGCAGCTCGCCGGCGGATCGCAGGTCTCGTTCGCATCGACGCGCGAGTTGCCGCACACCGGGGCGCAGTCGGCGTCCGCGGCCAGCTCGCAGCCGGCCGGACAGCAGCCGTCGCCCCCCTGACACACCTGGACCGGCGCATGGTTGCAGCGCACGTTGCAGTTCGCGGCGCTGCCGGTCGTGGTGTCGCTGGTGCAGTTGTCGCCATCGTCACAGCTCGTGGGGCAGCTCGACGGTGGATCGCAAGTCTCGTTGGGGTCGATGTGCCCGTTGCCGCAGTCCGGCGAGCAGTCGGCGTCGGAGGCGTGGTCGCAGGCGGCCGGGCAGCAGCCGTCGCCGCTCACGCATGCGCTGATGGCGTCGAAGAGGCAGTGGGCGGTGCACTCGGCGGCCGCGCCCTCGAGCCGATCGGCGGTGCAGACATCGCCATCGTCGCAGCTTGTGGGGCAGCTCGTCGGCGGATCGCAGCTCTCGCCTGGATCCCGGTAACTGTTGCCGCACACCGCCGGGCAGTCCGCGTCGTTGCCGCCGTGGCAGCCGACGGGGCAGCAGCCGTCGCCCGCGCCGCAGGAGGTGATGGGAGCGTTCTCGCAGCGCGCGGTGCAGGCTGCGGTCTCGCCCAAGAGTTGGTCGGCGGTGCAGGCGTCGCCGTCATCGCAGCTCGCCGGGCAGGTGGTTGGCGGATCGCAAGTCTCTTCCGGGTCGAGGTAGGAGTTGCCGCATACCGGCGGGCAGTCCGTGTCGTTGCCGCCGTGGCAGCCGGCCGGGCAGCAGCCGTCACCGCTCAGGCACACCATCACCGGATCGTGTGGGCAGGTGGCGTCGCAGCTCGCCGGCGAGCCGCTCATGGTGTCGTCGGTGCAGGGATCAACGTCGGCGCAGCTCGTCGGGCAGCGGGAGGGCGGATCGCAGGTCTCGCCCGGGTCGAGCTCGAAGTTGCCGCAGGTGAGGCTCGCGTCCACCGTCACTCGGAAGGCCACGCTGGCGCTGAACTCCCCGTCGCTGGTCTGGAGCGAAATCTCGGCCGTCCCGCGCTCGCCGACGTACGGGGTGACCTCCACCGTGCGCAGGCCGCCGCTGCCGCCGAGGCGGATGCCGCTCCAGGAGATGAGGTCCCAGTTGTCGCAGCCGAAGGTGACCTCGAAGAACTCCGGCGGCGTCTCGGCGTCGCTCACCGTGAACGGAATGGGGCCGGTGGTGCCGCCGGCCGGGATGAGCTGGTCGGGGATGGCGGACAGCGTCGGCGGGGTGTTGGCGGCGTCGCCGACGGTGAGGCGGAACTGCGTCGTGCCCATGGGCTCCTGTCCGTCCCACACGCTCAGGGTGATCAGGGCCGTGCCGGTCTTACCGGAGGCCGGGCACAGGGTCACGCTGCGGTTGGCGCCCTGGCCCGCGAAGGAAACCCGGGAGTAAGGCAGGAGCCGCCAGTCGTCGCAGTCGAAGTAGAGCTGCAAGAAGGCCGGGTCGGTCTCGGCGTCCGAGAGCACGAACGGGATGGGCGGGGTGGGTGTGCCCTCCGTCGTCGCCTGGTCGGGGATGATGGATATCGAGGGCGGGGTGTTGGCCGCGCGGGGCGTCACGGTGAGCCGGAAACGCCGCTCGGCGGTGAGCTCGCCGTCCGTGACGAGCAGGGCGAGTTCTTCGCTGCCCTCGACGCCGGAGCGCGGGCACAGGCGCAGGGTGCGGCTCGCCCCGCTCCCCGCGATCTCGTGGCCGAGCAGCATGCCACTGCCGGAGAGGGTGATCTTCAGATCGTCCAGCGGGGTCTCCGCATCCCCCACGGTGAAGGGGATGGCCGCGGTGGCGCTCCCGGCCGGCGTGGTCTGGTCCGGGATGGCGCTCACGCTGGGCGGGGTGTTGCCGGCCCGGCTCACGTGGACCCAGAAGCTCGACTCGCCCGTCGCCTCGCCGTCCGAGACGCGGATGCGCGCCCGCGTGCTGCCGATCTGGTAGCCCGCGGGGCGGATGCTCAGGGTGCGGTTGGCGCCGCTCCCGCCGAAGGTGATCCCGGCCGCGGGCAGCAGCCCGTTCCAGGAGGCGTCGGTCTCGGCCCACACCGCGAGCGCCTCCGGCGCGGTCTCGGCGTCGGACACGGCGAAGGGGACGTCGTCGGCCGAGCCATTCATGGGGATGAGCTGGTCCGGGATGGCACCGATGGTGGGCGGAGTGTTGGCGGAGGAGAAGGTGTAGTCCACCCAGAAGTATCGCTCGGCGTTGTCCACGCTCTGCGGCAGGTCCCCGGCTGCCAGGGTGGTGCCGTGGAGCTCATCCACCAGCGAAAAGGCGGCGACGTCGGCGGGATCGTTCGCTAGATTGTCGCGAACGTACAAGAAGTAGCGCCGGGCCGTCCCGTCGGGCGCGGCCAGGTCGGAGAAGTCGAGCACGAAGGTGGCGGGCACCGGGGTGGTCGGGGCCCGGGGGCAGCTGGGTGTAGGCGTAATGGCGCCGGTGACCCAGGGCGTCTTCCTGTTCCACCAGCTCCAGGACCGGCTGGCCGCCCTGGGCGTCCAGGGCGGGGGCG
>JAAZNF010000040.1 GCA_012798435.1 Myxococcales bacterium | reverse complement strand
CCCACGCGAAGCATGGCCAGGAGCGAGCCGGCCTCTAGGTAGCGCCGGCCGGCGGGAAACTCGACGGGCTGTGACTCCCAGACCGGCGCCAGCACCAGGCTGGGCTGGAAGTACCGGCTCGGCCGGAGGTGGAGCGCGAGCGAACCCAGCCACCACATCTCCGCTCGCCGCCCCTCCCGGGCGAGTTCTGGCCGAAGATCGCGGCCTCCGGAGACACGAGCGAGAAGCCAGATCCAGTCGAGTTCTTCCGGGCGCCAGGCCACGCCGGCCGAGGCCTCCAGCAGGCCCCCCAGGGGCATCATCCCTGCCCCTTCGGCACCCTCGCCGAACGCCTCTCCGAACGCCGCCCGGGCCGAGACGGCCAGCCCCCGCGTGGGCACGAACCGCCCCGCCACCGAAAACAACGACTGGCGCAAGTTGGAGACCCGCCCCGGGTACAGCCCCTCGGGCAGTGGCGCGTGCTCGTCGATGCGGTACTCCGCCGTGGCGCGCAGAGCGAGCCTCTCCGATCGGAAGGCGAGCGATCCGAAGATGGCGTTGCGCCGGCCCGGGGCGACGGCCGAGCTCACGCCTCGGTCGGCGAAGGGAGCATCACCGAGGTCGGCGCGCGAAGAAAAGGCCGCCGGATCCGCAAGCTCGCCTCGCTCCCATGACAGGTTCGCCCACAGGCCTCCGGTCACGGGGAATCCCAGGCCGAGGCGCGAAGCCGTCCCCTGTGCCGAGCCCAGGCGGTACGACTCGGCGGAGCGGTACAACATGCCCTTGCCCACCGAAGCGCTCTGGCCGGACGAGAGCGATCTCGGGCCGCTCAGCCCCGCCTCGGGGAAAAAATCCGCTCTCACGAAAGTCCCGGCGCCGTCCGCCTCTCGGAGCAGGTTGAGCCGCACAAGGTTCCCGACCTCGGGCCCGAATCCCCCCTCGATGCCGACCCCGATATCCCCGGGCCCCTCGAGATCGATGCCGACCGTCGTCAGGGTGAGGTCGCGGGCGGCGCTACCCGTCCCTTCCCGCCACAGGTTCTGCTGGTGTCCGGCGACGAACCCGAGCCAGGACAGCGCGCGATAGCGGGCTTGCAAGCCGGCGAGCACGCGGGTCCCCTCGCCCTCCCCGATTCCACGGCCCGGCTCGCCCTCCTGCCGGCGCAGATCGACGCCAGCCTGGGCGGTGATCGACAACTTCTGCATGGGCCTGAAGGATGCGCCCAGGGTACCGAAAACGCTGGCACCCTGATGAAAATAGCCGCCCGCACCTCGCGTAAATATGTTTACTTCATCGCTTACTATGACATTTCCATCAAGCCATGCTTGAGTGATGTCTTCCCCGGTCAGCCGCGCGCTGTCGGCGTATCCGGACAGGAACCGGGCGAATCCGCCGCGCGCCTGGACGCGCGAGGTGTCGATCTCGATGTCGGCCGTGTACGCCTCTCCCTCGTCGTGGGCCCCCCTCGCCGGGCGGTGAAAGCTCAACCCGCCATCGGTGGAGTAGTTCGGCTCGCCGATGACACCGGTGCTCCTGCCGTACGCCGCCCGCAGGCGCGCGAACGTACCCAGGTTCGCGAACACTTCGCCGGACAGGAGACGGTACGGGTCGAAGCCCTCGTCCGCCTCGGCCGTCGTCATGCCGAAGACCGATCCGCCGATGCGAATATCGTCTCTGAAGCGGCTGGTCACACCCGCCCGGCCGCCGGCGATGGACCGTGAGACGAGAGCGGGGTCCACATCCAGGTACTCGTAATCCGCGACCAGGACGGCCCGGGTCGAGCCGAGCATGTGCAGGAGCAATGCCTCTCGAAAACCCCCACCCGGATCCAGCGGGGCGAACAGGATCACCCGGCCCGCCTCCCAATCCACCCGAAAGTCGCGGTTTGGGCGAAGCTCGCGGGATTCCAGCACCGCCCCGGTCAAGCGGTCGCGACGCTCGACGGCCAACCGGAGGCTCCCCTGGGAGAGCCAGCGGTGAGAAAGAAAATACAGCGTGCTCCCGGTGGCGGCGAACTCGTCATGCGCCGCGGCCGGACGGAGCTGTCCCGGCTCCGGCTCCGTTGGCGGAAGCGGCTGGCCGGCACCGGGACCGGGGACGCCATAGAATCCCTCCAGCGTCACGTCCACGACCCGGCTATCGGAAAGCCACTCCACGGGATGAAGCTCCGCCCACACGCCATACGAGAACAGGTCGAGCGTTCCGGCACCGCCGGGAGAGGCCTTGGCAATCTCGAACTGCCCCACGCCCAGGATGGATGCCTGTCTGGACACTTCCAGGTAGTACCTCGCCCGTGACGGGTTCCGCACGAGCACCGGGCTCGAATCCGCGAACTCGAAGGTGCCGTCCTCGAGGTCAGGCGCATGTTCACGACGCCACGGGCTGAAAGCGGGCAGCAGCAGATCTCGAAATACGCCCAAGAAGGATTGCCCTTCTGTATCATACGAGTAGTAGTTCCCTCCTAGAACCAGCTTGAAGTTTGCGGGAAGCCTCGCCTCGACCCATCCATCCAGCTTGCCCCCAAAGGCGACATCGCCGCCATCACCATCCAAAGTCGTCGCGAAACTGCCGAGCAACGCCCCCGACACCCCGGTGGTGGCCACCTCGAACGAGAGCCTGGCCAAGAAAGAATCAGCTCCGGGGAGCGCGACCGTCACGGCCCAGGAATTTTCACCGGGCGCGATCGGAACGATCTTCTCCACCTGGCTCGCACCCTCGAACGGCTCCCCCGAGAGCCATAGCCGCACCCCTTCCTCCATCCGGCAAGACACCAGGGCCGAGGCGGCGCGCGGCATCTCGGGCGAGGGCGCCCGGCACGAGCCGATCGGCCTGGGTCTTGCCGGGACGACCAGATCTCCGCCCTGGCTTCGGCGGACCCACACCATGTCCACGAGGAAGAACCGCACCCGTTCCTCGGGGCACTGGAGAATGGATAACCAGCGGTTCGCGCCGGGGTGGAGGATCAGGTTCTTTCGAACGCGGCCGTCCGCTCCAGGCTCCAGGAGCTCGTCACCGAGGGAGAGCCGGCATCCATCGGGCACGGCGGCGCTCCACACGTACCCGAGGGAGCCGTCCTGCGCGGGCACGAAGCCACCGCCCCCGCCCGCATCCAGGAGCCGCGCCTCGTTTTCCAGCGCTGGCGCGGGTCGAAGCAGCAACGGGAAATCGAGACGCACGAGGTCCTTCGGCGCAAGCGAAAAGAACCGTCTGGTCGGGCCGGCCACGCCGGCCGGCAAGGTGGCGGGATCGAGTTTCAGCACCCGATCACCGAAGGCCTCGAACCCCGCTGGCAGGTCATCGAAGTGGTATTGGCCGCGCTCGTCGGTCGTGGCCACGTCGCCCGAGGAGCAGGTCACGCGCACGCCCGCCAGCGGTTCGTCCGGGGTCGAAAACACGCCGTCGCCATCCCGGTCCCAGAAGACCCGCCCCATGATCGTGCCCGCGGCGGGGTCGAGAACCTGCACGCCCGCGCGCGCCGAGGCGGCCCAGACCACCGGAAGGAGGAGGATGGCCCCGGCGCGCCTCACGGCGTTTTTCCTCCACCGATGCGGATGAGCGCGCCAACCTGGGACTGGGCCTCGGTCGCGGATACCACCATGTCCGAAAGCCCCGCGGGATAGACCTCCACCTGATAGGTCCCGGGCGGTCCCTCCACCACGTTCCCCACCCTTCCGGAGGAGGACGCGAAGATCACCCGCCGGCCGGCCAGCGGCTCGCCGTCTGCGCCACGGAGATGCGCCGTGACACGGAAGGCGCCGCCGGCGCGTTCGGGGGGAGCCGCCGAAAGCGTGATGTCGCACGGTCGCTCTGGGACCAGCGCCACCCGCGACGAGGCCGAGAGCGGCGCACCCAGCGGGAGCTCCTCGTCCAGGTCGACCGGCAGGAGCCAAAGCCCGCCCTGGTCGCGCACCAAGAAGAGCCTCTGCTCGATCCAGGGTACCGCCGCCGCGGCGAGTCGGCATCGCAGCAGGCCGTCTCGCGAGAGCCCTTGCAGTCGAAACCGCACTCTGCCAAAACGATCGGTGGTGCCGGTCTGGTCTTCGCCGCAGCCGGACAGCGTCACCGCCTGTTGCGGGACGGGAAAACCGCCCGCGTCCACCAGCGCGGCCTCGAGCCAGACCCCGGAGGCACCCTGGGTCAGGGACTCGGGGCTGGCCAGGATGGCGGCCGGCTCGCTCCCGGTCCGGTCGAGGATCTCGGCCTCAACATCGAGCGACCAGCGCTCCGGTCTTGCGGGGACGACGACCTCGGCCAGGTACTTTCCCGGCGACTCCTCGCGCGGCGGGCTCACGCTGCCCGGCCTGACCCTGAGGCGCACGTCCAGGTTGGGAACCCTGTTGCCGCGCCGATCGGTCACCGTCACCCGGAGCGGCGACGACGTCTTTCCGTCTGCCGGCAGGGCCTCGGCCGCCTCCAGGACGGCGCGGGCGGCGATCCCCGGCGAAAGGCGGATCTCCACCGTCGAGCGGCTCTCCGATCCCCCCTTGGGAAAGGTGGCCTCGATGCGGTCGAGCCCTTCCGCCACCTCGGCCGGCGCGGTGTAGTAGGCTTCCCACAACCCTCGCCCGGCGGGCCGGAGGTCGCCGATGACGCCAAAGCGGGCGCGCAGGCGCACCTCGCCGAGGTCGGCGGTGTGGCCGAAGGGATCGACGGTGGTGACCAGCAAGCGCGCGCGGGAGCGGCCGTTGGCGGGCAGCGCGCGAGGGAAGGCCCAGATGCCGAGCTGGTTCGTCGGCGGTAAAAACAAGTTGACCTCGGCCACCTTGCGGTTCCCGACCCGGTCGATGGAGGTGGCCCGCCCGCGTCCGTACCCGGGCGGGACCAGGATGGGGATCGAAAAGCGCCCCTTCTCGTCCGCGGTCACCGGCCCGAAGGTCTTCTCGGCCACCCGCATCTCCATGCGTACGCCCGGGGTCGTCTTGCCGGGAAGCTCCAGCCGCCCGGCGATGGGAATGGTGAGCCGCGCCGCCGCCACGCGCTCCAGTCGGGCGTGGGACGGGTCGGCGGCGGTGATGACGGCCACCTGGGGGAACGGTTGCGAGGGGGCGTCGAAGCGCAGGCGGTATTTTCCTCCCCCCAGGTCCTCGACCGGCGAGAGCTGCCCCACGTTGGTAGTCACGACCAGCGGCAGACCCGAAAGCGGCGCACCCGCCGGATCCCGGGCCTGGATGACGATCTCCGAGGTGCGGTCCCGCTCGGCCACCAGCTCCGCGGGCGAGGCCGAGATCTCCAATGTCCCGCAGGGGTGACGGCAGAACATGGGCCGGAGGTTCCCCCGGATGACGCCCACCGCACCCGGCACGGTCCACTCCCCCTCGAACAAGACCTCCGCGCGGTCCTCCACCGTGGGCGGACGGTAGAGCGCCTGGTAGAGACCCCGGCCCAGGTCCTGCGGCGCCGAAAAACTTCCCAGGCTGGACCGCAAGGCGAGCTTGCCGCCCGGCGCGGCGCCCACCACCAGCACGTGGACGGCGAACTCGGGGCCGCCGTCACCGGGCAGGCAGCCCTCGGGCGGCAAGAAGAATATCTCGCCCGCCCGCGCCGGACATGCGAGGAGCAGCGAGAGCACGATCCCCGGCAGCAGGCGGCGCGAGGCCATGCCCGACGAGTTCATGTCGTGTCTCTTTATCGAACCTGCATTCGATTCGTAAAGCATGCTCGCGCCGGCGGCCGCGTGCCCTTTGGAGCGAGCGCGGCCCGACATGATTTGCTACCCGACGCGCGAACGCGAAGCCGAAAGAGCCAGCGCGTTCGCGCGCAATATCGGTTTGCGGCCAGAGACCGCATGGGGAACAGGCGGACCGGGTCGAGCGTCCCCGTTCAGGCCTTGCCGATGACCAGGCCGCACTCGGGACACTCCTCGGCATCCTCGGGGACGGCGTGCCCGCACGCCGGGCACTTCTCCACGGTGAGTTCCGCCGGGGCGCTCAGACCCTCGTTCGCCAGCATTTCGTGAAAGCGGCCGGATAGCACCTGGATGGCCCGATCGAGCTGCTCCTTGGCCACCACCAGCAGCATGCGTTTGGGGTGGCCCGGTTCGGGGACGTAGCTGGTGTCTTCGGTCATCAGGGCCGCCACCCGGTTCTGGCGTAGCAGATCCTGCGCCTCCAGCACCACGTCGGAGAGCCCGCGGGTGACCGCCACCAGCTCCTTGTCCTTCAGGTAGGCGGCCACGTCCTCGCCGCTCATGCGGTCCTCGGGCGTGAGCGACTCGACCAGGTCCACCTCGCAGGAGTTGCAGCGGGTGAATCCCTCGCGGTACTCGGCCTGGCACACGGGACAGAAGGGCATACGAGGCTCCTTGGATGATTGCCTACGGCATGGGCTCGACGACCATCTCGTCGCGCTGGGCGACCCAGGTCATCTTCCAGCGCCGGCCGTCGGCGCCGCGGAATTCGGCGAACCGCCCGAACGAGGTCTTGGCCTCGGTGATGAGGAACTTGAGGAAGTCCTTTCGCTCTTCCTTGATCTGCTTGAGGGCCTGAAGGCCGTCGGGGTGGCCGGTGAGGTTCATGCGCGCTCCGATTTCCGCCTGCATGATAGCGCGCTGAAAAATCCGAGGTCAACCGGTTTCATCGACACCGTGCCACGGACGGGTCGGTGACCAAGCGCCCCCGCTCCAGGACCGCCACCTGGCACCTCGCGGCCCAGGTGTCGCCGTCCTCTCTCGGTTTGACAGGGGACTGGGCCACCGATAGATTCACGGGCATAGGAGGGTGAGCATGAACCAGAGCGACATCCGGGAGCTGCTCAAGGGCGTGTCCATCTTCTCCGCCATGGACGAGGCGGTGCTCTCGAACCTGGCGGGCCTGGTGGTCACCAAGGAGTACCCCAAGGACAGCCTGGTATTCTCCCAGGACGACCCGGGCGACGCCATGTTCGTCATCGCCCGCGGGCGGGTGAAGGTGGTGCTGTACGGCGAGAGCGGGCGCGAGGTGGTGCTGTCGGTGTTCCGGGCGGGCGACTTCTTCGGCGAGATGGCCCTGCTCGACAACCTGCCCCGCTCCGCCAACGTGGTGACGCTGGAGGCCGCCACGTTGATCGTGTTACAGCGCGACACCTTCCGCCGCTACCTCGAGCAGCACCCCTCGGCGGCGTTTTCGGTCATGGCCGAGCTGTGCCGCCGCCTGCGAAAGGCCGACGAGATCATCTCCAACCTGTCCCTGCTCGACGTGTACGGCCGGGTGGCCCGCCTGCTTCGTGAGCTGGCCCAGACCGACGGCGAGGAGATCGAGGGCGGCGGCATCCGCATCCGGAAAAGGCCCACCCAGCAGGACATCGCCGGCATGATCAACACCTCGCGGGAGACGGTCTCGCGGGCGCTCTCGGAGTTCCAGCGCCGCGGCCTGCTGGACCTGCAGGGCAAGACCATCATCCTGCGCCCCCAGTTCTACCGGGAGTCCGGCGCATGAGCCCCGAGCGCCCCCGCGCCATGATCGAGGTCCGGGGGGTGCACAAGACCTTCGGGGACAACCACGTCCTGCGCGGGATCGACCTTCTGGCCCTGGAGGGCCGCACCACCGTCATCATCGGCGGCAGCGGCTCCGGGAAAAGCGTGCTGATGAAGCACATGATCGGCCTGTTGCGCCCGGACCGCGGCAGCGTCCTGGTGGACGGCGAGGACACCACGGGTCTTTCCGAGCGCGAGCTCACCCGGGTGCGCGCCAAGTTCGGCATGGTCTTCCAGAGCGCGGCGCTGTTCGACTCCATGAGCGTCGGGGACAACGTGGCCTTTCCGCTGCGCGAGCACCGCAACCTACCCGACAAGGAGATCCGCCGCATCGTGGCCGAGAAGCTTGCGCTGGTGGACCTGGCTGGCAGCGAGCACCTGTTCCCGGCAGAGCTCTCAGGCGGCATGCGCAAGCGGGTCGGCCTGGCCCGGGCCATCGTGCTGGACCCCAAGATCATCCTGTACGACGAGCCCACCACCGGGCTCGACCCCATCAACGCCAACAGCGTCGACGAGATGATCCAGAACGCCAAGGCCCGTCTGGGAGTCACCTCGGTGGTCATCACCCACGACATCGCCTCGTCTTTCCGCATCGGCGATCACATCGCCATGATCCACGAGGGGCTCATCGTCGAGCAGGGCTCCGCCGATGATCTGCGGCGCAGCCGCCACCCCTTTGTGCACAAGTTCCTCTCCACCTGGTTCGCCAAGGGGGAATGAGCGGGTTTTGTTGCGCACGCGCGCGGCATGGGGTAGTTTCGGCCTGGACGCGCGACCATGAAGAAATTCTTCACGCCGGTAAAGGTCGGAATCGTCACCCTGGTCACCATCGCGGGCCTGGTGTACAGCCTGCGTTCGGTGCGCGAGGGCGCCTTCTCGGCCGCGGACACCTACCCGGTGTACGCGCTGTTCAACAACGTGCTGGGGGTGGCCACCCGCTCGCGCGTCTCCATGGCCGGGGTGGAGATCGGCTACATCGAGAGCATCGAGCTCCAGGAGGGCCGGGCCCGCGTCAACCTGCGCATCCACAAGAGCGTGTCGCTCTTCCGCGACGCCGAGATCGCCAAGATCAGCGAGTCGTTGCTCGGCGATAAATTGCTCGAGATCAGCCCGGGCCGGGACCGGGAGCACCCCTTGCCGGTCGGCGGCCGCATCGAGAACACCTACGAGGAGAAGGACTTCCCCGAGCTGTTCCGCCAGATGGATGCCATCACCCGCGACATCCGCACCGTGACCGAGTCGCTGTCGAAGACCATCGGCCAGATGGACCGCGAGGACTCGCTGGGCGGGGTGATACGCAACATGAACCGCATCGCCGACAACGTCACCCGACTGACCGAGCGGGTGAACCAGGTCTTCGACACCGGCTCCGCCAAGGTGGAGCGCATCCTGGAGGACGTCTCCGGCATCTCCGCCGGCGCCCGCGGCCGCTACGGCGAGATCCTGGACAACATCCGCGACGTGACCCGGGACATGAAGGCCCTGGTGGCCAACCTGAACGACATCGTGGGGCGGGGCGAGGGCGACTTCAAGGAGAGCGTGGGCGGCTTCAAGGAGACGCTGAAGAAGGCCAACCGCTCGCTCGAGAACCTGGACCAGATCACCCAGAAGATCAACGAGGGCGACGGCACCCTGGGCCGGCTGGTCAACGACGACCGCATTCTGAACAAGGCCGAGGGCATCCTCTCCGACGTCTCTTCCATCACCTCCCCCATCGGCCGTTTGCAGCTCCTCATCGACCTCCACTCCGAGTACCACGTCAACAAGAACGCCGCCAAGAACTACCTGGCGCTGAAGCTCATCCCCAAGTCGGACAAGTACTACATGATCGAGGTGATCGACGATCCGCGCGGCGATGTGGAGGTGATCGAGACCTGCAACGACACCAGCCGCGACTGCTCCGACCCGGCCAACCGCACCAAGTCCATCACCGTGCGCGACAAGTTCAAGTTCTCGTTGCAGTTCGAAAAGCGCTTCTTCTTCTTGGGCCTGCGCTTCGGCATCATGGAGAACACCGGCGGCCTGGGTGCCGACTTCTTCCTTTTCAACGACGACCTCCAACTCCGGCTCGACCTCTTCCAGTTCGGCAAGAACGAGTTCGGCACCTCCGCCGCGCCGCGCCTCAAGGCCATGCTGGTGTACCGGCCCACCTGGCTGGCCAACCACGTGTACCTGGTCGCCGGCGGGGACGACTTCTTCAACGGGCGCAAGGTGTTCGACTACTTCTTCGGGGCGGGGCTGTCCTTCACCGACGACGACCTCAAGGGCATCATCGCCGCCACCGGCGTGCCCAACCCCTGAAGCAGGCTCCTGGTCCCCGGACATACCGAGCCCCCGCAGCGTCCCCCAATTGCCCGAGCCGTTGTGGAGCTTGGTGTTGAACTTTGCTGGGAAAACAGCGAGGCGGGGTAGGCTCCGAACCCGCTTGATCCGTCCGCGGGGCGCGTGGTAGACGAACGAGCATGGAAAAGACCGACCCGTTGCTTCCGCTGCTCGACTGCACCCTGGAGCGGACGGAGATCCCCGGCCTGCCGGAGCCCGCGCGGGGCAAGGTGCGCGACGTCTACGACCTCGGCGACCGCCTGCTCATCGTCACCACCGACCGCATCAGCGCCTTCGACGTGGTGCTGGGGACCATCCCCTGCAAGGGCCAGACGCTCAACAGCATCGCCGCCCACTGGTTCGACAAGACCCGCGAGCTGTGCCCCAACCACATGCTGTCGCTCCCCGACCCGTGCGCCATGGTGGTGAAGAAGCTCCAGCCCATCCCGCTCGAGATCGTCATGCGCCGCTACATCACCGGCAGCCTGTGGCGCGAGTACGAGAAGGGCGCGCGGGAGATCTATGGCCTGAGGCTTTCAGAGGGCCTGCGCCCCGATCAGCGCTTCGACGAGCCCATCCTCACGCCCACCACCAAGGAGGCGGTCGGCGAGCACGATCAGCCCATCGCCCCGACGGAGGCGCTGCGCCGGGGCCTGATCAGCGAGCCGCTCTGGTATCGTATCGAGGCCGCCGCCCGCCGACTGTTCGAGTTCGGCGAGCAAGAGGCGGCCCGGCGGGGCCTGCTGCTGGTCGACACCAAGTACGAGTTCGGCCTGGAAGGCGAGAAACTCTACCTGATGGACGAAGTGCACACCCCGGACTCGAGCCGCTACTGGGAGGCCGAGGGCTACAAGCTCCGCTTCGAGCGCCGGGAGCCGCAGGTCATGCTCGACAAGGAGAACATCCGCCAGTGGCTCCTTGCGCGCGGCTTCTCGGGCAACGGGACGCCCCCGGTGCTCACATCCGAGGTGCGCCTAGAGCTGGCCCGCACCTACCTGGGGCTCGAAAAGCGCCTCACCGGACGCGAACCCACCCTGCCGCGGGGCGACATCCAGAAGCGCTTGATCCAGAACCTGAAGCGGGCCGGGATCGCGGCCCGGGGGATAGCGTGATGCTGACGCTCGCCTTGTGCCTTGTGCTTCCCATGGCACTCTTGGCCCCATGCACCGAGTGCGAAAAGCGCGCCGCCGCGCGGGCGGCCGAGGAGGGCGGCGATGAACCGCCGCGCGACCCCGAGCTTCCGGGGGAGACTGAGAGCACCGCGCTCAAGACGGCGCGCGCCTTCGTGTCCGCCATGGGTTCGGAACAGGACGAGGCGCTTTCTGCGTTGTGCGGCGACCCCTTCAACTTCGACGGGCGAGTCGTCTCCGGACGCGAGGAGATCCTTCGCCACCTCCGCCTGGCGCTCGCGCCGCAGCGGGAGAGCCTCGGCGGCAAGCAGAAGATCGACATCGAGATCCTGACGCTCTCGCAGGCGACCGAGCGCTTCGGCCCGCCGCCCAAGAAGTTCGCGGGTGCCTTCCCCGCCGGGGCCGTGTTCGCCGCCGTCACCTTCGAGCGGCGCCCTGGCTTTCTCTTGGTCATCGTCCGCAAGAAGGCCGACTGGAAGATTATCGGCATCGCCGAGTAAGAGCTCGCCCAGCTACTTTTCCGTCCCGCCCCGTTTCGAACCGCCTGGTCATCTAACCTGACAACCCGCCGTGCCTGTCATCTGCAAAAAATCCGACGCCGCCCCTGATCCCTGCCCTGGATACCCCTTCCCACCCACCCCGTTCACCTCCCGGATGACCCTCCCCTTGTTCTCATTATAACCTATTGATAAATAATCATTTCTTTGGGCGTTTCCGGGGCGTTTCCGGGGTGGGTGGCACCGGTCGTTGGCACCGGTCGTTGACCGGTCGTTGTCCGGGGCGCGGGCAGGCACTGTGACCACGGCCGTGTATCCCCCCGACACTGTCGCATATTGCCCACCGACACAATCGACCGCGAGCCCGCTCCTGTCGCATGACGGATTGCCCGAGACCGCCTCAGAGGCTCTCGGGATCGAAGTCCACCTGGCGCCGCTCGCCCTCCTGCGTCAGGACGACACCGGTGACGTCGACGAAGCCACCGCCCCTGTCGAGCTGGACCATGAACGGCCGGTTCAGCGGAATGGCATCCATGAGGTAGTACCCGGCGGCGCCGTCCTGGGCCTCGGCGCGCGGGAAGCGCACCAACTCCTCGGCGTCCAGCGCGGCCAGCGTCAGGCCCTCCTGGCCGCCCACGGCATGCGCCATCACGTTCCCCGTCGGTTGCTCGTCGAGGATGAGCGCGCACTGCCTGGACTCGATGTCGCACGGCGCGCTCCCCGAAAAGGTCTGCACGCTCCGGCTGTCCCGGCTCCAGAACACGATCCCTTTGATGACGCACTCCGGGCACGGACTCACCAGGACCTGGACATCCAGCTCGGTGATGAAGCCGTTGGGGTCCTGGTGCAGCATGAGCGAGGAGATGCCGGACACGGACGGCTGGCTCCCACCCGCGTTCGAGACGAACGAGAGCCCCAGGTAGAAGTTCGAGCGCGGCGCGCCCAGGTCGAAGACGGCATCGAGGCCATCCTGGCGCTGGACGAGCAACCCGCGCAGTCCCTCGAGGTCTTCTTCCTTAGCGCCCAAGGTGCCGACGGGCACCCGGACCTCGACCTCATCCACATCGCCCGCCTGGTACGGATAGCAGCCACCCAGCAACGGAAGCGTAACAGCGAACAACCAAGGGAGGCGCCGGACGCGGCCTCCGGCCGCAACTTCAACGCGCGGCCGCCCGCGCCGGCTCTGCTGGCCCCGCGGTCGGCCGCTCAAAACATGCTTGAACATACGGCGCATGTTGGTGTTCAAATACAAGCTCCAACGCTCTCCCGATCATCGCGGGCGCAGCGTGATGGTCACGCTCACATCGCCCGTCTTGTGGCCCGGCTGGGGACCGGTCTGACCGAACATCTGCCCCAACTCGAAGTCGGTCCCGGCGTCGCCGCCGAACCCCACCCGGTTGTTGCCAGGCTGCATCGCTTCGCTGCGAAACGGCTCCTGCTCCGGCGCCCGCTCGCGCGCCGGCAGGAAACTCCCCTCCTCCAGCACCTCGCGGGAGAGCGGCGCGGCGGACGCCAGCGCCTCCGGGCTCGACTCGGCGTCAGTGGACTCCTTGAGCGAGCGGATCTCGGCGTCGGCGAGCGCCACCGGGCTCGCGCTGGCCGGCCCGCCGACGTCGCAGCCGAATCCTGCGGCCAGCAAGGCGCGCGTCCCGCCGTCCGAAAGGTATTCCACCTCGCCGGAGAGCACCGCGATGCGGGCGCCCCCGTCCATGCGCTGTATCACGAACTCGGTCCCCCGCACGCCGCTCACCACGTTGCCGGTACGCACCTCGAAGTCCGCCGGCCGCCCGCTCACCATCTTCTGCACCAGGGAGCGGACGAGACCTCCGGAAAGATCGAGCCGGGTGCGGCGCTGCCCCTCCTGGAAGAGGTGCTCGACGATCCGAAGCTCGGAGTTCGCCCCGAGCGAGAGCACCGAGTCGTCGGAGAGCAGCACCCGGAGCCGGCCCCCGGGCCCGGTCCGCAGCGTGTCGCGTTCGAGCACCTCCGAGCCGATCGCGGCGGGGAGCGAGGCCTCGCCGCGCACGATGCGAGCCTCGCCCTTCGCGCCGGCGACGAAACCGACCCCGGCCCCCAACGCTATCGCTGGTGAAAATGCCGCGACCGCGGCCAGAAAGAACCAGGCGAAGCCAAGGCGCGGGGAACAAGACAGCTCCAGCCGAAAGCGTTCACCCCGCCGCAGCCTGCCGCCACCATCTCGCACGGCGCATTCGCGCCAAGGCGGTACAAAACACGACCGCCCGCGCTGGCTCTTTCGGCCTCCTCGCGGTCGGTCACGCAACGATATTTCTGCGATAAATGTGTGCATCGTACGGGCGGAATCCATTCCGGTCACGGGCGTCCTGAATCCACCGCACAATAGAATACCAGCTCCTGGCCGGCCACGTCGAGGTTCACCTCGGTGGACTCGAGCTGCGTCGAATCTCTCAGCACGGCGGCCTGCACCTGGTCGTTGACGGAGAGGTCAACGGCCGTGCGCCGACCGACTGGCAGCCACGGCAGGAGGGCCTCGTAGCCACCTCCGGCCGTCTGGCTGGGCGCGATCCGCGGAAAGCGCAGGTCCGCCTGGATGTCCCGCAGCGCGAGCCACTGGATGGTCCCGTCCGAGAGGAGGCAGCGCAGGCTGCCGACCGGGTGGATCCAGGCCGAGACCGGGATCGGGGAGGAGATCTTCTCCGAGTCGAACCAGTCGGTCTCACCGGTGTAGGTTTCGACCTTGCCCTCGGCCGCGCCGAGGAAGATCGCGGCCGTGAAGCGGCAGCGGTGACAGGTGTCCATGACCAGGCCGAGGGTGAGGAGGGCGTTCTGCTCGTAGTAAGACACGCTGGCCAGCGAGGCGTTCACCGCCAACCCGTCCTCGGCGCGAAGCGCAAGTTGAAGGAAGAACTTGCGTTGCTGCGGGTCCAGCTCGTACGGCAGGGCCTGGGTCTTGGTGGCGTACCGTCCCCAGTTCTCCACGGCGGGGGCATCGACCTCGATCCCCAGATGTCCGAGCGGCAGCTCTACCAACGAGAGCCCCGCATCGGACTCGGGATAACAGCCCAACTCCATGGTCGCCAGCCAGGCCATCCCACATGCCAAAAGCAGCCTCATGACCGCCTCCCTGCCTCCGAAGCGACAACACTCACTTACGCAGGACGATCTGGACCTGGATGGATCTTCCGCCGGTGACCGCGTTCTTGTTGTCCCACTGCCACGTCCAGTCCCCGCTGCCTTGCCCATCGACTGGATTGCCCCAGGCGCTCGCCGCCAGGTTCTCTGGAGTCATCCCGCCTAACGGAAGATTCCCGTCGCTCCGCACGGCTCCGCTGCCGAGGTTCCCGGCCGTGGACGAGTCGGTCCTGCGCTCGGCACTCCCATCCGCCGGCACGCTGGCGGTCGGACCGCCCAAGCGATCATCGACGGGGACCGAACCGGCGAAGGCCAGCATCTCGGGCCCCTGTTCGGCTTCGGTGTCACGGCGCAAGCGGGCGACGTCCTCCACGCTCAGGCTGAAGGAGGCCAGCGCGCCGCCCTCGGCTCCCAGCCGGCTCCCCTGCCCCGCCGCCACCAGCGCCCGGACTCCCTCCGCGGTCGAGAACTCCACTTCTCCGGAGAGCGTGCTGAGGCGCGAGGAGCCGTTGTCAGACTCGAGGACGAACTCCGTGCCCCTCACCCCAGCCACCGCGTTTCCCGTCCTCACCTCGAAGTCGGCCGAGCCGCCGTGCACCGTCTTCTGGACCAGTGCTCGCACCGCCCCGGTGCCGAGGTTGATCCGCGTCTTCCGTTCTTTTTGTACCACCGAGAATCGGTGCGCCTCGATTCGCAGATCGGACTTGTTGCCGAGGGCCAGGATGCTGTCATCGGAGAGCAGGATCTTTACCCGCCCCTTGGCCCCCGTCAGGATCTGATCGCCTTCCCGGATTTCGGCACCCACCGAGATCTCCACGGACGTTCCGTCGCGTACCAGACGGGCATCGCCCGAGACCGCCGCGACGAAACCCACACCCTGGGCCAGCGACAACGAGGCCCAGAAAAGCACAAGCGACATGGCCACCACGGTTTTCATGCTCATCTCCTCACACTTTCTATAAACGAGAAGCCAAGCATGTCCCGTGCCATGGGCTGGTGATCTGGATCACCTGAAAAGCCATTACAAAACAAGCTACTGAGAAAACCAGGCGCCTTCCTTTCCTCGGTGGGTTTCAAAATCTTGAGCGATTCCATGGAAAATCGCCTCGTGGCTCCATCACTTCACATCTGGCCCGTCAGCGAGAGGGTGGCGATGTTTCGTTGGTAGGAGAACGGCTGGTTCGAATCGTTCAAGAAGAACATGTACCCCACCTGGATAGAGAGATTCTGCCCCAACCAGAAGGTGGCGCCGGCTCCCGCGCCTAGACGAACGTCCAGGCGCTCGGGGTCCATCGGAAAATGATAGTAGCTCTCGCGCCGGAAACCCGTCTGGAGGCTGAGGCTCAACCAACTCGCCGGGGCGTACCGGGCCTCGGCTTCCAGGTTGGGCGACCACATGTCCCAGTCGTCGCCGTAGGCGTCCGCGATCACCACCCCGGCCCGTACAAGCAGCGAGAGCCTCGACAAAAGCCGCACATCTTGCACCACCGCGACCGAGTGCTCGAAGCAGTTGCGCATGTCATAGTCGAAGAACCGTGCCGAGAAGACGTACTCCAACGACGTCCCGGCGCTCTCACCCTCGGCGATCCGCACCGACGCGCGCCCCGCGTGCGAGTGGAGATACACACCGACGCCATCTCCAACGTTGCGATTGGGATTTCCGAGCCCGATGTCGGACAACAGATCGATTGAACCCTGGTACGCAAGTTCCAGACGATACTTACCGAACTGGTGACGGTACCCGAGAAACCCAGAAAAATCAGTAAGATCGAATCCAGATACGGATTCGGCCAGGTAAAAACTTCGGCTCGCCGACAACGAGGCCACCAGGCTCTGGTTTGCCTCTTGAAGGATGTTGAGATACCCGCCCGCGGCCAGGAAGAGCCGCGCCGAGCCAGTGCCGCTCCCCTGGTCCGGCTCCAGGGCGACGTTGGAGTCGTACCCGCCGCCGGCGGTGGCATAGAGGCCGAATCGCCGGACCCTCGGCCTCTCGCCGCCGAGCACGTTGATGTTGCGCCGGGCCATGTCGGACAGGGACTGGTTTTCGGTCGCCAGGGCTGCTGCCTCGAAGCTCTTTCGCGCCTCCTCGATCTGGCCCGAACGCGCCTGCGCCAGACCGAGATAGTATGCGGCCGAGGCGCCAAATCCCTGATCGAGGTTTCGAGCAAGCGACATGTACTCGATTGATTCTTTATATTTTCCAGATTGGTAAAGGCAATATCCAAGGTAGTACTTTACAGCGGCGCGTTCTGGGGCCGCTGGCTCCGCCACTCTGAGTTCACCCTCGGCGGAAGGAAAATCCCCGAGCTTTATCAAGGCTTGTGCCAGATCCAGCCGGGCTCCGACCATGTCCGGAGCGATGGCGATCGCCCGCCGGAAATTCTCCACCGCCTCGGCGGTTCTCCCGGCCAGAAACAGGACCTGGCCAAGGTAATAGATGGCCCTCGGGTTCTGCGGCTGTGACACAAGAACCTCGCGGAAGTGCTTCTCCGCCTGAAAAAGATCCTTTCGCGAGAAAGCCACCACGCCCTTGGCGAAGTCCACCTCGGGCGATCCGGCCCAGGAGACGCCCGGCGGCAGGCACCCCAGGATGAGCGCGACCAGTAAATGCCAAAAACGCATAACAGACGCGCGCCTCATGCCCGGCGTCCTTTCCCCTCAGTGCAGCTCCCCGATGAAACGTCGCACCCGCGCCAGGCCGGCCTCGATGACGTCGACCCCGGTGGCAAAGGAGAAGCGGATGTGTCCCGGCGCGCCGAAGGCTTCCCCGGCCACCGTGGCCACGTGCTCCTGTTCCAGCAAGAGCTCGGCCAGGCGCTGGGTGCTCTCGATCCGCTCGCCCATGAAGCTCTTGCCCAGCAGCCCGGCAAACGAGGGGAAGGCGTAAAACGTCCCGGAGGGCATCGGGCACTCGACCCCCGGCAGCGCCCGCAGCAGCTCCACCATGCGGTTGCGGCGCTTTTCAAAGGCGCGCACCATCTCGTCCACCATCTCCGGCGGGGACTCGAGCGCCGTGACGGCGGCGTGCTGCACGAAGGTGGTGGCGTTCGAGGTGGACTGGTCCTGGACCTTGCGCATGGCCGCGATGATGTCGGCCGGACCCACGGCGTAGCCGAGGCGCCAGCCGGTCATGGAGAAGGACTTGCTCACCCCGTTGACCAGCACGGTGCGAGAAGCCAGCTCGGGGACGAGCTGCACGATGGAGACGAAACGGCGCCCGTCGAACATGAGGCGATCGTAGATGTCGTCGGAAACCACGGCCACGTCCCGCTCCATCGCCAACTTGGCCACCTGGCGCAGCTCCTCCTCGGAGATCACCTGGCCGGTGGGGTTGCAGGGGCTGTTGAGCACGATCAGGCGGGTGCGGGCGGTGATGGCCATGGCCAGGGCGGGCAGGTTGATCTGTCCGCCATCCTTCGGCGGCGGCAGGATGATGGGATTCCCCCCGCACAATCGCACCTGCTCCGGGTACGAGACCCAGTACGGCGCCTGGATGACGGCCTCGCTGCCCTGGTCGAGAAGGCTCAGGAAGGCGTTCAGCAGGCACTGCTTGGCGCCGCAGCACACCACCACCTGGTTGTCCTCGAAGGAGAGCCCCTGTCGCTCGCGGTACACCTTGCGGATGGCCGCCCGCAGCGCAGGGATGCCCGCGGAGGCGGTGTAGCCGGTGTGGCCTTCGTCCAGCGCCCGCACCGCAGCGCGGCGAATGACCTCTGGGGTCGGGAAATCTGGCTCGCCCGCCGCCAGCGGAAAGACGGTCTCGCCCGCGGCCTTCAGCGCGTTGGCCTTGGCCTGCATGGCCAGGGTGGGCGACGGTTTCACGGACAGGATACGGTCGGAGAGTTTCATCGGCGAGTCCTCCCCGCTCAATCGAGCGACTTTTGCGCGCGGGCCTGGATGCGGGCCAGGACGGTCTCGGGCACGAGCCCGTGGAGGTCGCCGCCGAAGAGGGCGACTTCCTTCACCGTCTGCGAGCTGATGTAGAAGTGATCCTGCCCGGTCATCATGAAGAAGGTCTCTAGCTCGGGCGCCAGGCGGTGGTTCATGTGGGCCATCTGAAACTCGTTTTCGAAGTCCGAGAGCGCGCGCAGGCCCCGGATGACGATGGCCGCCTTGCGCCGCCGGGCGTACTCCACCAGCAGGCCCTGGAAGGAATCCACCTCGACTCCGGGTTCGTCTTGCAGCGACTCGCGCAGCATCTCCACTCGCTCCTCCACCGTGAACATCGGGTTCTTGCGCGGATTGATGGCCACCGCCACCACCAGGTGGGGGAAGATGCGCCGGCCGCGCCGGATGATGTCGAGGTGGCCGTTCGTCACGGGGTCGAAGGATCCGGGATAGATGGCGAGTCCGTCCACCGCTGCACTCCTTGGCAGAAATCCGCCGTCACGCTAACCGAGAGCGTCCGGGATGTCAACGCGGCAGCCTTCTCGATGCCAACCTTGACACTCCTCGTCCGGCGGGATTAGGAATAAGCCGATGATTTATCGAAGGCTAACGGCCCTCCTGTGCATCGCGGGCTTGGTGGCGTGGCAGGTGCCCGCCTCGGCTCGTAAACCAACGCGGCCGGATCCGCAGGCGGCCTCCAAACTGGTAGACCAGGGGATCCGTCTCTATCACGAGGGCAACTACGAGCAGGCCATCGTCGACCTCGGCAAGGCGCTCAAGGGGGACCTCGAACCCATCCGGCAAGTGGGGGCGTTGCAGTACATGGCGTTCGCGCAGGCGGCCATCGGCGAATTCCAGGAAGCCGAGAAGACCTTCGAGCGCCTGCTTCGGCTGAATCCGGACTTTCAACTTCCCACCACCATCTCGCCGAAGATCGCGGATGTCTTCAACTCGGTCCGGGAGCGGGTGAAACCTCCGCCTCCGCCGGAGCCGGTGACCATCGAGCACCAGATCCCGGATCACGGTTCCGTGGGCCGCACCCTCGAGATCGAGGCCCAGGTCAGCCGCCTTCCCGCGGGCGGCAAGGCCAGGCTGCGCTACCGCTACGATCAGGCATCGGCCTTCTCCACCCAGGTCATGAGCGCGGGGCGGGGCGGCAGGTACACCGGCCGGGTGCCGGCGCCGTTTTCTCCGGCGGGGGGCCGGGTCCAGTACTTCATCGAGGCCATGGACGATTCGGGCGCAGTGGTGGCCTCCATGGGCGAAGAGAAGGACCCGCTGACGGTGGACTTCATCGCTCCCCGACCGGAGGCCAAGCCACAGCCGAAGGAGGAGAAGTCATCCTCGACCTGGTGGATCTGGGCGCTGGTGGGCGGGGTGCTGACGGGCGCGAGCCTGGCGGTGGGCCTGAGCCTGGCCGGCGGCTCGTCGGACGGGGGACGGGCCATCATCACCATCAAGGCGCAATGATGAAAACGCTCGCTGCCATCTTCCTGGGTGTTGTGCTCGCCTCCTGCGGCGCCGAGGACCTCTCCTCGGTTTCGACGAGCCTCGTCATCCCGCGCCAGCTCGCCGGCCAGCTCTCGACGGTGACGATCCACCTGGTCCAGGTGGACACCCTGAAGCGCCCCGATTGCACCACGCTGCTCGGGGATCCGAACCGCATCGAGTCCGCCAACGTGGTGAAGCGCGCGGTGGTGGAGTTCAACGCCTCCGGCACCACGCAGAGGGTCATCGACAACATCCCCGATCGAGGCACGGTGTGGGAGTTCTACGCCGAAGGCCATAACGCCTCCCAGACGCTCGTCGGTCACGGCTGCGCCGGCGTGTTCTCCATCTCCAAAGGCGAGGAGCTTCCGGTCACCATCAGCATGTGCGAGCTGGCCGAGAACCCCTGCCCGGCCATCCCCTGAGCCGAGATCATGTCGTTCTCACGGTCGGGAGTATTCTTCGAGTTGTGGCTTTCCCGAGGTGTTCCTGTCAACGGTTTGATGCACGCGGACGAACATCCTCTTTGTGGTATCCCCTTCCTCTCCGCCTGCTCTTTTTCCCACCGGTAGCGATTTTTTTTCGCCAGGTTTTTTCTCGGGCGCGCACAAGGCGCAGATCGCGCGCGCTGGCTGCAAGGACTCCGCATCCCTGGGGCAGAAAAACCCTGCTCTCCTTCGGCTCCGATCTCTTATCGCTGGACTGGGGCGCTTCGTGGGGTTCTTCAGGCCTTGGACTTGAGCTGCGCCTCGACGTACTCGCGGATGAGCTTTTCCTCGACCGGATCGAGGTCTATAAAGCGGATGCCCGCGCCGGTGCCGTCTGATCGGCCGGAGGTGGAGACGACCTCGCCGTCGGCCTCGATGACTCCCTGACGCCCCGGGATGGAGAAGCGCAGCTTCACCCGCGTGCCCTTGGGGTGCGGAATGGTCCGCTCGAAGAACACCCCGCCCACGGAGAGGTTGCCGGTCTGCTGGAAGTACAGCTCCTCGTCCTTGATCTCCTCGACCCAGATGCGGACGGGAACCCGCACATCCCGGCGGCGATCGCGGCGGCGCCGCTCGCGCGCGCCATCCGTGCCCTTGCGGCTGTCCGGGCGTCCCTGGCGTCTGTCTCTGACCCGCATCGGTTTCGCTCTCCCGGCGGTGGCTACGCGCGATACAGGATTCGAACCTGTGGCCTTTGGCTCCGGAGGCCAACGCTCTATCCATCTGAGCTAATCGCGCATCATGGGCGGGTATGATAGCAAAACAGGTGCGGCAAGCAAGAGAAAATTTCTACTGCACGAAGGCCGGCTGCGGCAGGAATTTCTCGGCCTCGGGCTGTACGAACCCCAGGAAGCGCACGCCCATGCCGCTCAGGACCGAGCGATCGCCGCCGGCGGCGGTGCGATGGACGAAGCAGATGTGCACCACCTCCGCCAGCGCGGTCATCTCCACCAGGTTGCCCGGCACGGAGAAGGTGACCATGATCTGCCCGCCGAGCGGATAGGGGTCCTGGGTTTCGATGAACATCCCGCCCTCCGAGATGTTTCGCGCGATTCCAAAGGACGTACCGAACGCGCCAGAGATGTAGACTGAAAAAACCATGTCCAGCCTGTAACCTCTCCGACTGTCGCTCATGTGGCTCTCCTTGACCATTCTTGCGTACATGGTAGCCTATGTAATACATTGTAGTCAAGAAAAATGCCAAGGGCTGATTGACAAGCCGGCAAATAAGCGATTTACAAAAGAGCGGCGGGCATCTCCATGTCCAAGAAGCGTATCGGCGAAATCTTGATGGAAGAAGGCCTGATCGATGAGGAGGATCTCTCCGAGGCGCTCCGGTACAAGGAACAATCCGGCTACAAGCTGGGCTCCGCGCTCGTGGCATTACGCATCATCGGCGAGTGGCAACTCACCGAGGCGCTGGGCAAGGCATTGGACCTGCCGGTCGTCGATCTCGCCGCCGACCCTCCCTCCCCCGCCGCCTTGCGCAAGATCCCGCCCCGGCTTTCGGAGCGGTTCGATCTCATCCCCTGGAAGATCGAGCGGGTCGGAAAGACCCACCGCCTGCTCGTGGCCATGAGCGATCCGCTCAACGCCTCCGTCGTCCGTCGCATGTCGGCGGTGGCCGAGATGGAGATAAGACCCGTGCTGGCCGGCCTGTCGTCGATCCAACGCGCCATCCGGCAGAACTACCATGACGCCGAGCGAAGCCGCGTGCTCGAGCGGGCCGAGCGCATGACCTCGGAGAAGCGGCGCATTCCCGAAGGCGGCCAGGCGGAAGCATTCGAGATCGACTCCATGGATGATGCAACGCTACGAGGTTCCGCGGAGGAGCGCCTGGAGATCCTGGAGCTGCGGCACCGGGCGCTGCTCCACCTGATGCTGAAGAAACAACTCCTCACCGAGAAAGACTACGTGAAGACCCTGAAGGATCTCATCGCCTCCCGGCGGCGGCCTCCGAAATGATCTCGGCTTGTTCAATTTTTCAAGACACATAAAACGCACTCTATTTACGGAAACAAGATCGATTTTTCTTCTTTTTTTCTTGACACGCTGCGTTTAAAGGTGAGAATCTGCCGCGATTCTAGATTCTGTTCTTTAAACCGCGGTTAAGGAGGAAGAAATGAAGAAGTTGCTGATCCTGGCAGTGACCATGGCGATGGGCGCCTGGGCGAGCGGCTGCGGCGACTCCACCTCGTGCGGCCCCGGAACCAAGAAGGAAGGCGGCAAGTGCGTGCCCCAGTGCGCCGACGGGCAGTACTGGGACAGCACCGGCGCCATCTGCAAAGACATTCCGGCGTGCGACACCGGCACGACCTTCAATCCCTCGACCGGCAAGTGCGAGGCCAACATCACCGATTGCGCCGCCGGCACCGAGCTCATCAACGGCCGCTGCGTACCCAAGTGCGGCGATCAGGAATACTGGGACGGCACCGAGTGCAAGCCGGTGCCCACCTGTGATGTCGGCACCACCTTCAACCCGACCACCGGCAAGTGCGAGGCCAACATCGACGCCTGCGCCCCCGGCACCCACCTGGACAACGGCGAGTGCGTGCCCGACGTGGTGTGCGGCGCGGGTACCCACCCCGAGAACGGCACCTGTGTCGCCGACCGGCTGCCCCAGCCGGACGTGGCGGAAGGCGCAGAGAACAACGACCTCTTCCTCCCCGGCGCGACCCCGGCCCAGTTCCAGATCCCGGCCGAGGGCCAGTCGGTCACCCTGGGCGGCGTCATCCAGGCTCCCTTCGACGCGGCCGGCGACGGCAACCTGGTCCCGGACTTCGACGGCTTCGTGTTCATGGGCACCGCCGGCACATACCTTCGCATCAGCGCCACCTCCGAGGGCGCGGCCCTGCCGACGTTCGTCCTGCTCGGCGTCGACCCCGACACCTTCGAGACCTTCTACGTGCGCTTCTGCCTGAACCCCAACGGGCTCACCTCGGAGCGCGAGGTGTACCTGCCCAAGGACGGCCTCTACATCCTGGAAGTCAGCGACTACAACAACATGATCAACATGTTGTTCGGCCTTTCCGCCCCCGGCGTGGGCGGCGCGGACTTCTCCTACTTCGTGACCGTGACCCGCAAGGCGGCCCCCACCACGGTGGACTTCTTCCTGCCGCACGACGCCAAGAACGGCGACTTCAACGACGGCTCGCTCAAGTTCTTCTCCGTCCCCGATCTGCTGGTCGACGACGTCATCCAGGTGACCTCGCTCGGCGCCCCGGTCGAGACCCAGGTCAGCGACACCTTCATGGCGCTGCTCGTGTTCGGTCCCGACGGCACCCTGCTCAAGGACCCGACCAGCGACGAGATCGGCCTGGACGTGGACGCCTTCTTCCGCGCGCCCATCGGCGGTGACTACCTGGTGGTGCAGGACTTCTTCCTCTCCATCGGCCCCAACAAGACCTTCGCCATCGAGATCGATCAGAAGTCCATCACCGCGGCGGACGGCCAGAACCACATCGACGGCGACATGCCCGCGGGCGGCGAGCAGGGCTTCAGCCTCGGCCTCACAACCGGCGACTTCCTCGACTTCGGCGTGTACGTGGACGCCGCGGCCACCACCACCATGCAGATGAAGATGTTCGACAACGACATGAACCTCATCGGCGAAGGCGAGACGCTGGTCGACTCCGGCACCGTGTACCCGGCCGAGGGCATCTGGTATGCCGACCACGACATGCGCGTGTTCGTGCTGATCAAAGAGAAGGAAGGCCTTCCCAGCCTGTACACGGCGGAGATCGTGAAGGTGGCCTCCCCGCTGCTGGAGGCCGGCCAGAGCTACACCGGCCTCGGGGTCAACTCCCTCATCCCCAACTCGATGTTCCCCAACCTGGGCATCGACCACCTCATCGCCGACGCTGGCCAGGTGGTGTGGTTCACCGGCTTCAATCCGACCGGGTTCACGACCCCCACCGAGCAGCTCTACTCCCCGCTGTTCGACTTGCTGGGACCCGCGACGGAGCTGGAGTCGGGCGACATCCTGGCAGCCGAGCCGGGCATCACGTTCATCCGCGAGAGCGGCCACTACCTGCATCTGGTGTGGGATCCGGACAACCGCCTGATCACCGGCGCCACCTACGATACCTCCGTCAACGTCCAGAACACGATCGACGCCGGCGCCCCGGTGATCGGCACCGATCTCCAGGTCACCGGCCAGCAACTCGACCCCTTGACCAACTTCGCCTTCTACACCATGACGGTCGAGGCCGGTGCCATGATCTCCGTGACGGTGACCCCGCCGGCGGACGGCCAGCTCCAACCGCAAGTCATGGGCTACGCCTTCGGCACCCTCGAATGCTATTTCTATTGCGAGTTCTACGCCGATCCCGAAGCGCCCACGCTGGTCCAGGCGTACAACCTGACCGCCTCCGCGGCCGGCCAGCCGGTGGTGATGGACTTCGTGGCGCCTTACACCGGCGTGGTGATCATGGCCGTGACGAACGCCAATACCGCCGGCGGCAACGGCGAGGCCTTCGACATCCTGGCCCACGTCACCCCGCCGCCCGAGAACGACACCTGCACCGGCGCCATCGCCATCGATCTCAGCTCGGGCACCGCGACGGTGGACGGCGACCTCACGGGCGCCCGCGCTGATTACTACGGCGACTGCCAGTACTACACCGACGGCGCGGACCTGGTGTACAGCTTCACGCTCGAGGCCCGCTCCAACGTGGTGGCCGAGCTCATGGACGTCGGCAGCGCGTTCGACGACTCGGTGATGTACCTGCGCACCGACTGTGAGAACGCGGCCTCCGAGATCGCCTGCGATGACGACAGCGGAACTGGTTACCTCTCGAAGATCACTACCACTCTGGGCGCCGGCACCTACTACCTGTTCGTCGACCAGTACTCGGCGGCCTATACCGGCCAGGGCCCGTTCCAACTCGTGGTCACCGCCACCCCGCTGTGATCGGATAGTTGTCGTAGTAGCGAAAGAGGGCCTCTTCGGAGGCCCTCTTTTTTTTCTCCCTTGGTAGCCTCCACCCGACCTGTGCCGTCAAGGGTCTGCGCTTCCTTTGGAACTCGCTACGCTCGGCCCTTGACGGCGGTCGGGCTTCGGCTGAAATCGCAACTATGAGGAGCATGCAGGCATGCTCCTCTTGTCCCGGGAGGATCAAACCAATGTCCCGCGGCGCATGGACGCGCTGCCGCAATAGCAGGCGCGGCAATACGTGAGCGCGACCTCTTGCCGAATCGCAGGAGCCATCCAGGAAGATCATGTCCGGTAGAGCTTATGCTCCTCGATGAAGCTCGCCACGGCGGCCGGGAGCAGGCCCCGCACGCTATCATTCCGGCGGATGCGCTCGCGGACTCCGGTGGAAGAGACGTCGGGCATGGCCACCGGCGCATAGCTCCAGCCCAAGAGCTCCTCGTCATACCCGGGCCGGCGCAACACCAAGAACTCCACCATCCCGCGCAGCCGGTCGAAGTCTTTCCAGGCCGGCGCCTGGGCGGGGATGTCGGAGCCCACCACGAAGGTGAAGCGAGCAGACGGGTTCTGCGCCTTCAGGGCCGCCACCGTGTCCACGGTGCGGTTGACGCCCTCGCCGCCCGGAAGCTCGCGCTCGATCTCCGATACCACCACCCGTCCGCCGAAGGGCCGGGCGAGATGCCGGCACATCGTGAGGCGGTCCGCGAACGGCGCCAGCGTTTTTCCGAAGGCGTGCCGAAAGCACGGCAGCAGCCACACCTGCTCGAAGCTTTCCGCTTCGAGGAGGTACAGGCAGATCATCTGGTGGGCGAGATGCGGCGGGTCGAAGGAGCCACCCAGCAGCGCGACGTTCACGGCTCGTCCTCCGGGTACAGTAGACACTCCCTGCGGCGTCTGGCGAATTCATGGCACTCGCCGCGCCACTCCACCGCCAACGCCGAGAGATCCGCGCCGCGCTCGATGGCGAGCCGCTCGCGCTCGGAACCGCACAAGAGATCCATGGCCGGCCGGTCGGCGACGAATTCGTACGGCCGCTCGCGCCAGGCGAACTTTTCTGGAAGCTGGCGCCGCGCCTGTGCCAGAAGGAATAGCCCCGCCAGGAACGGCTCGAAGGCAGACCGGTCGGTGACGTGGACCTGGACGCCCCGGCAGATCGCACCCGCGTGTTTGTGGAAGGCAGGAGAAAACTCGACGGGCCGGTAGCGGACGCCCGGGAGGGCGTGCGCGTTCATGGACTCGGCCAGGCGCTCGCCGTCGAGCCAGGGCGCGCCGATGAGCTCGAACGGCCGGGTGGTACCGCGGCCCTCGGAGAGATTGGTGGCCTCGAACAGGCAGGCCCCGGGGTACACCACCGCCGTGTCCAGCGTGGGCATGTTGGGCGACGGCAGCACCCAGGGGAGCCCCGTCTCGTCGAACCACATGCGGCGGCGCCAGCCGCGCATGGGTACCACCTCGAGCGCGTCTTCACACCTTTCTTCCTGGGCCGCGAGCCGCAGCAGCTCACCGATGGTCAGACCGTGGCGAACCGGCACCGCAAAGGCCCCCACGAACGACCGCATCTCGGGCCGAAGGCACGGTCCTTCCATCACCACGCCACCGAGCGGATTGGGCCGGTCGAGGACGATCAGGCGCACTCCGGCGTCCCGGCAGGCCCGCAGGCAGTACCGTGCGCTGGCGGCGAAGGTGTAGTAGCGGCTGCCCACGTCCTGCAGATCGACCAGCAGCACCTCGATGTCTGCGAGCACCTCGCGCGCGGGCGCCAGCGTCTCTTCCGTCGCACCGTACAGGCTCACGGTGGGGACGGCGCCGCGCCGCTCGCCAGCGACCGGCTGCATGTCCTGGGCCACACCAGAAAACCCGTGCTCGGGGCCGAACAGCACCCGCAGGTCGGCGCCGGCCTCGCGAAGCAGTGGCAAGGCATGGCGCAGCTCGCGGTCGATGGAGGCCGGGTGGGAGAGCAGCCCCAGCCGCCTACCGCGCAGGCGCCGGAACCTCTCGCCCGCCAGGACGTCCAGCCCGCTCTCGACCGACGGGGCCACTCAGCCCCCCGGTCGGAGCGTGAGCGCGAAGTCGTAGGTCGCTCCGAGCCCCTTGGGGAACCTCGAGCGCTTGAGGTTCCACACCGCGCACAGCTCCAGCACCGGGTCACCCACCGAGTTCTGCGCCGGGACGGCCTCCTCGACGGTCCCCTCGTCCGTCACCCGCACCTTCACCAAAAGCTCCCCCTGCAAGCGCGGGTTCTCCTTGAGCCGCTGCTTGTACACCGACAACAGGTGGGCCTGGTTGCGCCCGAACACCTGGTCCGGCGTCTTGCCTTCGATGGGCGGATCGAGGATGGCGTACCGTGAAAAGATCTTCTTCTCGAGTTCACGCGCACCGGCGTGATCCGGCTGAACCGCAAGGAGCCGCTCGCAGAACTCGATGGCCCGCGAGTGCTCCTCGCCCTGGTCGAAGATGCGGGCCAGGCCCCACAGCGCCTCCACGTCGGCCGCGTCCTTGCGCAACACCGCCTGAAAGGCGAGCTGGGCCTTCTCGATCTCCCCCGCCTCCAAGTAGACCGGGCCCAGGAATCGGTTGGCCTCGAGGTGCGCCGGTTCCAGAGCCACCACGCGCTCGTAGGCGAGCTGCCGCACGTCCGGCTTCCCCTGCGCCGCGGCCAGGGCGGCGAGCTTGAGCCAGCAGGCCATGGTCTCCGGCGCCGTCTGGCAGGCGTCTTGCAGGACCGGCAGCGCCTCCTCCGGGCGGCCCGCCTCTTCCAGCAGGCGGGCGCGGTCGAAGCGCACGCCGTAAGCCTTGTCGTCGAGCTCGGCGGCCCGCCGCAGCGCCTGGATGGCGCCCTCGCGATCGCCGGCCTTCTCCATCACCGCGCCCATCTCCTGAAAGCCAGCGAACGAGGCCGGATCGCGTTCAGTGAGCTTGTGGTAGCTCTGCAACGCCTCGGGGAGCTTGCCGGCCAGCGCCTGCGCGCGCGCCAGATCGAGCAAGAAGACAAGCCGCTTCGGATCCAGCTCCACCGCGCGTTGCAGATGTTCGATGGCCGCCGGGCCGTCGCCCTTGCGCAGGAAGAACTTGCCGAAGCGCGCCTGGCCCAACGCCACGCGCGGCCCCAGGGCCAGCGCCTTTCGGAAGGCGTCCTCGGCCTGATCGTCCACCTTCCAGCCGTCGAGGATGATGGCCATGCCGAGGAAGGCCCAGTAGAAGCGGTCGTTCAGCTTGGTGATCTTGGTGAGCTCCTGCCAGGCCTCGTTGCGATCGGAGATGGAGTAGGCGTACAGGAAGCGCTTGAAGGGGTCCTGGGGATCGAGCTGGTACGGCCGCCGGTACTGCTCGTTCAGCGCGCGGATGGTCCCACCGCGCAGCGCCTCCTCGATCTCCAGCACGGCCGCGGTCATGCCCTCCACTGAGGTGGGCGACTTCTCGGCGTCCGAGGCGACACTGGTGCGATCGCGGGTCGCCTGGTCGGGCCCTGCGCAGGACGCCGCGGCGAACGCAGAGAGAATGCAGATGATCGGCCGGATCGATTTTTTCATGAGACCTCTCCTGGACCCGGTGTTGGACAGCGCATCCGTGTCTTCGAGCGCCCGTCAGCGCACGATGCGGGGGCGCAGGCTCACCTGACCACCACGGATCACCACCTCGAAATTCACCGTGCGGCAGCCGTGCTTCGCCACCAGCCCTTCCCGTTCCCTCAGCAGCTTGCGGCGGAACCGCTCGTAGTTGAGTTTCTCCACCCGCTCCCCCAACGACTCCTTGGCCTTGACGAACTCCTGGTAGACCGCCTTCATATCGTCGTCCTCCTCCGCCGGCGCACTCTCGGGCTGCGCGGCCGGGGGTGGGGGGGGCGGCGGCATGGCCATGGAGAAGGCCGCCACCTCGCGGGTCTTCTCGTCTTCGGCCTCGTCCTCCTCCGCCACGTCCTCCCGGGCGCCGGCCTGGGGCGCCGCGCTCTCGTCCCGTTCTCCGGATGCCGGCACCTCGGCCACCGCTGCTGCGGCCTCCTCGGGCGCCGGCGCCTCGCCCTGGCGGGGCTCCTCGCCGGGGACCTCGTGGGTTTCAGTGGGGGGCTCCGCGGGAGCGGCGGGTTCCGTGGGCAGGGGCTCTCCGGAACTGGTCTTCACGGCCTCGGCCGTCTCCGTTGGGACCTGGTCGGGAGGAGTTTCGACCGCCGCTGGAGCGTCTGACGCTGGCGGCTTGGCCGTGGTGGGCGCCATCTCCCGCACCTGGTTGAAGATCTCCGCGAGGGACCGGATCAGGGCCGGCCCGCGTGGGGTCACCGCCGCCTTCTCCCCGTGCAACACCGAGAGCGCCTCGCGCTCCAGCGCCGCGCTGGCCCGGAAGAACCGGCCGCCGAAGACGAGGAGCAGCAGCGACAGCGCGATCCAGGCCGCCCCGGCCGCCGCGCCGGTCCAGAGTAGAAGCTCCGCAAACGGCCGCCGCAAGGCATCGAGGTCCCGGATCACGATGAGCGAATGGCACGCCGGCTCCGCCGCTTCCGCCGCGATGGCCGCGATGGCCGCCGCTCGCAACCGGCCCTTCGGCCCGAAGGAGAACACCAGCGAGTCCTCGCCGCGCTTGCCCGCCAGCCACTCCGAGAGCGGAGGCTGTTTGGCGGCCTGGTGCAGCCACTCGAGTTTCTCCTCCGCCAGGGAGGTCCCCGCCACGCCGTCGCCGCCGAACATCACGGCCACGTCCATCTCCTCGATCTCCAGCGGCAGCTTTCCGCGGAAGTTCCGCGCGCTCTGATCGTCGACCAGAGCCTGGAGCAGCAGGATCCCCTGCGGGGGGGTGTTGCCAACAGGCACCGCCGCCACCCGCAGCAGCTGCGAACCGCTGGCGACCACGCCGGCGCGCATCTGCCCGCCCTGCGCCGAGCGTACCATCTCCAGCACCGCCGGATCCTCCGAGGGCGGCTTGCCGGTCCAGTGGAGATCGATGTTTCGCACCAGGCCCGTCCCGGCGGCGTCCAGGATGAAAAGGTCCCGGATCGGCATGTCCCGTAGCAGGGCCACCTGCGCGGCCACCTCGGCCCGCAGGTTGGTGAGCCAGGCCTCGCGCACGTTCTCGTCGGCGGGCTTCTGGGCCAGAAGCTCCCGCAGCGCCGGCCGGGCGGCCAGCTCGCGCAGCTTCCCTAGCAGCAGCTCTTGCGCCTTCTGCTCCAGGCCCTGGACCACCTGGGCGCCCAGGCGCAGTTCCCCCTCGACCTCCTTGGCTTGCAGGCTCTCGAGCCGGGGAAAGAGCGCGAAGTGGGCGCCGGCCACCACGCCGGCCAGGGCCACGAACAAGACGACGACTGCGGTGATTCGAGACATGGCGGCCTCGCTTTCAGCGGGACAGCAAGGCGTGGATGCGGTTGAGCTCTTGGTTGGCCGCGGCGAACTGCCCGTCGCCCACCAGCTGGGTGACCCGCCGTAGCAAGGTCTTCACGGTCTCCGCGTCCGCCGCCGCCGGCGGGCGATTCTTTTTGAGCTCGTTCAGCCACTTGAACTTGCGGTCGATGAAGTCCGCGTCCACCTGGATGGCGTTCACCGCGACGTCCAGTTGCTCGACCAGGTCCGCAGCGCGCGCCAGTTCGTTCTTCTTCAGGGCCCGCGTGACCTCGGCCTGGACACCTGACACCTCCGCCGGCAGATCGGCCCACAACAGCCCCTTCTGCCGCATGCGTGCCAGCGCGTCCTTCAGGGATCTGTCCACTGCTTGTCGGGTGACCGCCGACCCGCCGCCTGCCGTCGGGGCCAGTACGCGCACCGGCTGTCCCTGCAGCTTGAGGAAGGCCGCCTCCCGGCGCGCCAGCTCCGCCTCGCGCTCGGCCAGCGACTTCTCCCGCTGGGCCAGCAGGCCTTCCCGTTGTGCAAGGCCCCGTTCGCGTTCGGCCAGCCCGCGCTCGCGCTGGAGGATCTCGGCACCCGGAAGCCCTGCTGCCCCCGCCTTGACCCCCAGGGCCTGCTTTTGCTTGTCGATGGTGGCACGCTCGGCTTCCAGGGAGGCCTCGCGTTCGCGCATGGCCCGCTCTTTTTCGGCCAGGCGGCGCTCGCTGTCCAGCAGGCGCTTCTCTTGCACCTGATCCACGCCCCTGGCCTGCTCGCGCGCCTGCTCGAGCTCCCGCCGCTCCCGCTCCAGGGCCTCCTTCTCCTGCTCGAAGAGCGACCGCTTCTCGGCCAGGGCCTTCTCCTCCTGGGCGATCTTGCTGCGATCGGCTTCCACCACGATGGTGAGATCCTTCTCCGGCTCGGGACCGTTACGATCGCAGGCCCACAAACTACACAGGGCGGCTAGGAGGATGGCCGAGATGGCTGTCGCGAGTTTGGATTTCATGTACTTTTCCTCGTTGCTGTCCGGGGCGCAACGAATTGCGCGGGGAGCGCGTCCCAGCGCACGTTCGTCACCTCGAACAACTCGATCGGCTCCAGGATGCCCTTGAGGAACACCGGCTCCAATGCCTGTGTGAACACCAGGTCCTCGACGCTCTTTCTCACGCTCTCGCTGATCAGGATCTGCCCCTCGTGGCTGCTGGCCTGAATGCGCTGGGCCAGGTTCACCGAGCGGCCGATGACGGTGTACTCCATGCGTCGGGCCGAGCCGATGTTGCCGGCGATGGCCTCGCCGGCGTGGATGCCGATGCCGAAGTTGGCCACCGGCTTGCCGATCTGCATGCGGCGCCAGTTGAACTCTCCCACCGCCCGCTGGATCTCCGCCGCGGTGAGCACCGCCCGCAGCTCGGGTCGCTCGACCTCCTGCGGCGCGCCATAGATGGCCAGGATGGAGTCGCCGATGAACTTGTTGATGGTGCCCTCGAAGCGAAAGATGATGTCGATGATGATCTCGAAGTAGTCGTTGAGCAGCGATACCACCTCCTGCGGCGAGAGATGCTCCACCAGCGCAGTGAACCCGCGGATGTCCAGAAACAGGATGGTGACCTCCCGCAACTCACCGCGCAGGTCGATGTCCTTCTCCTCCTTGAGGATGCGCTCGGCCACCGAGTCCGAGACGTAGCGCGCAAAGGTGCTCTTGATGCGCTCGCGTTCGCGCAAGCCGCGGGTCATCACGTTGAAGGCCGAGGCCAGCAGGCCCACCTCGTCTCGGCTTTGCACCGACAGGCTGCGGCTGAGGTCTCCCGCGGCCACCTGTCCCATGGCCTCGGCCACCGCCCGGATGGGCCGGGCAAACTGCCGCGCCAACAAGAAGGCCATGAGCAGGCCGGCCAGGACGGACACCCCGGTGATCGCCGCGTTGGCCGAAAGAGAGCGGCGCAGCTCCCGGTCCAGCGTAAGCGCGGAGAAACCGAGGGTGGCCCGCAAGATCAGCGGCGCCTCCCGCGATGGCCGCACCTGGAGCGACTGGACCCACAGATGCTCCTGCCGGGAGGCGCATTTGGCCAATACCGCAAACACCTCTTCCTCCGGCCGGCCGGCGGTGGCCCGAGCCAGCTCGGGAGCCGCCTCCTCGATGCAGGCGCGGTTGACCACGCCCTCCGGCGGTTTGCCCGGTTCCTCGAACACCACGAAACACAGGTCGGTCCCCAGCCCCTGGCCGTGGTCCACCAGGGTCTTCACCAGGAAAGGATCGTACTGGCGCCCCTGGATGCCGGAGGCCTTCATGCCGCCGACGATCTTGGTGAGCGCCTCCACCCGCGAGGCCATGGCCTCGGTGCGCTGCTCGGCAGAGCGAAAGACCAGGAAATACGCCATGGCCCCGCACACCAGGATCACCAGCACACCGGTGAACAGGGTGAGCTTGAACGCCAGTGTGATGCGCGGCTTGTTTCGGCCCTCGCCTTCCACGGGCGGGATTATACGTTCTCGCTCCCGAGGTGCCAAGCAATTCATGCCGCCATTTGCCAAGGGTGCGCTCCGGTTGTACCCTGCGGCCGACTCCAACCCGAGGTGAAACATGACCTTCGATCCGGATGCCGCCGCAAAGCCCGGCTCGGGCATCTTCGGCCTGCCCACCCGAAACGACAAGGCGCGGGTGGTGCTGGTGCCCGTGCCCTTCGACGCCACCACCTCCTACCGCGCCGGGACGAGCCGCGGCCCCCGGGCCATCCTCGAGGCCTCGCGGCAGGTCGAGCTCTTCGCCCCCGAGATCGGCCGCCCCTACCAGGCCGGCATCGTCCTGATGCCGGAGGACCGCCGCGTCCGCGCATGGAACCGCGCCGCCCGCAAGCTCGCCGAGAAGGTCATCGCCGCCGGCGGCGCCGAGAACGGTTCGCTAGCGATCCGCAAGGCGGCCGACGCCGTCAACCGCATAAGCGAGTCGCTCAACCGCTGGGTGTTCGCGAAGACCGATCGCCTGCTGCGGGCAGGCCGCATCCCGGGTATCCTGGGCGGGGATCACGCCGTGCCCTATGGAGCCATCGCCGCCTGCGCCGAACGCTTTCCCGGCCTGGGTATCCTCCACTTCGATGCCCATGCCGACTTGCGACGCGCCTACGAAGGCTTCACCTTCAGCCACGCCTCCATCATGTTCAACGCCTTCGCCCGCCTGGCCGGGGTGGCGCGCATCGTCCAGCTCGGCATCCGCGACTTCGGCCAGGAGGAATATCGCCTGATCCAGAATAGCCGCGGCCAGATCCGGACCTTCTTCGATAGCGACCTCCAGCGCGCCCTCCAGGCCCAGGGGGGATGGGGCCGCCTGCTGCGCCGCGTCGCCGAGAGCCTGCCGAGGCGGGTGTACGTCTCGTTCGACATCGACGGCCTCGACCCGGCGCTCTGCCCCCACACCGGCACCCCGGTGCCCGGTGGGCTCTCGTTCTTCCAGGCGTGCCAGGTGCTGCGGGCGGTGGTGGAGAGCGGCCGCACCATCATGGGCTTCGACCTGTGCGAGGTGGCCCCGGCTCCCTCCGGCGGCGACGAGTGGGACGGCAACGTGGGCGCGCGCGTGCTGTACCAGCTCATCGGCTGGACGCTGCGCTCCCAGGACCGCCAGCGGTAGCCGCGCAACCCGTGCAACCGTTGCGGTGCGGGCGGCCCGATTGACCGTGTCCTGTCTTTAGTATAATAATTGCACAACGGATAGTTGGAGCGAGTCCTCCTGTGATGAGGCGATTCGGCACCATATGGTTCGCCACCTGCTGGATCGGAATGACCTGCCCGTCGGGTTGCTCGGGATCTTCCGGCGCGGGCTGCAAGACGGATAGCGACTGCCCCTCCGGGCGCTACTGCGCCATCGCCTCGAGCGAGTGCGTCTTCGATTGCGTGTACGCCACCGACTGTCCCTCGGGCTACCGCTGCACCGGCCGCGGCCGCTGCGAGCCAGGCTGCGCCATCACCCACGGCGGCATCGAGGACTGCGACGGCGTGGACAACGACTGCGACGGCTCGACCGACGAAGACGTGCAAGCCCGCGACTGCGAAAAGCAGAACAGCTACGGCACCTGCCGCGGCCGGGAGGCCTGCCTCGACCACGCCTGGGTGTGCGACGCCCCGGTCCCCGCCGCCGAGCGCTGCGACGGCGCCGACAACGACTGCGATGGCCAGACCGACGAAGGTTTCAACCTGGGGGAACCCTGCCCGGGTCAGGGCGTGTGTCCCGAGGGGGTATTCGAGTGCGCCCCGGACGGGAACGCGCGCTGTAGCACCATGCCGGGCGGCTCGCACGACCGCTCGAGCGCCGAGGTCTGCGACGGGCTCGACGACGACTGCGACGGGGCGACCGACGAGGAGGTGGCGCCGACGTACCTGCCGGAGAGCGGCGCCGAGAGAGACGACGGTCGGGACAACAACTGCGACGGGCTCACCGACGAGCGCGGCGGCGTGCTGGTACGGTTCAACACTACCTTCTTTCCCACCACCTACATGACCGCCTACGAGATCGGCGTGTTCGAGAACCCCGACTGCACCGGGCGGCAGTACGGGGTGGACGCCGACGATTACCCGGCCGGCTGGCCGGCGGGGCCGGAGAACCCCTCGGTCACCCTGTACGCCTGCGCGCTGCCGGGGATCTTCCCGTCCGGCTACCTGAGCTGGTACCGCGCCAAGCGCGCCTGCGAGGCCCAGGGCCTGCGCCTGTGCAGGCAACCCGAATGGAACAGCGCCTGCCAGGGGTACGACGCGCGCCTGCTGCCGTACGGGCTCGAATACCGCGCCGGCATGTGCAACGAGGGCTGGGGCTCTCCCGGCACGCTCTCGCACACGGGCGAATTCTCGGAGTGCACCGCGGGGAACCACATGTTCGACATGGTGGGCAACATGGCCGAGTGGGTCCAGGAGTACTACACCGACGCACCGGCCTACCACCTGGCGGGCGGGGCGGCGTACGCCTGCTACGCCTGCGATCTCGGCACCTGTCACGCCTGCGATTTCCTCCGCCCCAACGACGAGGACCGCTTCAAGGACTGGGGTACGTGCTTGCTGCGAGGAAAGGATAACATGGCATTCCTGCCTGAGCAGGCCGAGGCCTGGCTCGGGGGCCGCTGCTGTTACGATAATCCATGACGTCCATGAGCCGTCTCTTCCGGAAAATCGTTTCTCGCTCGCGCTGCCGTCACCGGGCGCGACCGGCCGCGGGGCCAGCAACGCCTGCGCGCTCGATCGCAAGTTGGGGTCTTACTCGAGGGCGACGACCCGGGGCGCCGACTCTTGGGTTCTGCGTCGCGCTGTTCGGCGCCTCGATCCTTGGATGCGCTTTCTCGGGGTGCGCCGTTACCTCCCGGACGGTTGTCGAGTGTCCCCCCGCCCCGATCTCCGAGACACCTCGTTCCCAGGAGCAGGCCTACGCCATCGCGCTTTCGCACCTCCAGTGCCGCTATCCGGACATGCGCGAGCACCCGGAATGCTACCAGGTGCGCCGGCGCGCCCCCGCCACGGGGCCGTTCGCGCCGGGCCCCGACGACCTCCCCTGGAACTTCGAGCTCCTGCGAGAGTCCCCCGCCTCCGCCTGCGGCAAGGGTTCCGCCGAGCGCGATTCCCTGGGGATGTTCCAGGTGAACAAGCGCGGCGAGTTCGAGGAGATCCCGTACCCCTGAAGCGGCCCGCGCCCGCAACCCCGCTCACGCGACCGGGCGCGGGGCCTCCGAAGCTTGCGCGGGCAGATTTGCCGCTCGCCCCACCCCACCGGCCTTGCCGACCGCCAGCTCCAGGTACGGCACCACCCGCTGGTTGTGGTCGGCGCTGGTGCCGTCGTAGGTCACGGTGACCACCGGCACGCCCGTCTCGCGCTCGATGCGGTTCGCCATGGCCTCGGTCACCAGCGAGGGGCAGCAGAAGGCCGGGTTGGTCTGCACGAAGAGCGAGATCTCCGGGTAGCGTTCGACGAGGTGGAAGATCTTGAGCAGGTTGTCGAAGCTCTCGCCGGTGTGGAACATGCTCACGCCGAAGCGGGAGAGGATCTTCTCGGGGCGATCGCGCCGCCGCACCACCGGCCGCCGCCCCAGCACCCGCTGGAACTCACGACGGAAGGGGTACTCCAGCAGCTCGAAGCCCATGGCGAACGGCGCGGTGAGCAAGACGTCCCGGTACAACCCCTCGCGCCACCACTTGCGCAGGTAGGGGCCGGCGATGATGCGGGTGTACTCGGTGTAGGGAGTGCACAGGGCCTCTCCGCCGTGCCGTTCGATGAGCCGCACCAGCTCCTGGTTGAACACGTCGTTGTCTCGGCAGTACAGGTCACCGAAGATGGCCACCAGCGGGCGCGGCTCTCGCTCCACGCCGATCTGCAAGAAGGCGTCCACCACTTGCCGCACCGCACGGCGCCGGGGCAGATCCTCGAGCAGCGTGCGCTCGAACAGGTCCATGGCCCAGGCCGCGGCCCGGTCGGTTTCGCCCGGGTGCTTCTCGTAGGGCCGCACCCGGCAGATCATGCGGCGCAGCATGCCCGCGAAGGTGAAGGCGTAGAAGGAGTGCAGGATGGCCCTCGCCGAGATCTCCTGGCAGCTCGGTTCCCCGGCGTAGATGGCCGCCTTCTCGAAGCCGCCCCCGATGCTCTCCAGCAAGGCCTTTCCGTACTGCGGGAAGAAGCAGATGTTGCAGCCAATGGAGGAGGTCGGCATCCACAGCGCCGTCTGCGCCGGGTCCAGGTTCGCCTGCCGCACCGCCCGGATGAACTCGTGCACGATGATGGACAGCGGCAGGCACTGGCCGGTGTTGTGGCCCAGGCTCTCACGGATCAGCGTGGGGGTTTCCGGGATCAGCCGCGCGTCCGCGCCCGTCCGGCGCAGCACCGCCGTGAACAGCCGCGTGCCCAGGGTGTCCCAGGGCGGCACGAACACCGTGCGCCCGCCGGCCCGCTTGATGCGAACCGGCACCCGCGAGAGCTGGGCCTGGTCCGTGCGGGGCCGTGAACCCTGCCGGTGGTTGCGAAACGCCCGCAGGGCCGCCTCGATGCGGGTCTCGTAGCCCACTCGCGAGTCGTGCTCGTCGAGCTGGAGCACCAGGTAGGGCTTCTGGTGGGCGTCCAGGATGCGCCGGATGTACTCCATGGTGCAGGCGTCCGGGGTGCACTTGAAGGAGGTGAGCAGCACCGGGTACAGCCCGTCGGTCCGGCCGACCGCATCCGCGGCGGCGAAGATGCGCCGGCTCTGGAACCACTTGGAGGCGCGCAGCAGCGCCCGGAGCTCCGCCGGCTCCTGTTGCGGCAGCATGTCCTGGGAGAAGGCCTTGACCCCCAGCCGGCCGAAGATGCCGGGGATGCCGGCGTTCATGGCCGGCGAGAGCACGGTGTAGGGCCGACCCAGCAGCACTACCGCGACGTCGTCTTTCGCCCCCAGGGCCTGCTGCATGACTTCTGGCAGGGCCGCGCGCCGCTCCTCGAACCAGGCGCTGGCGGTCTCCCATGCGCGGACGACGCCGTCTCTGCCGAGCCGGCCCTGGAGCACCGGCTGGAGCGCGGCGTGGAGCCGTGCGTACGAGTTGAACTTCCGCTGGCCGACGTGGATCAGCGGCTGGAGCAGCTTCGCGCGGGCTTTGTTCCCGACCGCCTGGCCCGCCAGCGCCGGGGCGTACTGGGTGTAGTAGCAGAACTGGCGCCGGTCTTCGGGCGGGTGCTCGGCCTCGAGATAGAATGGTGCGAACACGAAATCGCAGCGCTCGAGTAGCCAGGCCACGTGCGCGTGCCAGGCGGAGATGGGGGCGCAGAACTCGGCGCCGGTGAGTTTCTTGCCGCGCGCGACCGGCTCCGAGAGCGCCTGGCTGGTCAACACCCGCAGGCCGAGTTCGTCGAAGAAACGCCGCCACAACGGCAAATCTTCCACGAGGTGCAGCGCTGCCGGAAGCCCCACCAGGATCTTTTCGGGCCCGGGCCGCGGCTCGAAGGCAAAGTGTTTGCGGCGGGCCTCCAGCAGATCGAAGCCGGAGCGGTTGGCCGAGACGAAGCGCTGTTCGGAAGGCTCCCGGCCACACAGGTAGCCGAAACCTACCGTCTGCCCGTTGATCTCGGCCAGACGCAGCTTGCAGTTGTTGTGGCATAGGGTGCACACCTCGCCGCGCACCGGGATGCGCTCCCGGTACAGCGAGAGGCCACGAAAAGCGCTGGGGCCGAGCTTGCCGGCGGCGGCCAGGCTTTGCAGCTCCAGGGCCACGCCCAGGGCGCCGGTAAGGTGGCAGTAGCGCGAGACGTGGACCGGCCGCTCGAGCTTCTGCTCAAAGGCGGCCACCAGCGAACGGTTCTTGGCGGTGGCCCCCTGAAACCACACCTGCCGGCCGATGTGCCCCTCGCGGGCCACCTTGAGCAGGTAGTTGTCACGCACCGCGTGCAACACCGCGCACAGCACCTCGTTTGGTTCGTAGCCCTCGGCCAAGAACTGATTGAGGTCGCGCTCCATGAACACCGTGCAGCGGTCCGAAGCCAGCGGCGAGCGGCGCCCCTCCGTACGCCCAGCCATTTCGGCGAGCGGGCAACCCAGGCGGCGGGCCTGCTCCTCGATGAAGCTGCCGGTGCCAGCGGCGCACACGTGGTTCATGATGGACTGGGTGACCACACCGCGGCTCAGGCTCGTGAACTTGGCGTCCTGGCCGCCGATCTCGATGATAGTATCCACGGACGGGTCCAGCTCCACCGCCGCGCGCGCGTGCGCCGTGATCTCGTCGAGCACCAGATCGGCGCGAACCAATGAACCGATGAACTTTCGTCCCGAGCCGGTGGTGCCGGCGCCGCGGACTTCGAGCTCGGCCCCGCACCTCGTTGCCCAATCGTGGGCGGCCTCGAAGATTCCCTGCACCGCCTCCAATGGACGTCCGGCGGTACGGGTGTAGAAGCCTGCCAGCACCGGCGGCTCGGCCTCCTGGCCCTCCCCCAACAACACCGCCTTGGTCGAGGTCGAGCCGATGTCCATACCCAAAAAGGCCGTGAGCTTTCCCGAGGTCGGGCGATAGTCGTCCACCTCGACCGGCTCCGGCAGCGCGACCTGCCGTGGCGAAAAGACGTAGCTTCGGTGCGCCGAGAAATCCGGGTAGCGTCCCTTCAAGGCCTCGAGCGGCGGGAAGTAGGCTCGCGCGGCCGCCGGCGCTGGCTCCGCCGCAACCACATCCTCGATGTCTACCGCACGCTCCTGTCCGCGCGTCGCATCGAGCAGGGAGAGAGCCGCCCCGTAAGCGCAGTATACCTGCGCCGTCTCATCGACCGTGAAGGCCAAGCCGCACAGCGCCTCCAAGTGGCGCCGGGTGGCGCGGTTCAGGGCCACCCCGCCCGCGAAGACCACCGGCGCGCGCGCCTCCTCGCCCGCAAAGAGCGTATCGTGAAGATTGGCCGCCAGGCCCCGGCATAGGCCGTCGCAGATGGCGGGCAGCGCGTGTCCTTCCTGCTGGGCGTGGATGAGATCGGTTTTTGCGAACACCGCGCAACGGGTGGCGATGCGCGGCGGCTCGGCCTGGTTCTCCAGCGCCCGCCGAGCCAGTTCGGCCGCGTCCGCGAGCCCAAGGCGTCGCGCCTGCTGGTCCAGAAAGCTCCCGGTCCCGGCGGCACAAAGGGTGTTGTAGCGGGTGTAGAGGTAGCGGCCATCCTCTCGAAACAGAGTGAGGCTGAAGCGCTCTCCACCTACCACGAGCAGAGCCCCCAGGCCGGGGTGTAGCCGCTCAGCCGCGCGCACCGCGGCTACCACGTCGTTGACGCGCAGAGCGGCCGAGACGCCCCGGGCGGTGGAGGCGGTGGCCGCGCGCAAAACGTCCGCGCCGGCGCCGAGGTCGGCCAGGACCTCGCCGAGGACCTTCTCCGGCCGGCCGCCGTGGGGACGGCTGGCCCAGGCGAGCAGGTCCCCGGCCCCGTCCACCACCGCCGCGCTGGCGCTCACCGAGCCGACGTCGATTCCCACGAACCGCTCTTGCATGGGCGCACCGTCCTTGCGCGGCCGCGAAAACCCGCGGCCCGTTCGTCCGGCGCTTTCTACTTTGAGGCGCGCTCGCTTGGCAAGGAGGAAATGCGCCCGCCCCCACGACCTTGAAGCAGAACGCTTTTTTGTAGAGGGCTTTGCATCGTCACTCGCCGCGCGTGCCGATGATGCGAGAAAAAACGCCCTCGCTCACCAACGGGCCCGCCCCTCGCGCAAGACCGCGCCCAGCTCCCGTACGAACTTCCACTTGTCCCGGATCGTCGGCGTGTCGAACTTCTGCGGCAGCCGGCCGCGGTGCCGAAGAAACAGCATGAACACCTCGGCGAAATCCTCGCAGGCGCTCTTTGCCGCGTACTCGCTGACGTGGCACTCCGGGTCGAACTCCCACTCCGTGTCGTTCTGGTAGGTCGCCCCGAAGGCGGAACTGAAGCGGCGGGCGCGGAACAACCCCCGGTGGGTGTCCGCGATGGCGTGGCCGTACTCGTGGCGCAAAACGTCCGCAAGAGGGGTGTAGCATCCGCGAAAGACTTCGCCGAGCCGCGAGAGAGACGCCAAGGGGATCCTGATCTCGCCGCTGCCGTCGTTGAGTTGCCAGCCGAGGGCGGTCCCCAAGGGCACCAGATATACATCGACGTCGCTCAAGGTGTCGTCCCAGAACCCGTGGCGGATCAGCTCGTCTTGAACGCGGCTTACGGCGCGGTTCAGCCGGGAAAGTGTAATGATGCGCATTTTCGGCATGGTCGCGACCTGTCCCTTACCACCTGACTACCAAGGCCACGATTTGCTGAATCTGGTTGGGACGAATGGAAATACCGCTACTCCTCCTCGAACCCCTGGTTCGAAAACTTCATCGTTCGGCAATTCTCCATCACCGTCCGCACCACCTGTTCGCTCGCACCGCCAGGGATGCTCGCCTCGATCTCCAGTGTGACTCTGACCTCGGCGCCCTGCTGCGCCACCAGGTGCGAGACGACCTCTTCGGCGATGCGCCCGGCGTCCCTGCCCATCCGGGTAGGATCGAGCGTCACCGTTCCGTGGAAACGCTTCGGGCGGGTTGGAGCGAAGTGCTTTCCCGGTTCGGGCGCTTTCCCTGGTTCTCCATCCACAGTCGTAGAAGCATGTGGCGCCTGAACATCCCCGGACTTGGACGATGGCGGTGCGGATTCGGCATGGAGCTGCATTATCGCCACTTCCGGTTTCACCAACAAGCCCGGCGCATCAGGTCCCTGGATGTTGACGGGCTTTCCGGCTCTCAGGCCACGGTACCTTCTCGCCGCCTCGTCATAGCCATCCGCATAGGCGAAGGACTCCTGCTGCCAGGAGATCAAACCGAGGCCATCGCGTATCGCCGCCACCAGCACCGAGGGGTCCGAAAGACGCGGCAAGTACAGGTAGCGCGCGAAGTCCTCCACCAGTTGCCGAACGGCTACATGGTCTTCCCGCCACAAGGGCACGTTGTCCAGCTCCGTTCGCAAGCTGGTGGGAGCGAACATGGTGATCAGTTGCTCGTCATTTCGCAGTCGTTTACTTGCCCGGACAGCCAGCTCATCCCGCCCGCTCAAGGCGATCGCCTCCCAGTGCACGGTGTCATGCGGAGACTTCTGTTTGGGAATCAGCAACCACTTGTAGGTTTCTGGAAGTCGTGCCTGGACGGTGTTATCCGCCACGTCCCGCTGTGCCTCGGCCTGTCGCACCTGATTTGGAGTGAGATCGAGCTTCTCCCGATCCTGCAAGATGGACTCCCATGCCAGGAACCGGCGGATCGCCTCGTCCAGATCCTGCATCTGGATTTTGTCTGCGGCCAGAAAAACGAGCGTGTTTCGATACAAGCGGGGCGCAGTGCCGCGCGTTTCGAGAGTTTTCTGTGACTGCGCCATCGCCGGGCTCTCGGCATCCTTGCTGTGGGGATGATCCAATCCCAGGACTACCAGCCGGGTTTCGAGCTCGTCCGGAATGTCGGCGCTGGAAGACGGGAGCGGATGGACCTTGGCAAAGTCGCCCCGCTTGTGCAAATCCTGTCGCAGCCGCTTACCGAGCTCGATGATGACCCGGTCGGGCTCCCGCTTGTATTGCTCGGCGCGGTCCTCCGCCAGCTTGGTGACCGTTGGCTGCGTGGAATACCAATACCGTGTCCCATCCTGGTACAGGTACGTCGCGACCGCACCCAGCCGCCGCAAGGCATCGCCAAAGATGGCGGGCGACTCGCCGGGCATCACACAGCCGAGCTTGATGCGACGGTCCTCGATCCCCTGATGTGCCGCGGTCGCGGTCGGCGCGGAGCCGAGGTAGATCACCCGCGCCACCCGGCGGCAAGCGGAGTACTTGCCAAGGTTCGAAATCTCGCTGTCCAAGCGCAGCGGCAACGACCCCGGGCCATCGACGTCCTTGTCGATGACCGGACCCCAGTTGTCCGACAGGTAGCGGTTGAGCTCGAACTGCACCTGGGGCTCGTCGATGGGGATGAGCGCGGGTAGGATGAGCGGGCTACGGTCGCCCTTCTCCCACAAGGAGTGGATCACGGTCGCCATCAGGCGCAACCCGCCGCGGGTGCGCTGGAACTTCACCAGCGTCGACCAGTCCGTGTAGAGCCGATCGAAGACCTCGGGGTGGATCGGGTAGGCCGCGCGGATGCGCTTTTCGTAATCGCTGTCCCCGCACTCGGGCGGGAACTCCTGTTTGTGCGCCTTGTACAGATCCGCGAAAGCGCGCGCGCACACGTCGCGCTCCTTGAATTTCTCGGGTCCGGCCAGCGGCTCGAAAAGCCGCCGGCGCACGATCTCGAACCCCTCCTCGGCGCTGGCGGGTCGCCACGGGGATTCGATCCGGCCGATCACGTTGCGCAGGCGGTCCAGCGCATCCCGGCCGCGGCTGCCGCCCACCTCCACATCATCGGCCTGGGCGTGCGGCGAGACGGCCGTGTCGGAGGCCGGCAGGCTGATGACCAGCAGGCAGTTCTTGGCGAGCTTGGCGGACTCGGTCAACGCCTGGGCGAAGGTGAACTGGGTCTCGAAACTTCCGCCCACCAGGTCGCTATTGTCGTGGAGCTGGCGCGCATAGGCCACCCACTCGTCGACCAGGATGAGGCAAGGCCCGTACTCCTTGAAAAGCTCGCGCAAGCGATCGCCCGGGCTGGTGCCCTTTTGATCGTCCAGCTTCACCTTGGCGTAGGCCTTCTTGCCGCCGAGCTGCCAGGCCATCTCGCCCCACAGCGTCCGCACAACCGTGCCGTCCGGTTTGGTCATCGGATTTCCCGGCGAGATGCGGTTGCCCACGATGACCACACGCCTCGCCTGGGGGATACTCTTCACTCCGGCCTCGGCCATGAGCGCGTCCACCCCGGGCAGCTCGCTCGGGGCACGGCCCGAGAACAGGTGGAACAACGCCAGCATCGAGTGGGTCTTGCCGCCGCCGAAGTTGGTCTGGAGCTGCACCACCGGATCGCCGCCCGAACCCGAAAGGCGCGACACCGCGCCCACCAACAGACGCCGCAGGCTCTCCGTGAGGTAGGTGCGGCGAAAGAACTCCACCGGGTCCTTGTACTCGTCGCTTCCCTCGTTCAGATGGACCTGCCACAGATCGGCGGCGAACTCCGCCTGTTGGTACCGCCCGCTGGCCACGTCCGGGTGCGGCGTCACCACCTCCCGCCAGGGCTTGACGTTGCCCTGCGTCGTCGCCTCGATGGTCGTGCTCGCGCTCTTCCGCTTCTCGGTGCGCACATGCTCGTCGAAGCGCAGGCGCAGGAGTTCCATCTTCAGTCGCTCGGCCTCCTCGGCCTGCGGTGCGGAGACGGCGGTGAGCAAGCGGGTGGCGGAATCCAGGGCCCGGTAGGCGTCGTCGCTGGAAAAAGTCTCCTGGTGCGCCCACTGGTTGCGCACGTCCCGAAGCTCGCGGACCAGGGTGCGCTCGGCCGGACCCAGGGTGCGGCGGAAGACGTCGTTCCAGGCCTCCCACATGAGCTTGAGCAACGCTCCGGCGTCCCACTTGGCCACCGGTTTCTTGGCCGCCGGCCGCTCTTCGCCCATGAAACGCTGCGCCTCGGCCTGCGCCTTGGACGGGTAGAGACTTTCGAACTCGCGCTCCGCGTATGGCGCCAGGCCGTCCCGGAGCAGTTCCAGCGCCTTGCCGACGCGATCGTGATTGGTCATGGCCATCGCTCACTCCTCGTGTCGCGCGAACATGTCCGCCTGGCCCGGCTTCTGCTTTGCGGCACCACTGGCCAATCGGGAGATCTCCGGCCAGCTTTGCACCAGGGCGTTGTAGGCCAGGGCTTCCGGCGCGCGCTTCTTGCGCTCGCACATTGTGTAGAGCCGGTAGGCCAGCTCGCGCGCCGTCTCGGCCTTGCTGCCGAGCTTGCGTGCAAGTTCGGCCGCGGCGCTCTCGCCACCGGAATCGAGGACCCGGATCAGGTGGTGGACCATCTCCCACACGGTCAGGCGCCGGTCGGTGGCCGGGTCCCAGTCGGCGGGCAGCTCCTTCGGCCGGATTAGGCGGACCTTGCCGCGCTTCGACTCGAGGATGCCCGCTTCGACCAGGCCGCTGATGCTGGTGTTCTTGGCCTTGGAGAGCGTCTCGGCCACGCCGAACTCGCCGGGCTCGAAGCCGTTTTGATCGAACCAGGCCATGGCGAAGCGGCTGTCGGCGTCGAGGTCGCCTTCCTGGGAGGCCAGGGTCTCGTCGAGGATCTGGTTGATGAGGGCGAGCGCGTCACGCACCGAAACCGGCTTGCCCTGGGCGTCGAGGACCTTGGAATACCGCGTGTAGATCGCCATGCCCGGGCCGATGGCTGCTTGCGCCAGGTCCACCGGGGCGATGTTGCTCTGCTGCAGGTGCGCGAGCGCTGCGGGCAGCTCGGCCTTCAAGGCCGAGAGGAACTCGCGGCGGGTGGCGGTGGGGGCATTTGCTCCCCGCGGGCGGCAGACAAGGACAATGCTCGAGGCGAGGGCGTTGGTACCGATGCCGGTGGATCGAGCGTTGCGCTCGGTACGCATCGGCCAGGTGCCGCTGATACCGAAGCCTGCACGGATCACGGCCTCGAGGAAGGTCTCCCAACCCGTGCTGGCCGTGCCTTCGTTGCTTTCGCTTTCCGACTGCTTGAAGGCATAGTAGATGGTGACCGGGAAGGCCGGGTGCGCCTGCTCGGCGAGGCGGTGCATGGCCCGCGTCATGCCGTCCATGAAGAAGGCCTCGGCCTTTTCCTTGCTGCCGTGGCGGTAGGGGGTGGCCACGAGCTCCTCGGCCTTGGGCACGGCGAGCGTGGCAAACAGGTCGGGATAGACGCCTTTGAGCGCGCGGCGCAGCCAGACGTAAAAGAAGTCCGAGAGATCCGCGTAGCCGATGTTATCGTAGTAAGGTGGGTCGGTAGAAATTACTTTGCCGCGACTGACGCTTTGAACCGCGGCATCGGCCTGCGCTGCCAAGCCTGCACTTCTCGACGGAAACGCCTCCATCGCTTTGCAGGCCCACTCGACGCCGGCCATCCAGTTGCCGCTCGTTCCGCCGAATGGTGGCGCCTCGGCGTAATCCCACGTCATCGGGAGCGCCTGTCGCGCGAATGTGCCCCGAATGAAACCTTCCGCTGGCGTCGTGATCACGGACCAGTAGTTCGCGCCATAGTCGACTGCCATGGCCAAATACACCCCCACCGCCTCGGCGTAGGCGGTGGCGCCGGTGCCGCCATCACGAAGAGGGACGCCGTCGTCGGGGAGGCCCGCTGCCAGGGCGTCGCGCTTTACCTGCTGCATCGCCTCGCCCACCAGGTCCGAGAAGGTCGTGAGTGCCACGAGCTGGCGGGGGGTGAAGAGGTCCGCCCAAGTCGAGAGACCGTAGGGCACGCACGTCCCGCCCGTGAGTCGCGCGGGAACTTCACCCTCCGGCTTCCACCTCGGCTTTGCCTTGAGCGCGGCCGCCTCGTGTTCCGGTGTTGGCGCAAGATACACGCGCCCGCGCGCGCCTTCGGCGACGATGGCCATGAGCCGCGCGCCCATGCGACCGGCCCGGCCCTCGGCCTTGATGTAGTCGCCCGCGATCGGCGTCCCCGACATCAGGCAACGGAAGTTCGCACCACGTGCGAGCTTGGTGCCGTTCTTTGCCGCTTCCACATCCTTGGGCTTGCCCACCTTGACCGTAAAGCGGTAGCCACCGTTTTCGATGACCGGCTCGACATAGGCCTCCTTGCCCGCCTTGGTGGAGAGCATGAAGGTCGAGGCAAGCGGCACGTCCACGTGGGCGAAGGCCGGGTTGGGGCTTTTGACCGTGCGCGCCCACAGCCAGGCGATCACCGTGAGCTTTTTGCCCAGGTAGGGCTTGAGGTCCGGCCGCTCCTTCGCCATCTCCTTGGTGATCTCGATCTTGGGATAGAGATGCCCGATGCGCCGCTCGGCCTCGTCGCGCATCCACTTCCCGTAGTAGCGCACGTCCTCGGCCAGGCCCTGGGCGCCCTTCCACTCGTTGGCAAAGAGGTCCTTGTTCTTGCGCGACTCTGGGTTCACCGGCGGCATGCCCGCGAACCGGGGCGGGATCTCGATCATCGCCTTGTTGATGAGCACCGCCACCGGGTTCAAGTCGCTCGCATAGGCTTCGAGCCCGAGCCGCTGCGCCTCCAGCGGCAGCGCGCCGCCGCCGGCAAAAGGATCGTGGAAGGCGGGGAGCTTCTTACGGTCGAACAGCTCCTTAGCGCGCGGGTGATCGACGTGCTCGGTGCAGGTGTACTTCCAGCTCTGCCAGATCTCGTCGCGCGCGCGGGCCAGCACATCCTCGTTCGTGGTGTTTTCCCACTGCACCAGGTCCTCGATGATGCGAAAGAGCCGCAGGCGCTCTTTTTCCTGCGCCTTCGCAGTCGGGAACAGGTCCGACAGCGAGGACGGGTCGTCCACCATCTGGGCGAAGATCACCGCCCGCGCCGCGGCCAGCTGACGCCGCGCCCACCACAGATGCAGCGTGCTCGGATGGCCGTGGCGGATGGACTTCTCCCGCGCGCTGGCCTTGTTGATGGCTTCGAGCGGCAGAGCGACTTCGATGAGTTTCTTTTTATAGGTCATCTCGGCTCCTCCGCTCGCGCGAGCAACTCGCCCAGGTCGTAGTTTACGCTGGTCACGCCGAAGTCCGGCTCGCGCTGGAATGGCCGGCGCAGGTAGCGCACGCGATGCGCGCCGTCCGGCAATAACTCCACGATGGCCAGGATGAAGTCGTCGGGCTTGTTCAACGAGTACAGTATCTCGTTGCGGGTCACCGTAAGGGTCGCCGCCTCCGCGGTCCGCCCCTTGACCTCGATGAAGCGCAGCTTGCCCGTCCTGGGATCACGGCTCTCGATGTCGTAGCCGCACTTGTCCTTCTCCCGGTCAACGGGCTCGAAGCCGAGGCCGCGCTCGATGTCCATCACTATCGCCCGGGCCCGCTCGGCCGCGGCCTGCCGGTCAAGGGCGGATGCCTCGGCCGGAAAGGACCGCCCGCCCATGATCGCCAGCAGGCCCGCCGGTACCACCACCAGGGCGCCGAGCACCACTGGCGGGAGCGGCGAAAGCTGCGCCTCTCGGTCCAGATCGGAAAGCCGTTTTTGCAGCCGGGCGGACAGGTCGTCTGCGCGCTTTAGCGCTTCCTGCGAATTCAGCCGGGCGTTCACTCGCCCGGCCTGCTCCTGGAGCTTGAGTTCCTGGGCGCGGTGATCCCAGTAGGCGATCTCCTTGGTGAGCCGTTCCTTGACCGCGACCCGGGCCTTCTCGATCCATTGCCAGCGCCGCTCGCGGACCTCCTGGAGATGCGCCGGCACAATGTTCGCCACCGCGTGCCCGAGGGCCCGACGCTCGATCTCTGCACCGATCCAGCCGCACTCGGGACGGGCCAGGATGGCGTCGACGCCGGGCTCATCGGCGCGCAAGGGCCGCAGGTCGAGGTAAGGCGCGTAGTCTAGATGGCGCGCCGCGCCGGAAGCGTCAATCTCCACGTACAGCATCCGCTTCGACACACAACGCTTCTCGCCCGAGGCGGTGAGGGTGGCGTCCTGGATGGCGTGTTCGAGGTAGCAGATCACCCGCGGCGAAGTCCCGGCGTCCTGGTCGTCCACCAGCAGCGCGCCGCGGCGTAAGAGATCGCGATACCTTTCGAGGGTCAGATCGATGGTGGCGTCGAGCAGCGGGTGGCCGGGACACACAAACGCCGCCAGCGGTTGCCCCGGTGGGCTCAGCAGCGTTTTTTCGAAAGCGATGCGCTCATAGCGCTGGAGCACCGGCTCGCGGATGCCGATTAGCCGGTCCCGGTTGCGCACCACCGCGGGGACGTGCGTGATCTCGAAACGACGCGGTTCCCGTTCGTGCGCGCTTCCTCCCAGGCGGCGGAAGGCTTCCAGAAAGAACGACTGGATGTAATGCGGTTGGAGGCGGCGCGCCTCGGCGCGCTCCATGTCGGCGCGGACCCGCGACACCACCCGCGAATCCATGTTGTCTTGCGCCAGCGCCCGCTCTTCCAACAGGTCCCGGAGGTGCTCGTGCTGAAAAGTGCTCTCGACGACCTGGTTGAGGCGAGCGCGGACCTCGGGGGACTCGCCGTAGCGGATGGCCTCGATCATGAGTTGGCGCAGGGGCCGGCCCTCGAACTGGAGCTTACCCAGCACGTCGAAGACCTGCCCACCCAGGGCGCGCCGCGCTTCCTCGAGTTTCTTGAGCAAGGTCTGGTAGACGTCTCCCTCGCGGGTTTCGGTCGCCACCAGGTTCCATAAGTGGCACACCTCGGTCTGCCCGATGCGGTGGATGCGTCCGAAGCGTTGCTCGATGCGGTTGGGGTTCCACGGCAGATCGTAGTTCACCATCAGATGGGCACGTTGCAGGTTGATACCCTCGCCAGCGGCGTCGGTGGCGACCAGTACCCGGACCCTCGGGTCGTGGAGGAAGGCCTCCTTGGCCCGGGTTCGCTCTTGCCGTCCCATACCACCGTGGATGGTCACCACCGCGTCGCTGCGGCCGAGCAGGGTAACGATGCGCCGCTCCAGGTAGTTGAGCGTGTCGCGATGCTCGGTGAAGATTACCAGCTTCTCGTTCGGCGACGGCCGTGGCGGCGGGATGTCGCCGGAACCGTAGGGGGGCGGAGTCTCGCGCGTCTCCTCGGCGGGTCGCTCCGACCCGAAAATGTCTTGTAGCAGCCGGGCCAGCTCGTTCCACTTGGTGTCCTGGGCGCCCTTGGGGATCGCGGGCACCAGGGACTCGAGCCTGGCCAGGGTGGCGATTTCCGCCCGGAGTTCCTCGATGGAGCGGGCGGCGGTCGCCTGATCCAACACCCGTTCCTCGGCGGCGATCACCTCGTCTTCAGGAGCCTCCTCCAAGTCCTCGACGTCGTCCGGTTCGAGCGCACTCTGGCTCTCTTCCATGGCGGCGATGGCGGCGCCTCGCTGGAGGACTTCGATCTCGCGCAGCCTTTTTTCCAACCGTTCCCGGCGGCGTTTCAGCGACTGACCGATGGCCTCGGGCGACGAGGCCAGCCGGCGCTGCAACACGGTCAGTGCGAAGCCGACTGTGCCGGCGCGCTTGTCGTTCTGTAGGGCGTCAGCGCGGTTGAACTCCTCCCGCACGTAGGTCGTGACCTCGTGGTACAAGCGGGTCTCGGCGTCAGACAGCTTGAAGGGCACTGTGTAGGCGATGCGCTCGGGGAACAGCGGCGTGCAGTCGAACTTGAGGAGCTTCTCCTTTACCATCCGGCGCATGAGATCCGACACATCCGCGGTGTGCACGCCGTCCCTAAACTTGCCTTCGAAACGGTCACCGTCCAGCAAGGCCATGAAGAGTTGAAAGTCCTCTTCCTTGCCGTTGTGCGGCGTGGCCGTCATGAGCAGGAAATGGCGGGTGACACCGGAGAGCTTTTGCCCCAGACGGTACCGTTTGGTGTAGCTGATTTCGCCGCCGAAGAAGCTCGCCGACATCTTGTGCGCCTCGTCGCACACGACGAAGTCCCAGCGGCAATCGGGAGCGGTGGCCTTCTCCTGCACATCGGGGTTCCGGGAGAGCTTGTCCAACCGGGCGATGACCAGGTCGTTCTCCATGAACCAGTTGCCGGTCCGGGCCGCTTCCAGCTTGTCGTTGGTCAAGATCTCGAAGGGCAGATGGAATCGTTTGTAGAGTTCTTCTTGCCACTGCTCGGTCAGCGCCCCTGGGCACACGACCAGACACCGCTTCAGATCTCCTCGAGCCATGAGTTCTTTAATGAGCAGCCCGGCCATGATGGTCTTGCCGGCGCCCGGATCGTCCGCAAGCAAAAAGCGCAACGGCTGTCGGGGCAGCATCGTCTCGTACACCGCGGTGATCTGGTGAGGAAGTGGATCCACCAGTGATGTGTGCACGGCCAAAACCGGGTCGAACAGGTAGGCGAGCCGGATCCGGTTGGCTTCCGAGACAAGTCTGAACAGCAAGCCATCGCCCTCAAAACTCCAGGGCCGGCCTACTTCGCCGACTTCAAGCCGGGGTTCATCGTGTCGGTAGAGCAATTGGTTTGCGACTTTACCAGCCGGATCCTTGTAGGTTAGCTCCACAGCATCTGAGCCGTACCACTGGACGCTCACTACGGTCACGAACGCATCCGGCACGATGCCCTTGATGACTGCTTGCGGCTTCAGGTCCTCGAGACGAGCCATCGCTTCATGCTCCCAGGACAGATAAGATGGTCAGCCAGCTCTGCGAGAAAAGTACCACCCTGATTTCCCGCCGGTCAAACCAGGGGAAAGGCGGGTTCCGGGTTCCACTTTCCATGTTCCGTGTTTCGGGCCGAAGTCGCATGGCGACCTGATGATACCGCTCGCATCTGACAATCACTTCTCCGAATCATT
>JAAZNF010000039.1 GCA_012798435.1 Myxococcales bacterium | reverse complement strand
GTCCGCGTCCACCTGGTCGCGGTTGGGGGAGAAGGGGCAGTTGTCGAAGTCGTCCTCGATGCCGTCCTCGTCGTAGTCGTCGGCGTACTGGTAGGTGTCGCCAAGGTCGGTGTTGGCGATGAGAATCGAGCCGCAGCCGCAGCCGCACCCGCAGCCGCCGCCGGACTCGTTGGGAGTTCCGCAAAGCCCGCCGGAGCACTCACCGGGGGCCTGCGCGAAAGCGGGGACCGCAACCAGCAGAAGGGCGAGGACGATAAAAAGGCTCTTCATGACAGCCTCCTTTTCTCTGCCTGTGATAAAGCATACACCGTGCCATGCGGGGAGATCGCCTCAATACTTCAAAAACACGGTATTTTTTCTTTTTCATCTAGCAGCGGCTGACAGGATGTGAAACCTGAATGCTTCACTTGTGTCGACGCTGGTGTGAAAAAAATGCACAAAAAAGAGAGGGCCGCGGGCGCGACCCTCTCTTCGAGGCCGGATTGGAATCCTGTTAGCGTTTACGGCGAAGAAGGAAGGCGACACCAAGCAACGCCCACAGGCCCGAGCCCCAGCCCGAGGTGGCGCAGCCGGTCGCCGGCTCGCCTTCGGCGGTGAGCGTGAAGCTGTACTCCGCGGTCTGCTTGTCGTACAGCTCGTCCGGGAACACCAGCTTGGCCTTGAGCGCGATGCGGTAGTTGCCCGGCCGGTCCGGCGTGAACTCCACACGCAGGCCGCGCTTGTAGTGGTAGGCGAAGGGGGTCGAGAGCGAGGTCGCGCCGCGCGCGTTCTTGATGGTGGCGCCGGAGCCCTCGGGCCGGGCCAGGATGGTCCACTCGTACTCGATGCCCTTGTTCATGCGGTTGGCCCAGAAGTTGAGCGGGAGCAGGGTCCCGGTGGTGACGCGGCGGTCGGCGCCGGCGTACACCTGGAAGGCCATGCCGGGATCGAGGCAGTTCTCGGCCACGTCGACCACGTAGCAGAAGCGGCTGTCGCAGGCGTCGCCCGAGCCGTCGCGGTCGCCGTCCACCTGGTCGACGTTCGCCAGGCGCTGGCAGTTGTCCACCGCGTTCAGGACGCCGTCGTCGTCCATGTCTGCGTCGCAGGAGTCGCCCATCAGGTCGCCGTCCGAGTCCACCTGCTCGCCGTTGAAGATGGCCGGGCAGTTGTCCGCGAAGTCTGCCACCCCGTCATGGTCCTCGTCCACCTGGCAGGCCGCTCCCAGCCGCGAGGGGTCGGAGGCCAGCTGCTCCGGGTTGGTGACGTACGGGCAGTTGTCCTCGATGTTCAGCACGCCGTCCCCGTCGATGTCCGGGTCGCAGATGTCGCCGATGCGGTCGCTGTCGGTGTCCATCTGGCCCACGTTGCGCACTAGGATGCAGTTGTCCTGGGCGTTCAGCACCCCGTCGTTGTCGACGTCGGGGTCGCACAGGTCGCCCAGGCCGTCGCCGTCGCTGTCGCGCTGCAATTCGTTCGCGATGCTCTTGCAGTTGTCGCACACGTCGCCGATCGCGTCGCCGTCCGCGTCCACCTGGTCACGGTTGGGGGCGAAGGGGCAGTTGTCGAAGTCGTCCTCGATGCCGTCCTCGTCGTAGTCGTCGGAGTACTGGTAGGTGTCGCCGAGATCGGTGTTGGCGATGAGAATCGAGCCACAGCCGCAGCCTCCGGAGCACACACCCGCAACACATGGCGAGCCTCCGGACTCGTTGGGCGTTCCGCACAGCCCGTTGTTGCACTCTCCCGGCGCCGAATCCGCGAAAGCCACTGGACAGAAAAGGGACGCTGCTACTGCGAGGACCAACGCGAAGGTTTTCATGACCGGCCTCCTTTCTTCGCCAAGCAATCGCTTATGCGAAAAACGGGCCAATCATATTTTTTTGTTTAATATATTGATTTTTATTGTTTTTTTGAAATATGCCGGCGGTGTTGAAGGCAGGAGTGAAACCAAAATGCTTCACAGCCTGGCGGTTGACGGTGTAAAAAAGTTTCTCATCGTAAATTGTGTTTGTTAATCAATGCGATGAGATTAAACAGAGATGCTACACTTTTTATGTTTCTGTTATGCTTGGCTTTTTTCTGATGGGTTCGATTCGCCGGATATCTCTTGATCGCCGGCCTTGATGCCGTGTTTTCGGAGCAGCCGGTGGAGGCTCTGCCGGTGGATCTCGGCCGTCTTGGCCGCCGCCGAGACGTTGCATCCATGCCGCCGCAACAGGTCGAGTAGATATTCCTTCTCCGCCACCTCCTTGGCCTGGGCGAACGACAGGTGCCCGCGGCTTTCCGGCAGCACCGGCGCTGGCCCCACGCCGGTGATGGAGGTGGACATGAGCGAGACCTGGCCGATGACCTTCTCGTCCACCAGGTGGACCACCCGCTCCACCACGTTGCGCAGCTCTCGCACGTTGCCGGGGTAGTCGTGGGCCTCGAGGAAGCGGATGGCGTTGTCGGAGAAGCGCCGGTCGGGATCCTGCGAGATCTGTTGCAGGAACTCCCGCGCCAGGAAGGCGATGTCCTCCTTGCGCTCGCGAAGCGGCGGGATCTTGAGCTCGAACACGCTCAGGCGGAAGAACAGATCCTCGCGGAAACGGCCGGCCTCCACCTCGGCGCGCAGATCGCGATTGGTGGCCGCGATGATACGCACGTCCACCCGCACGGTGTCGGTGGTCCCCACCGGCTTCACCTCGCGCTTCTCCAGCACGCGCAGCAGTTTCGGCTGGAGGGGAGCGGGCAGCTCGCCGATCTCGTCGAGCAGGATGGTGCCGCCGTCGGCTTCTACAAAGGCCCCGGTGCGGTTCTCCACCGCGCCGGTGAAGGCGCCCTTCACGTGCCCGAACAGCTCGGTCTCCATCAGGTGGGCTGGGATGGTGGCGCAGTCCACCACTTGGAGCGGGTGCGTCGCGCGCGGGCTGTGCTGGTGCATCTCGTCGGCCAGCAAACCCTTGCCGGTCCCGGTCTCGCCGGTGATGAGCACGGTGGTGTCGCGGCCGGCGACCCGCTCGGCCAGGTGGAACAGCGCTCGCATGCGGGCGCTCTTGCCCAGCATGCGGCCGAAGCAGTTGGAGGCGGAGAGCGGGATCTCGACCTTCTCGCGCAGCGGCTGGAAGGTGAGCAGCGCCTCGCCGATGCGAATGCGGGCGCCGGCGTGCAGGTAGGCCTCGCGCACGCGGGTGCCATCCACCTCGGTCCCGTTGGTCGAGCCCAGGTCGCGGATGAGGTGGCCCTCCTCGGTGACCCGGATCTCGAAGTGTCGCCGCGACACGGTCTCGTCCTCCACCACCACGTCGCAGCCGCGGCTGCTGCCTACCGTGATGACTTCCTTTTCGATGAGGTGCTCGCGGCCCGCCTCCGGCCCCTCGACCACCAGGAGCTTGAACTTGAAGAAGGCGAGCGTTTCGCCCGAGTCCTCGCGGCTGACGATCAGGGTGGCCTTCTGCGAGAATTTTCCCATGTCCGCTCCCTGGCCGATGATGCGCCGGGCCGCTCGTTGCTGTCAACGCCGCCGCCACTCTGTTTCCATGGTGGCGACGTCGGTAGGCAGCCGCGACTCTGGAAATACCTTTCGTGGCATCGGTCTTGATCGGGGCGCGGCCTTGGGGTAGACCTCGTGTCAACCGGAGTCGCGAAATGACCCCTAGCGGCGATGACAGGCGGCGCTACGCGAGGATCGCGCGGCGGGACCTCATCCAGGTCAAGGAGTTCAGCCTGCCCGAGAAGGGCCGCTACCAGCAGGCGCTCATCCGCGATCTGTCCGGCGGCGGGTTGCAGATCGAGACGCGGCAGTTCTTCGCCGAGGGGGTGCTGCTCAAGATCGAGATGAACTTCACCGGCTGGCAACGCTACACCAGCGGTTTTCTCAAGCACTTCGGCGAGGCGGCGACGAGGCCCCTGGTGGTGTTGGCGCGGGTCATCCGCTGCCAGGCCGAGGTGCCGGGCGAGCGCTACGAGGTGGCCCTGGAGTTCGACGGCATCGACGAGTCGCAGCGCACGGCACTGGTGCGTTTCATCCGCCACGTGCTCGAGGCGCATCGCTGAGCCGCGGGAGCCTGGCGTGGAATTCTTCGACACCGTGTTCGCCGGCGGCGGGTTGAGCTGTCTGAGCGCGGCGCGCGCCTTTCGCCAAGATTTTGTTCTGCTGGAGCGGGAGGAGCGGCTCGGCGGCCTGTGCCGGACCGATAGAGTGGGCGGGTTCGTCTTCGACCGCACCGGGCACCTTTTGCACCTTCGCCGCAGAGAGGCGCGAGCCCTGGTGCGCCGCCTGCTGCGGGGGAACCTTGGCGAGCTTCGCCGGGACGCCTGGATCTTCTCGCACGGGGTCTATACCCGGTACCCGTTCCAGGAGAACTTCTACGGCCTGCCGCCCGCGGTGGCCGCCGAGTGCCTGTACGGGCTCTTCGCCGCCAACCTGCCCGGGCGCCGCCGCCGCGTCTCGCCAGGCGCCGACTTCGCGCGCTGGGCCCGGGCGCGCTTCGGCGAAGGCGTGGCGCGGCACTTCTTGCTCCCCTACAACCGCAAGCTGTGGTGCGTCTCGCCCGCCGTGCTCACCACCGAATGGCTGGGGCGGTTCGTGCCGCGGCCGGACCTGCGCGCCGCCGTGCTGGGCACGGTGAGCGACCGGCAGAGCCCGGCCGGCTACAACGCGACGTTCCTCTACCCGCGCCGCGGCGGCATCGAGGCGCTGATCCGCGCGCTGGCCCGCGCCATCCCCCGGCGCCGGGTGCGCACCGGGCTTTCCGTGGAGGAGATCGACCTACGCGGGCGCCGCCTGCGGCTGTCCGACGGGAGCGAGATAGGCTTCGGCCGGCTGGTGAGCTGCCTGCCGCTCTCTGAACTTGCGCGGCGCACCCTCGACCTGCCGCCCTCGCTGCGGCGGGAAGCGGCGCGCCTGCGCTGCGCCTCCGTGTACAACCTCAACCTGGGGGTCCGGGGAGAGCCCCCCCACCGGCGGCACTGGGTGTACCTGCCCGAGGAGCGGTTCCTTCTGTACCGCTTCGGCTACGCCAGTCACTTCTCGAACGCTGCGGCCCCGCCGGGTTGCGCCAACGTGTACACCGAGTTCGCCTACCGGGGGAGGCGGCCCGACCCGGCAGCGCTGCGCCGGCGCGTGCTTTCGGACCTGCGGGCGGCGGGGGTGATCCGCTCTGCAAAGGATGTGCTCGTCGAGAAGGCCTTCGACATCCCGTGCGCCTACTGCATCTACGACCGGCATCGCAAGCGGGCGGTGGCGCGCCTGCGGCGGTACTTCGAAGCGCGCGAGGTGTACCCGATCGGCCGCTACGGGCGCTGGGAGTACGGCTCGATGGAAGACGCCCTCCTGCAAGGGCTGGAGATTGCCCGGCGCTTGCAAGGCCGGCGGGGGTGATGTCCCTGGTGATGGTAAAAAGATCCAATGCGAAAGCAACAGATGAATGAGAATGCCGGAGGGGGCTTTTCGGGGCCCCAGAGAATGCCAGAGAATGGTGCCAGCCACCCCGGAAATGTTTACTAATCAATAGGGTGCGCCACGAGCCGGCGCGCGGTGAGGAGAGTGAACGGGGTGGTGCAGAAGGGGTGCCTGCGGCAGGGGCAGCTTCGCAGCGGTTCTCCAAAACCCCGCCTTCTCCACGCACCCGCCTGACGATACCTCACGATCCTGGGTTCGGCGGACTCTGCGGAAAAAGAAAAGCGTCCTGTCGGGAAAGAAAAGCTACATCCGGCTCTTGGCCGCGTCGCGAAAGCGCGTAAGCTCCTCGTCGCTGGGTGATTTTTCCAGGGCCTTCTCGAAGGCACGGGCCGCGGCGGCGTAATCACGCTGCTGGTAGAGGACGATGCCCAGGGCGCGCTCCTTGTTGAAGGAGGGATCGTGCGCCTTGAGGTACTCGATGGAGTTCAGTTTGCGAGTGAGGTCGGCGGTCTGGGAGCGGGTGAGCACCCAGCGGTGATACCACAGCCGCTCGCTCTCGGAGAGCAGCCAGTCCAGCGGGCCGATGGCCTCGGGGGCGAGGTTGGCAAAGCGCACCTTGAAGGCCAGGCGCACGAAGAACGCCCCGTCCGGCGCCAGGGTCAGCCGGTCCCCGTCCACCCGCAGCAGGCCGTTCAGACGGGCGGCGTCCAGAAAGTCCCCGCCCAGCTCGCGAAAGCGCTCGATGACCTCCCGCGCGCTCTCGGGCGGCGGCGTCCCCTGGAAGAGCGCCGCGCGGGCCTCCCCGTCGGACAGGGTCAGCACCTGCGCCAGCGCCTTCTCGAATTGCGAGAGCAACTGAAGTTGCAGCCGGCGCAGCCGGTCCATTCCATCGCCGTCCTGGATCAGGAAGATGACCGTCCGGCGCAGCCTCTCGAAGGCCTGGTCGATCTCGTTGGGGTCGCTGCCGCGCTTTCCCGTCAGGCGGTTGAAGCGCAGGTAGGCCTCGATCACCGCGTCGGTGGACGGATGCGGCGCGTAGCGCGCTGCTTCGGCCGCGTCCTGCTCCAGGAGGCGCTGTTGCTCGGCCGCGTCGGGGGACAGCGGGGCGAAGCCGACGTCCACCGACGTCGACCGGGAGCACGACCCGGTGACTACCAGCAGGGTCAGGCACAAGACCGAGCGGCCGCCTGTCATGCTCCTCCTCCCGCCGTGCGCCAAGGCTCTTGCGATCAGCAGCCGGTGGCGCCGAGGCCGTCGAAGGCATCCTTGCCCGCGCCGTCCCACTGCGCCGCAGGATCGAAGGCGTCCGCGCCGTTGGTGTCGCCCTGGGTCACCGAGCACTTGCGCCGCAGGGAGTTGTCGAGGGTGCTGCTTGTGCCGCTGCCCCAGGCCGTGCCGGGGTCCTGGCCGATGCGGCCGAAGGTGTCCTGGACCGCACCATTGCACACGAGATCGAGCGCGTCGTCGCCGTTGAAGCCGGTGACGCTGCCGTTCTGCACCTGGCAGCGGGACAGGATGCCCTGGGTGGAGCTGGGGTGACACACCACCAGGGTGGCGTTCGGCGCCAGCGAGCCGCTGAGCTCGAGCTCGCGCGAGGGGGTGGCGCTGCCGTTGAGGTATGCCCGCAGCTTGCACCCGGCGAGCGAGGCGCTGCTCGATCCGCGGTTGGCGATCTCCACCGCCTTGTTGTAGGAGGAGCCTTCCACGTACTCGCTGATGATGAGCCCGCCGGCCTGGGGCGCGCTCACCGTGAGCACGCCGGCCTGGGCCGGCTGGAAACCGTTCTGCGAGCCGTCGAGATCGCACAGGGTCCAGTTCTTGCCGCCGTCGCCCGAGAAGCGCGCCGCGTAGGCGTAGCTCCCCGCGGCGGCCGGTGCGGTGAGGCTGGCCCGGTACTCGTCGCGGCCGGGGTCGGAGGCGTCGTTCCAGCCCGGGGTGGCGGCGGCCACGACCCAGGTCCAGTCGCTGCCCGGCGTCGAGCCCGCGGCGCCGCGCCCGACCTGCGCCACCAGCGAGGCGTGGGGGTCGGTCCCTGCGGTCTTATCGGTGAGCCCGGCCACGAACACCCGGCCCTGCACGGAGAAGGTACCGCCCGGCGGGACGTCGGCGCTGGCCGGGAGCAGGCGGCAACTGCCGATGGTGACGGTGTCGGTGGGGCTCTGCGTAGCGAAGCGCAGGCTCCAGCGGTTCAGGGTGCCGGTGTCCTGGGCGGCGTGGTCGATGACCTTGAGCGTCCAGGTGCCCTTGGTGGTCTTGCCGTTGAAGTCCGCCACCGGGAAGGTCTGCTTGACGTCGTCGCCCGAATTGGAGTCGGGGGACAGCACGGTGGCGGTGGCGCCGTCCGGGTGGATCAGCCGGATCTCCAGGTCGCCGCGGTAGGTGTGGTTGATGTCCACTGAAAGATCGAGTGCCCCGATGGTGGCGTCCAGGCTGACCTCCAGGGTGCTGGAGAGGCCCGACGGGTTGTTGTCCGGGATGGCGGCGGCGCTGCTGTTCTCGTACTCCAGGCGATCCGTCTTGCAGGCGTCGGCGTTCGCGCAGTCGCTGTCCTGGCAGTCGGTCTTGCCGTCGCGGTCGTCGTCGATCGCGTTTACGCAGTTCTCGGGGTTCACCGGCTGGTCGACCTTGGGAACGTCCGAGGCCACCGCCGAGAGTTCCTCGACGTACTGGTACTGGATCCAGCCGTAGCCGTCGCCCTTGGGGTTTTCCACGCCGAAGCGGCCGGTGCCCCAGGAGTTCTTGAACAGGAAGAAGCCCTTCTGCATGACCGGCTTGCCCTGGGCGTCCACCGCCAGGTTGCCGTTCTCGTCGACCGCCTGGACCTCGAGGTCATCGTCCCAGCCCACCAGTAAAAAGGCATGGCCGGCGCGCTTCTTGAGGCTCTCCTCCTTGTCCTTGGCGTTGGGGAAGAGGACGTAGCCCTTGCGGCTATAGTCCGAGCGCACCGGCAGGGTGGAGGCGCCATGATTCCAGGCCTGGTAGTAGAAGGTGCCGCCGGCGATGACGGCCTGGTTCTTGTTGACCATGAAGGCCTTGATGGAGTTCACCCGGCTGCTCACCCAGCGGCTGGCGGGGAGCTTCCACTTCTTGGCCTGGCGGGCGTCAGCCGGGGGATCGCCGTTGGTATAGCACTTGATGGGCAGGTTCTCACCGCCGGTGCACTCTGGATCGTTGGCCGTGGTCCAGCGGTACGGCTCGTACGGCCAGTCCTTCTCCTCCACGATTCCGAAGCGGCTGATGGCCTCCAGGTTGGAGGATGCCGAGGAGCCCTCGGTGTGGGTGAAGTCGCCGACCTCGTTCTTCACCGACCATTGCAGGTATTGCTCGGAGAAGTCCGGGGTGCGGTAGGTGCCTTCCTTGACGTACAGGTGCTCCATGAGCGCCACGGTGGCGAAGATCGAGCACACCCCGCGCGAGCGCTGGTTGCGGATGGGCGATTGTACGTTGATGAGATCGAACTGCCGGGGCGGGATCTGATCGGTCTTCTCGTCGGCCAGGTCCGCCTTGTCCGGCGCGCCCGCCAGGAGGATGTCCACGTCGGCGAGCTCGGGCGGGAGGCCGTCGTCCGCCTCTTCCCCGCCGCAGGCCGCGCCGAAGAAACCCAGTCCCAGAACGAGCGCCAGCAGCAATCCCATTCTCCGACCGTTCATCGCCATCCTCCTGTGTCAGAACCCCAGAGGTCCCGGGGAGTCAAGTTCCAGGTAGAGGGGCACTTATAAAGGAGCCAGGCCGCAAAGTCCAGGAAAAAGCGGCCGCGCCGGGCCTTGTCTCACGGGGGGGCGTCCCGTTATAGTTCCGGCACGAGGAGAAATCATGCAATCGGATAGCGTGCGAGCCGGGCGGTGGGTGGGGTGTCTGTTCGCGGCGGGTTGGCTGGCGCTCTCCAGCCTGCCGGTTCCGGGGCAGGGCTTCGACGGCTGGCGGCTCATGCCGGTGCGCACCCAGGGCGAGTTCGAGCGTGGCGAGCCGGGCGGGCGGGCCGAGCAGTGGCTCCAGGGCGCCGCGCGCTGCCGGGCCGATCCGGGGGTGATCTACCTCAGCCACGACTGCGGCCAGGTGTGGCGCAGCCACGACGGCGGGCGGAGCTGGGGCAAACCCCTCGACCTCGGCCTCTTCCAGCAGATGGGCCAGTCCATCGAGGTCGATCCGGTGCGCTGCGGCCGGGTGCTGCTGATCCTGGACAACGCCTACGACTGGCGCAACCCCGCCTTCGCCGGGCTCTACCGCTCCGAGGACGGCGGCGACCACTGGGACTTCGTGATGCCCGGCCCCACCATGAACAGCCGCCGCTACGAGCACAACCTGGCCTTCGCGCCGAGCTCCGTCGATGCCGGTGGCGCCCGGCGCTGGTACGCGGCCCTCTACAACGAGCCCGATCAGCCGGGACACGCCGACTCGGCGCTGTACGCGAGCGACGACTACGGTGCCACGTTCTCCCGCATGGCCGCGCTCACCGACGCCTTCCCGGTGTACGAGGTCCAGGTGAGCCCGGACGACGCGGATGTCGTGCTGGTGGCCAGCGGCGCCGGCCTGCTGCGGAGCGCGGACGGCGGGCGCACGCTGGCGCGGGTGACGGCGCTCCCGGACGGCGAGGTCACCTCGGTGGCCTGGGCGGCCGACGCGGCCGGGACGGTGTTCGCGGTGGTCCGCGGCGGCGGCGCGCCGGGAGTGTACCGCGGGACCGACGGCGGGGCGTTTGCGCGGATCACCACGGGCAACGCCTCCCACCAGGCGGTCCTGGACGACGCGCGGCGGGTGTTCCTCCATCCGGCCGACGCGCAGGTCCTGTACGTGATCCCCGAGGGGAGCTCCGGCGGCCGGACCGCCATGCGCAGCCGCGACGGCGGGGCCACCTTCGCGCTCACCACCATCTCGCTCCCGGCCGACGTGCGCGAGTGGCGCTGGGGGATCAACATCAGCGGCGCCTTCGCCTTCGTCCTCATGAGCGCAAGCGACGCCAATGACGTGGTCGCGCAGAGCGGGGGTGCGGCGCTCTACCGCAGTCAGGACGGGCTGGCCTTCGAGAACGGCTCCACCCTGTACGACGGCGCCAACTGCGGGCTGGCCCGCTACGGGGTGATCTTCGACCCGGCCGATCCGGCCCGCTTCGCGCTGGGCAACGCCGACATCGGCCTGTACCTCACCGAGAACGGCGCCGACTGGTTCGAGGACCGGGGCGTTCCCTGGGAATGGATCCGCGACAGTCGGGTGGCCTGGAGCAGCCAGCACACCGCGGACTTCCGCCCGGGCCATCCCGGGGAGATGCTGGCCGTGGCCGGCGACGTGTTCGACAAGAAGCTGGTCCGCACCGCCGACGACGGGCGCACCTGGGAGATCGTCGACGAGGTCGAGAACTGGTACTGGCGGGTGGCCTTCCACCCGCAGGACCCGGACGTGGCGTGGGCGGGCGACCGGCGCTCGCTGGACGGCGGGAGGAGCTTTGCGCGG